>JAGRKV010000024.1 GCA_020442165.1 Hyphomicrobiaceae bacterium | reverse complement strand
GCGAGGCAGGCCATCAGACTGGCCGCAGCGATCCAATGGATCATGGATTGGCCGACTATGGTGTATCCCATCCAGCTGCGCAGCCCGTCGTAGCGGAGCTGAGCCGAGCCGAGCGAGACGACCTCACCAACACTCAATTCGTGGCGTTCATCGCCGTCGATGAGCACCAGCCGCGTGTTGGTCGGCTTAACGAACTTCCACGCCTTGGCCTCGTCGAACACCGGTTCGGGGATATGCAGCCAAACCTTCAACGGCTTGGTGGCTCCAGGTGGCGTCCAGGCTAGTCCCTGCTTGTTCTCGTTCATCGGATAGGACGGCATGTGGATCGCGCCGGTCCGCGAGTCACCGGATGCGCTCACGTAGGTTACGATCGGCGCGAAACCCTTGTTGTGGGTTGTGTAGAAGCGGTAGTCGCCGAAGATCAGCGGCGTATGGTCACCAACCCGCACCTCGCGCCATCCGCCATTCTGCTCGGGTATGCGAATGACGCTTTCCGTCTCACGTCGTTTCATTCCCGGCGCGTATGTGATCTCGAACGGACCTTGCAGGAAGCGTACCTCACCCAGCCGCAAGTCGTGCAGCAGACCGTGCTCGGCAGCGACTGCAGAAGCATCAAACATCGAGCCTTCGGCGACCTCAACGCGACCGTGCATCGCATGAAGCCGATCGAGCCCGACCAGCACGATCACGGCAACCAGAGCGGCATGAAAGGCGAAGAGCATGGACTGGCTCTTCAGCCGCGCGTTGGTCGCCAGGGCAGCAAGAAGATTTGCCATCAGCAGCGCGAAGGGGAGCACCATCCAATTGGATGTGCGGATCGGAAGGAAGATCCCCAACAGCGCAATGACGGCGCACAACACGATCAACACCGAGGTCGTCTCTACGGAGCCGAGGCGACGCAGCACTCTGCGAAAGGTCTCGATCACGTCGCGGTCCTCATGGCGGGTTCGCGCAGTTCTCGGAACTATCCTTCATCCAGTCCTTGCCGGTCTCGCCATTGCCGGGAGGACCGACTGAGCCGCAATTGTTGTCGTCCCAATCTCCACTCGGAGCAAAGGTGACAACCTTCAGCACTGCCCCGAGATAGTAGGGCCCGTTGGTGTAGGGCGCGGTGGTGTTGTTGCGCACCTGCGTGCCGGGCGGCAGTCCTCCCTCGGGCCCGACATCGTTGAGGTTCACAAGAAGCGCCTTGTTCTTCCAGCCATGGGGCACGGCGACATGGCACCAGGTGCATTGCATGCGACCGATCTTATCGGCGTGGAACGCGTGTAGGTTCTCCTCGCCGTTCGAGAAACCGCTCCTCACACCATCGCCGTCCGGCGTCGCGTAGTTCTGATAGCTGTGGCACTTGAAGCAGATATCGCCTTCCGTGCCCGGCGCACCTGTTCGCGCCGTGAAGCCGCCTTTGAGAATGAAGTTGTTGTTGGAACCGTGCGGTCCCCACGAACGGCCGTGCTCGCCACCCTGCGGAATAATCGTTCCCGGCGCCGTCTCCGACCCATGGCAATCCGAGCAATACATTGTCTGCACGCCGATCTGATCCGGCTGGTTCCAGGGGGGCAACCAAAGATTGGCATCAGCGCCGCCGCGTACCGCAAGGGTGCGCCCAGTCGCCGCGATCACCGGATGCCAGGATCGATGGTTGGCGCTGACCTGATCTCCGCCGGGTCCGCCCGAACCAGGAACGACCGTTGTCGGTTCACCCTGGTCTCCGGGGGGCGCCTGGAACTCCATGGCCTGATCAGTATAGCGCCGCACGTCATTAGTCCCCGGTGGCGTACCGCCGCGGCTCTGTCCCAGCTCAGGCGGCCGTGTGTAGCCGTAGGTCGAGTGGCACTTCAGGCAGACCTGATACTCGCGCGTGACCCAAGGCGCGGACGCGAGCGTGGAACCACCCACGGGCGGGTTGCCACGCTTGACGGAGAAGACCACTGGAGGATCAAGGAACCTGGGCGAACCGTAGACCGGCTCCACGCCCCAGCTACCGCGCAAGACACCAGAAGCGATGTTGGTCTGCGGCACTCCTGGGGTGCGGTCGCGCGTGCCTACGATATCGGGCACCGTTGGCGAAGCATTGAAGATGCGATTGCGGATGACGCGATGCGGATTGTGGCAGTCGGTACACTCGACATGACGGTTTCGATCGTTGCCCCTGCCCAAAAGCCTCCGGCTCTCGATAAAGTCCTTACCCGGCTGTGGCTCCGAGCCGGTGCCGATATCGTGCACCTCGGGACGTTCATCGATCGGCATGCGCCGCCGGCTCTGGAAGTCCTGCTTGATATCGGGAACGCTCGAAGTCGCACCGTTCTGGCCGTTCAGCACGTTGTCGGTCGAGGAATGGCACTGGTAACAGCCTTCCTCGATAGCGGATTGGCCGCCGACCTTCGGCGTGAGGACGCTGTCGGTCGCCTCGCGCAGCAGCCGCCGCGAACCAGGCACGGAATGCGCGTCATGGCAGTTGAGGCAGCCAATGCGCCAGACCTGCGCACTGACCGGGAACTCTCGCAGGTTTGCGGCTCTGGCGGTGTAGGTCTCGTTGGCAACGCTCATGTGGGCATGGGCGGAATCGACCCAGCCTTCCTTCTCATGGCAGCCCAGGCAGATCTGGTCGCGCCGCTTGTCGAAGAACGGACCGACCGCGGGAATCTCTTGAAAACGATTCAACCGCAGGAACTTGATGTTCTCGGCAACAACATCGCGCACATGCGGATCGTGGCACGAGGTGCATTGGAGCTGCTTATCCGTCAATGGCAGCTCCGGATCCGGTCCCGGCCTGGGCGGTCCCAATTCCGGAGTGGACGAGGGACGGCGCAGCTCGCCATCCTCGGCGGCCAGTCGGTCATCGAAGGTGAAGGAGATCGGATGGTCGTTGGTCAGGTCGACACCGAGCCGCCTGGTGAAGCCGGTCGAAGCGCCCTTCCCCTCCGGGATCGTTCCGTCAGGGGCTGTGCCTGAGACATTGATGTTCTGATTCTGGCGGCCATCGAGAACCAGAACCGAGCCGAGCGCTACAGTTCCATCGTGGCAGGAAAGGCAGAGCTTGGAAGCGCCACCCGGCTGTCCCCTGCCAGCCGATTCCAGCCACCCCACACGCTTGCCTGCGTCGAATGACGACGACTCGTAGGGTCTATAGGTTGCTCCAGAAAGCTTCCGGTTCCACAGCGGCGGCGGTGCCTTGTCGTTGGCGGCATGCGGCGTGTGGCAGAACACGCAGATCCGGTCCTCCTGCGAACGCACATCGCCAGGTCCGGTGACCGATAGGTTATGCTTGGTTCTGGCAATGTCTGCAAAACGGTCGGCGAGCGCGGGTCCGAACACTGGCGCGGACACACACAGCACACTGATCCAGGCAGACAGGACCACCCTTGGTGTGAAGATTTTGGGGGGCAGGAATGAAGGTCGAAATCGCATGCCTACCCCTCGGACAATTTCGTAAGTTCTTCTAGGACGACGACGCGGCCATTGAACATGTCGGCGATATAGACTTTGTGCTTTCCATCAGTCCAAACTCCCGCAGGCAAATAAAACGAACCGAATTCAGCACGACCCTCAATTGGCAGAAGCAGTTGGCCCTCGGGATCAAAAACAAGTAGATGATCCTGGCGTGATTCGACAACATAGATCCGCCCCTCACCACCAACCGCCACACCTTTGGGCCGCGTGAACTGCCCCACATAGAGCCCGGCCTTGCCGAAGGACTTGGGCGACGTTCCGTTGGAATCGAAGGACTGAACGCGGAAGTTCAGCGTGTCGCTGACGAACAGCCTGCCGTTGGCGAAGCTGAGATAGGTTGGTGCGTTGAAGCGACCGACTTCCTGGCCCGGCCCGCCGATGGTCGCCATCAACTGACCTGATGAGCTGAATTTCTTGACCACGTGTTTGGCCGAATCAGCGACGAAGATCGCGCCGCTTGCGGGATCCCGTGCAAGCCCTGTCGGGCGCGTCAAATCGCTGGCACCAAACTCGCCGCGCGGCTGGCCGTCCTTGCCAAGTCGCACCACCTTGCCGAGTTCCGAATCGGAAACCAGAAAGCCACCTTCGCCATCCTCGACCACAGCGATCGGCGTCTTGAACCCGCGGTTGCTCCCAGACTGGTCCCAGATCTTGAAAGACTTCTTGGAAAAATCGAATTGAACCAAGGCCTTCAGGCCGGCGTCAACGACCAGAACAGAGCCGTTCTCAAGTGTCAGACCAGATGCCGGCCTCAGCAGCTCCTTGTACTTTCTCTCGCCAATCGCAAGGCCCGTGATCACCTCAGCGAAATTCGTGAGAAAGCCCTTATTGGATTCGCCACCCGAAACCGTCTGCTCGCCGATCAGAACGGCGCTCAGCCTGTAGCGCGCTTTCTCCGGCGGGGCAGGCCAGACGACGTTGTTGTTCTGCGCGCCCGCGACAGTGCCACGCTCTACGGGTTTCGACGAACTAATCTCGTCGACCGATATGGATGTGCAGCTGGCAAGCGTCAGCAGGACAACGATTGTCGCCCCGCTACGGAGCGACAGCGCAATCCACTTGAATCTGCTCAATCCCCTTACTCCATAACCATTACGCCGGCACTGCGAAGCGCATGGACAAGGTGCTTGGTCGCGTCCTCAAGGGTTCCGATAGCGGCGACATGTTCCCCGTTGGCGGCCTGCATCTTCGCCTTTTCCCGCAGCTCGCCACTTTGACTGACGAGTTTGCGGATAAAGGGATGCAAAGCCTTATCAGGATTCTGCTTCTCAGCGATCGCGATATCTACAAGAATTTCATAGCTCTTATTCCGCTCGAGTTCATAAGCGTATTCTTCGGCGGGTGTTGCAAAATTGAGTCGATAAACAATCGATTGATTGCGGCGCGCCTCGCTGACGATCACCACCACATCTTCGTAGATCGAGACAAGCTTGAGATTGGCCTCGGCAAATTTGTTCTGACCGAAGAGGTCGTCTGCTTGTTGCAGCCCTCTCCTGGCAACCGCCAGGCGCGCCGTCCAAGGACTGAGTGCTGCTGTATCGCCGCCGGCCTCCAGTGCCCGGATGAGCGAGTTGATCTGGTTGCGCCGGATCTTGAAATCTTCCTTCTTCCTGACGGGATCTTCCGCCCGAGCACCGCGTTGCAGCACCAGCGTCGAAACCTGGCGCAACCCGGCATCAAGACTTTGCTCGGCGCGTGCAAAGTCTCCTTTCTCGAGTGCCTGCGCCCCCTGGGCAAGGTCGGCGCGTGCGCGTTCTATGGCTTCCACATTACGCGGCTCGCCGCTTTTCAGCGCTTCGGCTACTCGCTGTGATCCAAGGTAGGCCTCCAGCATCAGCGCCTTCTGGCTGAGCAGGCGTTCCGCCTCACTCTTGGCCGCGCCCGTCTGCTGCTGTGCCGATGTCACGCCGCTCCACAATGCGCAGGTGACCGCCAGAGCAGCAGCCCACATGACAAGCGATCTTGCACGTGCGGCGAACATGGCTTTCCCTCCCCTACTGTGGATCAGCCCGGTACGTAGATTCCGCTCATCCTTATCGCCTGCAGCAAAATCTGGGTCGAAGAGTTCAGCTCCGCGATAGCCCCGGGAAAGTCTCCCGTCTGCGCCTTTGCTTCTGCAGCCCCACGCACGCTGCGGGCCTTGTCTCGGCTCTCATTGATGCGCGGGACGATGCTGCCTTGAGGGTTCTTTTCCACGATCGCGAATTCCAGCAGAGCGAAATGGCTGTCATTTCGCTTCAGCTCGTAGCGATATTCCTCCTCCGGCGTCGCGAAGTTGAGGTCACGCGTCAAGGTCTGGCCTGCGCGCATGGTGCGGATCAGCTCGCGCGTTCGCTCATAGGCGGATTCCAGCGGCGCCTGTGCCTTCTCATGCTCGCCCTTGGCTGCCAGAGCATCTGCCTCGGCAAGCTTGTCGGCGATCCAGGCCGCATGCTCCTTGGGCACCTGAGAGGAATTTGCATTGGGATCAGACGACACCCTCTGGTAGGCGTTCAAAAAGGTCTCTACCGCGTGGCGTCGACGCTCGAATATCGTCTTGGCGCGTTCGGCGTCCGCCGAGTTGAACGTCAGGCGGCGCGCCTGCTCATTGATCAGCTTCAGCGCCTGATTGAGCTTCTCGTCAGCCTCTTTGTACTTCTCTCCCGAGGCGTCCGCCTTGGCCTCTTCGATCAGGCTCTTGGCCTTTTCGAGTGCCGCGATCGCTTCGGCGTCGCCGCTTTCTGCGATGGTCTTCGCAGCCGTCGACCGATAGGCCATGTTCTCGACCAGCAACCTCTTCTGGTCGACGATCGGCTTGCTGGCCGGCAAGCGTGCGGCGGGCTGTTCGGCCACGGCTACAGTGGCCGGTGCCACGAATCCGGGGGAGCAAAGCAGGGCTGCAGCGAGCAGCACGGGACGATAACGCATGGCGTCCACTCCTTCTGGAGGGGCCCTCGCCCGGCCGAACCCGAAGGGAGAACCGATTTCCGGGTGGCGGGTGCTGGCGCCTATTTCTTGTCGGGGGCAGCCGTCTGATCGGTCGATGTGTTGGACGTTTTTGCCCAGTTCGATTTCTCTGCGAGCGCGCGCAACTCTTCCGGTGTCTTGGGTTGAGCATGGCACCGCCGACAATCCGTTACGGGAAAAGCGACGCGGCCATGGCAGACACCGCATTTCTGCCCGAGCAGAATTGCGGCCATGCTGATCTGATTTGCGCCTTTCTCCGGAATGAATATCTCATCGTGGCAGTTCGAGCAGTCGAGCCACTGGGTGTGCGCCTCGTGCGGGAATACGACGTTGGGCATGCTGCCCTTGACCTCACGCACGATCACCAGATCGAACAGGAACGGCTCAGTCGTCTGACTCTCGAATTCGAACCAGGGGGAAATCTTGCCTGCCCTCAGGATCGACATCCAGTCCACCTGGTTGCCGTCACTGGACTTGTCGAACTCGGTGAAGGCTTCCGACGGCCATTGCAACATGGTGGTGCCGGGATTCTGCGGATCATGAACCCCGTCCTCAGCCGGCGGAGCGTTCTTGGCGGTCGTCGGTGATTTCAGCAGCCGGTTGAAGGTGTTTGCAGGGCTTTTGCTCTGCGCCAACCCCGTGCCGGCGAGCGATATCGCACCGACAACCAGTAGCCCCAACACCGCGCAGAGCGCCATCACATGGACGAGATGAAACTGAATACGACTCTTCATGGCGACGCTCCCCGAATACCAGACTCCGTCTACTTAGCGACCGGCGCGACGAGGCGGTCCGACGTGCTGTTGTGCACCCTGGTCTTCATGTTGGGGACGCCCGAGTGACACAATACGCAGTTCTCGACACCCCAGGCGATGGAGTTGTTGTGGCAGCGCCCGCAGAACTGACCGTCAAAAATCTTCAACATGTTGATGTCGTTGCCGCCGGCCTTGAACTTGAAGCCCAGATCGGCATGACAGACCTTGCAGCGAAATCGTATCCGGTGGAACCAGTGAGGAAAAACGACGGGCCTCATGCCGGCTGCGTCCGAGTAGTTGTTGATCACCACATCGCCATATTCGGCCTTCGCCTCGTTGTCGTTGAACAGCGATGTGACGCACAGCACAGCAATCAGCACATAGGCCACGACAAGCGAAAGCCGCACGATCGTCCGTCTACCAAGCATGGCCCCAGATCCCCAAGTTCGCAGGAACATCTATTGTAAGGGCACCTAATCCGCATAGTCAAAGGTGCGTCGGCCAGCAAACCTCACATAATGTCCGATCTTCCCATCGTCGTGGAACAGCGCCCCTTCCAGCGACAGCGCCATCTGTCCAATGCGGTACTGCAATCGGTTGCGCCAGTCATTACGAAACAAGTCGGGGGTGAGGTCGTCCCGCCAGTCCCGCGCCAGGTTGTCGAGTCCGATCGAATTGATACGAATGTCGGACGAAAAGCTCAGGCCATCAATTCCAAACAGATCACGGTATTCATACGTGAGATCGGCACGGGAGAAGATGTAGAAGTCGTCCCTGTGATCATACATCTGGCGAACAATCTGGGCGCCCAGGCTGCCATGCACGCTCTGGTTTCCCGCAAGCTGCACCTGCCGCGTGAAGTCCATCTGGGCCGTCTGGTAGTCTCTCGGCCTACTGCCAAAGCCATGGGTATCGCGGAAATAGAGCCGGAAATAGGTAGAGCTGCTTTCGCCGGCAAAGCCTTTCGAGAATGACGCGCTGTGCGTGATGATAGGTTCGAAGACTTCGTCCTCGCTGTAATGAGAAAAGCCGGCTTCCTGAAGCAGACTGACATCGACTGCTTGAAGCCAGGGCATCCGCATCGACCGCTCGAAGGTATGGCCGATGATGAACTGGGCATCACTGTGGGGGCCATACAGCGTCTCGAAGTGCTTGACCTTGTAGCGATTGGAATCATAGCCAACATCGCCGACCGCTCGCGCGTCCCAATGCCAGTTGAACCCTGCCACCTCCTGGGAGAGCGACCGGTAATCGACGGTGCCGAGTAGGCCGGCGGTATAGTTGGAGGAGGAAGACTCGAAGAGCGGGTCGACCTCGGTCACGCCGAAGGTGCCGATCTGCTCGGCCGTGGCGCGCGCGCCGAGACTCATGGACAACCGGTCGGAGGCTCGCCAGTTGACACCGGCATTCGCGGCCAAGAGCGCGCTCTCGGTGTCTCTCTTACTCAGTCCGAAACCGTGGTCGACCTGCTGAAAGAGCATGCGCACCGCACTGGTCGCGGCGACATCGTTGGAGGGAGAGTGCCACTGAAGCGTGCCCACACCCTGTCCCAAAATGCGATTGTAGCGATCCTGGCCGCTACCCCCACTATCGGAGATAAATGACGCGCTGAAGTCTTGGTCCACTCTCTCGGTGGGCGCTGCACGATAGAAGACCGTTCCTGCCAGGAACTCGGTCGAATAATCCTGCCCGCCCGACCATTGGCTGTCGAAATCGGTGGTGTAATAGTTAAACGCAACGCCGATGTCGGTGATATTGAGCGGCAACTCGCCGGGACTGAAAGAGCGGCGCAGCGTGGCCTCGGCGCGCTGCGCCGTCAGCAGGCCATAGCGATCCCTGTCGAACTCGTTGTAGCTGAATAGGTAGTCAAGACTGGTCCGATCGCCGAGCGCGGCGCGGCCAGACACTCCTGTCCGCAGGCGCCTGTAATCGAGCCCTGAAAAATCACCATCGAATCGGTTGTCGCTGGCAGAGAAGAATATCTCAAAAGGGTAGCGGGACGCCGGCAGCACAGAAAGCAGCAAGTCTCCGGAGAATGCCGTCGCCTCGCCGAACTCGGAGCGTGAGCTTGCCTCGAATGCCGCATTGAGATCGAGACTGACCGTGGCAATCCACGGCTGCCACAAGAATGTCGCAGCATGCGTATAGGCAAGCACCTCGGTGCGCAGTTCGTGGCCATCGTCGCTTGGCAAATTGCGCGACACCACAGAGGCTTCCAACTCACCCGAAATCTCGACCGGAGGCTGGGCACGACCTTCCGGAGCGCCAACCGTGAGCAGCAGCGCGCCGACCCCGGCAACCGCCGCGCTCCTCCTCGCGCCCCCCATACGAATTCCCCCAAATTTTTATCTAATCGTAAAAAAAACTCCCCGCCCACTGACCGATCGATCGGACAAAACTTCCCACCATGGCTCGCTGCAACGCTGGCGCAACCCATGCTGACCGACTGATTCGATTGTCTTTTAATTTAATCTATGCGGGGGCGCCGAAGTCCAGCGTCCGTTTGCAAAGCATCTGGTTTGCATACTCACTTGTATCGTTTTTGGCACAGGCACGTACTTATTGCGAGCATATGCAATTATACTGTGCATATACTTGCCGCCATTCAGGGGGCGTCGCGGCTTGGTTGCATATCCCTCGCCCTGTCTAGCGGCCGGACCTAGGCACACGCGCTTCACGCTAAAGCCGGCCGACGAGCTGTTGGTTACAGGAGCACTAGTCGCACACGACATTCCCCAGCTTCTCGGGGACCGTTAAACGGTTGGGCTGTTGCCGCGCCTCGCAACATGTCGCGCGGAATTGTGCGGTGGCCGGGCTTGAAAACTATTCCTGCGACGAGGCAGAGCCCGGTCATGGCTCCAATATAAGAGGTGCAGGCGGGGACGGAGACCCAGCGCGGCAGCTCGGAGCACTTTCGACGAACCTATGCCGGCTCGCACCATCCGAATGCGCACGTCTCATAATAGTGCTGCCGGCCGAGCGCTGTCGGGGGCCTGCAATACATCCGCCACGCTAATCCGCGGCAGCCCGATCTCTTCGGGCGCATCGGAGGGGGCAAGCATCGAAAGACCTGGCCCGCTTCTGTTCCTAAGTACCTGTTTTTACAGGATTGGTGCGGTCGAGAGGACTCGAACCTCCACGGGTCGCCCCGCT
>JAGRKV010000023.1 GCA_020442165.1 Hyphomicrobiaceae bacterium | reverse complement strand
TCATGGGGGCCATCTATACCGGCGCGATCTACGGCGGTGCATATGCCGCGATCCTGCTCAACACACCCGGTACACCTTCGGCGATCGCAACGACGCTCGATGGTTTTCCGATGGCCAAGCGCGGCGATGGCGACTTGGCAATGACGATTGCCTGTCTCGCGAGTGTTGTCGGAGGAATTGTCGGTGCACTCGCATTGCTCACTTTGGCGCCGCCGCTGTCCAAGGTCGCGCTTTCATTCGGACCAGCCGAGTACTTTTGGCTTGCGATTTTCGGATTGTCTCTCATTGCCGCGTTATCGGAGGGGAGTCTGCTGAAGGGACTGGCGGGTGGAGCATTCGGACTTCTGGTGTCGTGTGTGGGCGTCGCTGAGATCTCGGCCGACGTGCGCCTTACTTTCGGATCCCATACGCTCATCAGCGGCATCAATGTCGTTGCGGCGCTGATCGGCCTTTTCTGCATTCCCGTCCTGATCGACCTCGTGTCGACGCCTGAACGTCATCTCAAAATCGAAACGGAGCAACGCGGGTTTCGATTGGGCGAGGCGTTTGCACACGTGTGGCGCGAGAAATTGACCTTGATCCGCTCGTCCATGATCGGGACGATCGTCGGCATTCTGCCTGGGGCTGGTGGTTCGGTTGCCGGCCTGGTGGCCTACTCAGAAGCCCGCCGCACTGCCAAGCCGGGGCAGTCATTTGGCAAGGGCGAGCCGGCCGGCGTGATCGCCAGCGAGTCGTCGAACAATGCGACGGTCGGCGGAGGGTTCATCCCGACCCTGGTGCTCGGTATCCCCGGCACACCACCGGATGCGGTAATCCTCGGCGCGCTCCTGGTTCAGGGCTTGCGCACTGGGCCCTCGCTCTTCACGGAGAAAGCCACCATCGTCTACACGTTCATTTGGGGCTTGATGTTTGCCACCATTCTAATGCTGCCGGTCGGACTCCTGCTGGGCCGCTACGCCTACAAGAGTATCGTGGCCATGCCCAAGGCAATACTCGTTCCCGCCGTGGCGTTCATGACGATCATTGGAACCTACGCGATAAACAACAACGTCTCCGATGTCGTGATCATGATCGTCTTGGGCGTGATCGGCTGGGTTCTTGGACGCTTCGGGTATCTGGCATCACCCATCGTGCTCGGTTTGATTCTCGGGCCGATAGCGGAGCAGGGCTTCGTCCAGGCATGGACCATCGGTGTGGCGCGCGAAGACCTCTTTGGCATGTTCTTCGGTCGTCCCATCTCGCTCGGCATCATTCTTTTTACGCTCTTCTCGTTGTTCAGCCCGATACTGATCGAGAAATGGAAGCGCAGGAGCGCATTGAATGAGCGCTGATGAGAAACGCGACTACGGCGGCGCATCGATGGCGGTCCTTCTCATAGGATTCGGAGCTTTCGCCATCTACGATACGACTGGCTATGCGGATCCGGATTCGGCCGTCTTCCCTCGAACCGTAGCAATGGGACTGATCGCGGTATCGTCCGTCTATCTCACGGTTTGGCTGATGGGGCGTGCGGATGCCGCAACAGTGTGGGAGCGGGGTTCTTGGCCTCGTCGCCTGGCATTCGTTGCCGTCATGCTGATAGCGGCATTTGCCATGCCATGGATCGGATTCGTTCCGGTCGCGCTGGCAAGCTTCGGATTGTTGATGATGATCGCAATGTTTGATGCGTGGACGCTGCGGCGCGCAGCAATCTACATCCTTGCGGGCTTGATCATTGTCTTCGGATTCTACGGGCTATTCGGTTGGCTGCTGCAGGTGCCGTTGCCCAGAGGCTGGCTATTCCAGGGTTGAGCACACATGAAGATCACATGCATCCGCGAGGCAACCGCTCCGATAGCCTCTGAGATCCGCAATGCCGTCATTTCTTTCGAGCACATGACCATATCGGTCGTTGCGGTCGAGACGGATGTCGTTCGCGATGGCCGACCTGTCGTCGGTTTGGGATTCATGTCGAACGGGCGCTATGCCCAGGGTGGCATTCTGCGCGAACGGTTCATCCCGCGAATTCTGAATGCAGACCCAGCAAGTCTGGTCGATGAGGCCAACGGCAATCTCGATCCCTTCGCCATCTGGCGCACATTCATGACCAATGAAAAGCCGGGTGGGCATGGCGATCGTGCCCATGCTGCAGGTGCACTCGACATGGCGGTTTGGGATGCGGTCGCGAAGATTGCGAAAAAGCCGCTATGGCGCCTGCTTTCCGAACGCTTCAACAACAATCAATTTGACGAGCATGTCCTCGTCTATCCAGGCGGCGGTTACTACTATCCCGGCAAGGAGATTGAGAGTCTCGTTGCGGAGATGCAGGGCTATCGGGAACAGGGGTACAAGGTCGTCAAGATGAAGATCGGCGGTGCGCCGATGGATGTCGATCTCAGGCGCATCGAGGCAGTCATTGGCGTGACCGGCAGTGGAGCTAGCGTCGCTGTCGATGCAAATGGCCGGTTTGATCTGGAGACCGCACTTGCCTATGGACGGGCGATGCAACCTTACGGGCTGTTCTGGTACGAGGAGCCCGGCGATCCGCTTGATTATAGGCTCAATGCCGTTCTGGCCGAGCACTATTCCGGCGCGCTGGCAACCGGCGAGAACCTCTTTTCAGCCACCGACGGCGGCAACCTCCTACGCTACGGTGGCATGCGCGCTGATCGAGATTGGATACAGCTCGATCCCGCACTCGCCTACGGTCTCACCGAGTACTTGCGTTTTCTCGCCGTCGTCGACCGTCATGGCTGGTCGCGGCGGCGCCTTATTCCGCACGGCGGTCATCAGCTGGCCCTCAACATGGCGGCGGGACTCCAACTGGGCGGATCGGAATCCTATCCGGGCGTTTTTCAGCCCTACGGGGGCTTTGCCGACAACATCGCGATCGCAGACGGATATGTGCGTCTGCCGGAGGAGCCCGGAATCGGCATGGAGCTGAAGACGGTAATGTTCGCCGAACTGCGCAAATATCTGGAACTGGCCTGATCAATGCCCGACATTGTCATTACCGAGTTCATCGATTTGGGGCCTGTGGCGCGTCTGCGCGCACGTTACGATGTGCTCCTTGATGAAAGCCTTTGGCAGAAGCCAGAGCAATTGAAGGCGCTGGTCCGGGATGCGAAGGCACTGATCGTGCGCAACCGCACTCAAGTGACAAGTGACGTGCTGGAGTCGGCAGTGGAACTCAGGGCGATCGGCCGTCTCGGAGTGGGGCTGGACAACATCGATGTTGTTGAATGCGAACGGCGCAGTATCGCGGTTCTGCCGGCCTTCGGTGTCAATGCCCGATCCGTCGCGGAATATGTCCTTGCTGCCGCACTGATGCTCTTGCGTGGCTCTGCCTATTTCGGGAGCGCGCAGCTTGCCTCGGGGGAATGGCCACGCATCGAGATGGGGCAGGGGCGTGAGGCACAATCGCGCATAATGGGTGTCATCGGCTTCGGTGTGATCGGTCGCGTGACCGCAGATCTCGCTCGGGCAGCGGGCTTTGAGACGATCTGTCATGATGCAAAAATCGAACCAGGCACGACGGTGTCGGGTGTGAATGCGGTCGACCTGGAGACCCTTCTCGCCACTTCGGATGTCGTTACCCTGCATTGCCCGCTGACCGATACGACGCGCAATTTGATCGGCAAAGGCGAACTGGCGGCGATGAAGACAGGTTCCATTCTCATCAATACGGCACGTGGCGGTGTTGTCGATGAAGTGGCCCTTGCGCATGCCCTGCGCACGGGTCAATTGGCGGGAGCGGCGGTAGACGTTTTTACCACGGAACCGATCACCGAGAGTGTCGGGGCATTGTTTGCCGGGTTGTCCAACGTGATACTGACGCCTCACATCGCCGGTATTACCGTAGAGTCGAATACGCGCACGAGTGCAGTCACTGTCGACAACGTGTTGCGTGTTCTTTCCGGGGTGTGACGTTGGCCACGATCCTACTAGACCAGAAAGAACTTGAGCTTCTCGTAAGCCGCGCTCTTGAAAACGCAGGTGCGGGCATAACGGCGGCTCGGTCGACAGCACGTGCGCTTGTTCAAGCAGAAGTTGACGGACAGAGTGGTCACGGCTTGTCGCGTATCGACAGCTATTGTGCGCAAGCGAGGACAGGAAAAGTCGACGGTGCGGCAACGCCCAGCGTTCGGCGGTCTCGTCCCGGTGTCGTCATGATCGATGTCGCGCATGGCTTTTTCTATCCTGCGGCCGAGCTGGCTGCCCCTGTCATTGCCGCGGCAGCGCGCGACTGCGGAATCGCTGCGGCCGGCTTCTACAACTCCCACCACGCCGGAGCATTGGGCCTCGCTATCGAGCGCTTTGCCAGCGGCGGCCTGATGGCAATGATGTTTGCCAATACTCCGAAAGCGATGGCCGCATGGGGCGGACGTGCGGCGCTCTTCGGCACGAACCCGATCGCCTTTGCCGCGCCTGTGCCGGATGCCGCCCCGATCATCATCGACCTTGCCCTATCGGAAGTCGCTCGCGGAAAAATCCTGAAGGCGTCTCAGGACGGACAGCCTATTCCCGAAGGATGGGCGAAAGATGCCGATGGCAATCCGACGACCGATCCGACAGCAGCATTGAAAGGGACGCTGGAGCCGATTGGTGGCGCCAAAGGTGCTGCGTTGTCGCTGATGGTTGAAATGCTGGCGGCTGCTTTGGTCGGCGCAAATTTGTCCAAGGACGCGTCGTCCTTTTTTGACGGAGATGGACCGCCTCCCGATGTCGGCCAACTGCTGATTGTATTCGACCCGAATGCGTTTGGGGGAGCTGCGAATGTTGCAGAAAGGATCGCCGCTATTGCAACGGCCATGACGGAAGATGAGGGGGTTCGCATTCCGGGTAGTGCCCGTGCCGCACGGCGCGCCGAAGCCGATGTTCGTGGCATTGCAGTCTCAACTGCGCTGCTTGCGAAATTGCGCACACTTGCGGGTGCGTGATCGAGTGTGGTCCGTTCCGGCAGATGCGGGACGCATTCTGAAACTTAATGTTGGCCCGTGTCATATGGGGTTTGAGGCTGTCCAGCTGCCGGCCGTTGAGGCTGGAGAGCTGCGCGTGCCAGCAGGGCATGCTTCAGAGCGTGATCATGTCTTCAGGGACGCTTGGTTGTGTCTCACCGCTCACCAGTCGTCGTCTTGTGCATGTGCCGCGGCAGTCATTGGCGGCGCAGAGGGCGACGACATGTAGAGCGCTACGGCCATGGCGCGGTTCTTCACGCCGAGCTTGTCGTAGAGATTCTTGAGGTGATACTTCACCGTGTTGCCCGAGATGCCGAACCGTGCGCCAATCTGCAGATTGGTCCAGCCCTGGGCCAGAGCACCGAGCAATTCCTTCTCACGCTTTGTCAGCAGGTCGATCGGATCGCTTGTCAGCCGCTCGATGTCGATGTAGGGCAGGCACAATCGGCCGCGTGCAACGGTCGCAATCGTTTCCAGGAGCGCGGCGGGGTCCTCGTTCTTCGAGATGAAGCCCCATGCACCTGCCCGCACCGCTTGGCGCAGTGCATCGACGTTGTCATCGTTCGCGTAGATAATGAGCCGTGCGCCGAGCTGGCGCCGCTTCACCACTTCGAGCAGATCAAGCGCCGACATGTCGGGTAACGTCCATCCGACGACGCCAACGCAAACAGGTTGCTTCTGGCACAGTTCCACGAATGCGTTGCCGGTCTCCACTGCGGGCGCCACGGCATAGCGTCCGTCCTTTGACAGGAAATCCTGCAACCCGGCACGGACGACCGGATTGCGGTCAGCGATTACCACCGCCGGGCGCGTGCTGCCCGCAGTGCAAGACTTGTCGCCAAATAAGGTCATTGCCGCCCTAGCGCTCCGCAAGGGCTTATCGGTCCTGCGCCCATCGAATCGGAACACGCTCGCAGGGGACTCCAAGCCATCGGATTAGCGTGCCCGCAGAGCCACCGACCGCTCCCTGTCACCGAACTCAAGATGTTCATTTTGCTTGCTTTTTTTGCTTATTGTTTTAAAACGGCAACGAACCTGCGCCAGGGGCGTGTCTGCGCACCCCGCCATCGATGCTCGACCGACTTTTCAACTTTAGCCCAATATCGCTGCCATGCGCCAGCCATCCCTGCGAGCTGTCACAGGACGGCTAATGCGCGCCGCTCGTCACCGTCTTCGTGGCGGTGGCGTTGTTGTGGTGGGCATGGGGTAGGGATTTTCTCAAGGCCGTGCCGGTCAGATGCACGACATGGGGCGGTACTGTCTCTCGTATTGGCGGCCATAGCGTTGACGCAGGCACGGTCGGTGTCGGTTCATCGCAAACCTGGCGACCTTCATGTCGCGCGCAGTTTCCGCCATCAGAGGGTTGGCGAGCAAACGAGCGTGGGGTGCAAATGCTGGCCCAAGCGGTTCTTGGCGATGATGGTGTGATGATCGCTTGCGTGGAAATGGCTCGGAAAGCGAAGGCTGCAGTGTTGAGCACACCGGGTAGGGTCTGCGGCCATCGCATCCTTCATGTTGATCGGAACGGGTCAGGGCTCCGAACGTTGCTGAGCTAAGATGCGCAGTAGCTCAGCAAGAGCTACGTACTGTAGGGAAATATCGCCAACGGTTGAGCTTCTACAAGTCGGGCATATGCGCCCGACCGCACAGCGTCTCGTTGTGCCGTTTGTGGGCCCGTCAGCTACCCGAACTTGAACAGGACTCCGAAGCCGCCGCGCGGGTAATTCCACTCGATCTCGCCCGTCGTCTCGGCAATTACCCGACACGTGCCGCATTCCATGCAGCCGTCCGGCGTGATCTCGACCTGGCCGGAGTCGTTGAGGGCATAGCAGCCCGCAGGGCAGACCTTGGTAAGTGCCATCAGGGCAGGAGATGGCACCTCGTGCGGCAGCACCTTGATGTGTGGTCTTCCCGTGTCGACCAGATAACGGTTCTGATAGAGCTTGTCCTCAACGCGGACCGATGGTTGTGCACTGGCCATGTCGATCTCCTCAATCATGTGCTGCATTTTGGATGAGGCGTCACGTTGCCTCGTGGCAGGCCGTCGAATGTTTCTTCACCGCCAACCCCGTGCCATCGACAGCGCATCGCTCAGCAGACCCGTGAAACGACGCGCGGAGAAGAATGATTTCACAATGGCGTTTTCCTTGGCCTTCTTGTCGACGCCGTCGACGCGGAACCAGGTCTGCATCGCGCTCGACAGAAGTTGCGGATAGGTCGTGAACAAGTGCTTGTTTTCGAGCGCGTGCGGCAGGTTCTTGTACTTCTTCAAGTCCTTCATCACGAATGACTGGTCGAGCTTCTTCTTGTAGACGGACAAGTTCTCGGCCGTCATGGGATCACGCCGCGTCTTGATCTGCGCGATCGTCTCGGCGGCAATGCGGCCGGTCGTCATTGCGAGATTGGAGCCTTCACGATGAACGGCGTTGACGAACTGGCCGGCATCGCCGACCACAAGCCATCCGTCACCGAACAGCTTGGGTATCGCGCGATAGCCTCCCTCCGGGATCATGTGCGCGGCATATTCTTTGACCTCTGAGCCCATGAGGAGCGGCATTGCAGAGGGATGCGACTTAAAGCGTTCAAGCAGTCCATAAGGCGTCTCTCCGGTCTCCGCGAAATCCGAGATCAGGCAGCCGATGCCCACGGCGAGCGATTCCTTGTTCGTGTAGATGAAGGCCGTACCGGTCATCCCGTTAGTGATCGTTCCAGCGGCCTCGATGACGACGCCTTCATCTCCCTTCAGGTTGAAACGAGATTCGATCGTCTCCTGCGGCAGGAAGTGCATCTCCTTGACGGCGAGGGCGACGGTCTTGGGCGCGGGCACCTCGCGCAAACCGGCTCGCGCTCCAAGCAGTCCGTTCACGCCTTCGGCAAGTACCACCACATCGGCCTTGATGAAGCCGCCTTCGCGATCGGTTCTGACGCCGATGACGCGGCCGTTGTCGTCCTGCACGAGTTCGGTGACGGTGGTCTCGCAGATGACGAGCGCACCGGCGGCCTGCACGCGCTTGGAGAACCACTTGTCGAACTGTGCGCGGATAATCGTGTAGCGATTGGGTTTTTCCTCGTTGAAATCGTCGGAGCGATACTGCATCGCCGTCGTCGAGCGATCGTCCATCATCCACAACCGCTGCTCGATGATATGCCGTTCTAGCGGAGCATCCTCGCGGAAGTCAGGAATGAGCTGCTCCAGCGCATCGGAATAGAGGATCGCCCCCTGCACGTTCTTGGAACCGGGGTACTCGCCGCGCTCGAGCTGCAGGACCTTCAAGCCGCGCTGGGCAAGCGTCAGCGCACAAGCATTGCCTGCGGGTCCCGCACCAACCACGATGGCATCAAATCTCTCCTCGATCATGGTGAACCCCTTCAGCTTGCCAGCCTGTTGACGCTGAGACGTGCGCGGAACGCGCGGGTGAGTGCGGGAAGAATGCGGGTGGCGTCACCGACCAAGCCCATGTGGGCGAAGTCGAAGATCGGCGCGTTCTTGTCGGTGTTAATTGCGACGATGAGATCGGCGCCCTCGACGCCAACGCGATGCTGGATCGCGCCAGAGATTCCAGCGGCGATATAGAGTTTCGGTCGGATGGTCTTGCCGGTCTGGCCGATCTGCCGGTCGACTGGCACCCAGCCTTTCTGCACCACGGGACGCGAGCAACCGTATTCGCCGCCCAGTACCTCTGCCAGCGCCTTGACGTGCTGGAAGTTGTCGGCCGACTGCAGGCCTATGCCGCCCGCGACAACGATGTCGGCATAGGCAAGACTGGACTTGGCACTCTCGCGATCGGGAAGGAACGATAAATTCTTCGTTACGATGTCATTCTCGACGAGGTTGGGTGCTACCTCGACGACGCGGCCAATGCGATCGTCCCGCCGCTCCGGCATGGCCATGACGCGTGGTCGAACCGTTGCCATCTGCGGGCGATAGTTCAGGGTGTAGATCGTGCAGAGCAGGGATCCGCCGAACGTGGGTCGGGTCGCCGCGAGCGAGCCATCGGCATCGACGGCAAGCTCGGTGGAGTCAGCGGTTAGACCGGTCAGCAGCGTGGTTGCGACCGAGCCGGCGAGATCGCGTCCAAGCGTGGTTGCGCCCAGCAACAGGATCTCGGGCTTGTAGGTCTTGACGAGTTCCGTGAAGACGCGCGTGTAGGGATCGTTGCGGTAGTCGGCGAGCGCCTCGTGCTGCACGAGATAGG
>JAGRKV010000022.1 GCA_020442165.1 Hyphomicrobiaceae bacterium | reverse complement strand
GATGGAGTCCAGCAGGATCACCACGTCCTTCTTGTGCTCCACCAGGCGCTTGGCCTTCTCGATCACCATCTCGGAGACCTGAACGTGGCGCGAGGGCGGCTCGTCGAAGGTCGATGAAATAACCTCGCCATTCACCGAGCGCTGCATGTCGGTGACTTCTTCCGGGCGCTCGTCGATCAGCAGGACGATGAGGAAGCACTCGGGATGGTTGGTGGAGATGGCGTGCGCAATGTTCTGCAGCAGCACCGTCTTGCCGGTGCGCGGCGGCGCGACGATGAGGCCGCGCTGGCCTTTGCCCAGCGGTGCGACGATGTCGATGACGCGGGCCGAGAGATCCTTGATGGTCGGATCCTCGATTTCCATCTTCAGCCAGGACGTCGGGTAGAGCGGCGTCAGGTTGTCGAAGTGAACCTTGTGCTTGGTGGCTTCGGGATCCTCGAAGTTGATCTTGGAGACCTTCAGCAGTGCGAAGTATCTCTCGCCATCCTTGGGCGAGCGGATATGGCCCTCGACCGTATCGCCGGTTCGGAGCGCGAAGCGGCGGATCTGGGAGGGTGAAACGTAAATGTCGTCAGGGCCGGCGAGATAGTTGGCATCGGGCGAGCGCAGGAAGCCGAAGCCGTCCTGCAGAACTTCGATGACACCAGTGCCGACGATCTCGACTTCCTGTGTGGCGAGCTGTTTCAGCGTCGCGAACATCAACTCCTGCTTGCGCATGGTCGACGCGTTTTCGACGCCAACCTCTTCGGCAAAGCTGAGCAATTCGGTCGGGGACTTTCTCTTCAGGTCCTCGAGTTTAACTTCTTTCATGGCGGAACTCCGCAAGACGGCAACGGCGCTCGTAAAGGGTGGGAAAGAGGTCGGGCCGGGCCGGTCGTATCTGGGTGGGATTTGGGATCTGTGAGGCGCGGGACATAAGCCACGCATCCCGTTCCGCCTGGCTACCTCTTGAAGCGCGGGCGGAACTCATGGGCCGGAGAGGCCCCGAGTTACGTTGGGATGACCATCCTATAACAGACCCGGGCGCGTGGCGAAAGTCACTTACGGTTACGCCGAGCCGCAAAATTCAGGATCAGAATGGCTTGACGATGACCAGGATGACGATGGCGATCATGAGCAGGGTCGGAACCTCGTTCATGATTCGCCAGTGGCGGGGCGGCTTTGTGTTGCGGTCCTCGGCGAAAGCGCGAACGGAGGCGGAGAAATATCCGTGAACAGCAGACAGCGCCAAGGCAAGCGCCAGCTTTGCGTGGAACCAGACGTCCGTGAAGTAGCCGGCCTTCCATGCAAGCCATAGCCCCAGGACCCATGACACAATCATCGCCGGATTGATGATGATCTGTAAGAGCCGCCGCTCCATGACCTTGAAGGTCTCCGACTGCGCCGAGCCTTTGGGGGCATCGCAGTGGTAGATAAAGAGCCGTGGCAGATACAACATGCCCGCCATCCAGGAAATGATGGCTATGACGTGGACGGCCTTGACCCACAGATAAGCGGCGTCACCCAGAATCAGAATGGCGGCGGCGGTTGCCGCGACCGTTACACCAAGCGCGATGGCCGCGCGTTTGGCGGGTGATCCGGTGGGCGGCGTGGCTGGCCTGTGTTGGCTGGGATCGGCGGTCATGGGCGGTGTTTAGTCGGGTTCACCGCGAAGCGTCAACGTGACAAGAGCGGTGCCTCATCTCGCGGGCGCGACCCAAACAGTTTCCGTGAAGGGATCGATGACCACCTCCCCAAGGCGCGCAACGACAGACGCTGCAATCTGCGCCGCGGGCTCGACAAGATTTCCGATACCGCCGCACGGGGACAGCGGTTTGCGGACCAGCGTGACGGTGCCCAGGTCACGGATCAGTGCTCCGGTCTCGGATACGATTTCGACATGGGAGGCGAGGTAGGCTGACCGGCTTTCCAAGCCGGAGCAGGTTGAAACGCCAACATTCCCTTTTTGGCGAAGCGGGACGTTGGACGCGAGCAGCTTTTGGTAAAGCGTCTCGTTGATGTCGATCGACGGCTGCATCTGAAGGTCGTCATATCCGGTATCAATCTGTGCCCAGGTCGTGATGCCGCCGATCCGGAGATAAATGACCGGGACATTGGGACGCGAGCGATCCAGACGCCCGGGTTGTGCCGAGAAGAAGCCAGTCTGGCGTATCGGCACCATGCCCTTGGCGCGCAAACGTCCGGCGTCGCAGGGCTTGCCGTCGAGAACCACGCTGCCGCCTTGGGGGGAAAATGAAAATGCGGCGGTCAGTAGTGACAGAAAGTCGGTGCCAACCACTCCGAGCTGGCCGCCTCCCGGCGCCTGTGATGCGAAGTATCTGGCGAGACGGAATTGCCCTGTAGGAAATGTCGGCAAAGAAAAGCTGGTCGTCATCTGTCCCGATGCCTGACCTGATCCGCTGCTGGAGCTGAAGGCATCCGCCGACAGTGTGCTCTGCGTGGCGCCGTAGTCGAGCAGAAACGGTCCTTTTCGCGCGTTGGCGGTCAACTGGATGTAGGGGGCAGTTCCGCCGCTCACCGTTTCGATGGCGAAGCGCTGGCCGCTACAAACATTGTCGGCAACGTGGTTGCCGGACCACCATTGCCACACCAATGCGATCAGCAGAATCGCAAGACCAGCCCATGACCATTGGTTATTGAAGTGGGGCTTGGGGTGCCAGTTCATTGCCAAGAGGGGGATGAATTGCGGATGACGTTCGCCGTCAACCTCGACGTCAACTGTTGACTGGATCAGGCTTGTCGCGCCGGATGCGAACGAGGCCAACGATCAGTCCAATCGCTGCTCCAATGGGACCAGCGAAGAACGCAGCAGTCATGGTCATCTCGACGCTTCTGTCGTGGGTGTTGGACGATAACACTGCGACGAGCAACACGCCCGCCATCGCCCCAACAAGGAAGCCCAGCGAAACCCAAAAGACCACCTGAGCGAACTTCCGCATGACCTGCTCTTTCTTCGCCGGAATGCAATACATCATATCAGAGACGGGCCGTCGTTTTGGCGGTCGCCAATGTCGAAATGCGACGCGCCGGGTGGCAGGCAAATTGCCGCTGGGTAGGCGTTTCCAATCAGCAATAACCTGAAAGTCCTAGAGATTAGGCAATTTGCTTAATCTTCAGCCTTGACCGATTCCACCGATCATGCTGCGCTGCAAAAACCAGTTTTGCAGTGCGGTTTGCCGTACTGATGGCAAGCGCCAGGGGATTTATGCCGTCATGCAGTACATGGCCTATGAAATTGCTCACCTGATGATCCAGCCAATGCGGCTCGCCTGCCGTACGCTGAAACATCAAGCCGAGTTGCCATTGAGCCGCTTCGCAGTCGGGCCATTTGCCCGGCAGGTTTCGGCAATGTGCGAGGTCTTCGAAGGTGTCACCCGGCGCTATGGCAAACCGGAATGGGGCATCAGCGAAACGACCGTTCATGGGCTGAAGGTTCCCGTCAATGAAGAGGTGGTGTGGAGGAAACCCTTCTGCAACCTCGTTCACTTCGACCGCAGTGAAGCGGTCGTCGGCAAGCGCTACGATCCCAAACTGCTGATCGTTGCGCCGATGTCGGGACACTATGCGACCCTGCTGCGCGGCACCGTCGCGGAGATGATTAAAGAGCACAACGTTTACGTCACCGATTGGGTCGATGCGCGCGACATATCGATCGTTGATGGGCGGTTCGATCTCGACGATTTCATCGATTACCTGATCGAGATGATCCAGTTCCTCGGTCCCAACACGCACGTCATGGCCGTGTGTCAACCGAGCGTTCCCGCACTTGCTGCAGCGGCTGTCATGGCAGCGCGCAACGATCCCTGTCAGCCCTCATCGTTGACAATGATGGGCGGCCCAATCGACACGCGCCGCAATCCCACGAAGGTGAACGAACTTGCCGAGAAGCGTTCGATAAACTGGTTCCGCAAGAACGTCATCAGCTACGTGCCATTTCCGAATCTCGGATTCATGCGCTCAGTCTATCCCGGTTTTGTTCAGTTGACCGGGTTCATGACCATGAATCTGGAGCGCCATACGGAAGCGCACATGACGCTTTTTGAGAACCTGGTCAAAGGCGACTGCGATTCAGTCAAGTCACACAAGGAGTTCTACGAGGAATATCTGGCCGTCATGGATCTGCCGGCGGAATTCTACCTGCAGACGATCGAAACCGTGTTCCAGAAGCACGCGCTGCCGAACGGCACCATGATGCATCGCGGCAAACGTGTGGACTGCGGCGCCATTACCAAGACCGCGATCATCACGGTTGAAGGTGAGCGCGACGACATCTGCGGTCTTGGCCAAACCGAAGCCGCGCACGATCTATGCTCCAACGTGCCATTCGACGAGCACTATCATTACGTGCAGCCTGGTGTCGGCCACTACGGTGTCTTCAACGGGACGCGCTTCCGCACGGAAATCGCGCCGCGTATCCGTGAGATGATCCGCACCATCCAGTTCAAGCGCCGCACCGGTAATGTCACCAGCACCGGCCAGCCCTACCGCACGTTACGAGCGGAAAAAGAAATCGAGTTTGATTGGCAGACCAAAGAACCCGCGACCAGGACGCTGCAGTAGAGATTTTTCGTTTGGTATTCCGGCAGCAATCGAGCACGGCGACGCCCAGATCATTTCAGACTTACGTTGGAACGATCCTGATTTCGTCGCTCGGGCTGCTCCGCGGGGGTGGCGCAGTCGCGGCCTTAACGATTCCGCTTTGGTCGGAACCGTTCTAGAGCGCGTTCATTCTTGGTGAAACAGGAACGCGCTCCATCTCATTGTTTGGTGCATGTTCATCTGAACGTGCACTAGACGCCATAGTCCATGTCGATGGGCCGCGCTTGCCGCGCAGCTTTCTTGGAGAGCCGTGGCGCGACACGTCCATAGATAGGCTGGACGGTTCGATTGTAGTGCCATTTGAATATGCTGCCGATGTCGCGCCGATCGCCCTTCGATACGTTCTCGCGGGGGAATTCGCTGAAAGGTATTTCAAGCTCGAGAAATTCCGCCAACTTGGCGATCGATTGCGGTTGATCGATGCGAATTTTCAGAAGCTGGTGTGATGCTCCATGCTCAGCAAAGAACGCTTCCACTTCGCGCGTGTGACGCTCGTAATATTCCTTGTGCTCGTCATCGAACCCATGGGGATAGAACCGGCCGAAGAACCAGCGGTGCCGGTGCAAGACTGGATGCGCATACCAGTTGTGCCGCTTCACGCTTTCAAACCAGGTGTCGGCATCCTTCCTGACCGTAAGGATGAAACGGGCCTTGTCGCGATATTTGCCGTAGGCCGCCTTGTACATCAGTGGCGTTGGCCAATCGCAGGAAAAGTCCACGGTGTCGTAGTAGTCGAGAATGCCCTTGTAATCGCGCTTAATGCAGAACTGGCGCCGGCGCGGCAACGAGGTGCCTTGCGCTTTCAGACCGCTCCTTTGCATCACGCGCAGCAGACTGGTGAGGCCAGTCTTTTGTAATCCGATGCCGAAAATCTTTTTGTCGAAAGTCATGCGCGACGATCCTTGAACTCTTCACTCACCACTCAAGCGACTGACCGGATTCGTTCAACCAAGCGTGCCACGTTCTCGGGCGGGGTTTGCGGCACGATGCCGTGACCGAGGTTGAAGATGTGACGCCTGCCTTTCATCGCCGCCAAAGTTTCGTCGATCCTGCGGTCGAGTGCATCCCCGCCTGCCACCAGTAGGAGGGGATCGAGATTGCCCTGCACCACGATATCGAGTTCGGCCAATTCGCGCATTGCGCACAGCGGCATCGAAGTATCGCAGCTCACCCCCTCGACACCCGTCGCCGTCACGAACTCGGCCGTCGATGCGCCTGCCCCGCGCGGAAAGCCGATGATCGGAACGCCAGGATGGCGCGCCTTCAATGCATCGACCATATGGCGAGTCGGGTCGATGACCCAACGGGCAAATTCGTTATCGGGCAGTGAACCCGCCCAGCTGTCGAAAATCTGCAGCGCGTCGGCGCCGGCTTTGACCTGGCCGGACAGATAATCGATTGATACTTCGACAAGAATATCGATCAGTTTCTGGAATCCGTCCGGGTCGCGATAGGCCCAGGCACGCGCATCAGCTTGATCTGGAGAACCACGGCCGCCGACCATGTAGGTCGCGACCGTCCAGGGCGCACCGCAGAAGCCAATCAAGGCCGTCTCTTCGGGAAGATCCTGCCGCAAGCGCTGCACGGTCTCGCAGATCAGACCAAACTTCGCCTCCGTGCCGCTGGGCTCCAGACGGGAAAGCGCCATTTCATCAGTGATCGGGTCGAGGCGCGGACCTTCGCCGGTTTCAAAGCGCACCTCTTGGCCGAGTGCATCCGGGACAATCAGGATATCCGCGAACAGAATGGCGGCGTCGAAGCCGTAACGGCGGATGGGCTGGAGCGTCACTTCAGCGGCCAGTTCCGGCCTGTAACACAGGGCCAGGAAACTTCCTGCTTCATCCCGGGTCGCCCGGTATTCGGGCAGATAGCGGCCTGCCTGGCGCATTAGCCAGATAGGGGGAGGGTTCACTGCTTGGCCGGCGAAGGGAGCAAGGAAGCGGCGGCGAGTGTTCAGGGATGCGCGTGCGTTAGGTGCCATGCAAACTTCAATCTTATTGAATCTTCTTCTTATTTTTTTTGTTTCTCTTACCCCGGGGGAGATCGGAGATATCGTGATTTTCCCCAGGAAGTGCCCGTTGTCTTTTTGCGGCGGCGGTGATGCCACCAGATCTGGTGGCGCCAGATCGCGAAGTACGCAATGCCACGAAAGCTTCTGCGACCACAACTGCTTATGTCTGGTGTCGGGAGACTTCTGTCTGTGAGCAGGCTGTGGAAAGTGTGAGGGCGTGCACCGCAGATCCCGATAATCCCCAGGGCGGGAGAGAGACAAAAAAATTCGTTCGTCCAGGAGCAAATGTGAGTATCACCGTGGACAAGCGTGCGGGCGAGGCGCGCGGCGGCCAGGGAAGCGCTTGGGCGCTGGATAACTTGCTCATTTGTCCACAAGCGGCCCAAGCACTATGGTCAATAGTCAGCCCAGCTACTTTCACCTGCATCTCGTCTCCGACTCGACGGGCGAAACACTAACTACGATCGCGAAAGCGGCGGCGGTTCAGTATGCGGAGATGCGCGCGATCGAGCATGTCTATCCGCTGGTGCGGACGTCGCGGCAATTGCAACGGGTGATGCAGGAGATCGAGCAGACGCCCGGCATTGTGCTTTGCACGATCGTGAACACGTCTCTCATTGCGGAGGTCGAGCAGCGCTGCCGTGAACTCAATGTTCCATGCATGCATGTGTTGCAGCCGATCATGCAGGTTTTCGAAAGCTATCTAGGTGCTGCCAGCACGCCGACTGTTGCCGGGCAGCATGTTCTTGATGCCGATTACTTCAAACGCATCGAAGCGCTCAATTTCACCATGGCGCACGACGACGGTCGGCTGCCTGACAACATGAGCGATGCCGACATCTGCATTCTGGGGATTTCGCGGACGTCGAAGACGCCAACCAGCATCTATCTGGCGCAGCGCGGCTTCAAAACGACAAATCTGCCGATCGTGCCGCAAATCGAACTGCCCAAGCGGCTTACCGAGCCCCATACGTCCTTTGTGGTGTGTTTGGTCGCGTCGCCGGAGCGGGTGGCGGAGATCCGCCGAAACCGGGCAATGATGATGTCTGACCGGGACCTCGATGGATATGTCGATCGCAGTCTGATCGCGTCGGAAATTGCCTACACGCGAAAAATATCAGCAAAATACGGCTGGCCGATCATCGATGTAACGCGGCGTTCGGTGGAAGAGACCGCTGCATCGATTATCAAGCTGATGCAGGAATTCGACGCTGGCCGGAAATAAGCGAGGGAGAAATCGTCGTGCGCCATGACGCCAATATCATCCTGGCCTCGGGCAGCCGGGCGCGGCGCGACATGCTGGCGGCGTCCGGTATCGCTTTTACGGTCGAACTGGCGAGCGTGGATGAAGAGGCTGTGCGCGCTGCGTTGTTCGACAGCGATGAACCAGGCGCCGTCGACCCGGCGGATGTCGCAGAGATTCTGGCTGCGGCGAAGGCGGAATCGGTGAGCCGCCTGCATCCGGATGCTTTCGTGATCGGTGGCGACCAGGTACTGGCCTTTGAAGGTGCGACGCTGTCGAAGCCGCGTGATGTCATGGCGGCGCGGCAACAGCTATCGTCCTTCCGTGGCAAGACCCATGCGTTGCACTCGGCCGTCGCGCTGACCAGAGGCGGCGAGATGTTGTGGTCGATGGTTGATACGGCTGAAATGCATGTGCGCGACTTTTCAGACGCATTCCTCGATGACTATATGAGGCGTGCCGGCCGCTCCGTGCTCGACAGCGTCGGAGCCTACCTCATGGAGGGGCTTGGCATTCAACTCTTCGATCGGATCGACGGAGATTACTTTACCGTTCTGGGAATGCCTCTCATGCCACTGCTGGCGGAACTGCGCGCCCGCAAGATTATCTTAAGTTGAAGAGGCACGGCCAGAATGCGCAAAGCTTGTGTTATCGGTTGGCCAATCACCCATTCGCGGTCGCCGATGATTCATGGATACTGGCTGAAGTCACATGGCATTGACGGCAGCTACGAAAAGGTAGCGGTACAGCCTGAAAATGCCCGCGCATTTCTGCTCGGACTCGAGGCTGGTGGGTTTTCCGGCTGCAATGTGACAGTGCCTTTGAAGGAAATTGCATTCGAGGCGGCGCAGGAAAAAGAAGCGTCAGCCATTGCGGTTGGAGCCGCCAACACCATCTGGCTGGAGGGCGGCAAAATCTGCGCAGCCAATACCGATACATATGGATTCATGACGCATCTGGGTAAGACTGTTCCGGATTGGCAGGAAAGGGATAGGCCGGTTCTGGTGCTCGGCGCAGGTGGTGCGGCGCGGGCGATCGTTTATGGATTTATCGAAAGTGGCGTCGGACAAGTTCTCGTTGCAAACCGCACTCGCGCGCGTGCCGAAGCGCTTTCGCAACATTTCGGCAGGAAGGTAAAAGTTGTCGATTGGGGCGCGCGGTCCGAGGCTGCGCGCGATGCTGGTGTGATCGTCAACACAACGACCATTGGCATGAAAAACGAAGGCTCTCTTGATATGGATTTTCGCAATGCGGCCGATTCGACGGTCGTTGCGGATATTGTTTATGTGCCGCTCGAAACCGAGATGCTGGCGGTGGCGCGCAAACGTGGTCTTAGAACCGTCGATGGACTGGGGATGCTTTTGCATCAAGCGGTGCCGGGTTTTGAGAAATGGTTCGGTGTCCGGCCGGAAGTGACGGGTGAATTGCGTGCTATGATCGTTGCCGATCTGGAGAAGGCTGCGTGATGCTTGTGATCGGGCTGACCGGCTCCATCGGCATGGGTAAATCGACCGCCGCGGCGCGATTCAAGGACAATGGCATCGGCGTATTCGATGCCGACGCAGCCGTTCATGAGCTTTATGCCGGCAAGGCGGTTCCACTCATCGAAGCGGCATTTCCGGGCACGACAAGGGACGGGCAAGTCGATCGCCAATCCCTGCTTGCAGCCTTGATGAAGGACGCTTCAGGTTTCAAGCGGCTGGAAGCAATCGTGCATCCATTGGTTCGCGAAATGGAGGCGCATTTCCTGCGGTCGGAGCGGGATCGCGGTGCGCTGATGGCGGTCCTGGAAATCCCGCTGCTGCTGGAGACCGGGGGGGACAAGCTGGTCGACGTCACCGTGATTGTGAGTGCGCCGGTGGCTATGCAGCGGGAACGTGTGCTTGCGCGCCCCGGCATGACAGAAGCGAAGTTCGCCGAGATCGCAGGGCGGCAGATGCCGGATGAGGAAAAGCGCCAGCGGGCCGACTTCGTTGTGGATACGGGCGGCAGCATTGCGGATACGCAGGCGCAGATCGATAGACTGGTGGTGCAGCTCGCGGGGCGTACCGGCACGGCATATCAACGGTATTGGGCGGGCGCGTAATCTATCGCTTTGCAGCAAGGACATGACGGCATGCAGCGCGAAATCGTGCTCGACACGGAAACCACTGGCCTCAATCCGCGCGGCGGCGACAGATTGATCGAGATCGGGTGCATCGAACTCATCAACCGCATCCCGACCGGACGGGAGTATCACGTCTACATCAATCCGGAGCGCGACGTGCCAGCGGAAGCCGAGGCGGTGCATGGGCTTTCAACCGCATTCCTGTTGGACAAGCCGCTGTTCAAGGAGGTCGCAAACGGTTTTCTGGAGTTCATCGGCGAGGATCAGCTGGTGATCCACAATGCGTCGTTCGACGTCGGCTTCCTCAACGCGGAGCTGGAGCGGCTGAAAATCGGTGCGATTTCGATGGACCGCGTTGTCGATACGCTTGCCCTCGCACGGCGCAAGCATCCAGCCGGTCCCAACAATCTCGATGCCTTGTGCAAACGCTACGGGATCGACAATTCTCAGCGCATCAAGCACGGCGCGCTGATGGACTCCTTGTTGCTGGCGGACGTCTATATCGAACTGCTGGGTGAGCGGCAGGCGACTTTGGTGCTTGCCGATGCGTCGCAGGCGCAAGGACGGGGTGGGCGCGGGCAAGGCGGTGTGCGTAAAGCCGCCGTGCGGGACGTGCCGTTGCCGCCGCGGATCGGAGCTGATGAAAAGTCGGCTCATCGCGCCTTCGTCGAAACGCTTGGCGGCGGCAAGGCGCTCTGGCTCAAGTATCTGTCGGAACCGAATTCAAGCAATTGAGCCCGGAGGCTCAAACTCTCAGACCTTTGCGCTCGCGGCCTTCAATTCCTGTTGCTTGCGCATATAGAGCGCACCGAAGTCGATCGGGTCCAGCAGCAGGGGTGGGAAGCCGCCTTCGCGGGTCAGATCGGCGATCAGACGGCGCAGGAACGGGAACAACAGGGTCGGGCAATTGACGATCAGGAACGGTTCGAGGGCCTGTTCGGGGATGTTCTGAATCTTGAACATGCCGGCGTAGATGATCTCCAATTCGTAGATCGTGCCGATCTTGCTCGTGGCCTGGGCGCGGAAGTTGATCGCGCTTTCATAAAGTCCGTTCTTGGCATCTGCTGTGCGGCCGTCGACGTTGATCTCAAGCTGGATATTCGGGCTGTCGCCCGGGCCACCGATCAGCTTGTCGACGTTGGGATTTTCAAACGACATGTCCTTGATGTACTGACCAACGATCTGGACCTGAAGTTGGGGACCAGCGGGTGTTGCTTCCGCGGCCGTGCCGTTGCCATTCTTCTGAGTCTTGCCGTCGGTCATGGGTCTCGTTGTCCTCAATGCTTTCGAAGCATGCGCTTGCGATGCCGGTGGCTATCACGGGGACGGGGCATAGGCAATCGAGCGTTGGATGGGCCATGTGGATCGCGGGCCGATGGCGGCCCGGAACACCTGTTGCGGTGTCGTTCGAACCGGAATTCAGCGCCTGTCCTTTTGGGGATCGACCGTGCGCTCGTCGAGGCGCTGGTATTCACCTTCGATAACAGGACCGTCGCCGGAATGCGGGGGTTGGTGCGAGGTTCCACGCGCATGTCCCGGACTGGTCCAGCCGCTTTCGGCAGAACCGTCGTTGGCGCCTTCTGAACTGCGCCAGGTGCGGCCCGCGACGTTCACCACAAACAGACGGCCAAGCGCGTGGCGGACCAGCAATTCGCGGACAGGCGGAATGAGCAGTATAAAGCCGATCGTGTCGGTGATGATGCCTGGGGTGAGGAGAAGCAGTCCGGCAACCAACAAGACGAGCCCTTCCAGCACTGGGGTAACAGGAGGTTCGCCCTTGTCCATCGCGTCGAGGACACGGCGGAGTGTCGCCATGCCCTGCTGATGCAGCAGCAACGTGCCGATGGCAGCTGTCGCGATCACGATCAGGATAGTGGCCCAAAAGCCGATCGATTGCCCGATCTTGATTAAAAGCGCGATTTCCAGGAGTGGGACCGCGATGAAAACCAGCAGGAGAATGGCGCGGATCGGGCTCTGCATGCTTAACCACGTCGTTCCGGATTGGCGGTTCGGGCAACTGCTGACCGCTTGGCGCTGCATTCTGCAAGCTGGCAGGCGGCGATTTCGGATCAGTCCCTGTTGGCTTGCACGCCTTTGTGCCCTAAGTTGTCGCCGATACCAACGATCTTTGGCGGTGGCGCTCGCTGGGCATCAAGTCGATACCAGAGTATAGCCCAGGTGATGATTGTTTGTGCCGAGCCCGGTGACCCTAACCAAAGGCAGGGTCTGGACGTTGGTGGCTCGGGCAATTACATGCGGTTCATCAGATATCTCGCCAGACCTTGCTCGAAAGCGCGTCCATGGACGGAAGAATCGATCTTATCACACTGATTTCGTTGATCGTGGCGCTTGTCGTGATCTTCAAGCTCCGAAGCGTCCTTGGCCGCCGGAACGAGGAAGACGACGCGCGCATGGAACGATACAGGGCCGAACAGCGGCGCGCGGCTGCAAACGGCTCCGGCCAGGACAAGGTGGTAACTTTGCCGCAGCGGGGAGAGCCGGCAGCCGGACAGCCGAGCCCGGAAGCCGGGTTGGCGCTGGCTGAGGTGGAAGAACGGATCCGCACGGTGGCGGGATCGAACCGCGAGGTTGAGCGCGGCCTTTTGGATATGCTCAAGCTCGACACCCAGTTCGATCCGGAGCACTTCCTGCGTGGTGCGTCACAGGCCTACGAGTTGATCGTCACGGCTTTTGCGGAAGGCAATCGCAAGTTGTTGCGCGATCTTCTGAGCCGCGAGGTGTTCGAGCGGTTCCAGAATGTGATGGACGAGCGCGACAAGCGTGGCGAGCAGGTCGACCAATCGTTTGTCGGCATTTCCAAGGCTGACGTGATCGATGCTGAGGTCAATGACGGTATCGCCAGCGTGACCGTGCGCTTCGTCAGCCAGCTCATCTCCGCGACGCGCGACCGTGCAGGAGCGGTAATCGCCGGGGATCCGCAAGCGGTGCGGGAAGTCACTGATCGCTGGACGTTCAGCCGTGACATCTCGTCGGCCCGGGCGCGGCTCAACCCGAACTGGAAGCTGGTTGCCACGCAGCACGCGGCCTGATCTTCCGGTTTGCCTCCGACTTAACCTGGATTAAGCTCTGGCCCGCCTGTCACGGCAGCCCTTTGCCTGTTTTGCCTAGCGGAATGCAGGGAACGGGCAGGGTGCCGCTTGGGCCGGGGGAAGCTAATCGGGGATCTACGCCATGGCGGCGGAAACGACGGCATTTGGCCATCGTGGTCGACGGGTTCGTGCGTGGGGCAAGGCGCGCACCGCCTTGGCGTTTGGCTCGGCTGCGGTAGTTGCCGCTGTGTTTTATGGCGTAAGCGCCGAGGCCGGTGAGTCATCGGCAAGTCAGGTTCGGGCAGGCAAGGTCGAGATGGCCAGCAGCAAAATCACCCGTTCGGAAAAGGTCTCCAAGATTCCCAAAGACCGTGATCGCGCGGCGGCCAAACAGGCGAATGCGGGCGAAAAATCGGTTTCATTCGCGCCAGTCGCTTTCAGCGCGCTGCCCGGTTGGGAAGCTGACGACCATCTGGCAGCGCTGAAAGCATTCGTCCGTTCGTGCAGTAGAGTGGTCGCGGCGGTGAAGTCGGGGAGCCCAACGGGAACGACGCCGACGCCACCTGGACTGCTGAGCGCGTGTGAAGACGCTAACGCACTGATAGCGGGGCGCGTGACGCGCGCCAGTGCGCGGCAATTCTTCGAATCGCACTTCGCGCCGCATCGTGTCGAGCACGCAGGCGACGACGGGCTGCTGACCGGCTACTACGAACCCGTCATCGATGGTTCCAGGCAACGCGATGAGACCTATAGGGCCGCGGTGCTAAAGCGTCCCGCCGATCTCGTCAATTTGGTTGCTGAATCGGAACGTGGCGCCAAGGCCGATCGGCTGACGCATGCACGGCAGACGGCAACGGGGACGGAGCCCTATCCGACGCGCAAGGAGATCGATCAGGGCGCGCTCGCCGGGCAAGGTCTGGAGCTGTTGTATCTCAAGGACCCCGTCGATCTCTTCTTCATGCAGGTCCAAGGCTCGGGGCGGATCGCACTTCCCGACGGCAACAGCGTGCGTGTGACCTATGACGGCAAGAATGGTCATCCCTATACATCGATCGGGCGGTATTTGATCGACAAGGGCTGGTTCCCGGCCGACAGGATGTCGCTTGGTGCGCTCAAGAGCTGGCTGAAGCAGAACCCCCAGAAGATGCAGGATGTGCTGTGGCAGAACCGCTCCTACGTGTTCTTTCGCGAATTGCAGGGTGCTGAAGCCGAAGGGCCGATGGGGGTGCTGGAAATACCGCTGTCGCCGGGCCGGAGCCTGGCGGTCGACACGCAGTTTCACGCCATCGGTACACCTGTCTATGTGGCAGCTCCTGAGATCACACATCTCACCGACGACCAGCGTCCGTTCCAACGGCTTATGATCGCGCAAGACGTCGGTTCGGCGATCCGTGGTCCTGAACGCGGCGACATCTATTGCGGCTCGGGAGACGGGGCCGGGCGACGCGCCGGGATAACGAAGCATCGCGGCAATTTCTATGTGCTGCTGCCGCGAGACGTCCTCAAAGGGCCTCAGATCGAGGCTGGCGGTGTGCGGGGCAAGGTCCGCCAGGCGCAGCAATGAACAAGGATGACAGGTCACGGCGAAACCGGAGGGCCTCACACCTCAGCGCTGAAGATGATGCGCTGTGGCAGCACGTTGCCCGGTCAGTGCAACGGCCGCGGAGAATCAAGGCGCACATCCCGGAATTGAGCAATGGTGACGGCGGCGACGGGACCGCACAGCTCGACCGGCAATTGCGCGAGACCGCGCGTGGCGGCGATCAACTCCTCGATACGCTCGACAACACAGGGCCGCCGCGAGGACTGGCGCCGGATTCCCGCGCCACGCAGCGTCGGCGGGAGCATCAGATCCCGCTTGCGGATTTTGACAGAAAGGCTGTCCGCCGCATCCGTTCGGGACGAATCGAGATCGAGGCACGCATGGATCTGCACGGCATGCGTCAGGACGAGGCGTATGCAGCCTTGCGCGGTTTTCTCAACAGTTGCCATGCACGCGGGTTACGCTGGGTTCTCATCATCACCGGCAAGGGCAGAGCATCCTTGGATGGCGACCGAGAGCTTGTGACGGCTGGGCATTTGACTGCGGGCCGTGGCGTGCTGCGACGCTCGGTGCCGCGATGGCTGGCAGAGCCGGAGTTGAGGCCAATCATCGTCAGCTACACGACGGCTGCGACGCATCACGGCGGCGAAGGCGCGCTTTATGTGCAGCTGCGGGTGCGGCGGATGGCCGGGCATCCAGGTTGAATGCCCGAGCTATCTGAAGGCGGCTATTCGGCATGAACTGGCAATCGCTGGTAGCAGGGTCAACGCGGCCAGCTTCCAGCGATCACTCGCACTTTGAGTCGAGGTTCTTCAGCGACGCCGTGACGCCCGAGAGTGAATATTTGTCCTCGGTTGTGAATCCAGCTTCCGCAGTCGCCGAAATTTCCATTGAGCTGCCACGCTTCATGGCGTCGATCAATTTCAGCTCGTCGTTGGGATCAGCCACGAAGGCCTTGTCGTCCTGCGGGAACAGCTTGAACGACGCCGACGAGATCGTCACCGTTACGTCGCTACCCTTTTTGATGGGGTAGCCCAGCAGCACAGAAACTTCGGATTTCACGCCGTCCTTGGGCCACGCGGAGACATAGAAGAACGGCTGATCCCGCTTTGCGTCCGCAGGGTTTGAGGACGACGGCTGGGTTGCAATGAAGCAGATCTTCTTTTGCGCGGCATCGTGCACAAACATTGACCAGTCACCAGACTTCTCAACGAGCTTGGCGGCAAGGGCCACAGTAGATGTGCAGCAGAGAGCGGCGATGATCGAGAGTACAACGGTCGGACGACGATTGGAGCGTCGAAATATCATCTTTCTATAGTCCATCTTTCCATCGGTTCTCGTTCGGGCGAGAGGAACCTATAGCCGAATCATGTTCGCAATGTCACCCGCTCACGGCTTTTTTATTCCAGGGTAGCATTTCAGTGCCGCGGCAGTGTGGATGAAGGGCCGCCCGCTGTCAGTGGCCTGTCGGCAAAGTTGGCGAGCGAACGCACGCGGTCGTACATGACTACGGCGCCGGCCATCGCGACGTTGATGCAGAATCGGGTGGGGATGCGCACCACATGCCGGCAGCGCGCGAGCAGGGGGCCCGAAAGAGAACCTTTCTCCGGGCCCAGAACGTAGGCCGCGCGCAAGGGGTGGCGGAAGCTTGGCAAGTCGACGGCATCATCGACCAGTTCAACGCCGACCAACACGCAGCCCTGCGGCAAAGCCATCTCGTCGAGCGACGTCCAGTTGTAGTGCGGCAGATGGAGTTGCCCTTTCGAGGTATCGGCGCGCGCTTCGAGTGCTTGATAGGTGGCGCCGATCGTAAACGTGAAAGACGCGCCAAAGCCATGCGCGGAGCGCATCAGGTTGCCGAGGTTCAATGCCTTGGACATGCGTTCTGCGCCGATGGCGAAATAGCCGCGCGGTACGGGTGGCCAGTTGTCGGGCATCATGACGGGGAAACCTCCGGGCCGGAGCTCTGCCTGCTGCGAACCGGTGGCTCGACACAGGCGCAATGATCTGCTTTGTGCCGCACGATCGATGTTGGATGCAGGGTGTAAGCATATGGGGTGCCGGCATCCTTAGCGCCGATGCCGACCCGTATGCAAATGGCCTGTCTGGTTTAGACGATTGAGGGACGTGCGGTAGAGCATGAAGGCAGTACTTTGCAAGACTCTGGATGGTCCACAATCGCTGACGATCTGCGAATTGCCGGACCCCGAGCCGGGACCTAGAGAGGTGGTCGTCAGAGTGACGGCGGCGGCGCTGAACTTCTTCGATACGCTGATTACGCGGGGCAAATATCAGAACAAGCCGGAGTTGCCGTTCTCGCCGGTTGGCGAAATTGCCGGTGTGGTGGCGCGTATCGGAGCGGGCGTCGAGGGCCTGGTGCCGGGGCAGCGCGTCGCCTGCCATCTGGGCTGGGGCGGTGCGCGCGAGCTGGTCGTCGTCAAGCCCGAACAGTGTGTTCCCATTCCCGATGGCGTGAGTGATGCCGCAGCGGCGGGTGTCGCCATTACCTACGGCACGGCAATTCATGGTCTGCGCGATCGGGGCGGCCTTGCTCCAAGTGAAACCATCGCTGTTCTTGGGGCGTCAGGAGGCGCAGGGCTGGCGGCGGTCGAAATCGCACGGCTGATGGGGGCACGGGTGATCGCGGTTGCCTCTTCGCCTGAGAAACTGGCGGTGGCCAAGGCACACGGCGCCGAAATCCTTGTCGACTATGCCGCCGGGGATCTCAAAGAGATGTTGCGCGCGGCAACCGGCGGGAAAGGCGTGGACGTCGTCTATGATTGCGTCGGCGGTCCTTATGCCGAGCCCGCCTTGCGGGCCATCGCGCCGCGCGGGCGTTATCTCGTTGTGGGGTTCGCAGCCGGCGAGATACCGAAATTGCCGCTCAACCTGGTGATGCTGAAGGATTGTGATGTGCGTGGCGTGCTGTGGGGGCGGTTCGTCAAGACCGAGCCAAAGGCCCACCGGGCCAACATGGAGCAGGTCCTGGCGTGGATCGCGGATGGCGTACTTAAGCCGCGCATCCATGGAAGCTATCCGATGGCAGATATTATCGAGGCGCTCGGAATACTGGACCGGCGGGAAGCGGTGGGCAAAGTCGTCCTGGTCCCATAGAAGCCCAGTGCAGACTGCATACCGGCTATGCCAATGCGGATTGCGCGTCGTTAATGCACATTCTTGCAAAAGCTTTACGCGGTCATGTTGCACCGCGTAATACGCCCGTTATCCTGCCGCTTACGTCAATCTTCCGAAGATGGTTGGGTGTTTGGGCGCTGCTGCGGTGGCGTGGCGGCGGGGGGCGGTGCTTGTCCAACAGGTCAGGCAAAAGGGGACTACATGCAACTCGATAATTCAATCGCGGCCATCGTCACTGGTGGCGCTTCAGGGCTTGGCGCAGCTTCGGTACGGCGACTGGCCGGCCAGGGCGTCAGGGTTTCGATCTTCGATCTCAACGAGAGCGCCGGTGAGGCCATTGCGGCCGAGGTGGGCGGCGCATTCTTCAAGACAAACATCGCCGACGAGGCGAGCGTTGAAACGTCGCTTGCGGCGGCGCGCGCGCACTTCGGGCAAGAACGAATCCTGGTCAATTGCGCCGGTGTCGTTGTGGGAAAACGGTCGGTGCGCCGCATCAAGGATACCGGTGCGGTTGAATCCCATGATGTGGCTTCGTTTCGCAAGGTCATCGAAGTCAACCTTATCGGTACGTTCATCATGTCCACTCGTGTGGCAGCGGGCATGATGAGCCTCGACCCGATTGGTGTGGATGGCGAGCGCGGCGTTATTGTTTCGACTTCGTCGGTGGCGGCGGAAGAAGGCCAGATGGGTCAGATCGCCTATGCCGCTTCCAAGGGCGGCGTGCTGTCGATGACGCTACCGCTGGCGCGGGATCTGTCACGCGACGGAATCCGGGCGGTATCGATCCTGCCAGGACTGTTCGGAACGCCGATGTTCGATACGCTGCCGGACGATGCCAAAGCCGCTCTTGCAGCCCAGGTCCCGTTCCCATCGCGCCTTGGCGATCCCGACGAATTTGGGCACTTGGTTGTTCAGATAGCGGAAAATGTGATGCTCAACGGATGTGCAATTCGCCTGGATGGCGCCATCCGGCTGGCTCCGCGTTAGGCGAATTTTGCGTTTCTGGTCAGATCGTTCACGAAATCTGATTTGTTCGAGCGACGCACCAGACGTATAAAGCTGATTTGAGCGCTGAGCAAAGTGGCGTAAGTGGCTTGGAACCGTTGGGTTGAACGGTAGTCGTCCAGGTTGCGAGCGTGGTGGAAGTGTGGAGTGGTGGGTTTGCGTCGCGAGGTAATGTGGAATGTGCTTGGCGCGGCTCGCGTCCTGCTCACCTACGGGCTAGGTGTTGCGGTCGCCATTCTGTGCGTGGCTGGAATTCTTGACTGGACCCTGAGCCGGGCGCCGTCGGCGTTCGACGAGGCGGTGGCGGCGGCGCAGCTGCGTGGGAGCCAGGATGCCGTGGTACCTCCGAGGGCATTTCTTGGGGCGCCAAAGGTCTGGAACAGGGCGGCAGAGGTCCAAGTCGATTCGACGGAGTTTCACCATGCCCGTACTGCCCCGACTTTCCTGGAGCGGGTCGACACGGTTGCAGTAGAAGAAATGAAGCGCTCAGTGAATGAGCGTATCTCCGACGACGACTCGAGCCCATGGCATGATGCTGACCGTCCGACCTATCGGACGATGTGTGTTCGACTGTGCGACGGTGCCTACTTCCCGATCAGTTATGCGACAACGCGCGACCGCTTCGCCCATGACGAGGCTGTTTGTGCATCTCGGTGCGGGTCCACCACGCGGTTGTTCGTGTTTGCCAATCCAGGCGGTTCGACCGAGACCATGCAGGACCGGAGTGGCCACTCCTATATCGCGCTGCCAACAGCATTCCAATTCCGCAAAGGGGCTGTGGCTGGCTGTTCGTGCAGGGCAAAACCCTGGGAGCAGGCATCCGTACAGCGTCACCGGCTCTATGCCCTCGAACAGCGCATGCAGGAAGGCAAGCCCGTCGACGTTGCGGAGCTGGATGTGCTTCGGAACAGATTTGGCACAGGCGCAGAGCGCGCGGCGCTATCCAGCGGCAAGCGCCCGGCCAGCACCACCATGCCCAGCGATCTGGCGGCAGCAGCTCCTGCAGCGGACCGGTATCATGCCGAAGCCGGCAGCCGGGATACGCCGGAACGGGGACTGGACCGGGATTTGACGTTGCCTGTTCGGAGTGTGGCCTACGAAGCCGTGGCAGCGCTGCCTTCAACCTTGCGGCCAAGAGAGGCCAGCGTCCAAAGCACTCCCCAAGACGACGCGGGTAGTGGTTCTACAACAGGACCAGCCGAGAGCGAAGAGCAGGTTGTGGCTGCCAGTGTAGTGCCTCCACTGCCTGGCACTTCGGGCAGGGCGGGGGATCCGCTGTCGGGCAACAAGGCGACGCTGGGCAATCGCAAACGGCTGGCCAAAGGACGCGGCCGAAAAACTGGACCGTTCCAGGGGTTGCCACCCTCGATGCTAGGCGCCATCAGCGCCGAGGAATTGTCGCCTCAAAAAGATTCAAGTGTGGACGGCGCGCCGAAGAATCTGAAGCCTGTGATGGTCAGGACAAATCCGATGGAGAAGCCGATTTGGGGCGTTGGCCGCAATGCCCGCGGCACTCCCCGTGGCGGCTCGGCCTACGATACCTTCGCGCGAAATTTCTACTGAAGCCTTCCTCTCCGGGTGCTTTGTGCGATTGCGGCCAAGTGGCTTCCTCGCGTGAGACAGCTTGTGTCTTTGAAGTACTTTTTCTCCGCGCATGAGCGGGCTTCTGCTGTCCGGTTTTTCCAGGATCTTCAGGAATTGTTTGCCAACTTTCGGCCATTGTGGACGCCGGATCGTTATCTGGGGCGGAAATGGCGGCGCAGTGGCCGGCGATTGCCGCCCGCACGTCTTCAGGGTGTACGCCGTCTTGTTGTCTGTGGTCGCCAAGCGTCTTGCCGCCTTAGTTGTTGTGATCCTGGCGGGTTCGGCTCCGCCGGCTCAAGCGCAGTCCTTTTTTGAAAAGCTCTTCGGGCTTTCGGGTGGGGCAAACCGCCCGGCCGCGCAGCCGCCCATTGGCTACGGTTACCGTGCGCCCCTCCATACACCGCAATCGCGCTCTGAGCCGTCGCGCAGCGAGGACACCTCAAGCCGTAAAGGCAAGGGCTGGCGGGTCCGCACCATGTGCGTACGCTTATGTGACGGTTATTATTTTCCCATGAGCCAGAGCACGACGACACGGGGGCTGACCGTGGACTCCCGGCGCTGCAAGAGTTCGTGCGGCAGTGCCGCGCGGCTCTTCTACATGGACGCCGACAGCACTGATGCCGCCGCGATGACGGACTTCACGGGCCGGAGATACGACGCGCTCGATACTGCGTTCGACTACCGCAAGAAACTGACCCCCGGATGCAGCTGCAAACCGGCACCGTGGTCTGCCGCCGAGCGGTTGCGGCACATCAACTATGCATTGCGCGATGCCATGGAGCAGGCGAAGGCACGGGCGGCTGCTGAAGCAAAGCTGGCTGCTGCGGCACCTTTGCCGGAAAAGGCACCTGCCACTCGGGTCGCGAGCACGCAATCGGATAATGCTGCTGTCGATACGGGGGCGAGCAGCGGGATCATGGTTCCGTCGCGCGCGTCATCACAGGATGGGCAGTCCACAGCCGTGGAAAGCGGGATGCCGCTTCGCGTGCCAGTGCCGGCGCCGATGTCGAACGGTTTCGATAGCGAGGCGCACGAGCTGGCAGCATCGCCGACAGATGCCGCTCATGCGTCCAATGGATCAGACGAGCCTGAAGACGATACGGCAAGAATGCCGCGCCGGAACAGTGGCGGCGTTGTCCGCCGGCGTGCCCCAAGCCACGTCGCGCGCGAAGAGCGGCACAGTCAGCCCAAGCCTCGCTATCAGGCTGCGCGCCACTCTGGCGCCAAGCCGCCCTCCGGCGGAGGCATTTTCGGAATTGGTGGCGGCAGCAATTATGTCTGGCCGGGCGATCGAAGATAATTTGTCGTTCATGATGGCGCCCGGCTGGCGGTTCGGCGCGCTCCATCGATGCGGTCCATGATACAGGCGGAAATTCGGTTAGTAATACAGGTGGTTTTCACCAGCGGCGGCCAGAATCGGGACCGTCGCTCGATTCGTCATTCCAGGCGGCGCCCAGAAGTGGGAAAGTTTCTTCGATCACGTAGGGGCCGCCGCCAACATTGGGTTTCGACGAGTAGAGCACGAAACGGTCGACGATAAAGGGGCGCGAACGAAACATCGCGTGTCGCGTAAGAAAACGGCTCAGCGCATCGATGCGTGGCTTGTTGAGGCGCGCGATCGTGACGTGCGGCTTGAATCCGCGCGTCTCAGGCTTCAATCCGGCGGCTCGGGCCGCACGTTCGTTGGCGCGGGCCAGCTGCTCCAGTTCAGGGCCAGCGACAACACCGCTCCAAAGCGTGCGTGGCTCCTTGCCGCCGAATGTGCCGAGCCCTTCAAGCCGCATTTCAAAGGCGGGCACCTGGATGCCATCGAGGAAACTTGAAAACTCGCGCGCCGTGCCGTTGTCGATGTCGCCTGCAAAACGCAGTGTGATGTGGAGGTTGTCCTCCTCGATGAAACGGACACCGGGCAAAGGCTGTTCGAGATCGCCCAGCTGATCGCGGATTTCCTCTGGAAGCTCGATACCGGTGAACAAGCGTGGCACGTCGGGAGACCTTGGCTGGGCGATGGCTGGGGGCGTTGAATTCGAGCTGTTTCTGGCTTTCCTTTTCAGTTGTGACTTGTTGCGTTTACGGCCTTGGAGCCCCTAGCCTTTCGGGCGCGCTCCAGCAACTGTTCGACCACGGGCAGAATGCGTTCGACAATGATCGCGACACCGCGTTGGTTGGGGTGCAGACCATCGGGTAGGTTCAGTTTCGGATCGGTGGCGATGCCGTCGAGAAAGAAGGGATAGAGCAGTGTGCCGTGCCTGGCGGCAAGCTCGGGGTAAATGGCATCGAACTTGTCGCGATAGGCCGCGCCCCAGTTTTCAGGCGCGCGCATGCCGGCGAGAAGAATTGGCAGTTTGCGGGCCGACAAGCGCGTCAGGATGACGTCGAGGTTGGCGCGCGCTTCGGCTGGCGGTTGGCCGCGCAGGGCGTCATTGGCGCCCAATTCGACGATGATTGCGTCGGCTTCGGGGCCGACAGCCCAGTCGAGTCGCGCCAGCCCCGCTGCCGTCGTGTCGCCGGAAATACCGGCATTGGCGACTTCGACATTGTGGCCACGCGCGCGGAGGGCGATCTGCAACACGTCCGGGAACGCCTGGCCAGGGGGCAAGCCGTAGCCCGCCGTCAGGCTGTCACCCAGAGCGATAATGCGGAGCGTATCCTTGGTGGCGGCATCGGCGCGCGCGGTGGCGTGCATGACAGTCATCACCGTGCAGCACAGCAGGAGGTTGACCATGAAGCGCTGCCATACCATTTGGGGTTGGCAGGTGGCGCGGCACATGGCACGTCGAGTCTTCATGTTTTCGCCTCATCCCGCCTTCATGTCACACGACTCGCCACGGTGAAGACCTAGGGCCAGCGGTTGCACTCCGCAAGGCCCGGATCCCAATCGTGATGCGGGCAGAAGGAGAAAGCCCGAACGTGGCAGGCCAATCTTATACCGCAGCGCAGGCGGCGGCAGCATCCGGCGCGATCATCGACGTTGCCGACGTGGGGCTGACGTTGACGAGCCGCGCTGGTCCCGTTGAAATTCTGCGCGGCGTGTCGCTGCGGATTGCGGCGGGGGAATCGGTTGCGGTGGTAGGTCCGTCGGGATCGGGCAAGACATCGCTGCTCATGATCCTGGCGGGACTTGAGCGCGCGAGCCGGGGCCGCGTCGAGGTGGTGGGCGAGGATTTCAGCAAAATGAGCGAGGATGCCCTGGCGGAAGCGCGCGGGCGGGATATCGGCATCGTGTTCCAGTCGTTCCACCTCGTGCCGACGATGACGGCGCTTGAAAACGTCGCGCTGCCGCTTGAGTTCGCCGGCCGTCGCGATGCGCTTGGCGTGGCGCGCAAGCTTCTCGGCGAAGTTGGACTGAAGGATCGCACGGAACATTTTCCAGCCGAGCTTTCGGGCGGTGAGCAACAGCGTGTTGCCCTGGCACGCGCGGTATCGGGCCAGCCCAGGCTGCTTCTCGCCGATGAACCGACGGGCAATCTCGATGGGCGGACGGGCGCGCAAGTCATCGAGCTCTTGTTCGACCTGCACAAGCGGCACGGATCGACACTGGTTCTCATCACCCATGATGACGGCTTGGCGGCGCGATGCGACCGGACGGTGCGAATGGCAGATGGACGCATCATTTCCGATGAGGCCCAAGCGATACGAACCGCCGAGCCGCGGACGGCGGCGCAATGACCGCAGCCCGAGCTGAAAACAGCGTGCGCGACCACGGCGAGGAACGGCCGCGCCGCCGTGGGCCGGGTCTCGCACAGGTGCTGCGGCTTGCCATGCGCGAGATGCGCGGCGGCCTGCGCGGCTTTTCCGTCTTCATTGCATGCCTGGCGCTGGGCGTGATGGTGATTACCGCGGTTGGCGCGCTGTCCGATGCGTTGCGGTCGGGGCTGGCGGCACAGGGCGAAACAATCCTCGGCGGTGACGCCACGGTATCACGCACGCATTCGAAAGCGACCGACGAAGAGCGGCGCTGGCTGGAGCAGCGCGGCCGCCTCAGCGAGACGGCAACGCTGCGGACGATGGCGCGTACCAACGATGGCAATGAGCAGGTGCTGGTCGAGCTGAAAGGTGTCGATGGCGCATATCCGCTCGTCGGCAAAGTGCGGCTTGGCGAGGATGCGGCACTCGATGCTGCGGTTGCAGGTGACGGCGCGGCCGTCGATCCCATCATATTGGAACGACTGGGTCTGAAGCCCGGTGATACCTTTCATATCGGCGAGGCGGTGGTCACAGCACGCGCGAAGGTCATTTCGGAGCCGGATAGTCTTTCGGATCGATTGTCTTTTGGGCCGCGGATTTTTGTTTCCCTGGATACGCTGGAAAAGACCGGGCTCGTCAAGCCGGGGTCGCTGGTGCGCTGGCGTTACGCGCTCAAGATGGCGCCGGTGCAGTCCGAGGGCGTCGCGGCTCTCGATGCATTCACTTCGGCGACGAAGCGACAGTTTCCCGAGGCCGGGTTCACGGTGAGCGATCGCCGCGACCCCCGGCCACAAGTGCGGCGTACCCTGGAGCGGCTGCAGCAGTTCCTGACGTTGATTGGATTGACGGCGCTGCTGATCGGCGGTGTCGGTGTCGCCAACGCGGTGCAGGCCTTCGTCGACAAGCGCCGCAAGGTGATTGCGACGATGAAGAGCCTCGGCGCGCCGCAGCAACTGGTGTTTCAGATTTTTCTCGCGCAGATCGCAGTCGTGGCGTTGATCGGCATCGCCATCGGGCTGGCATTGGGCGCGTTTGTTCCGATCGCCCTGCACTCGTTTTATGCCGATGTTCTGCCGTTCGAGACCCATCTGGTGTTGACGCCGGCAAGCCTTGCGATGGCTGCCGGCTATGGGGCCTTGGTGGCGTTGCTCTTTGCGCTGTGGCCGCTCGGGCAAGCTGAGCTGGTGCCGCCTGCGGTTTTGTTCCGCGACCAGGTTGCAGAGCAGCGCGGCTGGCCCCGCCGGCAGGTGGTGGTGCTCGTCGGGTTGATCGCAGCGACGCTTGTTGCCCTGGTAATCGGTGCATCCGATTCAAAACGGATCGCGGTCTTTTTCGTCGCCGGACTTGCAGGAGTCTTCGTGCTGTTCTGGCTGCTGGGTTCGGCAGTGACCTGGCTTGCGCGGCGCGTACCCAGACCCGCCTATCCAGAACTGGCGGTGGCGCTTGCCAATCTTGGTGCGCCGGGCGGATTGACGCGCTCGGTCGTCTTGTCATTGGGCGCCGGTCTGTCGCTGCTGGTGGCGGTTGCGCTGGCGGATGCTTCGCTGGTCAAGGAGATTGCTTCGCGGCTGCCTGACCGCTCGCCCAACTACTTTCTGCTCGACATTCCCAAGGAAGGTTTCGATCAGGTTGCCGGCATCGTCAAAGGCGTGGCACCGGATGCGGAGATGGTACGCGCGCCCATGTTGAGAGGGCGGCTGGTCAAGCTCGGGGAACGGCTGGTGGAGACGATCAAGCCGCCACCCGAGGCCGAATGGGTGCTGCGTGGCGATCGCGGGCTCACCTACGCCGACGACGTGCCGGAAGGCTCGAAGGTTGTGAAAGGAACGTGGTGGGGCAAGGACTACAGCGGCGAACCGCTCGTATCCTTCGAGGCGGAGCTGGCGGGGCAGCTTGGCGTCGGCATTGGCGATATGGTCACTGTCAACGTGCTTGGCCGCAATGTCACGGCGCGCATCGCCAATCTGCGGGAAGTCAACTGGGAGAGCCTTGCCATCAACTTCGTCTTAGTTTTTTCGCCCAACACCCTGGCAGGGGCGCCGCATAATCTGCTGTCAACCGTGACGCTGCCGAAAGCGACGCCGTTGTCGGTGGAGGCTGAGGTTGCGCGCGCGGTGGGACGCGCTTTTCCGACAGTAACGGCCATCCGGGTGAAGGATGCGATCAACGCCTTTGGAGCGGTCTTTGCAAAAATAATGGCGGCGGTGCGTGTTGCTGGTGGCGTTACGCTTGTCGCCGGAGCGCTGGTGCTGGCGGGTGCGCTGGCAACCGCGCAGCGGCGCCGGGTATTGGAAGCGGTGATCCTCAAGGCGATCGGCGCCACGCGCCGGCGCATTCTGACGGCGCACATCGTCGAATACATGCTCATTGCCCTGGCGACAACGGGCTTTGCGGTGGCATTTGGCGCGGCGGCGGCCTGGGTTGCGCTTGAAGTCATCATGGACGTGGGATTTTCTTTATCATGGAGCGCCGTGTCGCTGGCGCTTTCGCTGGCGGTGGGCCTGGTAGTCCTTTTCGGCGGCCTGGGGACGTTGCAAGTGCTCCGTGCGCGGCCCGTGTGGTATCTGCGGACCGGCTGAGGAGAGTCAGGCGCACTTGCGTTCAGGGCGTCGCGCAGATTCAGAAAATCTAAGGTTCGCCGTCGGATTTCGGCAGCAGACATCTTGAACAGGCCGCAAACCGTGGTCATATTCTTGGCGTGATCCGGATCGTTGGAACCGGTGGAAAGGGAAAAATACGAGATGGCTCAATTGGATAAACGGTACGCTTACTCCGCCGGCACGGCCGGTCGTGAGGTCGGGCGAATCGACGAAGGTCTCCGGGCGTTCATGCTCGGCGTCTACAACTACATGGCATTGGCCGTGGCGCTGTCGGGTGCCGTGGCCTATGTCCTCTACACGCAGATGGTGACGACCGATCCAATGCTGGCTGCCAAATCGGTAAGCGGCGCGGCGTTGGCGCTGAAGTCTGGCATGTTCGTCACCCCGCTCGGCAAGCTGATCCTGCTGTCGCCGCTGAAGTGGGTGCTGGCGTTGCTGCCGCTTGCGTTCGTCCTGTTCCTGTCGTTCGCCCGCACGAGCGCCGCAACGGCGCAGGTCGTCTTCTGGGCTTTCGCGGTGGCGATGGGCGTGTCGATGTCGTCGATCTTCGTGATCTTCAAAATCGGCTCGATCTACCAGATGTTCTTCATCACGGCGGCGGCATTCGCTGCGCTGAGCCTTTATGGCTACACGACGAAGAAGGACATGTCGGCCTGGGGTTCGTTCCTCATCATGGGTGTGGTCGGCATCATCATCGCGTCGATCGTCAATATCTTCCTTGCGTCGAGCGCACTTCACTTTGCGATCTCGGTGATCGGTCTGCTGGTGTTTGCCGGTCTTACGGCCTACGACACGCAGCGGCTGAAGGACGAGTATCAGATGGTGGCCGGTGATGCCTCGGCGATGAAAAAGGCGTCGATCTTCGGCGCACTCAGCCTCTACCTCGACTTCGTCAACATGTTCCAGTTCATGCTGTCGCTGTTTGGCTCGCAGAACGAGTGAACGGGTTTTGCTGACACAAAGTAATGCAAGGGCTCTGCTTCGGCGGGGCCCTTTGCTTTTCAGGGTCAGGGCAGGCGAGACAGGATGAAGAGCGATGGGTCAGGGCAATCGCGAGGAGCTTGGCGGGGATTTCACTATCCGGCAGGCCGAGGCTCGGGATTTCGATGCGATAGCCGCCATCTACCGGCCCTACGTCGAAGAAACTGCAATCACGTTCGAACTTGAGCCACCGGAGGCTGCAGAGATGCGGAGACGGTGGGAGCACTACACATTGGCGGGTGCGGCGTATCTGGTGGCGGAGGCCGATGGCGAAGTTGTCGGCTATGCCTATGCGCACGGGCTGGCGGAACGGGCGGCTTATGCCTGGTCGGTGGAGGATTCGATCTATCTCAGTGCGGCGGCGCAGCGGCGCGGCATCGGGCGGGCGCTGCTCGGCGAACTCATCGAGATTTCGGCGGCAGCAGGTTTCCGGCAAATGGTGGCACTCATTGCAGGTGGGGATGCGACTGCCGGTTCGGTTACGTTACATGCGGCTCTGGGTTTTGAACGCGCTGGGCTGCTTAGGGGGGTGGGCTATAAGTTCGGCCGGTGGCACGACGTCATCTATATGCAGCGGCCGTTGGGGGAGGGATCTTCATCCGCACCGCGACCGCTGGCTGAATTGGCCAGTTCGTGATGATGACAGCAAACTTGCCGTGTTGGCTCAGCGCGAGACGAGGCGGAGCGATTTGTCGATAACGGCGAGGACACGGCGGAGATCAGCTCCGCGCTTCAGAATGAGGCCGGTCGCGGCAATGACCGCGTACATGCCCTGCCGGCGGGCCATTCGTGGGGTCTTTTCGATACGGTAGATCGGGCACTCGCTGGAGCGGCGGAAAATCGAGAACACCGCTGTCTCGCGGCCCATATCTATGGCGTAATCGCGCCATTCTCCGCTCGCCACCTGACGCCCATAGACCTGGAAGATCTGGTTGAGCTCCTGACGATTGAAGACTGTAATCGCAGTGGTTTCCCGTGGCCCGGAATTGGGCGGGGAGGCGTTTTTTTGGGTGATATTGGAGGCAGACCGGCCCGCCAAGGCCGGGCGGAGATCGACTATCGGTTCGGATTCGCTCAACGGCGCCCCCCTGTCACAGGATTGAAAGGATTACGCAAAAGGCCCCTGGGATCAAGCGATTCCGGGCCTACCAGAACGGGCTGACGGTGCATATTCGGGCTGACCGGCCGCAAAAACAGTCACGGATGGTTGAAATAGTTGGCAATAAAAATCACGAGTCAGCCACATTCGGTCCCATCGGGCGCCGCATTGGTCTGACAAAACTCTAACCCATCGGCGTTTGGCCCGGTCCGCAAAAAACACTCGGAAATCAGCCCCCAGTTCCCTCCGAGAACATCTCCCGGACCGGGCCTATTTTTATTTCACGCTTGCTTGCTGATGACTTGGAAATGAGTTTCATGATTTTGCCGCAACATGAACTGAACATTGTCGACTTCGGGTCGACTGCCGGACACAAAGTTCACGCATAGTATCCATGTTGCCGCTGCGGCGGGCGGGTTTGGCTCTGGACGATCAGCCCCCAACCCCCTGGAGTCAGGTTCAGCTGCTTGCCTGCAAACGCAATCCTCTCCTTGAGGACGGTGCTCAATGCATCCACGAGAGCCGGTTCCCCCCAACCGGCTCTCGTTTTCTTTTTTGCCGCTGATTGGATGACGCTCGGCTTGCGCTGGAACGCTCTGGGGCATTACCTGCACGGGTGAGCAGACAGGCCAGGAGCGGCATAGGCATGACGGCAAGGGCGAGCAAGGCGGGCGGCAAGTCCAAGAGCGCGCAGCGGATCAGGAAGGGCAGCCAAAAGAAAGCGGCATCGGCGAAACCCACTTCCAATCCCTTGCTGAAGCCGTGGCGTACGCCGTTCGGCATCGCGCCATTCGATAAAATCGAAGCGCGCCATTTCGTGCCGGCGTTGCAAAGGGCCTTCGCGGAACACCGGGCGGAGGTGCGCACCATCGCGAGCAATCCCGCGCGGCCGACCTTCGCAAACACGATTCTTGCGCTTGAAAAATCCGGCGTGCTGCTCGACCGGATCGGTCACGTTTTCTCCAATCTGGAAGCTGCTGACAGCACAGATGCGTTGGCTGAAATCGCTCGGCAGATGTCACCCCGATTTGCAGACCACGAGAGTGCCATTCTGCTCGACCGTAAACTTTTCAAGCGTATCGACGACCTTTACCAGCGGCGGGAGACGCTCAAGCTCGACGCGGAGGCGCTAAGGCTTGTGGAGCGCACGCATCTGGCATTCGTGCGGGCTGGTGCGGCCCTCGGAGCGGCTGAAAAGAAAAGGGTCGCGGCCATCAACCAGCGTCTGGCCTCCCTCGTCACTCAATTCATGCAGAACGTGCTGAAGGATGAGCAGTCCTGGCACATGGTGCTCGACGGCGAGGCCGATCTTGCGGGTCTGCCGGACGGCTTTCGCGCCAGTGCGGCGCGCGAGGCGCAGGAGCGGGGTCTTGCCGGCCGCCACGTCATCACTCTGGCGCGCTCCAGCGTCGAGGGCTTCTTGACGTTTTCGGCGCGCCGCGACCTGCGCGAGCAAGCCTTCAACGCTTGGATCAGGCGCGGTGCAAACGGCGGTGCGACCGACAACCGGGGTATACTTCTCGAGATCGTGGCGCTGCGGCAGGAGTATGCGGCGCTGCTGGGATATGAAACCTATTCGGCGTTCGCACTCGCTGACACGATGGCGAAGACTCCGGACGCGGTAGACGGACTGCTGGGAGAAGTCTGGAAGCATGCCGTTGGCAAGGCCGGGGAGGAGCGGGATGCGCTGGCGGCAGCCGCCAAGGCGGAAGGTTCCAACGCACCGATCGCGGCCTGGGACTGGCGCTATTACGCGGAGAAGGTGCGCAAGGCGCGCTTCGATCTCGACGAGGCGGCGCTGCGCCCCTACCTGCAGCTCGACAACGTGATCGCAGCGGCGTTCGACTGTGCATCGCGGCTGTTCGGATTGAAGTTCAAGCCGGCGGCTGATGTGCCTCGCTACCATGCCGACGTGCGCGCCTGGGAAGTGACCAACCGCCGGGGCGAGCACGTTGGGCTTTTCCTGGGCGATTATTTTGCGCGATCCTCCAAGCGGTCTGGCGCGTGGATGTCGAGTTTCCGCGGGCAGCACAAGATCGGCAAGGGTTCACGGCCGATCATCATCAATGTCATGAACTTCGCCAAGGGCGCGGAGGGTGAGCCGACGCTGCTGTCGTTCGACGATGCGCGCACGCTGTTCCACGAGTTCGGCCATGGACTGCACGGCCTCCTGTCTGACGTCACCTATCCGTCGCTGTGGGGCACGTCGGTCAGCCGTGATTTCGTGGAGCTGCCATCGCAGCTCTACGAACACTGGCTTTCGCGTGCCGAAGTCCTGGAACGCTTCGCCTTGCACTACAAGACGGGAAAGCCCATTCCGGCGAAGCTGCTGTCGCGGCTCAAGGCGGCGCGCAATTTCAATCAGGGTTTTGCAACTGTCGAGTTCACCGCCTCGGCGCTGGCCGACATGCAGCTTTATTCCAAGGCGGATGTACCGGGCGATCTCGACCGGTTCGAGGCGGAGGTGCTAGGGCAAATCGGGATGCCGTCCGAAATCGTCATGCGGCATCGGTTGCCCCACTTCATGCACATCGTCGGCGGTTATGCCTCCGCCTACTACAGCTACATGTGGTCGGAAGTGATGGATGCCGATGCATTCGCTGCTTTCGAGGAGGCAGGCGACATATTCGACCGCAAGACCGCGGACCGGCTGAAGCGCTTCATCTATTCGGCGGGCAACATGCGCGATCCCGAAGAGGCCTATATCGCATTTCGCGGGCGGGCACCCGAGATCGACGGTCTGTTGCGCAACCGTGGATTTGCGAGTGCCAAATAGAAATTGCTGATCGCGCGGGTGATGGGATGGTCTTTATTGCCAGCCCAGCCAGGTCGCGCCGATGATGGGGCCGGTTGAATCTTCCTGCAGCAATACCGCGTAGCGCATGTTGCCAGGTTTCATGAATGGCTGCGCAGCGATCTGAATCCGCATGGGCTTGCCGGTCCATGCGCCAATGGGTGTCAGCTCGTGGACGACGTTGCGATACGTGATCGTGCGGCCGTGATTTTCGCCGCGCTGGATTTCAACTTCAGCAACTTCCTGAACCGGGGCAAGCCAGATCGTGGCCTGCGTTGCCGTCATACCGGCCGGCGCGGAGGCAACCTCGACAACGATCATGCTCGATGTACGCCAGAAGCGCATCGGCACGCGCTTGGCCGCAAAGCGCATTGCTGTTTTGGCGATCTGCTTTTCGATCTGCGAGCGATCTGAGCCGACGGCGTGGCCAAGGCCGTTGACAACGACCTGCGGGGTATAGACCGCGCCGTCGCCCCGAGCTTTCGCATAGGCCCGCTGACGCTCGGAGTTCTTGGCTGACGCGAGAGTATCCTTCCAGCCGAGGTAGTCCCAATAATCAACGGGGTACGAGAGCGCCATCACGTCAGTTCGCTTGGCGTAGCTTTGCAACAGCGCATCCGCAGGCGGGCAGGACGAACAGCCCTGGCTGGTGAAGAGTTCGATGACGGCGGAAACCGGCATCGGCTGGCCATCAGGGCCAGCGCCGCCTACTGAATCCGGCGCGGCCGTCTGCTCTTGCGCCATTGCGCTTGCTGACAACAAAAGGATTGGCGCGAGGCAAACAACCGCAGCGACGGTGGCTGTGCCGCGCAACGCCGAAGTCATCGCGTTTCGAACGCGGTTCATGTATCGGCCTGGTTGCGCGCTATCTCGCATAGGGATCAGTTTGCTCGCTTTGGCGTCATATCGGACAAGCATGACATGGCGTGCATCCATGTCAAATGCGAGTCACGATTGCTTGACGTGGCAAAGTGAGGGAATGAGCATTCTCTTAACCGGCACGCAAAGGTAAACGGCCGCCTCTCGGGGCGGCCGTTTCCTTCATCTTCAAGCAGCGAGCGCGAACGCCTACGCCGCGCTGGCGAGATTGCGCAGCACGTACTGCAGGATGCCGCCGTTCTTGTAATACTCCAGCTCATCGAGCGTATCGATCCGGCACAGGATCGGAACGTCCTTCTTGGAGCCGTCAGCCGAGGTGATCTCGGCAGTCATCTTCTGGCGCGGCTTGACGCTGCCGAGCCCCTTGATGGAGACGGTTTCATTGCCTTTGAGGCCCAGTGTCTGCCAGCTCGTGCCATCCTCGAAGACGAACGGAACGATGCCCATGCCGACGAGATTGGAACGGTGGATGCGCTCGAAGGACTGCGCGATCACAGCCTTGACACCCAGCAGGTTGGTGCCCTTGGCTGCCCAGTCACGCGACGAGCCATTGCCGTATTCGACGCCCGCGAAGACGACGAGCGGCACGCCTTCCGCCTGATAGCGCATGGAGGCGTCGTAGATCGACAAGTTGTCGCCCGACGGATAGTGGACGGTGTTGCCGCCTTCCTTCACGTTGCCGTCCGCATCGGTGTTCATGAAGTTCTTGATGCGAATGTTGGCGAACGTGCCGCGCATCATGACCTCGTGATTGCCGCGCCGCGTGCCATACTGGTTGAAGTCGACCGGCTGCACCTTGTTGTCGAGCAGATATTTGCCTGCCGGACTTGCCGCCTTGATCGAGCCGGCGGGTGAGATGTGGTCGGTCGTGATCTTGTCGCCGAGCAAGCCAAGGATGTGTGCGTTGACGATGTCGCCGGTCGCCGTTGGCGCCTTCGACATGCCAGCGAAGTAAGGCGGGTTCTGCACATAGGTCGACGAATCGTCCCATGCGTAGGTCTCGCCCGAGGGTGCCTTGACGGCTTGCCAGTTCGTATCGCCCTTGAAGACGTCGGCATACTTGGACTGGTAGAGGTCGCGCGTGACGTACTTGGAGATGAAGTCCTGGATCTCAGCCGATGACGGCCAGATGTCCTTCAGGAACACATCCTTGCCGTCCTTGCCCTGGCCAAGCGGCTCCTTCGTCAGGTCCTTTGCGACGGTGCCCGCCAGCGCATAGGCGACAACCAGCGGCGGCGAGGCCAAATAGTTTGCCTGGACGTCCGGCGAGATGCGGCCTTCGAAGTTGCGGTTGCCGGAGAGCACGCCAGCGGCAATCAGCCCGTTGTCGTTGATGGTCTTAGAGACGGGTCCGGGCAGTGGGCCGGAGTTACCGATGCAGGTCGTGCAGCCGAAACCGACGAGGTTGAAGCCGATCTGGTCGAGTTCCTTCTGCAGGCCGGATTTCTCAAGGTACTCCGCCACCACCTGCGATCCGGGCGCCAGCGAGGTTTTCACCCAAGGCTTCTGCTTGAGGCCGAGTTTGTTGGCGTTGCGGGCCACCAGGCCAGCCGCGATCAGGACGGAAGCGTTGGAAGTGTTGGTGCATGAGGTAATCGCGGCAATGGCAACGTCGCCGTGGCCGAGATCGAAGTTCGTGCCTTCGACCGCGTGGCGCGTGCCGGCGGTGGCCGCATCCTTCTTGTACTCGCTGACGAGGGCATCCTTGAAGCCGGACGCAATGCCGGTCAGCGGGATACGTCCTTCCGGACGCTTGGGGCCGGCCATCGAGGGCACGACGTCTTCGAGTGCGAGTTCCAGCGTATCGGTGAAGACCGGATGTGCCGTGCCGGCTTCGCGGAACATGCCTTGCGCTTTGGAGTAGGCTTCCACGAGTGCGATCCGGTCGGAGTCGCGTCCGGTCATGTTGAGGTAGTTCACCGTCTCGCCGTCCACGGGGAAGAACCCGCAGGTGGCGCCATATTCCGGGCCCATGTTGCCGATGGTGGCGCGATCGGACAGCGTCAGATGATCGAGACCGTCGCCGAAGAACTCGACGAATTTGCCGACGACGCCCTTCTTGCGCAGCATCTGCACGACCGTGAGCACCAGGTCGGTGGCGGTGACGCCTTCGGTCAGCTTGCCGGTCAGCTTGAAGCCGATGACTTCAGGCAGCAGCATGGAAACAGGCTGGCCGAGCATCGCGGCTTCGGCCTCGATGCCGCCGACGCCCCAGCCAAGCACGCCCAGACCGTTAATCATGGTCGTGTGCGAGTCGGTGCCGACGCAGGTGTCGGGATAGGCGATGGTCTCGCCGCCCTCGTCCTTGGTCCAGACGGTCTGGCCAAGATACTCGGTGTTGACCTGGTGGCAGATACCGGTGCCGGGCGGTACGACGCGGAAATTCTGGAACGCCTGCTGGCCCCACTTCAGGAACCGGTAGCGCTCGCCGTTGCGCTGATATTCCAGCTCGACGTTGCGCGCGAATGCGCTCGGATTACCGAATTCGTCGACGATGACGGAGTGGTCGATGACGAGATCGACGGGTACCAGCGGATTGATCTTCTGGGGATCACCGCCGAGTGCCTTGATGCCATCGCGCATGGCGGCCAGATCGACAACGGCGGGAACGCCGGTGAAGTCCTGCATCAGTACGCGCGCCGGACGATAGGCGATCTCGTGGCCGGCCGAGCCCTTGTCGTTGAGCCATGCGGCGATCGCCTTGATGTCGTCCTTGCTGACGGAGCGGTCATCTTCAAAGCGCAGAAGGTTCTCAAGCAGAACCTTCATTGAATAGGGCAGCTTTGATATTCCGGCGAGGCCGTTCTTCTCGGCATCGGGGAGCGAATAATAGACATAGCTCTTGCCGTTGACGTTCAGCGTCCTGCGGCAGTTGAAGCTGTCGAGTGATTTGGGGGTGTTGGCGCTCAAAATGGGTCCTCCAGGACATATTCTTGCGTGGTTGAGGCGAGCGGACGGGTGACAAATGCAATGGCGTGCAGCCTCGGGCATAATCACCGGAGGCGCGAGCGCTGGTGATGCGCCCCTGCCGTTGCCTGTTCCACCGCTCTCCTCGCCGCGCCGCCGGTGTGCCGGCGGATAGGTCTTAGCCGATCAGCAGGATTGAAACCAAATTGGTCGTCCGGATCGGAGCTGCCCCGCTTTTTGCGCTGGCGTGAGTGGGAGCGGGACACTTATATAGCCCGGTCGCTCTTCCGGCCACTAAACTTCCGGATTGGGACGAGCGGTGCGCCGGGGTGAGGATGGTCCTCCAGGTGCTCATTTCTTGGCCAGGGATGTCGGGGCCGCGGGCCTTGGGACCCGTGAACCGGTGTGACGGGGCGCCTTGCAGCTTCTCGCTTCAGATCTCGTGGTTGCCCGTGGCGGGCGCCGCATCATCGACGGCCTGTCGTTTGCCGTTCAGTCCGGCGAGGCGCTGCTGCTGACGGGCCGCAACGGCGCGGGCAAGACGACGCTGATCCGCGCGCTTGCTGGCTATCTCAGTCCCCTGTCTGGAACGATCCGGATCGACGGGTTCGACGACGAGCGCGAGCCGCGGGAAGCCTGCCATTACGTCGGCCACCTGGATGCCAACAAGGCCAGTCTCACGGTGCTGGAGAACCTGCGTTTCTGGCAATCGTATCTTGGCGGAGAGGGCAGCGGGACAATGGCTGAAGAGTGCCTGTGGGCAGCGCTTGAACGCTTCGGCCTCGATCCGCTGGCAGAAATTCCAGCTGGGTATCTGTCGGCTGGACAGAAGCGGCGGCTTGGCCTGGCGCGCTTGCTGGTGGCGCGGCGGCCCGTCTGGCTGCTCGATGAACCCACCGTATCACTCGATGCGCAGTCGACGGCGCTGTTGGCCAAGATCATCGATACGCATGTCGCCGATGGCGGGCTGGTGGTGGCAGCCACACATCTTCCGCTTGGGCTTGGGGACGCGCGCGAATTGCGGCTCGGCGATGGCGTTAACCAAGGTGGCGCCCAATGAGCGGTTTCCTGACGCTACTGAAAAGGGATCTGCTGCTGGCGGTGCGCGAGGGCGGCGCGCTCGGTACAGCGCTCGGCTTCTATCTCATCGTCGTGACTTTGATGCCGCTAGGGCTTGGTCCCGACCTCAATCTGTTGACGCGGATTGCGCCTGGCGTGCTCTGGGTGGCGTTGCTGCTGGCGGCGCTGCTGTCGCTGCCCCGGCTGTTCGAGGCCGACCACGATGACGGTTCGCTCGACGTGCTGGCGCTCGGCGGCTTGCCGCTTGAACTGATGGCAGCGTCCAAGGCGCTGGCGCATTGGCTGTCGACAGGCATCCCGCTGGCTTTGATGGCTCCGGTTCTTGGAATCCTGCTCAATCTGGAGGCTCGCGCCTATCCGCTGGTGATCGCCACCATGCTGGCTGGCACGCCGGCGATCAGCTTTCTGGGTTCGATCGGCGCGGCGCTTACCCTGAAGACGCGGCGGGGCGGCCTTCTTCTTGCCTTGCTGGTATTACCGTTCTATGTGCCGACGCTGATTTTCGGCATCTCGGCGATCAGCGCCGCGCTGCTCGCGCCTGACGGGTTTCTGGCCTCGTTTCTCATCCTGACCGCGATCTCGCTGGTGGCGATGGTTCTGGGCCCGGTGGCGGCCGCAGCCGCGCTGCGCCAGCACATGCATTAGAGCGCGTTCATTTTCGATAGATTCGGGAACGCGCTCTATCTTTTTGTCTTGAGCATGTTTTTCACGCTGAACCGCCACACACTTCAGCTAAACAAGCTCCAGGCTGCCAATTCCCGTGCGGCTTTCAGCTAAACGTGATGAGCGCTGTGACGACGCGAAAATTGCGCTTTTGCGCCGGAGGACGTAAGTGAAGCCCATGAGCACCGACGCCCAGACCACGCCGCAGTCGCTGACGCAGCGGCTGGCAAACCCGACCCGCTTCATGGAGCTGTCGGGCGTGATCCTGCCGTGGCTGTCCGCGCTGGCGGCGGGCATCATCCTTTATGGTCTTTATCTGACGTTTTTTGTTGCGCCGCCCGATTACCAGCAGGGCGAGACGGTCAAGATCATGTTCATCCATGTGCCGTCGGCATGGCTCGGCATGATGGGCTACGCGATGATCGCCATATCAAGTTTCGGGCTGCTGGTATTCCGCCATCCGCTGGCCGACGTTTCGGCCAAGGCTGCAGCACCAATCGGCGCGGCTTTCACGCTGCTGGCGCTCATCACGGGATCGCTGTGGGGCAAACCGATGTGGGGCACCTACTGGGTGTGGGATGCGCGCCTGACATCGGTGCTGATCTTGTTCTTCCTATATCTTGGGCTGATGGCGCTTCGTTCGTCGCTCGATGACGAGGCATTGGCGGCGAAGCAGACCGCGGTGCTGGGGCTTGCGGGCGTGGTGATCTTGCCGATCATCAAGTTCTCGGTGGACTGGTGGAACACGCTGCATCAGCCAGCCAGCGTGGTGAAGATGGGCGGACCCGCAATACATCCATCCATCCTTTATCCGCTCATCATCAACGCCGTCGGCTTCTCGATCCTGTTTCTTGCCCTGCACATGAAGGGAATGCGTAACGAGGTGCTGCGGCGGCGGGTCAAAGCGCTGCGCATGGCCGAGGTCGAGCAGGCCGCGCGCGGGCGCGAGGCAAGCACAGCGGCGTCAGGCTGAAGGAGGCGACATGGACCTTGGGCCACATGCGGCTTTCATCTGGGCTTCATACGGTGCCGTCGCGTTCGTTTTGGTTGTGCTACTTGTGTGGCTCATCTGGGATGGCCGGCGACAGCTGCGGCTTCTCCACGAGCTGGAGCAGCGCGGCGTGCGGCGGCGTTCTGGTCGCTGATGGCCGGTGTGTGCCGGTGGACGGGTTGGAAAGAAACAATAACAACAGGGAAGGAAGCAGCCAGCCATGAGCGCCGAGCAGGATCGTGCGAACCGTTCGTCAACTCATGCCGCAAGTCCGGCGGAGGGGCGGCAGCGCTCGGGCTTTGTCGTGCTGCCCGTGGCGATCTTCTTCGGCCTTGCCATCATGTTCGCCTTCGCGCTGTTTTCGGGCGATCCTTCCAAGCTGCCATCAGCCCTGATCGGCCGGCCGGCGCCGCAGGTTGATTTCGCGCCGCTGGAAGGGCTCAAGCACGCCGAGCAGCAGGTTCCGGGTTTCACAGCCAAAGAGCTGGCGGAAGGCAACGTGCATGTCGTCAATTTCTGGGCCTCTTGGTGCATCCCATGTGTGCAGGAGCATCCCTACCTCGTGGAGCTTCAGAAGCGCACGGGCGTTGCCATCATGGGTGTCAACTACAAGGACGGGGCTGACGACGGCCGCCGGTTCATTGGCCGCTACGGCAATCCGTTCAAGGCCGTCGGCGTCGATCCGCTGGGGCGCGGCGCGATCGAATGGGGCGTTTACGGGATGCCGGAGACTTTCATTGTCGACGGTTCGGGACGTATTGCCTTCAAGCAGGTCGGGCCTATCACCAATGAAGCCGCGCTCGAAAAGATGATCGCCGAAATCGAGAAGGCGCGCGCCAAGACGGCTGCCAAGCCACAGTCCTGAGCTGGGCAGCGTCGGCATAAGGAAAACGCATTCGGCAAGTGTTTTGAAGGGACGGCGGGCCCGGCCGCGATCAATTTGCGGCCGGTCTCCAAGCCATCACAAATCGTAGAAATTGCCAGTGAGCTGATTCAATATGGCGAGTGTGCCTGTCGCAATCTCGAAATAGGCTCCGTGCAATGTAACCCTGCCCTTGCTTTCGAGCGACTGGATGCAGGGAAACGTCCTCAAGTTCTTGAGCGACGTCTTGATGCCTTCCATCTCCAGAGCTTTGAGGCGCTCAGCGGTTGTCGAGCCTTGATGCTTCGCTAAGACAGAAAGGCGGGCATCTTCGAGCATCGACATCCATTTGCTGATGAACAAGGCATCCGTCTGCTTGGCAGCTGTCTGTTCGAGTGCGGCTTTGACGCCGCCGCAACCGGCATGGCCCATCACCACCACATGCTTGACCCGCAGATTGAGCAGCGCGAATTCCAGAGCCGCCGAGACACCGTGGAACTTGCCGTCGGTTTCATATGGCGGCACCAGATTGGCGACGTTGCGCATCACGAACAACTCGCCCGGCATGGCCGAGAAGATGGTTTCCGGATCGACGCGGCTGTCGCAGCACGAGACGATCATCACGTCGGGGCTCTGGCCGAATGTGGCCAGCTCTTCGTAGCGATCCATGTTCGGCGTGAAGTGGCGAAATTTGAATCGCAGGTAGCGTTCGGAAAGGTGCTCGGGGAATTGACTCACGGGCGACATGCTCCTCTGCGCGGTTTGATTTCCGTTCTTATCGAGTGACGTCCTTTGTGGTCGGCACTTTGCTACCTCAAGTGGGCAGTGGCTTTGTCTTGCCCGCAAACGCGCCCGCGAGCAAGACAAAGCCTACCGTGGCCGAGAGAATGGAGCCGCCCAGCACGCCGATGCGAATGTCGGTGGCGAATGCGGGGTCGGAGAAGGCCAGTCCGCCGATGAACAGGCTCATGGTGAAGCCGATGCCGCCCAGAAATGAGACGCCGAGCAGGGCGGGCCAGCTGGCCCCGCCGGGGCGCTCGCCCCAGCCAAGGCGCAGCGCGAGCCAGAGGAAGGCCATGATGCCCAGCGGCTTGCCGATGAAAAGACCCAGAATGATGCCAAGCGGGATCGGTGCGAGGAGTTTGTCGAACGATAGCCCCGACAGGGCGACGCCGGCGTTGGCGAAGGCAAAGGCGGGCATGATCGCATAGACCACCCAAGGCTGCAGGCGGTGTTCCAGCTCGAGCAGCGGGCCGTGCTCGTGGTCCGTGCTGCCCTTGGCATAGAGCGGGACAGCAAGTGCGGTCACGACGCCGGCCAGCGTCGCGTGTACGCCTGATTTCAGCACGCAGACCCATATGAAGATGCCGACCAGTACATAGGGCGCCGTATTGGACACATGGAAGCGATTGAGGGCGATGAGAGCGAGTATGCCGGCGCCGGCGAGGTAGAGCGCGGGCAAAGACAAGTCGGTCGTATAGAACAAGGCGATGATGATGATGGCGCCGAGATCATCGATGATCGCAAGGGCCAGCAAGAACACCTTGAGCGATGATGGCACGCGCGATCCGAGCAGCGCGAGAACGCCTATTGCAAATGCGATGTCGGTGGCGGCGGGAATGGCCCAGCCATTGAGGGCGACCGGGTCGGAATGGTTGACGATTGCGTAGATAAGCGCGGGGACGACCATGCCGCCAACGGCAGCCATCGCGGGCAGGGTGGCGCGGCGAACCGAGGACAACTCGCCAACCATGAGTTCGCGCTTAATCTCCAGTCCGACGAGGAAGAAAAAGATCGCCATCAGGCCATCGTTGATCCACAGCAGCAGCGGCTTATAGAGCAGCAGTTTGCCGATCCCCACCGTCACGCGCGTGTCGAGCAGGCTGTCGTAGACCCATCGCCAGGGAGAGTTTTCCATCAGCAGCGCGGCCGCTGCCGCGATGAGCAGGATGATGCCCGGCGCAGCCTCATGCTTCAGGAACGTCAGCCCGTTATTCTTCTGTTCGCTCATGATTTCTCGCGTCTCCGGGTTTGGGCATATTTCGGACGGACCGGTTTGCGCTCAACCGATCGCGTGAGCCAGCGCGGATAATGCAAATAGGTGAATTGATCGCTTCTAGGCAATTTGGGTCGGCTGAATGCCTGCGTCAATGTTGGGTGAGCTTTCCTGGTTGCCGACCACTTGCCTCAGCCGCGGGCTGGATGGGTGCCGGTTCGGCCGCCAACGCGTTGGCGAGGTTCCCCACGAGCGCAAGCTCGGATCTTCCCAAACTGGCCTCGATGATAGCACGGGTGGCCGCTGTTGCGCATGCGAGTGCATCCGGCAGCGGCTTGCCGTTGGATATGAGATGACCCAGGAGCAGGGCCGAGAAGAGATCTCCGGTGCCATGGGGGACCGATTGCAGCAACGGGACGTCACAGACACAACTCTCAAAGGTGTTCGCCAGGACGTTTGCGATGCGCCCGCTGCCATGCGGCACCGAGGTTGCTACAACTTCGCTGACCGGCAATTCTTCTGCAGCTCGCAAAGCTTCTTCTACTGTCGCGGTGGGCTGTTGCGTTAGCCATGACAGTTCGAATGCGTTGGGTGTGGCGAAGTCGGCAATCGGCAACAGCAGATCGCGCATGGATGCGGCCACGGATTGGTCGACATAGAGGCCTTTGGGCGCGTCGCCAATGATGGGGTCGCACAGAAACGGTGTTGTCTTGAACCGCTGTAGCTCCGCTACTGCCATGGCAGCAATTTCGACATGGCGGGCGCTGGGCATGTAGCCGGTGATGATCGCGGCAAAGGGTTCGTCAGCTGCTGATTCAACGATCTGGTCGACCAGCGCCTGGAACTGATCGGGGGCGAGCGGCGCGCCCGCGGATGCGCGGTGTCCGGGGTGCCGGGATAATACGATCGTTGGAACAGCGGCCACGTCGTGGCCGAGGGCCTGCAACGCCGGCACGATGGCTGCCAGGCCGACGTGTCCGGAGGCGACATAGGACGAGATGGCAAGAATGCGTGGCATGGGTGCGTGGCGGTAGATTTTTTGAGTTTCAGGGAAGTGCGGGCGGGCTTGGGCGGCGGCGATTGTCGGGACCGATGGGCGTCCGTCGGAGGATAATCGACCTTTTTCGAGTTGTAATTTAGGGGTGCCGATTTAGGGTGCAGCGCAAAATACCGCCGTTCCGTGTTTCCTGCCAGCGTCCGTCGGCTGAAAAAATCGAAAGGTTTCCAACAACATGACCGTCCGTCCGCGCCGCAGCGTCCTCTACATGCCTGGATCCAATGAGCGGGCCCTTGAGAAAGCGAAGACCATTGCCGCCGATGCGCTGATCCTCGACCTCGAGGATGCGGTGGCGCCCGACGCCAAGGTAGGCGCGCGGGAAAAGGTCTGTGGGGCGGTCGCTTCCGGGGGCTACGGAAAGCGAGAACTTATCATCCGCGTCAACGGCCTTGAGACGCCATGGGGGGCTGAGGACCTGTTCGCCGCCGCCAAAGCCGCGCCCGACGCGATCCTGGTTCCAAAGGTTGGTCGTCCTGGCGACATCATATCGGCGGCAAAGGTGTTGACCGCCGCCCATGCGCCGGAAAAGACCAAGATCTGGGCGATGATGGAAACGCCGATGTCGATCCTCAACGTGCGAGAGATCGCCATGGCCGGCATCGAGCGCGAACACCGGCTGACCTGCATGGTGATGGGCACCAACGACCTGCTCAAGGAGAGCCATGCGCGCGCCTACAAGGATCGCTTTGCTGTGGTGCCGTGGCTGTCGATGACCATCGTGGCGGCGCGCGCCTATGGTCTCGACGTGCTCGATGGTGTCTACAACGATTTCAAGGACGAAATAGGTTTCCGGGCGGAAGCGGAGCATGGCCGAACCCTCGGTATGGACGGCAAGACGCTGATCCATCCGAGCCAGGTGGCCATTGCCAATGAGACGTTCTCGCCTTCGGAAGCGGAAGTCGCCTGGTCGCGCAAGATCATTGCCGAATTTGCCAGGCCGGAGAACGAAAAGCTCGGCGTTATCACCGTGGAAGGCAAGATGGTGGAGCGGCTCCACATGGTGATGGCGAAGCGCACAGTTGCGATTGCTGAGGCGATTGCCGACTTGGAAAAGTCCTGAGAAAGCCCTACGACGTGCGCCGAAGCCAGCTTGATGAAGGTCGATTTTCGTCCTTCATCGGCGGCTGATGCTGGCCAGCTGGATCCTTGACCGGAAAGAGAAGAAGATGAAGGCGACAAAGACCAATCCCGGCAACTATTTCGAGGATTTCAGGTTCGGCCAGATCCTGACGCATGCAACGCCGCGCACCGTCACGCACGGCGACGTGGCTCTCTACACTGGGCTTTATGGGCCAAGATTTGCGGTGCAGTCCTCCGACGCCTTCGCCAAGGCCATTGGATATTCCCAGGCGCCGGTCGATGATCTGCTGGCCTTCCATGTGGTGTTCGGCAAGACCGTTCCCGACATTTCGCTCAATGCGATCGCCAACCTGGGCTATGCTGGCGGCCGTTTCGTGAAGCCGGTTTTTCCGGGCGATACGCTGTCGACCGTATCGGAGGTGATCGGCCTTAAGGAAAACTCCAACGGCGAAACCGGCACGGTCTATGTGCGCTCCACGGGACGCAACCAGCACGGCGACATCGTGATCGAGTATGCCCGCTGGGTAATGGTGAGGAAGCGTGACAAGGCGGCGCCTGCACCCGATGCCGTTGTGCCGGATCTGCCTGACCGCGTAGCGCCTGAAGATCTCGGCGGGGCCGTGCCGCGCCTCGATACGTCGCGCTATGACTTCGCGCTCTCGGGTTCGCCATTCCGCTGGGGCGACTATGAGGTGGGCGAGAAGATCGACCACGTCGACGGCATGACGCTGGAGGAGGCGGAGCATCAGATCGCCACCCGCCTCTACCAGAACACCGCGAAGGTGCATTTCAACCAGCACACGGAAGCCAAGGGAAGGTTCGGCAAGCGCATCATCTATGGCGGCGTGGTGATCTCGCTGGCGCGGGCGCTATCCTTCAACGGACTTGGCAATGCCTTCCACATCGCAGCCATCAATGCCGGTCGCCACGTTGCGCCGTGCTTTGCCGGGGACACTGTATACGCCTGGTCGGAGATCCTGGAGAAGGCTGAGCTGCCGGGCCGCAGCGACGTCGGTGCTCTCCGCACGCGCCTCGTCGCGGTCAAGAATCAGAGCTGCGAGCAACTGCCCTTTAAGTCGGCGGACGGCAAATATGCCGATGGCGTCATTCTCGATATGGATCTGTGGCTCGCCGTGCCTCGCTGACAGGGTTTTTCCTTGTGCTAGACCGCTGCGACTTGGGTTGAAGCGCTCTCGACGAGCTTACTTGCCTATCCAGCCTCTAAAGTCCTTAGGAGATCCCCCGGCTTTGCCAGGGGGATATTTACTAGTGCACGGGCTACGCCGCTGGGGCGTCGCAACGCGGCGGACCTTGGTCGCAGCCTCATCTAATCCGTATTGGCCGGAATTGATATTATTCCGGCAGTCCTAGGCCAGATCTGGCATGTAACAGTTTAGATTTTCGTGCCTCGATAGGGCATTTATGTTACCAGATCTTATGGTAAACCGGGAAGAACGCCCGGAAATACCCACGCATATACTGGTGCTCAACATCCGTTCGCGGAAAGACTTGTTCCAGCGGGGAAATGACGCTGACCAAGCGTGGCACGCTTTCTGGAGTATTCGTTAACTTCTGGCTTGTAGGCTTAGTTTGTGGGCGGATACGCCGGGCATGGTGCAGGTGCATTCGGGCTAGGCGCAATATTTTTACAAGAGGCGCGGTGCTAGACCGCAAATTGATCGCGTGACGAAGCGCATTGCTGTCATTGGAGCTGGACTTGCGGGACTCGCTTGCGCGCGGGTGCTCCGGCGCGCTGGTGCCTATGTCGAAATCTTCGAACAAGATCGCATCATCGGCGGGCGAATGGCGACAACGCGCCTCGGTCTCGTGTCCTACGATCACGGTGCGCAGTATCTGACAGCACGTTCCGCCCAGTTCCGCGCTTTTATCGATGAGCTATGCAGCTCCGGTTATGCCGCGCCTTGGAAACCGGTCACTTCCACTGGTGAACAAGGCGGCGGCCAGATCCTGCCGTGGTTCGTCGGGACACCCGGCATGTCCTCAATCGTGCGGCCGTTGGCAGAGAGCGTGCGGATCCATACGAGCCGCCGGGTCCATACTATCGACCGGACAGACAAGTCCTGGCACATCTGGTTCGACGACGAGACGGTCGTTGGCCCGTTCGCCGCTGTGGCGGTGGCGGTGCCGGCGCCCCAGGCGCTCTTGCTGCTCGGGCGGGTTGAAGAAGTCGCCGAACCGTTGGCGCGCGTACGCATGTCGCCGTGCTGGTCGCTGATGGTGCGTCTGGAACAGCGTGTCCTGCCCGATCAGGATGTTTATTCGGACATGTCGGACGTGATCCGCTGGATCGCGCGCAACAACGCCAAACCGGGCAGGACGACGAAAGGTGAAACAATCGTCGTCCATGCCTCGCCGGCCTGGAGCCGCGAGACGGAAGATGCAGAGCCGGAGCTGGTTGCAGAGGAGCTGTGGTCGGAAGTCTGCCACGTTCTCGACCTGCCGCCGGCGCGGCCTTCGCAGATGACTGCTCATTTGTGGAGATTTGGGCTCGTGGATCAGTCCCTGGGTGAGACTTACGTCTATTCAAGCCAGCAAAACGTCGGTGTCGCGGGTGATTGGTGCCTGGGCAGGTTGTCGGAGCACGCCTACGAGAGCGGCTCAGCGCTCGGCAGGGCCATCATCGCCTCTCTCGATTGAGAGCAAATCCGCCTCGTCTCGCGCCCGCATGGCGATCAGTGCGCAGCCAGAGGCCAGATTTTCCTTCAGTCAAATATGTCATTCGACGAATTGCCGCGCTGCAGCGAGCAGGCTAAAAGCGCTTCAGAGCATCCGTTGAGGACATGTCATGGCTGAAGCCAAAACCTTGCGCGGCGGGCGTGCAGAGCGGCCGTTGTCGCCGCATCTGCAGGTCTACAAGCCGATCATCAATATGGTTATGTCGATCCTGCACCGCATAACCGGTGCGGCGCTTTATTTCGGTTCGGCGCTGCTGGCGTGGTGGCTGGTGGCGGCGGCGGCGGGCCCGGACTATTTCGCCTTCGTCAATGGGATCATGGGCAGTCTGATCGGCCGCTTAATCCTGTTTGGGTTTACCTGGGCGCTGTTCCTGCATGCCCTGGGAGGGATCCGGCATTTCATTTGGGACACCGGCAAGGGCTACGAACTTAGCACCGTGGACCGGATGTGCTGGACGTCGCTGATCGCCTCGATCGTGCTGACGTTGCTTGTCTGGCTACTGTCGGGCCAGTTTGCCGCCACGTTCGCACAGGCGCCCTTGAACTACATTTCCGCAGTTGGGTGATGCCATGAACATGCGAACACCTCTTAAGAACGCCCGCAGGCTCGGCTCTGCCAAAGAGGGTGCCGATCATTTCTGGAAACAGCGGGTGACGGCCGTCGCCAACCTCATTCTGGTGGTGCTGGTCATGTGGCTGGTGCTGTCGATGGCGGGATCGGATCATGCGACGGTCAAGACCTGGTTCGCCAATCCGCTGGTCGGCATTGTATTCGCCCTGCTTGGAATCTCGGGAGCGATCCACATGCGATTGGGCATGCAGGTCATCATCGAAGATTACGTGCATGGCGAGGGGGTCAAGGTGGTGTCGCTGATGCTCAACACCTTCTTTGCTATCTTTGTTGGCGCCGCGATCTTGTTCGCAGTGGCCAAGCTGAGCTTTGGAGCATAACGGGATGGCGACGAACGTGAGCAGCGGTCCGGCGGTCGGCGGCAAGGCCTATCCCGTGATCCATCATACGTATGACGTGGTCGTCGTGGGTGCTGGCGGCGCCGGCCTCAGGGCGACGCTGGGATGCGCGGAGGCGGGCCTCAAGACGGCGTGCGTGACCAAGGTGTTTCCGACGCGGTCGCATACGGTGGCGGCACAAGGTGGCGTTGCGGCTTCGCTGGGCAATATGGGTCCGGACAATTGGCGCTGGCATATGTACGACACCGTCAAGGGGTCGGACTGGCTCGGCGATCAGGATTCGATCGAGTATCTGTGCCGCCATGCGCCTGATGCCGTCTATGAGCTGGAGCACTACGGCGTGCCGTTTTCGCGCACCGAGGATGGCCGCATCTATCAGCGCCCGTTCGGCGGCATGACGACCGAGTTCGGCGAGGGCCCGCCCGCACAGCGCACCTGCGCCGCCGCCGACCGTACCGGCCACGCGATGCTGCATACGCTCTATGGCCAGTCGTTGCGGCACTCCGCGGAGTTCTTCATCGAGTATTTCGCCATCGACCTGATGATGGATCAGGACGGGGCCTGCCGCGGCGTCGTGGCGCTCAACCTGGATGACGGTACTATCCACGCCTTCCGGGCGAAGAAGACAATTCTGGCGACCGGTGGCTATGGACGCGCCTATTTCTCCTGCACGTCCGCGCATACCTGCACGGGCGACGGCAATGCCATGGTGCTGCGGGCGGGCCTGCCGCTGCAGGACATGGAATTCGTGCAGTTCCATCCGACCGGCATCTATGGCGCGGGCGTTCTCATTACGGAAGGCGCGCGCGGCGAAGGCGGTTATCTTACCAACAGCCAGGGCGAGCGCTTCATGGAGCGCTATGCGCCGCATGCCAAGGATCTCGCCTCGCGCGACGTGGTTTCGCGCTCGATGACGGTCGAGATCCGCGAGGGCCGAGGCGTGGGTTCTGAAGGGGACCACATCCACCTGCATCTGGACCACCTCGATCCCAAGATTCTGGCGGAACGGCTGCCCGGTATCACGGAGAGCGCGAAGATCTTCGCCGGCGTCGATCTGCGGCGGCAACCGATCCCGGTTATCCCGACAGTCCACTACAACATGGGCGGCATCCCGACGAACTTCCATGGGGAGGTGCTGACGCTGAAGGATGGCAATCCCGATCACGTCGTGCCGGGGTTGATGGCGATCGGCGAAGCAGCTTGCGTGTCGGTGCATGGCGCCAACCGTCTTGGTTCCAATTCGCTTATCGATCTCGTCGTGTTCGGGCGTGCGGCGGGGCTGCGCTGCGCGGACGTTGTCGACAGCAAGGAGCGCCAGGCTGAGCTGCCCGGCGATGCCGTAGATCTCGCGCTATCACGGCTCGACCGCTTCCGGTATGCGAAGGGCGAGACGCCGACGGCGGCGCTGCGGCTCCGGATGCAAAAGACCATGCAGGCCAATTGCGCCGTGTTCCGCGATGGCCCGGTGATGCAGGAGGGCATCCAGAAGATCAATGAGATCTGGAAGCATTCCGACGACATCAAGGTGACGGACCGCTCGCTCATCTGGAATTCGGATCTCGTCGAGACTCTGGAATTCGACAACCTGATCGCGCAGGCAGCGGTGACGGTGACGGGTGCGGAGAACCGCAAGGAAAGCCGTGGCGCACATGCGCGCGAGGATTTCCCAAAGCGCGACGACGCCAACTGGATGAAGCACACGCTTGCCTTTGCCGACTATGGGCAGAAGACGGTGCGTCTGGACTTCAGGCCGGTGCATACCTACACGCTGACCAACGAGATAAGCTACATCGAGCCGAAGGCTCGCGTGTACTGAGTCGCGCGTCTCTTGCCGGTCTGCATAAATCGAACCGCCGCGGATTATGGTCCGCGGCGGTTTGCTTTGAGCGGCGTTTGCATTTTCGGTATGGCGCCTAGAGCGTGTCCACTTTCTATAGACTCGGGAAGGCGCTCCATCTTTTATGTCTTGAGCATGTTCTTCACGCCGAACCGCTAAACACTTCAGCTAAACACGCTCTAAAACTTGGCTGTGCCGCCGCGTGTATCGTTGGTGGCGGGGGCGGAGTTCTGTTCCGCCTCTGATTGGTTGTTTATGGCCTGGCCATAGATCGGCAGCCCCCAGACCAGAATGTTGGCGAGCAGCCAGAGGCCGACGATGACCCAGACGGTCTTGTAAGTGCTTTTGACAGTCTGGCCATAATACCCGGCGTTGACCGCTTTCAATGCCGCTGCGGCTTGGCCGATCTGCCGTGCGGAATGAACGGGTGAGCGGCTGCGCATTGGCGCATTGCCGTGGTCGCGCATGAGGCGCCGGCCACCTTCGGTCCGGCCAATGCCGCGATGGAACCAGATCGCGAGACCCAGCATCGGCAGCACCATGACGGCGATGCAGAGCATCATATAGAAGGGCAGTACGTCCTCGCGGGCGACGAAGCGGACCAGTTCTTCAAGCATTCGAGCCTCGTGCTTTTGGAGTGAGGCTATTCGGGTGGCGGCGTGCCTGCAATAAGAGCGAAATGAAAAAGCCCCCGCGCTCGATCTGCGCAGGGGCTTTTTGTCTTTTGATCTGTTGCGACCGGGGTGGGCAATCCCGTCGCCAGGCGGGCCGCTATCAGACGGCCTGCTTCAATTCCTTGGCGGCGCGGAAGGCAATCTTCTTGCTCGCCTTGATCTTGATCGACTCGCCGGTTGCCGGGTTGCGGCCCATGCGGGCGGGGCGATGACGGACCTGGAGGATGCCCAGACCGCCGATGCGGATGCGCGAGCCCTTCTTCAGGTGCGTGGCGATCATGTCGACCATCTCGGTCAGCATGGCATTGGCCTGCTTCTTGGGCAGTTCATGGTTTTCGGCGATCGCATCGCTCAGATTACGCAGAGTGACCGTCAGCTGCGCCTTGGTGGCCTTGGTCGCCTTCGCGGCCTTCACAGCTTTGGTGGTCTTCTTCACGGCCGGCTTCTTCTTCGCAACCGGCTTGGCTTTCGCCTTGGTCTTCGTCTTCGCTGCCATCGGGTGTCTCCCTCTAAGAGGCATCAGGTTGTTTTCAATCGTGTCTATTTGTATTTCCGCATCGTACCGATCAGGTGATTAGATTGGATATTGTATTTCTTATTGTGCAAAAAAGCGATTTCTTGCTTTTGCGCCCTGAAAACGAAACTTGCGTGTCGTGTTTGCAACGAATTCATTGGTTTTTCCACGATTCAGGTCGTGGAAAGCACTATAAATGCTGCATTTGTCGCGCCTCACCAGCATGCCCATGAGTGGTGGTGAGGTCTATTTGGGATTTTTGCCGACGCTGAATCGGGGGTATCGCTCAGCGATATTCTAGCGCCAGAAGCGTCTGCAATGAAGCGCCGAAATGCCAAGCGGCAGCAGGCCATTTGGTGATTTTTGCTTCTGGCTGTCGTCTGGAGAGGGGTGTTTTTTGGCGAATTGGCGCCTTGTGGCGGCGGCTCCCTGCGCGGCTGTCTGGGCTGCTTTGCGGCGGGGAAGCGCGGGGTCCGGGTGGCTCTATTTCAAAATTGGCGGGGTTCGAAAATGCATTTCGAAGATGAAATGGAAGCGCATTGCGCGGGTGAGTTTGTTGAAGATTGCAGGCCCGTCCGGCTGGTTCGGGCCTGCTTCTCAGTTGCCGCGGCAGCTTCGATGCGGCGACCGTTCGTGTGAGCTGAAAAGTATCTTATTGATGGTTTGCCGCCGTCAAAGCCAAGGGCGATCAGTTTTTGCTTTCGTCTCGAAAACTGAAATGGCCGAGGTCTTTTCCAGGGTGAGGCCGATGTTGTCGAGGCCGTTCAGCAGGCAATGCTTGCGGAAGGGATCGATCTCGAAGCGGATGACACCGCCGTCGGGTCCGCGGATTTCCTGGGCGTCCAGGTCCACGGTGATGGTGGCGTTGGCGCCGCGGCTGGCGTCATCGAGGAGTTTGTCGACGTCCGACTGCGGCAGCTTGATGGGCAGGATGCCGTTCTGGAAACAGTTGTTGTAGAAGATGTCGGCGAAGTCGGGTGCGATGACGCAGCGGATACCGAAGTCGAGCAAAGCCCACGGTGCATGCTCGCGGCTTGAGCCGCAACCGAAGTTCTCGCCAGTGACAAGAATCTGCGCCTTTCGGTAGGCGGGCTTGTTGAGGACAAAATCGGGATTTTCCTTTCCGTCCTGGTCGAAGCGCATTTCAAAGAACAGCGATTTGCCAAGTCCGGTACGCTGGATCGTTTTCAGGAACTGCTTGGGAATAATCATGTCGGTGTCGATATTGCGCAGCGGCAGCGGTGCTGCGATCCCGGTCAGCGTCGTGAACTTATCCATCGGGCCATTCTCTTTCGTTGTCTTGGCCGAGGCGCGGGTGTGCCTCAGGTTTTAAGGCCGTCGGCGAGTGCTCTGAAATAACCTTCCGCGGCACTCACCCGGTCAATGCGTCGCAAAGCAGGCGGGCGGACCTGCTCCATGGATGGCTGCCTTGCCTCCAGCCGTTCGAGGCGTCTTTTAACGCCAGCGAGCTTGCGCCCGTCAAGGTGGTGTTCCAACACGCCGACCATGGTTTCGACGTATCCGGTTATGCGGCCGAACTCGCGGGCGGCGCGTTGTGCCGCCTGATGATCGCGCGGATCGGCTTCCAGCGCATGCAGGGCGTCTGCAGCGCGGGCGAGGGTATCGGCGATTTCGGCGGCGTAGCGGGCAACGCGATTGCGACGCGCGCGGTCGAGCGGGGTGAGGGTGGCAAACCACCTGTTTATGACTTCGGCGAGCTCGAGCAGGGCGCGCGCATAATCGGTGAACGGCATGTATGGATGCTCCGCAGCCCTCGATCGGGGCTCGGCACATGCTAAAGGCACGGCGGCGGTGCGGGGATTAGATGGGGCGGATCAGGTGCGCGACGGAGCTGCAGTGGGCAGGGCCTCGTCGCGTGATGTTTCAAGCTGGGGCAATGCAGAACGGCCAATGCCAGGAGCAACGGTTTCCGGCAGGATCAGGCCGGGTCGCGATCAGCGCACCTTGGAATCGGCAAAGCAGCGGCGCATCGATTCACAGCGGTGGGACCCCGACAGGTGCATCGCGTCGCCCTTCGCCGGCTTGATGAAGGCGCAAACTTCTTCCAGTCCGGCATCTGTCAGCCAGCCCTGGCGACGGCCGCGCTGAACCGCGAAGCAGTCCGCAGTTTCCTCGTCTGGGCCACGGAACTGATGGGCGCACTCGTGGGAGTAGATCCACTTCTTGACTGGGGTAGACACGCGATTCATCAACTTCGGGTTGATGATGAGAAAGCCGGGATAGGCCGCCGCGTAGTCGTCGAGCGCGTTGTCGAGCACGGTCGGGCGATGACCGCATATCATGCGGCCGCCGTCGAGTTTCAGAGCGCCTGCCGGTACAATCCGTGCGTCGCCGCCGACATGCGCAACATATTCATCGGGCGTCGGCGGGCCATCCGCTGCTTGCGCATTCTGAGTGAGCGCGAGGCCGCCGATCATGAATGCGACTGCAGCTATAAGCGTCTGGGTACGCGCGGCAATATTCGCGCGAGCCGAGTTATTCATGCCTGGAGATCCCCGCTCTCAATCCTCGCGTCACAGTAGGACGCACTCGTCATGAGCCACCGCCAGATTGGCGGTAATTTTGACGGGGGGCAAGAGCCGTCGTGGCGGTTGTTGGCCGACCGGGACAAAAACTACTCTTTCGGTGCCTAAATGCTGCGGTGCCAGCGCCATTCGTCGCTGTTTCGACATGCGGTAGTGACCGCTTGACGCACGATACAAAGCGTTGCGAGGACGGCGCGCGCTTCTCCCTTAGCGTGCATGCTTTGCTTGGTTTATGATGCGGCTCCGGGCCGACGTGTGGCTGGACGCAATAGAATCTGGAATCCGTACGTGGCCAAGGCAGCGCCCAAGCAAAAGTCCAAACTCGTCGAGTTTACCGTGGACGAACATAGCCGTATCGCGCCAGATCCGTTCGCCGCCGTCTTGCCGGCGATTGCCGCCCTTGGAGCGATTTCTTCGATCGCCACCATCAACTGGACCGCCGAGGAGCGGACGGAGAACCGGCCCAAGTCACGGCGCAAGGTGTCGACGGCGTTGAAGGATCTTGAATCGTGCTGCCTGGGCCTCATCGAGATCTTCAAGCGGTTCCAGCGCAACCCGAAGCTTTATGCAGGAGAAGGCGCGCAGGGCTCTTCGCCGCTGAAGTTTGGTGTGCATGGCCCCCGGGTCGATGCCGATAGTTGCCGCCTCTATCATCAACTCATGAACGACGTGGCGTCGATGCTGGTGCTAGCCTCGCAGAATGCCTTCGACGTCATGTGCGCGGTCGAGGACGGCGATCTCGAACCGCCGGAGGCGGTCTTTTTCGGCTTGGGCGAACAGCAGGAGCGGCTTAACGCCCTCATTCAGAACCGCGCTTCACTGAAGCAGACGGTGGAAACCGGGCTGGAAGTTGCGATCCAGCTCGGCAAGCTTGTCAACGAGTTGAAGTCCCATCGCGTCGAGTAAGGTCCAAGCTCGCGCGGCGGACCTTACCCGGCGCGTTGGCATCAGTCGTTTTCGTGGCAGCCTTCCTGCGGATTCCAGCCCTGTCCCGGTTTGCAGCCCTTCTTGATCGCTTCGATCTGCCAGGCTGGACGGTTCGAGCTGGGTTTGGGCGCCTGATAGGCACCTGGAACGCATTTGCCGCCGCTCGGTCTGTAACCGGGACCGCAGTAGCTTCCAGCCTCATTGCGCCGAATGCACTTGCCATCGAGCTTGATGTATCCGCTCCGGCACCGTTGAGTGCGCTTCTTGATCGGACGGCAGGCATCGGTTTCCGGGATGGGTTCGGTTCCCTTGGGGCAGCCCTGCGGCTTTTCGCCAGCGCGAATGGTGCGGCAGCGGCCGTTGACGAGGCGCTGACCTTCTTCGCAGCCAATGGGACGCTTGGCTGGCTTATATGTGGGTGAGCTGGGTTTCGGCTTCGGGTAGCTTGCATATGGCGGCGGTGCCACGGCGCCTGCTTGCGCATGGGTGATCTGGTAGAGCGGCCGGCGCGGCTGAGCGGAATCGGAATACCAGACGATGGCGTCGACGACGTCGAGGCCGAGGTAGACATTGCGCGAGCCATCAAAGAGCTGGACTTCGCGGTCGGTCCGCCCGGTTTCCCTGAAGCGGAAGACGGCCGATCCGCTGGTTCCCTGCTCCACCCAGGAATCCGGCCCGTTCTTCACGAATGCGCCGCCGATATGCTGAACCGATACGACGTTTTGTCCGGTTACGCCTGGAAAGCGCGGCCCTGCGGGAAATTGCGTGGCTGCGGACGTGGTGCTCCCGCCAAGCTTTTTGACGTATGCGCGGGCCAGATCGGCATAGAAGCCGGTGGGGTAATTGGCGAGAAAGGCCTGGAAGGCGGCGGCGGTGCCAAGCTCCTTGGCGCTTTCGAATGCCGATTTCTCGGCTGGATTACCGTTCTGCGACATGGCCGGCGGGCTGCCGGACAACAGCAGCAGCATGATGCCAAAAACCAGCACAGCAAAACGAACGCCCGTGTTGGAGTGACGGGAAACGCCAATCATTTGAATTTCCTCAATATCGGGAGACCTGTTGAATTCGGCCGATGTGCCGGGGCAAGCTGAACGCGGCTCAGAATAGCGTCCGCTTGGGGCAGGCTATGAGTTATTCCATGTCAAAGCAAATGGGGTGTCGGCATTTGCGTAAATGGGCCGACAGCTGCCGGTTCGTCATCCGCATTGCTTGACATTAGTGGTCGTGTCGGCCATTTTCCGGGCGATTTCCGACGGCCGTCTTGCACGAGCCGCCGCCCTGCACATGGATCTTTCGTCCCTTGGGACACATATCCGGGAGGCAGGGGGGTCAACATCCGCCGGCGAGTTTCGCCCGCGGGTGCGTTTGTGCTTTGGCTATTGGATTTGCGGCGGGGCTGCCGGCCTCTTCGCACCAGGGAGACGAGATGTTCCAGACCTTAAGCGATCGCCTGAATGGTGTGCTCGACAAGCTGACGCGGCGCGGGTCGCTCAGCGAGGCAGATGTCGGCGAGGCGATGCGCGAGGTTCGCCGTGCGCTGCTTGAGGCCGACGTCGCGCTCAACGTGGTCAAGGATTTCGTCGAGAAGGTAAAGGCCAAGGCCATTGGGCAGGCGGTGCTGAAATCCGTCACGCCCGGCCAGATGGTCGTCAAGATCGTCCATGACGAGCTTGTGGCGATGCTGGGCTCGGATGCCGAGCCGGTCGATCTCGCCGCGACGCCGCCTGTAGCGATCCTGATGGTTGGTCTGCAGGGTTCGGGCAAAACCACATCCACCGCCAAGATCGCGTATCGCTTGAAGACGCGGGACCGCAAGAAGGTGCTGATGGCGTCGCTCGATACGCGGCGTCCGGCGGCAATGGAGCAGCTCAGGGTGCTGGGCGAGCAGACGCAGGTCGATACGCTGCCGATCGTTGCCGGGCAGACGCCGGTGCAGATTGCGCGGCGCGCGCGCGATGCCGCCAAGCTGGGCGGTTATGACGTCGTTCTGCTCGACACAGCCGGTCGCGTGACGGTCGATGACGAACTGATGCGCGAAGTGGCGGACGTCAAGCGTGACACCAATCCGCACGAAGTGCTGCTGGTTGCCGACAGTCTCACCGGTCAGGACGCGGTCAACACGGCGACGGCGTTCGACGGTCAGGTGGGCATCACCGGCATCGTGCTGACACGCGCGGATGGCGATGGGCGCGGTGGCGCGGCCCTGTCGATGCGCGCGGTTACGGGCAAGCCGATCAAGCTCATCGGTGTCGGCGAAAAGTGGGATGCGCTGGAGGATTTCGATCCCAAGCGTATCGCCGGGCGCATTCTCGGCATGGGCGACGTCGTTGGCCTCGTCGAGAAGGCGATCCAGAACGTCGATATGCAGAAGGCCCAGGAGATTGCGCAGAAGATGCGCAAGGGTGCCTTCGATCTGGAAGACCTCTCCGATCAGCTCAAGCAGATGGAAAAAATGGGCGGTATGGGCGGACTGATGGGCATGATGCCCGGTGTCGCCAAGCTCAAGAGCCAGATCAACGAGGCTGGACTCGAGAAGGAATTGAAGCGTCAGCGCGCCATCATCTCGTCGATGACGCCGCATGAACGGCGCAACCCGAAAGTGCTCAACGCCAAACGCAAGAAGCGCATCGCGGCAGGTTCCGGCACGACGCCGGCCGACATCAACAAGCTGCTCAAGATGCACCTGACCATGGCCGACATGATGAAGAAGATGCGCGGCAAGGGCGGCCTCATGTCGAAGATGATGGGCGGCATGGGTGGCGGCGGCATGTTCGGCATGGGCGGTGGTGGAGCAGCGCCCAGTGCCGCCGAGCTCGCCAAGATGAAAGAGGAATTGTCGAAGCTTGACCCGCGCGCGTTGGAGCAGTTGCCGCAGGAAGTGAAGGACGCGCTGGAACAAGCCGGCGGCGGCGATGCTGGTGGCGCTGGAGCTGGAGCCCTGCCGAAGGGATTGCCGGGCGGACTGCCCGGGCTTGGTGGCATGGGCGGCATGCCGAAATTGCCTGGGCTTGGCGGTGGCGGATTGCCGGGCCTTGGCGGGCCGCGGTTTCCAATGATGCCGGGCAAGAAGAAGAAGTGAAACGAGATTCCTTCACCCGTTTCGGGGAAGGCGGCCGATGGCCATGACGATCAAGACTACGAACAGCGACGCGCGTCGCACAGCAAAAGGAAGATGTTTATGTCAGTGAAACTCCGGCTCGCTCGTGGCGGCGCCAAGAAGCGGCCCTACTACTACATCGTCGCCGCCCATTCGACTTCGCCGCGCGATGGCCGCTACATCGAGCAGGTCGGCACCTATGATCCGATGCTGAAGAAGGACAACCCGGAGCGCGTGAAGCTCAACGAAGAGCGCTGCAAGCACTGGCTGTCGGTCGGCGCGCAGCCGACGGACCGCGTTGCGCGGTTCCTCGATGTGGCTGGTCTGATGAAGCGCACGGCGAAAGTTTCGGTCGCCAAGGCGCTGCCGAAGAAGAAGGCGCAGGAGCGCATGAAGCTGGAAGCCGAGAAGGCCGAGGCGGCGAAGAAGGCAGCGGAAGAGGCGACTGCCGGCGAGTAAGCCGGCAATCGCCTGCCGGGCCGAGTGCTGCCTTGGCGGCGCGCCTTTCCGGCAAGATTTGCTTCGTGAAGACAATGCCCGCCGGGTTCGCCTGGCGGGCTTTTCTTTGGCGGTTCGGGACCGGGTTCGCAGCGTTGGACCGGCCGCCGGACGAGAGCCTAGTGATGGCGATATTAGTCAAATAGTAAAAATTGTGAAAACAGAAAATTATGCTATAAATGTACTCATGACGAACGTGAACCTTAGGGACGCCCTGGAGAGGCTCGGTCTGAAACAGGTGGAGTTGGCGCGGCTTTTGGACGTCAGCGCCCGCACCGTCAGCTTGTGGGCGACGGGGGAGGGTTCTTTGCCTGGACCGGTGGCGGCCTACCTCAGAGTGCTTGGATTGCTGCCCGCCGATTTGCTCGCGGCCGAGTTACGTCGCGTAAATGGGAGATCGAAAATGATCGACGAAGGCCTCTACAACGTGGAATACCGCTCAAGCTTCTTCTGCGATGAAAGCGGCGCCTGCGGAAGCGCGCTGGCGGTACTGCGGAATGGCAAGATTCTAGGGTCGGACCGCTGGGGTGGGGTGTTCTCGGGTTCCTATGAATTCGATCCGGTCAAGGAAACGAATTCGGTGCATCTGCGGCTGCATGTGCCGCCCGAGGGTGAATTGGTAACGGGCTTTGCGGCTGGTCCAAAGGGCGCGATCATTGAGATCGCGGGACAATTCGAGCGGGCAGCGCCGGTCTCGCAGACGGTGGCAGACATCGCGGGTGAGCCCGTCGAGGTGACGATGACGTTCCTCGGCGCGCTGCCGAACTAGGGGCTGGCGCAGGAAGGGTTTGGGTTGAGCGCAGGCGAGAAACTTATTCTGCTCGGCGAGATCATCGGCGCGCATGGCATTCGCGGTGAGGTGGTCGTGCGCAGCTATACCGCCGATCCCCAAGCGATCGCCGATTACGGGCCGCTTGTCGATCAAGCCGGAGCGGCGCCGCTGACGCTTAAGGTGATGCGCATGACGCCAAAGGGTGGCGTGATCGCGCGGGTCAAGGGTGTCAGCGATCGCAATGGCGCGGAGCTGCTCAAGGGCCGCAAGCTCCATGTGGCGCGCGAAGCGATGCCGGAGCCCGAGGCCGACGACGATTTCTATCACGCCGATCTCATTGGGCTTGCGGCGGCTGATGCGTCTGGCGCGGTGATCGGCGAAGTTGTGGCGGTGCAGAACTTCGGCGCAGGCGATCTGCTGGAGGTTCGCCTTGCGGGTTCGCGCAAGACGGAGCTGATACCATTCACCAAGGCGTTCGTGCCGACGGTCGATATGGCCGCGCGGCGCGTGGTGATCGAGATGCCGGTTGCGGTGGCCGACGACGAGGCCGAAGCGGATGCGCAGGGGGAGGAGCGGTGACAGGTGATACCGCCCACAGCAGCGCAGCAACCGCTGGACCCGCCCTTCGGCCCGGTTTCGAGCGGACGCGGGTGTGGGTGTTCGATCTCGACAACACGCTCTACCCCGCGGACTGCAACCTGTTCGCGCAGGTCGATCATCGCATGGGCGAATTCATCCAGAAGTATCTGGGTGTGCCCTATGCCTACGCGAGGCATCTACAGAAAAGCTACTACAAGCAGTTCGGCACAACACTCGCCGGGCTGATGAAGATCCACAAGATGGAGCCAGCCGCGTTTCTGGACTACGTCCACGACATCGACCTGTCGCCTGTTCCGGAGCACCCCGAACTGGCGGCTGCCATCGAGAGGCTGCCGGGCCGCAAGCTCATCTTCACCGCCGGGTCGCGCCGGCATGCGGAAAACGTGGCGGGGAAGCTTGGCGTGCTGCATCTGTTTGAGGACATCTGCGACATCGTCGCGACCGGCTACGTGCCGAAGGAGCAGCGGGAGGCCTATGAGCTGATGGTGCAGGCGCATGGCGTTGCACCGTCCCAAGCCGCAATGTTTGAAGATATGCCGCACAATCTGGTTGCCGCCCACCAGCTCGGCATGACGACCGTGCTCGTGCATTCCAGCTACATGGATCATCCAGCGCAGTTAAAGATCAAGAGTTGGACGGCGCCACCAGAGCATGTGCATCACATGACGGAAGATCTCGCCGGCTTTCTTGCAAGCCTTGCGGCCGATTGACCCCACGCTTTGAGCGTTGTTTCTCGCCGAATTGACCTCGTGCAATGGTGACGGGCCACGTCCCAGTCCATCATGGTCAGCGGCGAGCGGCTCGGCGTACCCGGAAACGGTACAAGCAAGAGGATCTTCGGCAAGGGCCATGCGGAGCGGTCTCGTTTCATTTCTGCGTCTCGTCGCCGGAACGCTCCGTGACCTCGCGCCGATCATCATCATCATCGGTTTCTTCCAGATCGTGGTGCTGCAGCAGCCGTTCCCGAATCTTGGCAGCATTGTCGTCGGGCTGGTGTTCGTCATGCTCGGGCTTGCCTTGTTCATCCGCGGGCTGGAGATGGCGCTGTTCCCGCTCGGCGAGTCGCTTGCCGGTGCGCTCGCCCGCAAGGGCAGCCTGTTCTGGCTCATGGTGTTTTCATTCGGGCTGGGATTTGGGACAACAGTCGCGGAGCCGGCATTGATCGCCATTGCCGATGAGGCGGCGCGGACGATGGCCGGGGCGGGCGCCATTGCCGATGAGCCAGCAATACTTTCCAGCTATGCGCTGAAACTCCGCTACACGGTGGCGCTCTCGGTCGGCGTGGCGATCATGGTGGGCGTGTTGCGCATCCTCAAAGGCTGGCCGATCCAATGGCTTATCATCGGCGGGTATGTGCTGGCCGTGATGCTGACGGCGGTGGCGCCACAACAGATCATCGGGATTGCCTATGACTCGGGCGGTGTGACGACCTCGACGATCACGGTGCCGCTGGTGACGGCGCTGGGCATTGGACTGGCAACGGTCATCCGTGGCCGCAGCCCGCTCGTCGATGGATTCGGTCTCATTGCCTTTGCCAGTCTCATGCCCATCATCTTTGTGCTCATCTTCGGGATTCTCGTATGACGGGAACGATACTGGAAACGCTTAGCCTGGCGCGAGAGGCCTTCACCGGCACGATACTCGACGTGGCGCCGATTGCGATCGTACTAGCGGTGTTCCAGCTGTTCGTGCTGCGACAGCCGATTGCCAACCTCGGGCGGGTGATGGCCGGGGTTGTCTATGTGATTGTAGGGCTGTCGTTGTTCCTGGTCGGCCTGGAGGAGGCGTTGTTCCCGCTCGGCAAGTCGATGGCGAAGCAGTTGACTGATCCGGTTTTTATCGCCAGCTCCGGCAGCGTTGCGACAGCGCTCGCTTGGACCGACTATTACTGGATTTATCTTTTTGCCTTCGCCATCGGCTTTGCGACGACGATAGCGGAGCCTTCGCTCATCGCTGTTGCGATCAAGGCTCGCGAAGTTTCGGGCGGGACGCTGGGTGCAACCGGGCTGCGGGTGGCGGTGGCGATCGGCGTGGCGCTCAGCCTGGTGGTTGGCACTTTCCGCATCGTCACCGGCACGCCGCTCTATCTCTACATGGTCGCCGGATATGCGCTGGTCATCGTGCAGACCATGTTCGCACCAAGAACGATCGTGCCGCTGGCCTATGATTCAGGCGGCGTGACTACATCGACCGTCACGGTGCCTCTGGTCGCGGCGCTCGGGCTTGGTCTTGCTTCGACCGTGCCTGGACGATCGCCGCTGATCGACGGATTCGGATTGATCGCACTGGCAAGCCTTTTCCCGATGATAAGCGTTATGGGCTACGCGCAGATCACGCAATGGCGGACAGGATCTTTAACGCACGGCGCGCGAGCCTCTGGCGCCACCACTGACAGCAAGAGCGGAGCAAAGACATGAAATTCAAGCTCATCATCGCCATGACAGACGAGAAGAGGACCGACATGGTGCTTGAGACCGCGCGACAGGCGGGAGCAACGGGATGTACGGTCATTACCAGTGCGCGCGGAGAGGGGCTGGAACCGGCCAAGACGTTCCTCGGGCTGACCCTCGAAGGCCAACGCGATATCGTGATGCTGATCGTCGAAGAACACCTGAGCCGGCCAATCCTGGAGGCGATCGCGCAAGGCGGGAAGTTCGACGAGGAAGTCGGGGCGGGGTTGGCCTTTCAGGTGGACATCGAAGATGCGATCGGCATGGGGTCGCAGATCACGAAAATCCGCAGTGAGATCGGAGACAAGATATGAGCGATTCAAGCCCAACCCGCGTTGGTGACGTGATGACGCCCAATCCTTCCGTGATCGATGGTCTGGCCACCGTGCGCCAGGCGCTCAATACGATGAAGGAGCAGGGCCTCAGCTCACTCGTGATCGACCGCCGCGACGACGATGATGAATACGGCCTCATAACTGTGCGTGACATCGCCGAGAAGGTGATTGGTCAGAACCGCTCTCCTGACCGTGTCAGCGTCTATGAGATCATGACCAAACCTGTGCTGACGCTCGAGGAGCGTATGGTGCTGCGCTATGCGGTGCGTCTGCTGACGCGCCTGGGTGCCGGGCGTGCGCTGGTCGTGGACAAGGGCGAACTCAAGGGCATCGTCACGTTGCGCGACATGACGTTGCGATACGTGAGTGATGAAGATCGCCGGCAAGAGAAGACGTGATGTTGTTGATGTGGCTGATTCTCCAAGCTGCCACATCATCATGCGTCCATCGTCCGGGATGCCAATAGAGCCTCCAGGTCGAGTGGCAATGTAGTCATCTTAAGAGTTCCGTCGGCGTGACGCGGCCATTCGTGTTGTGGCCGGTCCCAATAAAGCTCCAGACCGTTGCCATCGGGATCGGAGAGATAGAGCGCTTCGCTGACGCCATGATCGCTTGCGCCTTCCAGCGACACGTTCGACTCGATCAGGCGCAATAGTGCTTCGGCAAGTGCGCGTCGCGTCGGGTAGAGGATTGCGACATGGAAGAGGCCGGTTGTGCCGGCTGGCGGCCGCGCGCCTCCCTTGCTCGTCCAGGTGTTGAGCCCGATGTGGTGGTGGTAATCACCAGCGGAGACGAACGCGGCCTGGGCGCCGTAACGCTGGGTAATCTTGAAGCCCAGTACGCCTGTATAGAATTGCAGCGCACGTTCAAGGTCAGACACCTTCAAGTGAACATGGCCGATGCGTGCGCCAGCATCAATTGCGGGCGGTGCTGCCGGAGCAGAATTGGTGGTGTTGGTCGCGGTCATATTTTTAATGCTCCTCGGTTCGCATGGCGCACGCCAATCATGTCATCAGCGCTTAGCCGCGCCGCTTTGGCAGCAACGCGTAAGGGCCGGAACCCAGCAGCGCCTGGACCACCAATAGAACTGTCCAGAAGGCTGGGAACTCCCATCCACCCTTCGGAGACGAGAAGAGCCAGCCGTTCGGAATGTGCTGCAATGTTGCTCCGATCATGAGCGGAATGAGCGCAACGGCGACCACGCGCGGCGCAATGCCAAGGATCAGCATCGTGCCGCCAATCAGTTCCGCGGCGATCACGGCATAAGCCAGGACGCCCGGATAGCCGATCGACTCGAAGTAGGCGACCGTGCCGGGGATGGTGAAGACGAAGACCTTGAGGAGACCGTGAGCGATGAAGAGAGCGCCGAGGCCGAGGCGAAGCAGCAGGGCCGCAAATGGGGCGGTGCGGGAGTCGATCATTGTTTTCTCCATGTTCAGTGTGGCTGGGGGCGGGGGCGCCCAGCTTGAGTTGCGTTTCGACAGCTAAGTTAATCGATGCCTGGGCGCAGATAATCACCGGGTTATCGAAATGATTGTTTTATGATAACGAATAATGCATGGATCTCTTGAACTCCATGCGGACGGTCGTTGCCATCGTCGATGCGGGCAGCTTCACCCGCGCCGCCGAGCGGCTGTCGTTATCGCGGGCGATGGCGAGCAAGCACGTTGCCGACCTCGAGGCGCATCTGGGTGTGCGGCTCTTCAACCGCACGACGCGCCGTATCAGCCTGACCGATACGGGCGTGGAGATGGTCGGCACGTTCCGGCAGGTTTTGGAACTCGTCGAGGAAACGCTGCGTTCGGCGTCCGATCACGCGGCCGCACCTTCCGGCCTTTTGCGGGTGAGTGCGCCGATGTCGTTCGGGCTCGCGCATGTGGCACCGATGATCGCGCCCTATCTGGAGATGCACGCGGATGCACGCATCGACTTGTCGCTCAACGACCGGTTCGTCGATCTGATCGAAGAGGGCTACGATCTGGCCATCCGCATCGGTCAACTGGCGGATAGTTCGCTGATCGCGACACGTCTGGCGGAATCGCGGATCGTGGTCGTGGCCGCGCCGACATATCTGGAACGGTACGGGACGCCACGACGTATCGAGGACATCGCGATGCACCGTTGCCTCGACTATTCTCAAGGCGGCATACGGCGGGGCTGGAGCTTCGACCATAAGGGACAGGCGTCGCGAACGCCTGCTTTAGAGTCAGCCGTCGTTTGCAACAATGGCGATGCCCTCGTGGGCATGGCAGTCGATGGCGGCGGACTTGCCTACCAGCCCGATTTCGTCGTTGCCGAGCACGTCCGCGCGGGCAGGCTTTCGATTGTTCTTGGGGAGGTCGCAACGCGCACGCTCGGTATTTATGCCGTGTTTCCCGCAGGCCGGCATGCGCCGTTGAAGACAAGGGCCTTCGTCGATCATCTCCGCTTGGCCTATGCGGGCACGCCGCCATGGTCGCTCGACAACAAAAGCCAAGCCAGGCGGCGGCGCTAATCATTGAATGTTTGTTGCTCGGCTTGGCGAGCCTCACCCACGGCCCTCGAACGGCATTTCGGTGGCCTTGATGGTCATCGACAGTACGTTGGTATCGAGCGGCAGGTTCGCCATGTAGAGCACGGCACTGGCGACGTGGGCGACGTCCATGCGCGGCTCAACCTTTTTGCTGCCATCCGCCTGCAACGCTCCCTGGCCCTTGGCCATCGGCTCAGTCATCGCAGTCGTGGCGTTGCCGATGTCGATCTGGCCGCAGGCGATGTTGTGGCCTCGGCCTTCCAGTGCAATCGATTTGGTGAGGCCGGTTATCGCGTGCTTGGTGGTGGTGTATGCGCTTGAAAGCGGACGAGGGGTCATCGCCGAGATGGAGCCGTTGTTGATGATGCGCCCGCCCTTCGGTGCCTGACGCTTCATCACGCGGATGGCCTCCTGACAGCAGTAGATGACGCCGCTGAGATTGACATCGACCATCTGACGCCAGGTTGCGACCGGCATGTCCTCTATGTAGCTGGGCGGCGCGAAGATGCCCGCGTTGTTGAACAGCACGTCAACACGGCCAAAGGCCTGAACGGTGGCCTGGAAGAGACTTTTGACGCTCAGCGGGTCTGATACGTCGGTGACATCGACGAGCATCTCGCCGCCACCTGCGCGCGCCATCGCCTTGGTCGCTTCAAGTTCGGCGGCGCGACGGCCGGCCAGCGCGACGTTGTAACCGTCGCCCTGAAGTGCCAAAGCCACCGCTCGGCCGATGCCCGAGCCAGCTCCCGTCACCACCGCGACTTTGGCAATTTTGGCGTCCACTGCATCGACCTCGTATCGTCAGCGAATTGACTGTTTGGATGACAACGCTACCACGCGCATATCCAACACGACAACTTTCAGCCGTGCGGCGCGGCACAGACGATTGCGGGTGAGGTTACTGTTGTAGTGTCTCGAAGATGTCGGCATCGAGTACGCCATCGGGCGCTACCATGCTCACCAGCGATTTGGGATCGGCGGCGGACGTGCCCCGACTCAGGCCGGAGTAGAATGCCGGATCGAAACTGCCGCCTCCGCGCGCGCAAAAGGCAAGCTTGCGGCCGCCAACAGAAATGTGTTCGACGGGGGCCATTGCTATCAATCGCTCGCGAGCGACAAGCAGAAACTGCTGGTCACTCTTGCGCCGGCCAAAGCGAAGCCGCGACAGCATGCCTGTTGTCACCGGCCGGGAGCCGACCAGGGCATGACTGGCTTCCGGAGGGAAAATCGTTGCGACATCTGGCCCCCACACGACGAAAGTGATCGGGCTTTCATCGACCGATGTCAGCGAACGGCCCCACATGACTCGCGGCACGAAAACGTCGATGCCTTTCGTGTTCAACGAGTCCTGGAGTTCGTCGATGCCGAAGTTCCACCGCCATACATCGGCAATACGCTGCGATGGCGCCACCAGCATGCCCTGCGCTTCTGCTGCTTGCTGCAGTTGCTGGGGAGCGTCTGCACCCGGCACGCGGGACTGGAAGACCTTGTAGCCGAAACGATTGCCCGCATTCCAGCTGCGCGCGAAACCCTCGCGCGTGAAAGGACCTTTGCCCATGCCATCGAGCTGATCGTCCTGGACGTCGCATGAAAATTCTTTGACGACTGCGGCAATCTCTTCGGCTGCCTCGACGCCGAAAACATGCGGACGCACATAATTCATATTGAAAAAGATTGAAACGCGCTGCCGCTGGGCCAGCCATTCCTTGTCGCTGGCAAGGTCAGGATCATCTGCAATCTCGGCTGCGATCTCCTCGGGGCTTGCCGCTGGCGAAAAGGAGAACGCGAAATAGACACCGGTCGCGCGATTCTCATAGGAGGCATCGCCATCGCTCTCTAGCGTGTAGTGGCGCCGGCCGCTGAAATAGCGCTCGAACTCAGTCCGCGAGAATGCCTTGCGTGGAAAAAGGTAGAGGTCGTAGCTCAAGGGGTGCCATTCCTTGCGACGTCTGCGCGCCTGTCGCTCCGCCAGGAGACGTGCTCTTGAAAACAAAACGGACGCCTTCGTGGGGCGTCCGTTCATAAAGCCTGCATTTGTCGGCGGCGACAAGCGCTCAGCGCGTCGGAACCGGGACTTCGCCACGGTAGTCATAGAAGCCGCGCTTGGTCTTGCGGCCGAGCCAACCTGCTTCGACGTATTTCACCAGCAGCGGGCATGGGCGGTACTTGCTGTCGGCGAGGCCTTCATAGAGCACCTGCATGACCGAAAGGCAGGTATCCAGGCCGATGAAGTCGGCAAGTTCCAACGGTCCCATCGGATGGTGGGCGCCGAGCTTCATTGCCTTGTCGATCGATTCCACCGTGCCCACGCCCTCATAGAGCGTGTAGACCGCCTCATTTATCATCGGCAGCAGGATGCGGTTGACGATGAAGGCCGGAAAGTCCTCGCTGACGGCCATGCGCTTGCCGAGCGACAGCACGAACTCCTTGGCGACGCCGAATGTCTCGTCCTCGGTGGCGATGCCGCGGATCAGCTCGACCAGTTCCATCAGCGGCACTGGGTTCATGAAGTGCATGCCGATGAAGTGCTCGGGGCGGTCGGTGGTCGCCGCCAAGCGCGTGATGGAGATCGACGACGTATTGGTCGCCAGCATCGCATCACTCTTCAGGTAGGGGCACAGATCGGTGAAAATGCGCCGCTTGATGTTCTCGTCCTCGGTCGCGGCCTCGATGACAAGATCGCAATCGCCGAAGGCATTGTAGTCGGGCGCATAGGAAATGCGGTCCATCGCCACCTTGCGGTCGTCCTCGGCAATCATGCCCTTGGAAACCTGGCGGCTCATGTTCTTGCCGATCGTCTCCAAGGCGCGTTCAACCGCTTCCTTCTTGAGATCGTTGAGAGCGACATTGTAGCCGGCAAGCGCGATGACGTGGGCAATGCCGTTGCCCATCTGACCCGCACCAATAATGCCGACCTTCTTGATCCTGGTCACATTCTTTGTATCCGCGCCAGCGCTTGGCTTTGACTTCTTCGGCGCCTTGACTGCAGCGTCCATCTCTTTCGTCCTTTTCTCACGACCGCTTGTCTTGCCGTAGCCAGCGCTTCAATTGGCGCAGCACGGATCTACCCCACTCAGCGTGCTTCAGCTCCCAGTCTTATCCAATTCCGCTGCCAGTTCCGGCAGCGCCTGGAACAGGTCAGCGACGAGGCCATAATCAGCAACCTGGAAAATCGGTGCCTCCTCGTCCTTGTTGATCGCAACGATGATCTTGGAATCCTTCATGCCGGCGAGATGCTGGATGGCACCTGAAATGCCGACAGCGATATAGAGTTCGGGCGCAACAACCTTGCCTGTTTGCCCAACCTGCATGTCGTTGGGCACGAAGCCCGCATCGACCGCGGCACGCGAGGCGCCGATCGCCGCACCAATCCTGTCGGCGACCGGCTCGATCAGTTTGTGGAAATTCTCGCCCGACTGGAGGCCGCGCCCGCCGGAGATGATGATCCGCGCGGAAGCAAGGTCGGGCCGGTCCGATTTGGTCAGCTCGGCACCCTTGAAGGTCGAGATACCAGCCGGGGCCGGCGCATCAACGCTTTCAACCGATGCACTGCCACCCTCGCCCACGGGCTGGAAGGCGGCGGTGCGCACGGTGATTACCTTTTTGCTTTCGCCTGACTTCACCGTCTGGATGGCGTTGCCGGCATAGATCGGCCGTTCGAAGGTATCGGCGCTCTTTACCGCGGTGATGTCTGAGATCTGCATGACGTCGAGCATTGCTGCGACGCGCGGCAGGATGTTCTTGCCCGAGGCCGTGGCCGGAGCGATCAGCACGTCGTAACCGGGCATCAACTGGAGCAGCAGAGCGGCGGTTTCTTCGGCGAGCGCGTTGCCAAGATGGGCGGCATCAGCGAGCAGAACCTTGGTGACGCCGTCGAGCTTCGCGGCGGCATCCGCTACGGCCTTTGCTCCGGAACCAGCGACAACAATATGGATGTCGCCACCTATCGCTTTCGCGGCCATGACTGCCTTGGCGGTGGCCGGGTTCAGGGACGCATTGTCGTGTTCAGCGAGAACGAGAATAGTCATCACAGAACCCCCGCATCGGATTTCAATTTCGAGACGAGATCTGCAACGCTTTCCACTTTCACGCCGGCTTCGCGCTTCTTCGGCTCGGCGGTGGTGATGATCTCCAGGCGGGGTGTGATATCGACGCCGTAGGCATCGGGTTTCTTGACGTCGAGCGGCTTCTTCTTGGCCTTCATGATGTTGGGAAGGGTTGGATAGCGCGGTTCGTTCAAGCGCAAGTCGGTGGTGACGACTGCAGGAAGCTTCAGGCCAACGGTCTCAAGCCCGCCGTCGACTTCGCGCGTTACGGCGATCGTGCCGTCGGCGAATTCAACCTTGGAGGCGAACGTACCTTGCGGCCATCCAAGCAGCGCGGCGAGCATCTGGCCGGTCTGGTTGCTGTCGTCGTCGATGGCCTGCTTGCCGAGAATAACGAGTTCGGGGTTTTCCTCGGCAACGATGGCCTTGAGGATCTTGGCTACGGCCAATGGTTCGACAGTTGCCCCATCGGGCGTTTCGACAAGGATGCCGCGGTCGGCGCCAATGGCGAGTGCGGTGCGTATGATGTCCTGGGCCTTTGTCGGCCCAACGGAGACGACAATAATCTCGGTGCCCGCGTTCTTTTCCTTGATGCGAACGGCTTCCTCGACGGCGATCTCGTCGAAGGGGTTCATCGACATCTTGACGTTGGCCAGCTCGATGCCCGAGCCGTCGGCTTTGACGCGGATCTTGACGTTGTAGTCAACGACCCGCTTCACCGGCACCAGTATCTTCATTTCCGCAGCGATCCCCAGCCTTGTATTTTTGTTTTGCCTGCTAACCGGGCGCGTAAACATCGGCATTGCACCGGCTTTGCGCAGAGTCTCCGATTGCTTGCGTTTCGGCCATCCGTGCGGTGATGGCGCCTAATTTCCTTTGTTGTGCACCGCAAACTTGGCTCCCACACAGCCGACTTTGCGACCGCAATCGAAGGCGCGAATGCGCCGTTCGCATGTGCGAAACACAAGCCTAATACGGGTTTTCCGGAAGTCAATGCAACCGACGTAAAGTAGGAACCCGCCGGGCAGGATAAAGACCAATTCGTCGGAACGAGTGCCCAATATGCACGCAGCCTAGCGCGCCGCTCGTGCCGGCAGCCCACGGTCGAACAATGGCACGTCAGGGCGCTTCATGAAGATGACCAGAACCGCCCCGGCGATCAGGCCCCCAATGTGTGCCCACCACGCAATGGACTCGACTTGCGGCACCAAGATCATGACAATCTGCGTTAAAATCCATACGCTTAGAACTATTCCTGCGCTGATGCGCAACGGCAACACTTTGAAAGCAAGCACCCACACCATGACCCTAGGGTGGAGCATCAGGTAGGCGGCGATAACACCGGCAACGGCACCGCTGGAGCCGATCAGAGGCGTATCGGAAGCGGGCGTGACCCAGGCATGGACGAGGCCCGCGAATATGCCGCAGAGCAAATAGAAGATCAGGAAACGGAAATGGCCCATTGCGTCCTCGACGTTGTCGCCGAAGACCCAGAGGAAGATCATATTGCCGAGCAGGTGAATGACATCACCATGGAAGAACATGTAGCTTAGCAGAGTCAGGTTTTCCGGCAAGGCGACGGTCTGGGTGGTCGTTTGCGGCAGAGTTCCGAACAGCTCGGCGGGAACAACACCGAAGCTGGCAATGAAAGGCTGGTCGGTGCCGCCACCGGTCATCAGCAGGACTGCGATGTTGGCGGCCAGCAGCGCGTAGGTGACGTAAGGCGCAGCGATGTACTTGAGCGGATTGTCGTCCTGGAGGGGTACGAACACCGAAGCAATCTCCTCAGCGGGCTGGGTCGATGTCCCTAGCTAGATCTGTGCCTTGTTCATTTGTCCAGAGAGAAGCGAACTTTTCGCGCTTGCCCGCGCCGCTTTCCGCATTCAGCGGTTTTGGCCGGGTACCCACAGCACGTCACGCTTGCCTAGCTCGTTGACGTAGCGGCCGGCGACGAAGAGGAAGTCGGACAGGCGGTTGATGTATTGCAGCGCTTCCTGGCTTACCGGCTCGTTGTTGTCGGCCGCGAGTTCAGCCATCAGCCGCTCGGCGCGGCGCGAGACGGTGCGCGCAACATGCAGGTGTGCCGCAGCCGGTGTGCCTCCTGGCAGCACGAAGGATTTGAGCGGTGAGAGTTCGCCGTTCAGCTCGTCGATCTCCTTTTCAAGGCGCGTTACTTGCGCGGCCACCATGCGCAATGGCTCATAGGCCAGCTTTTCGCCGCGATCGGGAACGCACAGGTCCGCACCCAGGTCGAACAGATCATTCTGGACGCGCAGCAACATGGCGTCGACCGCCGCATAGGCGGGTTCCATATGCAGGCGCGCGACGCCGATTGCTGCATTCGCTTCGTCGACAGTGCCGTAAGCTGCAATCCGCAGAGCATGTTTGGGCACCCTCTCGCCGGTGCCCAAGCCGGTCGTGCCCTTGTCGCCGGTGCGCGTGTAGATCTTGTTCAATTTGACCATAAGCTGTCGCGTCCTGAGTGGGGGAGCCTCATGCTGATCCGGTGGGCCCGCTGATGATTGCCCCGGCTTTACCAGCCCTTGACCAGCAAGAAGGCCATGATGATTAAGATTGCCAAGAATTGCAGGCCCACCCGCCATCGCATCAGCATCTGGCTGCGGCTGGAACTCTTTTGGCTGAACAGGCTCCACAGCCCCAGGACAAGCACGACGGCAACCGCGAAGACAGCTACCGTCGTCAGATAATAAAGTGCCGTTTGCATGGGTTGCCGACCACCTTCAGGGAACTGCCCGCGTCATCGCTGTTTTTTGTCGCCTTGATAGCGCCGGCCCGGCGAGGCTGCAAATGGCGTTGCAAAATGGCCGCAGCTTTTCGCGGCGCCGACTGGCGGCTAGCCGCGATGGAGCCAGAGGTGCGATTGGTTTTGGCTGCGGCCTGCAAATGCCGTAATTTTGCGAATCATGGGCGACTTCCTGATGCAATGCCGACGGGACGTGCGCGTTTTCGCGGATCGCCCGCACGAGGATTTGACTTGAGCCTTTTCAGGGCAACTCGGACGACAAACACCACTACGACTTGGCGCCCGGCTGGATGCCGCTCGGCGGCAATGCGGCGTAGCGTTGCGCCGTCGCTTGGTGCCGCGGCGGCGGTGCTGCTCGTGCTGCTCGCCGGTGCCCGGCCGGTCGCGTCGCAAGATGCGGATGCCGATGCCACCCGCCGAAAACTGGAATTGCAGCAGAACGAACTCCATTCAGCCCGCGAGCGCGAGACGTCGCTTGCCAGGAATGTTGCCGAAATTGACACGGAGCGCGAGAACCTGAAGCGGCGTCTGGTCGAAACCGGGCAGCTGATCCAGAAGAGCGAAGCCAAGATGTCCGCCATCGAAGGGCGGCTGGGGGAACTCGAAGCGCAGGAGAAAATTGTTCGCGGCTCGCTCTATCAGCGCCACGGGCAGATTGCCAAACTCCTTGGCGCGCTACAGCGGATGGGCCGCAATCCACCACCCGTCATGGTCACGCAACGCGCCGATGCCTTGCAGATGGTGCGTTCCGCGATGCTGCTTGCGGCTGCCTTTCCCGAACTCAGGGGACAAGCGGTCCAGCTTTCGGGCAGGCTCAACGAGCTTGTCCGGGTGATGGACGATATCCGCAGCGAGAGTCAGCGCCTCAAGAGCGAAACGGAAAAGCTGACGGAAGCGCAGACAAAGCTCGCGGGGCTGATGGCGGAACGCAAGCGCTCGCTGGAGGAGCGGCGCGACGAGCTTGAGGATGTACGCCGGGCTGCGGCCGATATTTCAAAGAACGTCACCGACCTCAGCGAACTCATCAAGCGCCTCGATAAGGCGGTGTCTGAAAATACGGGCCTGGCGAACTATGAGAAGGAAGTGGCCGTTGCATCGCCAGCACCAGGCGCCGCGCCGGTGCCTGCCGCCGGAGCCGCTGAAGCTCAAGGCCTGGGACTGCAGCCCGCCTCGCCGGCGACGCGGCCGGCAACGGGGCCGATCGTCGTGACCCCGGAAGCGGTGCCCAAAGGCGGCCCTGGGGCAATCCCCGAAACCCAGGTTGCGCTCAACGTGCCCAAGCCCGACGAAATTGTGGAGCTGCGTCCCCGCGGCACATTCGGCGGTGCCAGCCCGGCCCGGATAAAGCCAGCAATTCCGTTCCATCAGGCGCGCGGCCGGCTTCCGATGCCTGCGCATGGCCGTACTGTGCTTAATTATGGCGAAAAAACCCAATATGGCGGCACGTCCAAGGGTATTGTGCTGGAAACCCGTTCCGGAGCCCAGATTACGGCGCCGTGCGACGGCTGGGTGGTTTACGCTGGTGAGTTTCGCAGCTATGGGCAACTCTTGATAATTAATGCGGGCGGCGGGTATCATATTCTGCTTGCCGGCCTGTCCCGTATCGACGTAGAGCCGGGTCAATTCGTCCTGGCGGCCGAGCCGGTTGGAACAATGAGTGGCACTGCGGCCTCGCGCGAGTTGAAAAGCGAGGCAAACGCCCCAGTTCTTTACGTGGAATTCCGCAAGGAAGGTTCTCCTGTCGACCCGAGCCCATGGTGGGCGAGCGGCTCTGAGAAGGTGCAAGGATGATGCGCAAGACCGACTTCGCATTCTGGACGTTTCTGTTGATGACAGGGTTCGCGGGAGCGGCGACTGTCCTCAATGTTACCCAGACCCACTCGGCGACCACGTCGAACTCCGATCTCTACCGGCAGCTCGACCTGTTCGGGGATGTGCTGGAGCGGGTGCGTTCCGACTATGTCGAGAAGCCTGATGACACGCAGCTCATCGAAAGCGCGATCAATGGCATGTTGACCTCGCTCGACCCGCACTCGGCCTACCTCAGCCCGAAACATTTCCGCGACATGCAGGTGCAGACGCGCGGCGAGTTCGGTGGCCTTGGCATCGAAGTGACGATGGAAAACGGTGTGGTGAAGGTGGTTTCGCCCATCGATGACACGCCTGCGGCGCGTGCTGGCGTGCAGGCCAATGACCTCATCACGCATCTCGACAACGAGCAGATCGTCGGGCTGACGCTGGAGCAGGCGGTCGAGAAAATGCGCGGTCCGGTCAATACACCGATCACGCTGACGATCGTGCGCAAGGGCCAGGACGATCCGCTCGAACTGAAGATCGTGCGCGACATCATCCGCATCAATGCTGTGAAGTCGCGGCGCGAGGACGACGTCGCCTACATCAAGGTTTCGACATTCAACGAGCAGACGCATACCAACCTGGTGCGCGCGATGCAGTCGCTGGAAAAGGAGATCGGACCGAGCCTGAAAGGCTTCGTCATCGATCTCAGGAACAATCCCGGCGGCCTCCTGGATCAGGCGATCGCTGTTTCGGACGACTTCCTGGAGCGCGGTGCAATCGTGTTGACGAAGGGCCGCAACAACGAGGAGACGCAGCGCAGCCAGGCGAGGCCCGGTGACATCGCTGAGGGCAAGAAGGTCGTCGTTCTCATCAACGGCGGATCGGCTTCGGCTTCGGAGATCGTGGCGGGCGCTTTGCAGGACCACAAGCGCGCGACCGTCGTCGGCACGCGCTCGTTCGGCAAGGGTTCGGTGCAGACCATCATTCCGCTGGGAGCCAATGGCGCCATCCGCCTGACCACGGCGCGCTATTACACGCCTTCCAACCGTTCGATCCAGGCCAAAGGTATCGAGCCGGATTTCGTTGTCGAGCAGGAGCTGCCCGACGAATTGAAGGCCAAGGCGAAGGAGACTCGGGTCAGGGGTGAGTCAAGCCTGCGCGGGCATCTCAAGAACGACAAGGACGACAAGGAAGCTTCGGGCTCGTCGGCCTATGTTCCCAAGGAGCCTGAGAAGGACACGCAGCTCCAGTACGCGCTGAACTTCCTGCGCGGCAAGATCAATGGGCCCGCGACGACAAGTGCGCCGACACCCGAGCCCGAGAAGAAGGCAAACTGAAAAAGCGCATGGGCGCGATAGTGCGTGCCACTTGTGCAAGCAACTTTCTGCGAAGGGCGTCCAATTGGGCGCCCTTCGTGTTTGTCAGGAGAGGCGCGCGCCTGGTTCTGACTTCATTGGATCATGCGCTTTTGTGCCCGGTTTCGAGCCAAGGCCAATACGTTTAGCGTGCGGACCTGTTGCACAAGCTCGGCGCATTGGCTCAACTTTGCGCCAGCTCAACTCAGTCATGGAGCCCAAGCTCGTGGTTTGCGATTTTTCCCAGCTGGTTTATCGGCCGTGCGTCGGCATCATGGTGCTGAACCGCGACGGGTTGATCTGGATCGGGCGGCGGTCGGATGCCAAGAACAAGATTGAGGGCGACGGTACGTGGTGGCAGATGCCGCAGGGCGGTATCGACAAGGGCGAGGATCCACGCGCAGCGGCCTTCCGCGAGCTTTATGAGGAGACGCACATTCGCTCCGCCGAAATCATCGCGGAGCATTCGCAGTGGCTCAACTACGACCTGCCGCCCGAGCTGATCGGCGACAAGTGGGGTGGAAAATACCGCGGGCAAACGCAGAAGTGGTTCGTCATGCGGTTTCACGGCGAGGACAGCGAAGTGGATATTTCGCCGCCCGACCAGGAAATCGAGTTTGACCAGTGGCGCTGGGCGCGGCGGTCGGAACTGATGGATCTGATTGTGCCGTTCAAGCGCGAAGTCTATCGCGAGGTGCTTGCCGAGCTGGGACCGCTGGCGGCTGATGCCTGACGTGCAGCCGCTTGCCTCCTAAATTGCGGCCGCCCCCCGTGTGAGCGACAAATTGCCGAAGTCAGATGGCAAACTGTCATGCAGTTGCACTAGGCTTGTCACATAGTGATTCGGTCTCGATCATCAGCGGGGGTCCGGAGCAGCCATGAATGTCGCCAACCCGATCGTGCGGCCATCGCGCAGCGATCTGCCGTTTCGCGATGGTGTCGGCATGGTGCTTTTCAATGATCGCGGACAGGTGTGGGCCGGCGCCCGGCAGCCACGCTGGGCCGCGCCCGGGGAGCCCGCCATCTGGCAGATGCCACAGGGCGGGATAAAGGGAAACGAAGTGCCGGTGCTGGCAGCGCTTCGGGAGTTGCGCGAAGAGACAGGGGCCTTGAGCTTCGAGCCGGTCGCGGTGCTCGATCGTTGGCTCAGCTACGAAGTGCCCGATCATCTGCTGGGCATTGCCCTCAAGGCGCATTACCGGGGGCAGCGGCAACTGTGGTTCGCAGTCCGGTTCACTGGTGACGATCGCGAGTTTGATCTCAATGGCGGGGATGCCGGGGTGGCTGAATTCAGCCAATGGGCATGGCTGGAACCGGACGAGATCCGTGCCCGGGTCGTGCCATGGAAGCGGCAGATATATTCGGTGGTACTGGATGCCTTCGATGCCGTTATGCGGGCCGACAGGTAGTGACGCAGCGTGAGCCGCGCGAGTTCGCAGGATCGCAAAAAAGCGAAGCTGGAGCGCTTATGGCGTCCGGCTTGTAATTTTCAGGGGCTGGATCGTTCTGTTCCTGCCGAAAGCTGGGTTTACCGCAATCAGGCGGCCTTGCCGCGCTGCAGGCCCTTCAGGTGCTCGATGGCGCTGGTGAGGTGCCGCAGGGCCTCGTCGTCATCAGCGGACTTCAGCGCCGTTTCAGCTTTTTCAAGTTCTGCTTCAAGCATGCGCGGATCGGCTTCGTCGACGATGAAGGCGTGCTCGGCCAGAACGGTGACGGATTCGGGGTTCACCTCGACAAAGCCGCCATTGATATAGATGCCCTTTGTGGAGGCCGTCAGCGTCGCGTGGATGACGCCGGGCAGTAGGGTCGACACCACGGGCGTGTGACCGGACAGAACAGTGAACTGACCCTCCGCACCAGGCAACACGACCTGCTCGGCCGGCTCCGACATGAGGATTCGCTCGGGGCTTACCAGCTCGAACTTGAAGGTTCCTGACATCGTCTTGCTGTCCTCGGTATTGCGGTTCTGTCTGGCGGCCTGCGGTTACGTTTTGGCAAGGGTAGAGGCGGGACGGGGTCCGGATGGGAGGCGCTGACGATAGCAGTCCTGCGCTCTCCCAATCCGGGCTCGATCCTAGTTCACGGCATCACCATCCTGCCGGACTTCTTCGCGCGTTTGCAGCTCGGTGCCGCAGAACGGGCAAAAGAACACCGGGTGGTCCACCATGCCGGGCTCTTCCCCTTCGATGTCGATCAGGCCAACCGACATGTAGAGGACCCCGTCTTCACCGACCACGATGAGTGGCTCGAATTCGGCCCCGCTCATGGCTTCCTTGAGTTCGGTGCAACAACTTCCGAATGCCTCATCGGCTTCGGCTTCCGTTCCTTCGTCGGTCTGATCGGTCATGGCTGCCTCCTCGCATCCTGGCCCCGGCTCAAGGGGCCACCTTCTTGTTTATGCAGCGCGGCCACCAATCTCCAGCATCATGCCGCTTCGGCCAGCTTCTCGGCCTTGGCGATCGCTTCATCGATCGTTCCGACCATGTAGAATGCCGGCTCTGGCAGGTGATCGTAGTCGCCGTCGCACAGACCCTTGAAGGCCTTGATCGTTTCGGCCAGCGGAACCTGCACACCGGGCGAACCGGTGAAGACCTGCGCAACGTCGAAGGGCTGCGACATGAAGCGCTCGATCTTGCGGGCGCGTGCGACAGTCAGCTTATCCTCTTCCGACAGCTCGTCCATGCCGAGAATTGCGATGATGTCCTGAAGGGCCTTATAGCGTTGCAAAATTTCCTGCACGCGGCGGGCCACAGCATAGTGCTCTTCGCCGACGATGCGCGGGTCGAGCATGCGCGATGTCGAATCGAGCGGGTCGACGGCAGGATAGATGCCCTTTTCGGCGATGCCACGCGACAGCACGGTGGTGGCATCCAAGTGGGCGAACGACGTGGCCGGCGCGGGGTCGGTCAAGTCGTCGGCCGGCACGTAGATGGCCTGCACCGACGTGATCGAGCCCTTTTGGGTCGAGGTGATGCGCTCCTGCAGGGCGCCCATGTCGGTGGCAAGCGTCGGCTGATAGCCCACGGCCGAAGGAATACGACCAAGGAGCGCCGACACCTCGGAGCCCGCCTGGGTGAAGCGGAAGATGTTGTCGACGAAGAACAGCACGTCCTGGCCCTGGTCGCGGAAGTGCTCGGCGACGGTCAGACCCGACAGCGCGACGCGGGCACGCGCGCCCGGCGGCTCGTTCATCTGGCCGAACACCAGCGCGGCCTTCGAGCCCGCCGTCGATCCGTCGACCGGCTTCTTGTTGACGCCGCCCTCGATCATCTCGTGATAAAGGTCGTTGCCTTCACGGGTACGCTCGCCGACACCGGCGAACACCGAGTAGCCACCGTGCGTCTTGGCGACGTTGTTGATGAGTTCCATGATGAGAACGGTCTTGCCGACGCCGGCGCCGCCGAACAGGCCGATCTTGCCGCCCTTTGCGTAGGG
>JAGRKV010000021.1 GCA_020442165.1 Hyphomicrobiaceae bacterium | reverse complement strand
GGTGTCATGCGGCCAAACCCGAGGATCGGTTCGAGCCAGAACGCTAGATGGTTCAACGGCGCCTTCTGCTCGATCTCCGACAGCAGCCTTTCGGCACGATCGCGCATCATCACCGCAACCAGAACGCCTCGTGCAACGCGCCCGCGAACGCGTTCTTGCAGGCTTGCCTGCGCGAAATCGTGCCCGTGACCTTCCGCGGCCCAGGTCGTGAACCCGCGAACTGGCGGGTCCGATTCCATCAGCAGCTCGACGATTCGATCTTCGACTGCGATCGGATAGACAAGTGTCAGTTTGCAAGCGGATTGCACCATGAAAGTCTCCGGTTGCGGGTGTTGCCGGCTTCAGCGGCGGCAACGCCAAATCGGCGGTAGAGGATCGGCAATAGGAACAGCGTCAGCGCCGTGGAGGAGAACAGACCTCCGATAACGACGATGGCGAGTGGCTTTTGGATTTCAGATCCTGGCCCACTTGCAAACAGAAGTGGGACAAGACCAAACGCAGCGATGCTGGCAGTCATCAGGACTGGACGCAGCCGCCGCAGCGCGCCTTCAAAAACGACGTCGTCAATCTTCTGGCCCTCGGCGAGTAGCTGGTTGAAATGACTGACGAGAACAAGCCCGTTGAGCACGGCGATACCAAGCAGAGCGATGAAGCCGACCGATGCGGGCACGGAAAGGTATGCGCCTGACACCCACAGGGCAGCAATCCCGCCGACGAGCGCAAAAGGTACATTGGCCAGAATGAGCGCCGCCTGCCGCAGCGAGCGAAGTGTTGCGAACAACACACCGAAAATCAGCACGAGTGCGATCGGGACCACGATTGCAAGCCGCGATGCTGCGCGGCGCTGGTTTTCGAATTGACCGCCCCAGACAAGCCGATAGCCCTGTGGCAATGGCACGGCTTCGCTCACCGCACGTTGGGCCTCCTCGACGAAACCAACGAGATCACGGCCGGTGACATAGGCCTGGACGATGGCGAACCGCGACGCATTTTCCCGGTCGATCTTCACTGGCCCGGCGACGCGCCGCACCTTTGCCACGTCACCGACACGAACCAGCCCGCCATCCCCGGCCGCAATCAGGCTCTGGGCAAACAGCTCTGGCGACTTGCGCACATCCTCAGGACCGCGGATCGCGATGTTGGTGCGTCGACCGGCTTCGGCCACGAGTCCTGCTCCAGTTCCCTCCAGCAAAGAGTGCAACTCGTCTTCGATGGCCGCGACGGAAAGTCCAGTGCGCCCTGCATTCATCCGGTCGATTTCGATCTGCAGGTAATCGACCGTATCGTTGGCGACCGTCGACACTTCGGCGGCACCACGCACTTTCTCGAGCGTCAACTGGATCTTTCCGGCGAGCTCCGAGAGTTGCTTGAGGTCGGCCCCGAATATTTTGACAGCGAGATCGCCGCGCGCACCAGTCAGCATCTCGGCAGTGCGCATTTCGATGGGTTGAGTGAACGCAAACTCCATGCCCGGCACATCGGCCATCACTTTGCGCAACTCGCCGAGCAGCCACTCCTTGTCCGGGATACGCCACTGTTCCTTGGGCTTCATAACCAGGAATGTGTCGGTTTCGTTCGGGCCCATCGGGTCCAGGCCGAGTTCGTCTGAGCCGACACGGGCGACAATTCGCTCTATCTCTGGAACTTTCTCTTTGAGGAGGCGCTGGACCAGAAGGTCTCCTTCGACGCTGCTCGTGAGGTTGATCGACGGCAGCTTGGTGATCTGAATGATCACAGAACCTTCGTCCATCGTCGGCATGAACGCCTTGCCGACGGCACCGTAGGCAACGACCATCAAGGCCAAGCCGGCAGCCGCCGCCGCATACACGGGCAGCGGGAAGGCCAGTGCCGCCTTCAACAGCCAACGGTATCCCCGCGAAAGAACGCGCATCAGGATCGGATCGCCATGTTGGCCGGAGCCGAGAAGCAAAGACGACAGCACCGGGATGAGCGTCAGCGACAAGATGAGCGATCCCGATAGTGCGAAGACAATCGTTAACGCCACCGGACCGAACAGCTTGCCCTCCAGACCCTGCAACGACAGGAGCGGAAGGAAGACAAAGCAGATGATGAGAATTCCCGAAGAAACCGGCGTCGCAACCTCGGACGCGGCCCTGTAGACCTGGTGCAACATCGGAATCGGCGACT
>JAGRKV010000020.1 GCA_020442165.1 Hyphomicrobiaceae bacterium | reverse complement strand
GGTGGCGGAGGACTCGCGACCCGCGGATCACCTGCCCGACGGGACACCCAACCCGTTCGCGGGCGACACCGTGGGCGGGCTGTTCCACCGCTCGCGCGGCGACGGCGTGGCGGTGCGCTACCGGGTGCGCCTCTCCCGCGGGGCCGGCGCGCAGGCGTCGCCCCGGCTGGTGCGCCTGACCCTGACCTTCATCGACAGCCGCCGCGCCAAGCACCGCTGCTATGCCGACGGCGACGGCGAGGATCGTGGCCGCAGGGCTGGGAAGCCCAGCCAGCCAGGGCATGGCCAGCAATTCTGTCCCACTCGTCACACTCATATCGTGCAGGCGCAGTGCCGTTGTCGGTGGCTCTTCGAGCGCGGCACATGCAGCAGTCACCACCTGCTGCGATACGGCGGGCACCCCGCAGACATCGAGCAAGCCGCGACTGCCCATCTCCGTCACCACCGGCGGCAGCGAGCCGACCGGTTGCCCAGTGAGCAATGTCAACATGCCGTGACGCGTCATGGCGGCGAGCGGGGCAAGCGCCAGTGTTGCAACGAGCATCATCATGAGTGCGGCGGCGGGCATCAATCTTGCCCCTTCATGAGATCGCGCCGCGACGGGCCGTGCCAGAACGTGCGGCACGGCGGCGATGCCCAGCGCCAGAGAGAGAGTCAAAAGCACTGCATCCCAGGGCGTCGCCGTGGTGAAGGCGCGGAGATATGCCTTGAGCGACACAGGGTCTGCCAGCTCTCCTTGCAGCAAACTCAATTCCGCCGACGATATTGCCTGCAGGGTTGCGCCATAGGTGAAGATGTTGGGTGCGATACCCTTCGACGTCACCACGACAAGCATGGCCAGCACGGCGGCGAGAAGTGGATAGGCGACAGCCTGCACCGTCGTCATGCCCGGCTTGCCGGAGCGCAGAGCGGCGGCGATGAAAACGACTGCGATCGACAGGATGCCTGCCTCCGACCCGTAACGCATGTCTGGCATCAACGCGGCGAGCACGGCAACCAGTGCTTTGGCGTTGGCAGCCAGCAGCAGCATAGTCACCAGTGCGGCGATGAGCGCTGCAAGGGCACCAGCGACAGCGCCAAAGCGCTGCGCGAGAAAGCCTGTGACAGATGCCGCCCCAGAGCGATGGACGTGCGGCCCGATCAACATGCCGCCGAGCGCAACGCCCGCAAACAAGCCGATGAGCCAGGATAGACCGTCGTGGCCCAACGCATAGAGCGCGCCGGCAAGCGTCAACAGCATCGCGCCCGACAACCAGTCCCCAGCCATGGCGAGTGCGCCTGTTAACCCCGGCACGCCGTCCGCCCGCGCCCATGGCCTTGCCCTCTCGGGACGAAGCGGGTTGGTTCCGTCCTTGCGTGCATTGTCCAGGCGGCGCTGGCGATGGGCAAAGACGAATGCCAGCATCGTCACGCCAATGAGGATGCCCTGGGCACCCACATAGTAGCTGAGCGGCATGCCCATGACGGCGATCACTTCAAGCTGGTGGGCCGCAAGCGGCACGGCCAGGACCAGCACAGCCCATACGACAAATGCGCTGATCGCCAGCCGCCTCGTGCCGCGCCAATACCCCCGCGCAATTTCAGTCATTGCTGCTCGTCCCCATGGGCCGCGTTTCGGCAGCCGAGGCCGCACCAAGTGTCAACCGCGGCATTGGCCAAAAACCGAAGGCGCGCGTGATGCAGAATATCTTCGTGATGGCACCGATTAATAGTGGGCCTCTTGGCTGGTTGCCGCTTGCGCATCAGATCGCTCGGCCAAGTGTGCATATCGGCACCACATCCGTGGCACACAACGATCTAACCAGCGTTATGCAATCGCTCAATCGTCCTTCAGGGCCGCCAGCGCGGCATTGGCGCCATTCACCATATAGCGAACGTCACTTTGCAGCGTGACGAGGCGAAAGCCCTCGGCCCATCGCTGGCGCGCCGTGGCAGGACCATCCGTATGGATGGCCGGGATGAGCCCGGCTGCTGCCGTTGCTTCACATATGCTGGCGATGGCGGCGGCAACCTCGGCATCCGCCGGGCGCATGCTTGGGGCGGCCCCATATGAGAGCGACAGATCGCCTGGGCCGATATAGATGCCGTCGAGGCCTTCCACTGCCAGAATGCTCTGCAGGTTTTCGACGCCTGCGCGGGTCTCGATCATCGCCAGCAGCAAGACTTCGCGATTGGCGCTCTGCCAATAGTCGGCACCTGCATATTGCACCGCGCGATTGGGGCCAAACGAGCGATAGCCCAACGGGGGGTAGCGGCAGGCGCCGACGAAACGGCGCGCATCCTCGGCGGTGTTTATCATCGGGCAGATCACGCCCATCGCACCGGCATCAAGCAACTTCATGAGAATTGCTGGATCGTTCCACGGCACGCGCACCATCGGGAGCGTTGGCCCGGTGGAGACGGCCTGCAACATTGCGAAGGCTTGCATATAGTCGATGGCGCCGTGCTGCAGGTCGATCGTGACGCTGTCGAAACCCAGCTGCGCGATCACTTCGGCGGTGTAGCTGTTCCCGATCGAGCACCAGGCGTTGACGGCGCGGCCGCCTTCGACAAGCCGCTGCTTCAATGTGTTCGCTCTGGCCATCGCGCGATCGTCGTGCGTGGTCCGCACGTCCCATCCCAGGCGTCACTACTGCCACAAAAAGCGCAGGGGCGACACTCATCGCATCGCCCCTCGCTCGTCTCCCTAGACTCGGGACCGTTTTGAACTTTTTTAATCCGCGGCGCGGCCCGGCGACAACGGTGCGCGCACAATGGTTTCACTGCGACACCCTGTCAAGACAAGAGTATGCTTGACGGCACGGTTTGGCTGCCTCCCACCCTTTGGCAAAATGATTCACCATCACCCTTGATGCTCACCGCGGAGCCGCCGGTATGAAAACCGTGATACTCGCCATCGACCAGGGCACAACCTCCAGCCGCGCAATTGCCTTCGATGCCGACCTCGCCGTGCTTGGTGCGGGGCAGCAAGAGTTCACCCAGCACTATCCGGATTCAGGATTTGTCGAGCATGACCCCGATGAGATTTGGGCCAGCACCGTTCAAACCGTGCGGTCTGCTCTTGCTGCTGGAAATGTATCACCGCATTCCGTTGCCGCTCTCGGCATCACCAACCAGCGCGAGACCACCATCCTCTGGGACCGGCGCACCGGGCGGCCGATCCACCGGGCGCTCGTATGGCAGGACCGCAGGACCGCCGCGCTGTGCAGAAAGCTCGCCGCCGAAGGGCTTGAGGGGGATCTCAGGGCACGAACGGGACTCTGCCTCGACCCTTATTTCTCGGCCAGCAAGATCAGCTGGCTGCTCGACAACGTGGAGGGGGCGAGGTCCGCGGCGGAGGCTGGACACATTGCCTTCGGCACCGTCGACAGTTGGCTGCTGTACCGGCTGACGGGCGGCAGGGTGCATGCAACAGACGCCACCAACGCCAGCCGGACAGCGCTCTACGACATTCACAAGGGCCGGTGGGACCTGACACTTTGCGACGCCTTTGACGTGCCCGTCAGCGTGCTCCCCGAGGTCCGCTCCTCGAATGCCGTATTCGGCTCAACGGAAGAGAAGTTGTTCGGCGCGGCGATACCAATCCTCGGAATAGCCGGGGACCAGCACGCGGCCACGCTCGGCCAAGCCTGCTTCTTGCCCGGCATGATGAAGGCCACATATGGAACGGGCTGCTTTGCGGTGCTCAACACAGGCGCCGATGCAATCACCTCGCACAACCGGCTCCTGACCACTATTGCCTACGAACTTGACGGCGTGCCCACCTATGCGCTCGAAGGCGCGATCTTTGTTGCCGGGGCTGCAGTGCAATGGCTTCGCGACGGGCTTGGGGTCATCGCCGCTGCCGCCGAGGTCGATCTCCTCGCTGAAACTGCCGACATCAACCAACAGGTCATCCTTGTCCCGGCGTTCGTCGGCCTGGGCGCGCCCTACTGGGAACCCGAAGCGCGCGGGGCGCTCATGGGAATGACCCGCAACACCGGGCCAGCAGAGCTCGCCAGGGCGGTGCTTGAGGCGACGGCTAATCAAACCCGCGACCTCATTGAGGCGATGCAAACCGACTGGCCTGAAGGGCGGGCGACCGCCTTGCGCGTCGATGGCGGCATGGTCGCCAGCGACTGGCTGCTGCAGTGCCTCGCCGATACGCTCGATACCGCAGTTGAGCGCCCCGCCGTGCTGGAAACGACGGCAATGGGGGCTGCATGGCTTGCCGGTTCGAAGGCCGGTGTTCTGCCTGACCAGGAGGGCTATGCCAAATCGTGGCGCGCGCACGGCCGGTTTACGCCGCGTGCCGACCGTTCTCAACGCGAGTCCAACTATGCGCGCTGGAAAGCCGCGGTCGAAGCAGTCATTCGCTACGCAAACGCGACGACATCCGCCCATTGAAGCGTTCAACCAAAATGATCGGGCCGACCTGCCCTTACCGGGACCTTAAGACGTTGGCCGCCGGCATTCCTCATCGGGGGGAAGCGGATCGCAGCTCTTGTCACGCACGCACGAAACGAGCGCCTTGCGCAAATCTTCCGATTCGACACCATCGATCGGCCCCTTGAACAAACCGTTTGCCTCAAGGCCGCACTGATAGAGCTTCACGAGCTTCTCGCCGCCAAAGCGCATGGCCAGCAGGTAGTCCGACAGCGCCTTTTGCAGCCGGCCCTCGACCTGGTGGAGATGCGCGCGTGTGTCGAATGCATGTGCGCTCCACGGTGCCATCCGCAACGCCTTTTCGACGTCCCTCATGGCTTCGGCGTAGCGGTTCATCTTGAAGAGCGCCCAAGCCCGATTGTTGAGGGCGACATCGAAATCCGGCTTCAGGCGGATTGCCTCGTCATAATCCCGCAGGGCCAACTCGTATTGGGCCTGCAGGGCGTAGGCGAGGGCGCGCATGGCATGGGCGAGGCTGCGTTCGTTGGCCGACAACTTGGCGCTGCCATCGAGCAAGGCGGTGCAACCGGGTATGCGCCGAGCGCTATTCTCGTTGAAGCAATCGCTGGCGGCATCGTTGGAAGTTGCATCGGCAATGGCCGCGCCCGGGAGAATTGCCGCCGTAAAGAGAACGAGCAGCGATGCAACGGCTGACCGAAGCGATCCTTGCCAACCCGCCTTCAAGCCCTTGCCCCAGCGCATGACGCCCCCTTGCGTGCTACCCGACCCATGCCGCATCCTACCCACTAGGCCCTCTACATGCCGGAATTGCGACAACTGGTGCCAAGAGTGCCCGGGCTCCAGAAACCGTGCCCGCTCGTGCCGCACACTATGGCTTAACGTATTGGCCGGACAGCTATGTTATGTTCTGCTTCAGCGTTGGCGCGCCCGCCCATCGCGGGCGTGGCGGCGCTCAGAAATCTTCACTTCGGGCGCATCCGCCGCCCCGTTGACATGAACCTGGCCCGAAAACCGTGACCGACAGGCGTATCGTACTCATTATCGGCGGCGGGATCGCTGCCTACAAATGTCTCGACCTCATCCGCCGTTTGAAAGAACGCGGGATCGGGGTGCGGGTGGTACTGACCAGGGCTGCCGAACAGTTCGTCACCCCGCTTTCGGTCGGCGCCTTATCGAACGAACCCGTATTCACGAACCTGTTCGATCTTAATGCCGAACGCGAGATCGGCCATATCCGGCTTTCACGCGAGGCGGAACTTATCGTCGTCGCTCCTGCCACTGCAGACCTGCTTGCCAAGATGGCGGGGGGCCATGCCGACGATCTTGCCTCTACCGTATTGATGGCAACCGATAAGCCGGTGCTCGTTGCGCCAGCCATGAACCCGCGCATGTGGATGCACCCTGCGACGCAACGCAATGTCGCGCAGCTAAGGGCTGATGGCATCACTGTCATCGAGCCGGCAGTTGGCGAGATGGCCGAGCGTGGCGAAGCCGGTCCTGGCCGTCTGCCAGAGGTGCCGGAGCTTCTGGCCGCCATCCTTGCAGCGCTCGATCGCAGCAAGGCGCGCGCCATACCACTTACTGCATCGAAGACGGGACGGGCATCCGGCTTGCCCGCCCAGCTGCTGGCCGGCCGCCATGTGCTTGTCACCAGCGGGCCTACGCACGAGCCAATTGATCCGGTGCGCTACATCGCCAACCGTTCATCGGGCAAACAAGGTCACGCCATCGCGGCAGCGGCGGCAGCGGCAGGCGCGCGCGTAACACTGATCTCCGGACCTGTCTCTCTGCCGGATCCCGCCGGCGTTGACGTGGTGCATGTCGAGACGGCCGCGCAGATGCTCGAAGCGGCACAATCGGCACTACCGGCTGATGCTGGGATCTTCACTGCGGCGGTTGCAGACTGGCGCGTTGCAACGCCCGGCACGCAGAAGATCAAGAAGTCGGTCGGCGCCAAGGCGCCAAAGCTTTCGCTGACAGAGAACCCGGACATCCTGAAGACGATCGCGGCTTCGGGGCCATCTCGCCCCCAGCTCATCGTGGGGTTTGCCGCCGAAACGAATGATGTCGCGGAGTACGCTGCGGGGAAGCTGAAATCCAAAAATGCGGATTGGATCGTTGCCAACGACGTGTCGCCGGAGACCGGCATCATGGGCGGCGACCATAACCTGGTGCATCTGGTGACGGTTAACGGCGTCGAGACATGGCCTGAGATGAGCAAGTCCGCCGTTGCAGAGCAGCTCATCGCGCGCATTGCGGCTCATTTTGCCTCGCGCAAGGATGCCGCCGAATGACGACGCGCACGGCGATTTCCGTTGGAGTCGTGCGCCTGCCGCATGGCGCCGATCTGCCACTGCCTGCCTACCAGTCCGAGGAGGCGGCGGGGCTCGATCTTTATGCTGCGGTCCCCACCAACGCGCCGATGACGCTGGCGCCTGGCGCGCGTGCGCTGGTGCCGACAGGGCTCATACTGGAATTGCCCCGGGGCACGGAGGCACAGGTGCGGCCGCGCTCCGGGCTTGCCTTCAAGCATGGCGTGACCGTGCTCAACAGCCCAGGCACAATCGACAGCGATTATCGCGGCGAGGTCAAGGTTCTGCTCGTCAACCTTGGAGACGCCCCGTTCCGGATCGCTCGTGGGGAACGCATCGCCCAGATGGTGATCGCGCAGGTTGCGCAAGCACGCCTCGTTGAGAGATTGCGCGCCGCAGCAACCCTGCGCGGCTCGGGCGGTTTCGGCTCCACCGGCACTCGTTCAACGGAACGGAAAACGACCAAATCGCCAGCAAAAGGCAAAACGAGCAGCAAAAAAGGCAAGGCCGGAGCGTCAAAGCGCAAAGGTGCGAAAAGCTGACGCCCCAGTCGAAGGCGAACGCAGTACGACGTGCCCCATCATGCTGCCTTGCAACAAATTTCTTACATGCCCTTCCGCTTGAGATAGCGCGCAATTGCTGCGACAAACGCGCGGACAAGCGGTCATTCCCAACCGCTCCGTCGAAGACTGCCTTGCAGCTGTTTCTTGCGCTGAACCGAAAAGTCTTTCAGCACGGCAAGCTCTGACAGCTCTGATCCAACCGTTCCACGCGCGTCACTCTGGACATCACCTGCACCTTAACAGCTGCTCTCCGATTGCGAGGTTCCAAGCCATGAACGATATGCCCGACATCAAGACACTCGCCGCTACGCAGTCATGGGGACGGGGGCGCATCTATGCGGACATTGCAGAGACAATCGGGCATACGCCGCTCGTCCGTCTCGGGCAGGTGGCCAAGGCCTCGGGTGCCAAGGCCGACGTTCTGCTCAAGCTGGAATTCTTCAATCCACTCTCCAGCGTCAAGGACCGCATCGGCGTATCGATGATCGACACGCTGGAATCGATGGGCAAGATCAAGCCGGGTGAGACGACGCTGATTGAGCCGACCTCCGGGAACACCGGCATCGCGCTTGCCTTCGTCGCTGCCGCTCGGGGCTACCGGCTGGTCCTGGTGATGCCGGAATCGATGTCGCTCGAACGGCGCAAGATCTTGGCGCATCTGGGGGCTGAACTCGTTCTGACACCGGCAGCAGAAGGTATGCCCGGCGCGATCAAGAAGGCCGAGGAGCTCGCAGCCTCGACCGCGAATGCGCTGATCCCCGCGCAGATCGACAATCCGGCCAACCCACTCGTTCATGAGAAGACGACTGCGGAGGAGATCTGGAAGGACACCGGCGGGAAGGTCGATGCCATCGTCGTCGGCGTCGGTACGGGCGGCACGTTGACCGGTTGCGGCCGTGTTCTCAAGGCGCGCAAGCCCGGTCTGAAGGTCATTGCGGTCGAACCTTCCGCAAGCCCGATGCTGTCGAAAGGCGAAAAAGGCCCGCACAAGATACAAGGCATCGGCGCGGGTTTCGTGCCGTCGATCCTTGATCGCAGCCTGATCGACGAAATCGTAACCGTGCCCAATGAACTCGCCTTCGAGGTATCGCGGCTGCTCGCGCGCATGGAAGGCATTCCCGGCGGCATTTCGACCGGCGCCAACGTGGCCGCTGCACTGACCATTGCCGCGCGCGACGACATGGCCGGCAAAATGATCGTTACCTTTGCACCTTCGGCTGCAGACCGCTACATCTCGACCGACCTTTTCGCTGAGCCGCCGCCCCCGGCTCAATGAGTGCAAGATCGGAGACGGAATGCTGACGCCAGAGGAAATCCAACGATACAAGCGCCACTTGGTCCTCAGGGAAGTCGGCGGCGAAGGGCAGCAGAAGCTGAAGGCTGCGCGCGTGCTCATCATCGGTGCCGGCGGGCTTGGATCGCCGCTCCTGATGTATCTGGCCGCGGCGGGTGTTGGGACGCTGGGCGTGATCGATGACGATGTCGTCTCGCTCGACAATCTGCAAAGACAGATCGTGCATGACACGGCACACGTCGGCATGCCGAAGGTGGACAGCGCGAAAGAGATGATTGCGCGGCTCAACCCGCATGTGAACGTCGAAACGTATAATGCACGGCTCGACGCAGCCAATGCGCTGGACATCATTGGCCGCTACGACATCATCTGTGATGGATCTGATAATTTCGCGACCCGCTATCTCGTCTCGGACGCCTGCTACCTGGCCAAGCGCACCTTGGTGTTTGCTGCGGTTGGGCCATTCGACGGCTACGTGACGACATTCAAGCCGCATGTGACTGGCGCGGATGGCACGCCCTATCCCACCTATCGCTGCATCTTCCCTGAAGCGCCGCCGCCCGGCACGGTCGCCAACTGTTCGGAGGTGGGCGTGCTTGGTGCTGTCGTGGGTGTTGTCGGAACACTGCAGGCCGCGGAAGCTCTCAAGGAAATCACCGGCACGGGCGAGAGCCTTGCCGGGCGACTTCTCATCTACGATGCCAAGGGCGGCCGCTTTGAGAGCGTGCGCGTGGCCTGGGATCCGGAGAATGCGCTATCGGGAAGCAATCCCATCATTCGCGACCTGTCGATTCACGAAGGCATGGCGCCCGCCGCAGCGTGTGCCAGCGAGTGAGGGGCCGCGTCGCCGCTCACAGATTGCGCAGTGGCGTTGATCTTGCGCAGTGGGGCTGATGTCGCGCGGTGCCGATCAAGCTTTCGCCAATGACCGCACCGCGCGCTCACCCCGCTCTTTAACTTCGAGACTTCTGCTACGACTGTTTCAGAACTTGAAGTTCACGCCCGTGCGTATCAGATCAACGCGGTTGTCGAAGGTGTAGTACTCGGCGTTGGCCGAGTAGCCCTCGTATGTGCCGAAATCCATGTGCAGGTATTCGACCTTGCCGGTGACACCTGGGAACAGCGCGTATTCGACGCCGGCACCCAGAACCCAGCCCGAGCGCCAGTCCTTGTTCGTTGCCGTCTCGCCTGGTGTGTTGCCGATTGAGACTTCGTCAACGTCCATGAATGCCCAGCCCGCCGTCGCATAAAGCAGAGCGCGATCAACGACGACGCCTGCGCGTCCTCTGACGGTGCCCCACAATGGCCCGAACGACGTCTTGTAGATATGGCCGTCAAAAACAATCTTGTCGTCCGCACTCACGTCCATCAATCCGAGGTCGCCCTCGACACCGAGCAGAAAGCGCGGCGACCACATGTAATTGTAGCCTGCTGTCAGTGCGCCAAGCGCTCCTGAGGGATGCGTCGAGGCAACGCCGTGTTCGCCCGCGCGATCATAGAATTGCTCCGACTCGCCCCAGCCATAGCCAAGGCTCGCACCCCAGTAGAGCCCACGCCAAATCGATGGTGATGCCTCATACACCGGCTCGGCCGAAGAGACTTCGGCGGGCTTCGCCATGCGCGACAAATCTGCCGCTTTGGCTGCCGTGATGGTGAGAAAGGCGACCGTGCAAACTGACAGCGCTAGAAGCGCTGCATAGAAGCGAGAAGAAATATGCATTCGTGGTGCTCCAGGCTTGCGCCACAGCAGCCACCCGGATGCGGGTTCATGAACACTCCCCCCGATCCGGCCCCCGGCCGATGTAGCGCGGATTTGCGAAGCACCTCCCCCAGAGGCTCACGCGACGCTTGACCGCCGACGCCAATCAACGACACGGGCGTGGCGGCGCGACGGCATCATCGTGGCCCAATATTGGCATTTTATTATGTTAATTCCTTACGTTACGGCATTCCATTAAAACGCAGTCGAGCACATCGGCGCTATGTGCCCAGCCACCATCGATGATGGTCTACGGCTTGGGCGAAGGCTCGGTCGCCGCGCCATTTCCGGGAGAAGTGGTTGCATCCCGCCCGGGCAAAACATCCGGCGTCGGCTTGGGGGCTACGTAGGGTGTGCTGCCCGACCGTTCGGCAAACTTGTTCAGCTCGCTTGCCAGCGTCTTGCACACCTCCGCGCCAAAGGCCTGTGTCTGTTTGGCCTGGGCTAATTTGACGAGCATCGGATTGACCGAGCCGAGGTAAGCCAGCATCGTCCGGTCTGCAAACTTGCTATCCTCATCCGTGCATTTGCCGTCGAGAAAATTGCGGTGGACTTGCATGCGCGCCGCTGTCCCTTCATGCGTCAAGCCCAGCGCCACGCATGACTGGCGAAGGGTGTAGAATTGCAGTTTCCAAAGGGCATCGATCTGGCATCGCGTGAGTCCGGTTGCTTGCACCTGGGTGGTCCACACCACCAACATCAGCGGAAAGATTGCTCGCCGCATGCCACTCTCCTGACCTTCTCGAAATGATGACGCCGTCGCGACACCTGCCTAGAGCGCGTTCATTTTCGATGGAATCGGGAACGTGCTCTTTGCTTTTGTCATGGGCATGTTTTTCACGCTGAACCGCTGCACAATTCAGCTAAACATGCCCTGGGAGATCGTCTGGCACGGGAGCGATTGTAGCAAGCGCTTCTCCGCTTGATCTGAAAGCATGGTAAGCGCCCGCCCGCGCCAAGACTGACCGGAGCGCTGCGGGATGCAGAGCTGTGGGGACAAGAAAAGGCCACAGACATTCGCCCGCGGCCCAAATCCACTACATATGAAGCGATGTTCGCAGGCTTCAGAACATCGCCGGGTGGACGCGATCAGGCGGAGCGTGACCGTCAAAGAAGGTCTTGATGTTGATGATGACCTTCTCGCCCATGTCGACACGGCCTTCGATCGTCGCAGAGCCCATGTGCGGCAGGGCAACGACGCGGTCGGATGCCAGCAGCTTGGGGTTGATGGCCGGCTCGTGCTCGAAGACGTCCAGACCTGCACCAGCAATGGCCTCGTGCTCGATCATGCGCGCAAGCTCGTTCTCGTCGATCACCTCGCCGCGCGCGGTGTTTACGATGTAAGCCGTCGGCTTCAGCAGCTTCAAGCGGCGAGCCGAAAGCAGGTGGTACGTCGCCGGCGTGTGCGGGCAGTTGACCGAGACGATATCCATGCGGGCCAGCATCTGGTCGAGGCTGTCCCAATAGGTCGCCTCCAGTTCGCGCTCGACGTCCTCGGCGACGCGGCGGCGGTTGTGATAGTGGATCTGGAGGCCGAAAGCCTTGGCGCGGCGCGCGACGGCCTGGCCGATACGGCCCATGCCGATGATGCCAAGGCGCTTGCCAAATATGCGGTGGCCCAGCATCCAGGTCGGCGACCAGCCCGCCCAGTGCGTGCGCGGATCCTTCAGATATGTTGTGGCTTCCGCCAGACGGCGCGGCACCGCCAGGATCAGCGCCATCGTCATGTCGGCGGTGTCCTCGGTCAGTACGCCGGGCGTATTGGTAACGGTGATGGCGCGATTGCGCGCGGTGTCGAGATCGATGTTGTCGACGCCGGTGCCGAAGTTGGCGATCAAGCGCAGATTGGGACCAGCCTGACTGATGACGGCACGATCGATCCGATCAGTGACCGTTGGGACGAGCACGTCTGCATCCTTGACGGCGGCCACCAACTCGGCCTGCGTCATGGGGTGGTCATCTTCGTTGATGCGGGTATCGAACAGCTCGCGCAAGCGAGTCTCAATCACATCCGGCAGCTTGCGCGTGACAATGACAACCGGCTTCTTCTGTGTCTGCGGCATTGGTACTTCCGTTGTGGGCATAGGATTATTGGGGTCCGTTGAAACAGGCGCTGGTGGCCCGCGACCCTGGGGGAGGTTTCCGCATGTGTCTAACAGATGGCCTTGGCTATGACAAAGTACCGATTAGTGTCCATCGGGCAGAGAATCGTCGAGGATGCTCCTCGATAGAGTGAAACCCCGTCGAAATACGAGCGCGAGACTACCTTTCGACATGCCGCAGCCACTGGCGTCCACCGTTGAACTGATCGACCTATCCGCCGCGCGCTGGCGGCGCACGCAGGCGATGCGGCGTAATCTGGCGCTTTTTCTGGTTCTGTTGCTGGTTCTTTGTGCAATCGGGACCAGGGCGGACGCCGAAATGAAGGCTCCCAGCAGCACCAGCGCACTTCCTGTAGGTGTGGGCCCCAGCGGGTTGCCGCTGCCGCGTTATGTCAGCCTCAAATCAGATCGCGTCAACCTGCGCCAGGGGCCGGGCACGGAATACCCCACGGCTTGGGTCTACCGGAGGGCCGGCTTGCCGGTCGAGGTGATCGAGGAATACGAGGCGTGGCGCAAGGTCCGCGACTCGGAGGGCACGACGGGGTGGATCCTTTCTTCGCTTCTCTCCGGGCGGCGCACGGCGATGGTTCTGCCGTGGGAGCTGAAGAACACCGGACAGCGGCCGCAGATTGCACTGCGCTCCGATGCCAGCGGAGCGTCAAAGCCCGTAGCCTTGATCGAAGCCGGTGTCATCGCTGACGTGCAGCGCTGCGACGGCGCATGGTGTTACGTAACCATCGATACCTTTCGCGGCTACCTGGAGCAGCAAAAGCTCTGGGGCGTTTATGAGCGTGAGCGGGTTAGGTAGAATGCCGCGTTGAAACGCTGGAGCACGAGCGAAAGCTGCAGTGCGCTGGCCCACGCCGGCTTGTCAGGCCTTGACCAGCCTGACGACAACATCGATGTGGGAGATCTTCATGCCTTCCGGCGGCTCGGGAAGACCATCGACCCTTATTCCATCGCTGGCGATGTCCATCAGCTCACCAGCATCCTCGACAAAAAAGTGGTTATGATTCGAGGTGTTGGTGTCGAAGTAGGCGCGGGTACCATCAATCGCCAGCTCGCGCAGAAGGCCGGCCCGCTTGAACTGGTGCAGCGTGTTGTAAACGGTCGCGAGTGAAACATGCTCGCCCGCCGCAATAGCTTCGGCATGCAGCGTTTCTGCCGAAACGTGGCGATCTCCGGACTGGAACAACAACTGGCCGAGAGCCATGCGCTGCCGGGTCGGGCGCAGCCCTGCCGTCCGTAGACGCACGGCGATATCCGCGCTGCCCGACGGACCGGTATCCTGCTCGATCTTGCCGTCGGATTCGCTCATCTGACTGGTTTGTCCTTATTCTCGGCCCAGGCCCACAAAATAGCCAATTATCGCCCTCACGCGAGGGCAAACCGTGCTGTCTGGCACATTTCGCCGCAGTGTCTATCGCCGCAGTGTCTCGCACGATTTACGGGCAGGTGGAAGCCACTCGGTCCAATACCGCCCGTCGACGTCGCGCCGCTAAACGGCCAGAAAATATTATAGGAGGCGTGGCGATGCGCTGCAACGTGCGGAAACAGCAGTTTCTCAGGTTAGATGCGGCTTGACGCTGGCCGTCTTTACCTTTTGAAGAGTAGCGCAAACATGGCTTGGGGCGGTTGGCGCGAGGGCGCATGGCAAGACCCCGGCATAATCTTGCCTGCTGGCGTCAGTCTCCGTGCGTCCGGGCCTTGATGCCCAGAGGACTGGAGACGTGCCGCAGGGCCATGCACTGAAATTTGGGGGAGCACCAGCATCAATGACCGCACGCCGTTCAAGCTTCGAGTTCGAGGATTTGCTGGAGTGCGGACACGGCCGCCTTTTCGGTGCCGGAAACGCCCAGCTGCCGCTGCCTCCCATGCTGATGTTCGACCGCATCAGCCGTATTTCGGAAGAAGGCGGCGCGCACGGCAAGGGGCAGATCGTGGCTGAACTTGCTGTTGCGGGGAATGATCGCCTCGACTGGTTCTTCGACTGCCATTTCGAGGGCGACCCGGTGATGCCGGGCTGCCTGGGCCTTGACGCATTATGGCAGCTGACCGGCTTTTACCTGGGCTGGCTCGGGGCGCCGGGACGCGGCCGCGCGCTCGGCGTCGGCGAAGTGAAGTTCACCAACATGGTGCTCAAGACCACAAAAAAGGTGGAATACGTCGTCGACTTGAAGCGCGTCATTCTGCGCAAGTTGAAGCTGGCCATTGCTGACGGAACGCTGATCGCTGACGGCGTGCCGATCTACACTGCTGCCGATATGCGCGTCGGTCTGTTTGAGCCGGAAAGCGGCAGTTCGGGCGCATAATCGCCACGCTTGGCGAGCGGCACCGCTGCCGCCACGAAGGCAGGTGGGACGCCGCATCGTATTTCGGCTAAAAGCTAGGGTTAACAGCGGTTGAGCCTCCGCCTCGAAGCGGCGGCGGGAATGGCGGACAAGAGGGGTCGTTTACAATGAGGCGCGTCGTCGTCACCGGCATGGGGATCGTTTCCTCGATCGGCAATTCGGCCCAAGAGGTCGTCGCGTCGCTGCGTGAGGCCAAGTCCGGCATCGTCAAGGCCGACAAGTACGCAGAGATGGGGTTCCGCTGCCAGGTGCATGGCGCGCCGCAGATCGACTGGGCGGCCCAGGTTCCGCGTAAGCCGAAGCGCTTCATGGAAGAGGGCGTCGGCTGGAACTTCATCGCCATGGAACAGGCGATCCGCGACGCAGGGCTGGAAGAGAAAGACGTTGTCAACGAGCGCACCGGCATCATCGTCGGCGCTGGCGGACCTTCGACACGCGCTATCGTCTGGGCAGCCGACACTGCGCGCCAGAAAGACCCCAAGAAGGTTGGCCCATTCGAAGTGCCCAAGGCCATGTGCTCCGGGCCCAGCGCCGCGCTTGCCACCAATTTCCGGATCAAGGGCACCAACTACTCGATTTCTTCGGCCTGCTCGACGTCGGCGCACTGCATCGGCAATGCCGCGGAACTGATCCAGTGGGGCAAACAGGACGTCATGTTTGCCGGTGGCTGCGAGGAACTCGACTGGACGCTGTCGGTACTGTTCGACGGCATGGCCGCGATGTCGTCCAAATACAACGACACGCCCCAGCGGGCTTCGCGCGCCTATGACAAGAACCGCGACGGCTTCGTCATCGCTGGTGGCGCTGGCGTGGTGGTCCTCGAAGAACTGGAGCGGGCCAAGGCGCGCGGTGCCAAGATTTACGGCGAGGTGGCCGGTTACGGGGCAACCTCGGATGGTTTCGACATGGTGGCGCCGTCGGGCGAGGGCGCGGTGCGCTGCATGCAGCTGGCCATGAAGGGGCTCGATGGCAAGGGCGTTGGGCGGATCGACTACATCAACCCGCACGCTACCGCGACGCCGGTCGGCGACCTGAAGGAGATCGAGGCCATCCGCGAAGTCTTTGGCAAGGATGCGCCGCGAATTTCCGCCACCAAGTCGCTGACAGGCCATTCTCTGGGCGCGATCGGCGTGCAGGAGGCGATTTTCTCGCTGCTGATGATGAACGGTGATTTCATCTGCGAGAGCGCCAATATCGAGGAACTCGATCCGGCGTTTGAAGACATGCCAATCGTTCGCTCACGCATCGATAATGCTTCGCTTAACTGTGTCATGTCGAACAGCTTCGGGTTTGGCGGAACAAATGCAACTCTCGTGTTGCGCCGCTACGATGGTTAATAATCCGTCATGTCGGGGCGTTAAATGGAGCCATTCCGGCTCTTTCAGGATGTCACGACATGAAGTTCTACCGGAACAGCGGATGCTGGTTCGAGACTAACGCGCGCGCCGATGGCGCTGGAACGAGGGCTCCCATGGCCGAGATCGATTTTTCCAATCCAGGTCCCCTGATGGCTGGCAAACGCGGGCTCATCATGGGCGTAGCCAATGAGCGCTCCATCGCCTGGGGTATCGCCAGGGCGGTGGCCGGTCATGGCGCCAAGCTCGCCTTTACCTATCAGGATGAGGCATTCGGCAGGCGCGCATTGCCGCTTGCCAAGTCGGTCGGTTCCGACATCGTCGAGCCGTGCAACGTGCTTGACCTTGCGACAGTCGACAATGTTTTCGAGCGAATCAAGAAGGAGTGGGGCGGGCTCGATTTCGTCGTCCATGCGCTCGCCTATTCGGATCCTCGCGAGCTGGTCGGCCGCTACGTCGACACCACGCGCGACAACTTCGCCAACACCATGCTGATCTCCTGCTTCTCATTCACGGAGGTGGCCAAGCGTGCTGCCGCGCTGATGACCAACGGCGGATCGATGATTACGCTGTCCTATGGCGGCGCGACGCGATCGGTGCCGTCCTACAACGTGATGGGCGTTGCCAAGGCCGCGCTGGAAGCATCAGTACGCTACATCGCCGCCGATCTCGGACCGCAGGGTATTCGCGTCAATGCCTTATCGGCAGGCCCGATGCGCACGCTGTCGGGTGCGGGCGTTTCCGATGCGCGCGTAATCTTCAACTTCCAGAAAGAGCACGCGCCATTGAAGCGCACGCCCACGCTGGATGAAGTCGGCGGCTCGGCGCTCTACCTGCTGTCGCCCTTGTCGGGCGCGGTGACGGGCGAAGTTCATTTCGTTGACTGCGGCTATAACACGGTGTCGATGCCGAGCCTGCAATCGCTGAAGGAACTGGAGGCCGACTCGTCCGGTAAGCCTTCGGCTGCGGCGGAGTAGGCCTGCCTGAGGCGGCTGATCTCTCTGGAGTCTACAGCATACGGCGGGCGACGCAGGACTGCGCCCGCATGGTGTGGCTTTTTGCGCAAGCCATCATGCGACAGCCGACTTGCCGTTACATGGTCGGACTTGACGGCACGCCGCGCTCGGCGCAAATGACCCCCGCATGATCGGGATATTTGATTCAGGGTTGGGGGGGCTCACAGTGCTGCGCGCGCTGGTGGCACGCTTTCCCGATTCAGAGTTCATATATCTGGGCGATCACGCCAACGTGCCCTACGGCAACCGCCCCTCCGACGAAGTCGTCGAGCTGACCCGGCGTTCGGTGGAAGCCCTCTACCAGCGCGGCGCCAAGCTCGTGCTTCTAGGATGCAACACGGCGACCGCCGTTGCCGCACGGCGCCTGCAACAGAACTGGCTGCCACATGCCGGCTGGGCCGGTCACAACGTGCTGGGCATAGTCGCACCGACTGTGGAGGCGGCAACACAGACGCCGTGGGCGGTGACGACACCGCAGTACCCGCAGAAGTACATCACAGACATCCTTGCCGTGTTCGGCACCACGCGCACCGTGACATCCGGCGTCTATCCCGAAGAGATCAGCAAGCGCTGTCCGCGCATGCGCGTCTTTCAACAGGTCGCAGCAAACCTGGCGGGCGCAATCGAAGATGAAGCGCCCGACGTTGAACTCGATGCGCTGGTGGCAGAAGCCGTTGCCGGATTGAGGTTGCAGACGGGCGGCCAGGAACCACATCGCGTCATTCTCGGCTGCACCCATTTCCCGCTGGTCGAGCATCTCTTTGCGAAGCATCTGGCCCCATCGGTGCGAATCCTGTCGCAGCCCGACGTGGTGGCCGACAGCTTAGAACATTACCTGGAGCGGCACCCGCACTTTGCCGATTGCGAAGGGGCCAGCAAACTACAATTGCTGACCACCGGCGACGCGGAAGAAATCAGCGCCCGCGCGCGCGTTTTCTGGCCGGACGTGCCTGCTTTTTCTCACACCTCCACGTAGCGCCTACCACGAAACTCTGAAAACGGCGCTCTCGCATGCGGCGATGTAATCCGGCTCCCAACACCCATATGTGGTGGTAACGTCACCGCTGCCCGCGGCTGCGATACTGGCCGCCAACGGCGCGATCGTGGAGGCTTATCATGTCGAGCGACAAATCCCTTTTTCCGTCCGGTCCCATCCGCGTCGGTAAAACGCTGGACCTGGCACCACCCGAGGCGTCCTCGTGCTGCGGCGGCGCGCACGAACACGCAGAGCACGGCGGCGGGAGTGATGCGGGAAAGGCGATCGATCCCGTCTGCGGGATGAGCGTCACGATCGCCACCGCCAAGCACACGCACGAGCACGACGGCACCACGTACTATTTCTGCAATCCGCGCTGCAAAGAGAAGTTCATCGCTGATCCGCTGCGCTACCTCGATGAGGACCGCAAGAAGACTGCCGCCGAAGCGGAGGCCGCCGCCGCTGCGCCCGGCACGATGTGGACCTGCCCGATGGACCCGGAAATCGTGCAGGACCATCCGGGCACCTGTCCGATCTGCGGCATGGCGCTGGAGCCGATGGGAGTTCCGCCAGCAGACGCTGGCCCCAACCCGGAGCTTGTCGATTTCACGCGGCGGCTCAAGGTCGCGCTGCCGCTCACCATTCCGCTAGTCATCGTCGCCATGGGTGGGCATCTCGGCCTGCCGGTCACGGACTGGTTTGGCGCTCGCGGCGCGCAGTTCGTCGAGCTGCTGCTCGCGGCACCCGTCGTGCTTTATTCCGGCTGGCCGTTTCTGGAGCGCGGCGTCGCCTCGATCCGCAACCGCTCTCCCAATATGTGGACGCTGATTTCCATTGGTGTTGCTGCTGCATTCCTCTATTCGATCGTCGCCACACTCGCACCCGGCCTGTTCCCCGCCGAGCTACGGCAGGGACATGGCGGCACCGTCGGCGTCTACTTCGAGGCGGCGGCGGTCATCATCGTGCTGGTCCTCGTGGGGCAAATTCTGGAGCTAAAGGCGCGCGAGCGCACCGGCAACGCCATACGCGCGCTCGTCGATCTCGCACCCAAGACCGCGCGCCGTGTTGGCGCAGATGGCGGCGAGAGCGATGTTCCGCTCGATGATGTGAAGGTTGGCGATACCTTGCGTGTGCGGCCGGGCGAGGCCGTTCCCGTTGATGGTGTGATCGTTGAAGGCAACTCAGCCATCGATGAGACGCTGCTGACCGGCGAGGCCATGCCTGCAGATAAGGCCAAGGGTGACACCGTTACCGGCGGCACCATCAACCGCTCGGGCACATTCTTGATGCGCGCGGACAAGGTGGGCGCCGAGACGACGCTGGCCAAGATCGTGCAGCTCGTCGCCAGTGCGCAACGCAGCCGCGCGCCCATCCAATCCGTGGCCGACCGCATCGCGCGTTATTTCGTGCCCACGGTCGTCGCTGTCTCAATCCTCGCATTCCTGGCCTGGCTCGCCTGGGGTCCGTCACCTGCGCTTGCCTATGCGATCGTTGCAGCAGTTTCGGTGCTCATCATCGCGTGCCCGTGCGCGCTTGGACTGGCGACTCCGATGTCGATCATGGTGGCAACCGGACGCGGCGCGCGCGAAGGCGTGCTGGTACGCGATGCGGCGGCCCTGGAGACGCTCGCTGGTATCGACACGCTGGTGATCGATAAGACCGGCACGCTGACCGAAGGCAAGCCCCGCCTGACTGAAATCCTGCCAGCCGGCGGCATTTCAAAGGACGACCTGTTGAAGGCTGCCGCGAGCCTGGAGCTGGGAAGTGAGCATCCTATTGCCCTGGCAATCATCGATGCTGCCAAGGCCGGTGCGGTGACGCCATCGTCTCCCACCGATTTCCAGGCCATTACCGGCATGGGCATCAAGGGACGGGTTGAGGGCCGCGAGGTCGCGATCGGCAATCCGGCGCTGATGCGACGGCTTGGCTACGCCAACGCATTCGGAGAACAGACGTTCGCTGAGATCGGGCGCGAACTCAAGCAACGCGGCGGCACGTCACAAACCGCGCTCGTCGCTGCCATCGACGGCCGTTATGCCGGGCTGCTCGTCATAGCAGATACCATCAAGGCGAATGCAGCCGATGCCCTTGCGGAGCTGCGCTCGCGCGGCATCAGGATCGTGATGGCGACGGGTGACAACGCATTGACTGCGAAGACCGTCGCCAATGAACTCGGAATTACCGAGGTTCATGCGGAGGTCCTACCCGAGGACAAGTCGCGGCTGATCTCAAACCTCAAGGCGCAGGGCCGCCGCGTCGCTTTTGCCGGCGATGGCATCAATGACGCACCGGCGCTCGCAACCGCCGACGTGGGTATCGCCATGGGGACGGGCGCCGACGTCGCCATCGAGAGTGCGGGCATCACGCTGCCTAAGGGCGATCTGTCGGGCGTTGCGCGCGCGCATGGTCTGGCAAAGGCCACACTTGCCAACATCCGGCAGAACCTCGGATTTGCTTTCGGATATAACGCCATCGGCATTCCGATTGCGGCTGGGATTCTCTATCCGCTGCTCGGGACGCTGCTTTCCCCGATCATCGCGGCGATCGCCATGAGCCTGTCTTCGGTCAGCGTCATCGCAAATGCGCTTCGACTTGGGCGACAGCGGATTTGAAGGACTTGATATATCGCTGGCCTTGCCGGGAAATTGGAAACACACGGCATGCGAGCGTTGTTCGCGAGCGGCATTTGAGTGGCAAAGCGAGCTGCGCCACGCTTGAGGGATGATACCTCACGCGCGGCGCAGTCCGATACGAGCAGCGGATTTGATTAGACCGCAATCGCTCCGAAGCGGCCGTCCTGATAATCCACCATCGCTTGCCGGATCTCGGCGACGGTATTCATGACGAACGGACCATGTGCCACCACCGGCTCGTCAATCGGCTCGCCTGCTAGGATGAGCAGCTTGGCATCGCCATTCGCTTCCAGCGTGAATTCACCGCCATTTGCCGACAGGAATGCAACCTGACCGCTGCGGATGATTTCACTGCCATTCACCTCGACGGTCCCAGCAAGCATGACGACGATGACGTTGTGGCCGTCAGGAACATCGAATGCCGAATGCTTGCCCGGATTCAGCCGGACATCCCATATCTCAATGGGCGTAAACGTCCGCGCCGGTCCTTGCGCACCAGCGAACTCGCCTGCGATCACGCGCACGGTTCCAGAATCTTCGGCAAGTGGCACTCTGGGTATCTCGGCGTCGAGCAACGTCTGATAGCCAGCAGCGGCATCCTTGTCCTTGGCAGGCAGATTGACCCACAGCTGGACCATCTCCAGGTTTCCACCTGTCTTGGTGAAGGCCTCGGAATGAAACTCCTCATGCACGATGCCGGCAGCAGCCGTCATCCACTGCACGTCACCCGGCCCGATGACACCGCCCGCGCCGGTCGAGTCTTTGTGCGCAACCTCGCCGCTATAGACGATCGTGACCGTCTCGAAGCCGCGATGGGGATGCTGGCCGACACCGCGTGGTCGCAATGCAGGCGCGAAGACGTGTGGACCGGCGTGATCCAGAAGCAGGAACGGGCTGATCGCTTCCGCGTCGGCCGCATGTGACAGCAACGAGCGCACAGGAAAGCCATCGCCTACCCAGTGTCCATGCGGCGCTGCTTTTACGCGGGTAATCGTTCTCATGTCCAACCTCCTTTCCGGCCCACCGTCCTTCTTGCTGATGGCGGGGGATATGAGGGGGCGCGCGAGAATTTAAAGGGGTAATCGCGGCAAGCCATGCGCATAGCGCACGACTCGATTGCAATTGCGCCCCTTGCGTTGTCTTTCGTCGCCGCGTTGCCGCTTCTTGAACGAAGGGATCTCACGCACGCTGGCGTGTTGCGCCCGGTCTAGCCACGTACTTCAGCCGGTGCTCCACGCGCGCGGCTGGCGCATGCCGGAAATCTTGCAGGCCTGGCCGACATAACCATAGGGAAAAAGTTCGAAGAACTTTTCCTTGCCGCTCTTGGCCGGATCGCCGCGCTCATCGAGAAAGCGGAAGACGAAGCGTGCATCAGCCGCGACGCCGTGCTCGGCCAGGAAGGCACGCATGAATTGGAAAATGGCCCAGTGCTCTTTCGTGAGTGTCAGATTCTGTTCGGCGGCCAGAGCGGCAGCGACTTTTTCATCCCATTCGTCCGGGTCGATCAGAAAGCCTTGCTCGTCGCGGGCCACTGTTCTGCTGCCCACATTCATCTCGGTAATCGCGTCGGGCCTCGTGCGCATGACCGATCTCCCCTGGTGTGATGACTCCAAAATGGTAGGTCGCATGCGACAACTTGTCGAGCATTAGAATATTCGAATGTTTGCAGTTGCGATAAACAAGGCGCCCGGACCCGCGTTTTGGGCCAGCGTGCAATTGTGCAAAGCGGGAGCCTGCACTCGTTCGACGCTGCTCATCCGCTGCGCCTGTTCACCGTTTCGCATGCAGCAATGCAAAAGGCCGCCGGTTCAACCGGCGGCCTTTGCTGTCTCAAGCGCACCACTGGCGATCAGCCACGGTCGCGGCGCGGGCCGCCACGGCCACGGCCACCTTCGCGGTCACGGCGCGGCGGACGCTCGCGGGAGAATTCCTCCGCGGGGTCGGGAGCGCCTTCCTCGCGCGGGATCTCCTTGCCGGTCGCCTGATCGACGATCTTCATGGAGAGGCGAACCTTGCCGCGGTCATCGAAGCCCAGGAGCTTGACGTAGACTTCCTGGCCTTCCTTCACAACCTCGCCGACGGTTTCAGGACGACCCTGTGTCAGCTGCGAGATGTGGACGAGGCCATCCTTGGCGCCGAAGAAGTTCACGAATGCGCCGAAGTCCATGATCTTGACGACCTTGCCCTTGTAGATCTCGCCGACCTCTGGCTCCGACGTGATGCCCTTGATGCGGGCGATGGCCGCCTCGATCGACTCGCGATTGGCCGATGCGATCTTGACCGTGCCGTCATCGGAGATGTCGATCTTGGCGCCCGACTCGGCCACGATCTCGCGGATGACGGAACCGCCCGAGCCGATGACCTCGCGGATCTTGTCGGTTGGAATGTGGATCGTCTCGATGCGCGGCGCGTAATCGCCGACTTCTTCGCGCGCCCCGGTGATGGCCTTGCTCATCTCACCAAGGATATGCATGCGGCCGTCATACGCCTGATCGAGCGCGATGCGCATGATCTCTTCGGTGATGCCGGTGATCTTGATGTCCATCTGCAGCGACGTAACGCCATTGGCAGTGCCCGCCACCTTGAAGTCCATATCGCCGAGGTGGTCCTCGTCACCGATGATGTCGGAGAGGACGGCGAAGTCGTTGCCCTCCTTGATGAGGCCCATGGCAATGCCTGCAACTGGCGACTTCAGCGGAACGCCCGCATCCATCAGTGCCAGCGAGGTGCCGCATACCGTCGCCATTGAGGACGAGCCGTTCGACTCGGTGATCTCGGAGACAACGCGGACGGTGTATGGGAACTCCTCTGGTCCAGGGATCAGAGGATGGATAGCGCGCCAGGCGAGCTTGCCGTGGCCGATCTCGCGGCGGCCGGGTGAACCCATGCGGCCGGTCTCACCCACGGAGTAGGGCGGGAAGTTGTAGTGGAGCATGAACCGCTCCTTGCGCGTACCCTCCAGCGCGTCGATGAACTGCTCATCGTCGCCCGTTCCGAGCGTGGCGACCACAAGGGCCTGCGTCTCGCCGCGGGTGAACAGCGCCGAGCCATGCGTGCGTGGCAGCACATGAACTTCCGACACGATCGGGCGAACGGTCTTCAGATCGCGGCCGTCGATGCGATTGCCGGTCTTGACCACCGTGCCGCGCATGATGTCCATCTCGACCGACTTGAAGCTATCGCCAAGAAGAACCTTCTCGTTGGCATCATCGTCGGGGAGCTGGATTTCCGCGAAAACCTTCTCCTTGGCGGCTGCGACGAGATCCTGACGCTTCTGCTTCTCGGCCGTCGAGAACGCCTCGACCAGGATGTCACCGGCAACCGCCTTGACCTGATCCTTGTACTTGTTCTTGTCGGGGAGCTGGAGGTCCCACGGCTCCTTGGCTGCCTTCTCGGCGAGCTTGATGATGGCGTCGATGACCGGCTGGAAGTGACGGTGGCCGAACATGACGGCCTCAAGCATCTGCTTTTCGGGCAGCTCCTTGGCTTCCGATTCCACCATCATGACGGCGTCCTGGGTGCCGGCGATGACGAGGTCGAGAGAGGATTCCGCCATCTCGTCAATCATCGGGTTCAAGACGAACTCGCCGTTGATGACACCGACGCGGGCAGCGCCGATCGGGCCAAGGAACGGCAGGCCCGACAGAGTGAGCGCCGCGGATGCGGCAACCATCGACAGGACGTCGGGATCGTTCTCCATGTCGTGGCTCAGAACGGTGATGACGATCTGCACCTCGTTCTTGAAGCCTTCGACAAACAGCGGCCGGATGGGGCGATCGATCAGGCGCGAGACAAGCGTTTCCTTCTCGCTCGGACGGCCTTCACGCTTGAAAAAGCCGCCGGGAATCTTGCCGGCGGCGTAGGTCTTTTCCTGGTAATTCACGGTCATCGGGAAAAAGTCGATGCCTGGGCGCACGGACTTGGCAGCCACTACTGTCGCCAGCACGCTGCTTTCGCCATACTGCGCCAGCACTGCGGCGTCCGCCTGACGGGCCATATGCCCGGTTTCGAGACGGAGCTTGCGGCCGCCCCAATCGATTTCCACGCGATGGATGTCGAACATGTTCGGTCTTTCGTTCGTTTCGGACTTCGTTTCTGGTCGTATCTATCTTGATCTTGGCGCCTAGCCGTTCAGCAAAGCGCAAGCGGCGCCGGCATCCTGTTCGGAGCCGGCGCCACAGGTCGCGTCATGACGCTATTGCGGAGGAGAAGTGCGTACCGGCATAGCCTGTGGTCCGCATTTCTCGGCCAGCCCTTAGCGGCGAATGCCGAGCTTCTCGATAATCGTCTGGTAGCGTGCAGCGTCCTTGCCCTTGACGTAGTCGAGCAGATGACGACGGCGTGAGACCATCTTGAGGAGGCCACGACGCGAGTGGTTGTCCTTCTTGTGCGTCTTGAAGTGATCGGTCAGATGATTGATGCGCTCAGTCAGAATGGCGATCTGCACCTCAGGCGAACCGGTGTCGCCGGTCTTGGTTGCATTCGTCTTGATGACTTCGGCCTTTGCAGCCTTGCGCTCTGGAGAAATCAGCGACATCGGGTCAGTCCTTTCGGTTTTGGGATCTTGTTCGCCACGGGCAGTTGCCCGGTGGCATGGCGGCCGCAGCCGGGATGTCGTCCAGCAGGGTCGCTCAATAAGCGAATGCGGACCTCGAAGGTCCGCATCGCTGGCGCCGTTATACACGAAAGTCCGGTGAATGCGAGCCCAATCCGTGCCGGACAGGCGTGGCACATGGACAGCGGGCGGAGCGCTTAGATAGCTATATGAACGACGTTCACACCCCCCCTTGAACCCATTGGTCACATAGCGCGACCAAGTAACGGGCCAGCCAAGGAGAAAAAGCCATGCTGCACCGGTTCTGGATATTTGCCGGCGCCGCCGTCATCGTCGCGGCCAGCGCTTCGGGCGCGGTTGCCAAATCCGCCGTTCAATGCAAGCCCGCTCTTACCGGCTGGGGAATCGACGACTTTCAAGTGAAGGCGAAACGGAAAGCACGCGACGATTTCCTTGCCAAGGCCGCTGCCTACGGAAAAGTGCTCTCGCAAATTGTGATCGACCGTGGCTGTTCTCACCTGCGCGGCCAGCAAGGCTGGAAGTGCTGGCACAAGGCGCAACCTTGCGTGGATGGCGGATTGAAGCCTTCGATCAGCAGGACGCCGTTCGTGGAGCCGCCGCGCCTGCGCCGGGCGCCTAAACTGATGCGTCCCGGCGCGCGCCTTTTGCGGCCCGAACCTGGCACCACCGGGTATCCGCGCCGTGCCTCCGTTCTCTCTGGCGGCTTCAGGATCAGATAGCGTCAAGCACGCGCCTCATGTGCTGCGTTGCCCGATGCTCAGCCCGCCAGATTGAAGACGCGGGTGGGATGCAGCGCGCCCTTCTCGATCTCACCAAGCGCCACCAGGCGGCCCTTGAAGGTGGCAAAGATAGGCCCGGACATGATAGGCGCATCGCGTCCACGCACCAATATCGCGCGTCCCATGGCGAGGTTGGATGCGTCCTGCTGGGAGACGGCCAATTCCTGCAGGTCGGCGAGCGCCGTCTCGACCGGCAATAGGAACTGGCCGATGTCACCGCCGTTCTCAGGGGCCGCCGCCTCGCGCAGCTCGTCGAGCGTGACCGCATCTTCCTCATGGAACGGTCCGACGCGCGTGCGCCTCAAGGCAATCACATGGCCGAAGCATCCCAGACGCCGGCCGATGTCGCGCGCCAGTGCCCTGACATAAGTCCCCTTGCCGCATTCGGCCTCGAAAACAGCCGTGTGCGGGTCAGGCGTGTCAACCAGGCGCAACTGATCGATGACGACAAGGCGCGGTTCCAGCTCGAAGACCTCGCCGTCGCGGGCCAGATCGTAGGCACGGTTGCCCTCGACCTTGATGGCCGAGAACGACGGCGGCCGCTGGAGAATCTCGCCCGTGAACTCCGGCACGATCGCTTCGATATCGCCGCGTGCCGCGCGCTTGTCGGAGCGTTGCGTGACCTCGCCTTCGGCATCGTCGGTATTGGTTTCCTCGCCCCAGCGCACGGTGAAGCGATAGGCTTTCTCTCCGTCGACTGCGAACGACACAGTCTTGGTCGCCTCGCCGAAGGCGATCGGCAAGATGCCGGTGGCGAGAGGATCGAGCGTGCCAGCGTGGCCGGCTTTCTGCGCCTCATAGATGCGTTTCACCGCGCCCAGCGCCTGGGTCGACGTTGCGCCCAGGGGCTTGTCGAGGATGAGCCAGCCGTGGACTGGATTGCCTTTTTTGCGTCGAGCCATGTGATGTGAGGTTCTAGGTTTCAGGTTCTAGGTTATAGGGGGACTGGGATCAGTGACTGCGGATTAGCGACGGGACCAAAACCTAATCCCCAAAACCAAGTCCCTGACACCTACTCTTTCTCTATATCCTGGCGGACTTTTGGAGAGTGCAGCAGACGCTCAATACGCATTGCCTCCTCGAATGTGTCGTCCTCTCGGAAGCGGATGTCGGGCGCGAACTTCAAGTTCACCGCATGCGCGACCTCGGCACGGATGAACTTCTTGTTGCGCTCTAGCGCGGCGAGCACCGGTTTCAGGTCCGCTCCGCCCAGCGGCATGATGTAGGCGGTTGCAAGCTTCAAGTCCGGCGACATGCGCACCTCAGTCACCGTGATGACATGGCTCGCGATCGTATCGTCGTGGATCTCGCCGCGCACAAGCAGCTCTGACAACTTGTGGCGCACGAGTTCGCCTACACGCAACTGGCGCTGTGACGGGCCCTTGCCCTCATGTGCGCTAGAGTGTTTGCCCACCGGTTTTCTCCTTGGCGAGTTCAGCAAAAGCGGCGGCATCTTCGGGCGAAGCAAACGCGCGCTTCGGGATCATCCAGCCCATGCGGTTCGATGGCCAGAGCAGAACGTGCCCTGGCAAGTCGTCGACCTGGCGAATGGCAGGCCATTTGTGGGTGCCTTCTGCGAGTTCCGACCTCGTCGAGAAGCCGTTTTCGTCGGCGTGGAAATCGATGTCGAAATCGCCCAGGCGCTGATGGGCGAAACTGCGGCGACGCTGCCATGGCGTGATGACAAAGACGAGCAGCATCAGGAATACGAACAGCGCCAGGAAATAGGCCGCCAGACCACGCTCGCCGATGCTGAAGAAATAAGCCGCCGCCGCCAGCAATGCAGCGTCAACGACGAGATGTATGACGCGCGCGATGCGGCGGCTCCGGGTCAGGACAACGTAGCGCTTCGACAGGACGATGAAATCCTCAAGCGTCCAGCGATACTTGACTAAGAACTGACGGGACATCTCAAATTCCGTGCCGGGATGGGACCGGCCACGGCCTCTTGGTTCAAATGCCAAGGGCGGTGCGCACCGCGCCCCGCCCCTTAGAGTGTTCGTCACCCGCGTGATTGCGCGGGCTGCATCATCACAACGAACGCTGGATGATCTCGACGTTGAAGCACTCGATCTCGTCGCCCTCGCGGATGTCCTGGTAGTTGGCGAACGCCATGCCGCATTCCTGGCCGGCCGGCACTTCCTTGACATCGTCCTTGAAGCGCTTGAGCACCGACAGCGTGCCTTCGTGAATGACGACCTTGTCGCGCAGCAGGCGCACCTTGGCGCCGCGCTCCACCTTGCCGTCGGTGACGAGGCAGCCCGCCACCTTGCCGGTCTTGGAGATATTGAAGACCTGCTTGATGGTCGCGTAGCCGAGGAAGTTTTCCTTCTTGGTCGGAGCAAGCAGGCCTGACATCGCCGATTTCACGTCGTCGACCAGATCATAGATGATCGAGTAGTAGCGGATTTCGACGCCGTCGCGATCTGCGGCGGACTTGGCCTGCACGTTGGCGCGGACGTTGAAGCCGACGACAACGGCCTTTGACGCATTGGCCAGCGCGATGTCGGATTCGGTGATGCCGCCGACGCCGGAATGCACGATGCGCGCCTCCACCTCGTCGGTGCCCAGCTTCTTCAGCGCACCAGCGATGGCTTCGACCGAACCTTGCACGTCGCCCTTGACGAGCAGCGGGAACTCCTTCTTCCCGGCCTCCTTCAAGGACTGCATCATCTGTTCCAGCGTGCGCGGCGCAGCGGCGGAACCCAGCGCCTCGCGCCGCTTCCTCACGCGATAATCGGTGATCTCGCGAGCACGCGCCTCGTTCTCGACGACGGCGAACTGGTCGCCCGCCTCAGGTGCTGAATCAAAGCCCAGGATCTCGACGGGAACCGATGGTCCAGCCGTCGACACGTTCTGGCCCTTGTCGTCGATCAGCGCGCGCACACGCCCCCACGACGAACCGGCGACGACAATGTCACCGACCGAAAGCGAACCGCGCTGGACGAGGACAGTGCCGACGGGACCGCGACCGCGTTCCAGTTTGGCTTCGACGACGATGCCTTCAGCCGAGCGCTCTGGATTGGCCTTCAGATCGAGAATTTCGGCCTGCAGGTGGATTGCTTCCAGCAGCTTGTCGAGATTGAGCTGCTTCAAAGCGGAGACCTCGACCTCCAGCGTGTCGCCCGACATGCTTTCAACGACGATCTCGTGAGAAAGCAGTTCCGTACGAACGCGCGAGGGATCGGCCTGCGGCTTATCGATCTTGTTGATGGCAACGATGATCGGCACGCCCGCCGCCTTGGCATGATTGATCGCCTCGACAGTCTGCGGCATGACGCCATCGTCGGCGGCCACCACCAGCACGACGATGTCCGTCACCTTGGCGCCGCGGGCGCGCATGGCGGTGAAGGCCTCGTGGCCCGGCGTATCGATAAACGTCACCTTGTCGCCGTTGGGCGTCTCGACCTGATAGGCGCCGATGTGCTGCGTAATGCCGCCAGCTTCGCCCGACACCACGTTGGCCTTGCGGATCGCATCGAGCAGCGAGGTCTTGCCGTGATCGACGTGACCCATGATGGTTACCACCGGGGCGCGTGCCGCCAGATCGTCGTCAAGATCCTCCTTGCCGATGAAGCCTTCCTCGACGTCAGCTTCAGATACGCGCTTGGGCGAGTGGCCGAACTCAGTCACGATCAACTCGGCGGTATCGGCGTCGATGACGTCGTTGATCTTGTGCATCGCGCCTTGCTTCATCAGATACTTGATGAGGTCGACGGCACGTTCGGTCATGCGGTTCGCCAGCTCGGCGATGGTAATGACCTCAGGAATAATGACTTCGCGCGTGATCTTCTCCCGCGTCTGTGGAATGCCCATTGCCTTCAGCTTCTCACGCTCGCGCTTGCGCTTGAGCGAGGCGAGCGAACGCTCGCGCTGCTTTTCATCGAAGGCGTTGTTGATCGTCAGCTTGACGCGCTCGCGGCGCTCGTCACCGACCTTGGCCGCCGGCCGGGCAAGCTTGCCGCGCTTCGAGGCCCGATCATCATCGTCACTGACCTCGACGGGAGTGCCTGGCGTGCGGACCTGCCGCTTGGGCGGCTCGATATCGTTACCGGGCACCGCTGCCGGCTTTGCGGCGGCGCGGCGCGGCGGCGTCGGCAGAAGGATCTCTTTGGGCTTGCCGCCTTCGCGCGGCATCATCGCCGGGTTGAAGGACTGTGGCCGTGGGCCGCCGCGATGTCCGCGCGGACCACCTTCGCCCCGGCCTTCATGCCTGCCTTCGTGACGGCCTTCATTGCGGCCCTCGCCTCGGCGCGCGTCGTGCGACGGGCGATCGCGGTGGCTGGACGGGGCAGACGCTGGCTGATGTGGCGGCGTCCCGGCGGCTCTCGCTGCAGCAGGCTCGGCGGCTTTGCGTGCTTCGGCGGGCGACGGCGCCGCGACTGGCGCGGCTTCGGGTGCGGCTTGAGGCGGCGGCGCTGCTTCAGCGGCCGTTTCCACCTTCGGCTCGGGTTCCTTCACTGCAGGCTGTTCGACCGGAGGCTCAGGCGCGATCTCGCGTTCCTCGGCGGCACGGGCCCGGGCAGCGGCTAGCGCCCTGGCGCGAGCGTCCAGCTCCTCTTCCGACAGCGTTCTGGCGGCGCCCGATGGCGCTGCCGTCTCCGGCTTCGGACCAGTTTCCTTTTGCTCGGCGGCCTGCGGCGGCCGTGTCTCGGCGGGCGCGGGCGGTGCGGTGGCCGGGCGCTTGTCGGGCTCGCCGCCAGGCGTATTCAGCTTGCGTGTTTTACGCTTCTCAACGACGACCGATTTTGAGCGACCATGACTGAAATTTTGCCGCACATGGCCAGATTCGACCGTGCGCGCAAGACTGAGCTGCTTGCGCCCGCCGCCGCGGGTTGTCTTGTCGCCGGTGTCTTTCGTTTCCGTCATACGTTTTCCGTTTCAAGCGTCCAGATTTGGATCCTCTAGGGGATCCATGTTGGCGGATTGCGCTGAAGCTTCCCGTGCGTCTTCCGACGCATCGGGGCGCTCAGCGGCATGCCCGAGAGAATGCCCGAACCCTGACCGGTAGCGCATCAAGCGCCCAGCCTCTGCCAGGACCCGGTCGGATGCTCCGCCCTTGTTGAGGCCAGCATGTACCACATTTGGCCGTCCGATGGCCAAACTCATTTGTTCAACAGTCAAAACCGCGACGATACGGCCTGCCGCATCCGGACCTTCGACCGCCATGAACTTGCGGTCCAGTCGACCACGACCGTCCTGGGCTGCATCGCTGGCATGCACCAGGGCCACCAGTCCCCCCGCGGCTATTCTGCGATCGATCTTGTCGAAGCCGGCCAAAACCGCGCCGGCCTTGTTGGCAAGCGACAGCGCATCTGCGACACGGCGTACCATCAAACGCTCGACCTGGTCGGCAAGGTCTGAGGGGACTTCGACGGCGGCCTTGAGGCTTCTCGCAAACGCCCGGCTGGCGATGGCGCGCGTGATACTATCTCGGTCGGCTGTGACCCAAACGCCGCGGCCAGGCAGGCGGCGGGCCAGATCGGGCACGATCGTGCGGCCTGGACCGGAAACGAAGCGGATCAGTTCTCCCGGTGGGCGCGAAGCGCGCGTGGCCGCACACAGCCGGAGCGAATTGTCCGCCTGCTGCTCTGCGTGACGACCTGACGATCGTTCGCTAACCACGCTCTCGTCGCCTCCCGGCCCATCGGGCCTTAACCTGCCGCTGGGCCGGGCGCCGCAGCGCTGGCCTCTTCGGTAACCAAACCACCCTCGCCGCCTTCTTCAGCGTCCGCTTCCGCCGCTGCTTCTGCCTCGGCGGCGGCGCGCTGTTCGGCCAGTTCCTCAGCCGTGATCCAACCGGCATGGACGCGCGCCGACATAATCATGTCCTCGGCATCCTTGCGCGATAGATCGAACCCTTCGAGCACACCCTTGTGACGGGTCGGCTCGGAGCCCTTTTCCTTGGCCCGCTCCGTCCAGCCCACCAGGTCGTCGGTCGCGCAGTCGGCAACGTCCTCGACAGTCTTGATGCCGGCCTCGCCGAAAGCCACCAGCATTGCTGTGGTGACTCCCTCAATAGTGGAGACCTCGTCAGCGACACCCAGTTCGCGGCGGCGTGCATCGCGCTCGGCCTCGAGTTTTTCCAAGGCTTCGCGCGCACGGTTCTGAATCTCTTCAGCGGTGCCCTCATCGAAGCCCTCGATCTGGGCGATCTCGTCGAGATCCACGTAGGCAACCTCTTCCACGGAGGCGAAGCCCTCGGTGACGAGCAGCTGGGCAATGACCTCGTCGACATCCAGCGCATCCATGAACATCTGCGAGCGCTCGGAGAATTCCTTCTGGCGGCGTTCGGATTCCTCCTGCTCGGTGAGGATATCGATGTCCCAGCCGGTCAGCTGCGATGCCAGGCGCACGTTCTGGCCTCGCCGGCCGATCGCAAGCGAGAGCTGGCTTTCGGGCACGACGACCTCGATGCGGTTGGAATCCTCGTCGAGCACCACCTTCGTGACCTCGGCCGGAGCCAAGGCGTTAACGATGAATTCGGCGGCATCCTGCTTCCACTGGATGATGTCGATCTTTTCGTTCTGCAGCTCGTTGACGACAGCCTGCACGCGGGCGCCGCGCATACCGACGCATGCGCCGACCGGGTCGATCGAGCTGTCTCGCGAGATGACGGCGATCTTGGCGCGGGAGCCGGGGTCGCGGGCGACCGACATGATCTGGACGACGCCGTCGTAGATCTCCGGCACTTCCTGGGCGAAGAGTTTCGACATGAACTCGGGGCGTGCGCGCGACAGGAAGATCTGCGGGCCGCGCTGCGTGCGCTCGACATTATAGATATAGGCGCGAATGCGATCACTAAGGCGGACGTTCTCGCGCGGGATCATCTCGTCGCGGCGTATGATCGCCTCGGCGCGTCCCAGATCGACAATGACGTTGCCGTATTCGACGCGCTTCACCGTACCGTTGGCGATCTCGCCCACGCGGTCCTTGTATTCGCTGTACTGGCGCTCGCGCTCGGCCTCGCGCACCTTCTGGACGATAACCTGCTTGGCATTCTGCGCGGCTACGCGGCCGAATTCGAGCGGCGGCAGCGACTCGGCGATGAGATCGCCGACCTTGGCATTCGGGTTACGCTTCTTGGCGTCGTCGACGTTGATCTCGATGGAGTCGTTCTCGACCTCTTCGACCACGGCCAGGACGCGGGACAACCGCGCCTCACCGGTCTTGGGATCGATTTCGCAGCGGATGTCGTTTTCCGATCCATAACGCGACTTGGCCGCCTTCTGGATGGCATCCTCCATGGCCTGCAAGACGATCTTGCGATCGATGGATTTCTCTCGCGCGACCGCGTCCGCGATCTGAAGGAGCTCCAGCCTGTTGGCAGAGATGCCGGGCATCGCCATGGTTACTATTCCTCCATCGGATCGAGGTCGGCACCGTCATGGGCAGCCGAGCCCGATTTTGCCTGCTTCTTCGCGCGGGTCAGCGCCTCGCGTATCAATTCATCCGTCAGCACGAGCTTGGCGTCGGCAATGAGCGCCACCGGAAAGCCCAGGACCGTGCGGCCGATCTGATCCAGCTCCACCTCGATCAGAACCTCGCCATTCTCGAAACCTTCAAGCCGGCCGCGGTAGCGCTTGCGCCCGTCGACCATCTCGCGCAGCTCGATCTTGATCTCATTGCCGGCCCACGATTCAAAATCGGAGGGACGAACAAGCGGCCGGTCGATGCCGGGCGAAGAGATCTCAAGCCGGTAGGCGCCCGAGACGAGATCATGGACATCGAGCAGCGGTGAGACCTGACCAGAGATCGCTTCGCAATCGTCGACCGTGATCGTGCCATCCGGGCGCTCTGCCATGATCTGCACGGTCTTGCCTTCACGACCTGAAATCTGCACGCGCACCAGTCGGAACCCGAGATCCTCGATTGCCGGCTCGACAATGCTAGCGATCTCTGCTTCGAGGCCGTGCTCCGTCAGAAAGCGACGGTGCTCGGCGTCTTCAACACCCGTCTGCATGAAAATCCGGAAATCTTGAGAGACGTTCCGCGCATGATCGTCGACCAAAACAAAAAGAGCGGATCCGAAGGATCCACTCTCAGAGTTGAGATGATCATGAGCAACTGAATATTACGAAACTGTGCCGCTTATTGCAAGCGCAATCTGCTGAATTTCAATGCATCAGCGGCGGCAAAATCGAAAATAGTAACTGCGGCGGCCTTCCCGCGATGCCTTTGCCTCGTAGCGCGTTCCAGGCCAATCTTCAGAACGAAAACGCCAATCCTCCGGTGAAGCCGCGCGCCAAATGAAATTCTCGTTTCCGTTTAGGGAAAGCAAGGCCGTTCGTGCATAGTCGCCAATGTCTGTCGCAAAACGTAATTGGCCGCCCGGCCGCATCACGCGCGCCAGGTCGGCAACGAATGCAGGATCGATCAAGCGCCGCTTGGCATGCCTGCGTTTGGGCCATGGGTCTGGAAACAGGATGAATACGCGCGAGAGGCTTGCCGCCGGCAGGGCGCGCAGCAGGGGGCGGACATCGTCCGCCAACAGCCTAATGTTTTTCGGGCCGTTGCCGTCCATGGCGGACAGCACCTTAACCACGCCGTCCTCGAAGGGCTCACAACCGATCAGTCCGACGTCGGGGTGCTCATGCGCCTGCCACAGCAGATGCTCGCCACCACCGAAACCAATCTCCAGCCAGACTTCGGCCACGGCCGTGCCGAACACCGCCGCCGGGAGTGCATTGGCGGTCAAGCCAGCCACCTGCTCAGGGACTATCGCAACGCGCGGCAGCAGATCGTCGAGCAGGGTGCGCTGTCTTGCGGTGGCCTTGCGCCCGCGGCGGCGGCCGAACGAGCGCAGATCGGCTTGCTGGCGCCTCGCACTCTCGTCGTCCGGTCCGGCCATTTTCAGTTCTGTCCATCGTGCAAATGCCAGTGGCCGCGATGCTGAAAATCGCGGCCACTGGTACAATCCAGCAAAAGTCTCTCCCCGATTAGGAGGAGAGATGGCTCTTCAGCTTGTCCGCGATTAGGTCGGTCCGCTCCCACGAGAAGCCACCGTCCGCATCCGGTGCACGGCCGAAGTGGCCGTAGGCAGAGGTGCGGGCATAGATCGGCTTGTTGAGATCGAGATGCTCACGAATGCCGCGCGGCGTCAGCCGCATCACATCACGAAGTGCCACTTCGATCTTGCCTTCATCCACGTTACCCGTGCCATGCGTATCGACATAGATCGAAAGTGGCTCGGCGACGCCAATCGCATAGGCCAGCTGAATGGTGCAGCGGTCAGCCAGACCAGCCGCCACGACGTTCTTGGCCAAATAGCGCGAGGCGTATGCCGCCGACCGATCGACCTTCGTGGGGTCCTTGCCGGAGAACGCTCCGCCGCCGTGGGGAGCTGCGCCACCATAGGTATCAACGATGATCTTGCGGCCGGTCAACCCGCAGTCGCCGTCGGGGCCGCCAATGACGAATTTGCCCGTCGGATTGACATGCCAGATGGTATCGGACGACACCCACGCCGCTGGCAGGATCTTGCGGATATAGGGCTCGACGATCGTGCGCACATCGGTGGATGACAGTTTCTCATCCAGGTGCTGCGTCGACAGCACGATCTGCGTCACCGCGATGGGCTTGCCGTTCTCGTATCGCACGGTCACCTGGCTTTTTGCGTCGGGCCCCAGAAGTACTGCCTTGCCTTCCTTGGCCTTGCGGGCGCGGGCCAGCTCCTCAAGGATCTTGTGCGAGTAATAGATCGGTGCGGGCATCAGCTCGGGCGTTTCGCGGCAGGCATAGCCGAACATGATGCCCTGGTCGCCAGCACCTTCCTCCTGGTTCGTCGGCTGTTTTGCGTCGACGCCCATGGCGATATCGGCCGACTGGGGATGCAGCAGGACCTCAATGTCGGCATGATCCCAGTGGAAGCCTTCCTGCTCGTAGCCGATGTCGCGGATCGCCATGCGCGCCACATGCGCAATCCAATCCTTGGTGACAGTTTCAGGCCCGCGAGTCTCACCGGCGATCATGACGAGGTTTGTCGTCGCCATCGTCTCGCAAGCAGCACGAATGACCCATGGATCGATTCCAGCGCTTGGCCCTTCGCGGTAGAAAAGATCGACGATTTCGTCGGAGATGCGATCACATACCTTGTCGGGGTGCCCCTCGGAGACCGACTCACTGGTGAACAAATAAGATGTGCGTGCCACGTTCAACCCTCGCGATCCTATTCCCGGCCATCTTGCGGAAATTCGCGCGGGTTGTGGCAAGGATTGGACAAGGGGTCAAGCGCCGGGGCGCCGCTGCTGTCTCAAAAAACGCCAAACCTGAGCAGCTGCGGCCAGCACGCCGCCGCGTCTGTGGCAGTCGGCGGAAAAGGCATCAATTGCCTGACCAAACGACTTGTACGCACCAATCACGATCCGGCGTTTGCCCGGTCTCAACCGGCGTCATCGGCAAGCGACTTGACGAGATCGACAATGGACCTCCTCACGCGCGGATCGGAAATGCGCGCGAAGGCCTTGTTCAGCTCCAAGCCTTCTCGTGACGTTATTGTTTCAGCGACGTAACCGGTCTCGCCACCGTCTGCAAAACCGGTAGCAGGTGCATCGTCGGCAACAGGTGCTTCGTCAAAAAAGAACTGAATGGGGACCTGGAGCACCCTGGACAGCTCGAACAGGCGGCTGGCGCCCACCCGGTTGACGCCTTTTTCGTATTTCTGAACCTGCTGGAATGTGAGACCGAGCAGTTCGCCAAGCTTTTCCTGGCTCATGCCGAGCATTGTGCGGCGAAGTCGCAGCCTGCCGCCGACATGAGCGTCCATCGGGTTAGCCCTGCGTGCGTTACGCTCTTCCACGCCACCCGCCCCCTGCTGGGTATCCCGCCCCGTACTGCAAACAACTTCCACTTCCGACTCTGACAAGTTCCGCCTCTCGCAAGAATGCTCAGTTATGAACAGCTAAGCCATTTTTTGCGCGCGAGCCAACCAGTAAGCTTGGCATAGAACTTTTACGTTGGGCTGCGTCAAGTTTTGAAAGCCGTTCAAACGCACATTAACGGCGCGACAGGGAAGTCATCGCGGAGCCGGCCAGCAATACGATGCACAGCCACATAAAAATGCTGTCACCAGCTTGTCCGTAAAGCGGCGGCGGGGCTGCTGCAGGCAGCACAGTATCGGCGACGCCGCGCTGATCCAGATCGATCCTTGTTACGGTCCGTCCGTAGGGATCAATCATGGCGGAAATTCCATTGTTTGCAGATCGAATGATCGGCACGCCCTCTTCGACGGCGCGGACTTTCGCCATGTGGAAATGCTGGCGCGGACCTGTCGTATTGCCGAACCAGCCATCATTGGTCACGTTGACGATTACGCCTGGGCGCTCGCTACCCTGCACGACGGCGGCGGGAAAAATTGCCTCATAGCAAACAAGACCCAGTAGCGGCGGCATGCCGGGGACTTGCAGGGTCGGCCGCGGAGCGTGTCCGGCGGCAAACCCGCCCCGCACCCGCGTCAACTGCTGCAGACCAATGCTTTCAAGAAATGATTGGAAGGGCAGATATTCACCGAACGGCACCAGATGGATCTTGTCGTAGAGCGTCAGCAGCCTGCCTTCTGAATCGAATGCCATCAGGGAGTTGTAGAAGTCGGGCCGCTGGGCCTGATTTTGCGTGGCTTCGCTAACGGTTTCGGAGTGGCGTGGCGCTGTTGGATCAGGCAGCGAATTGGAGTGGCGCTCGATGCGAAGCGCTCCCGTCAACAACACGACGCCATCAGGCAGCAAGTCACCGATTGCCTGCAACGCCTCGGGTGCCTCCAATGGCAGAAACGGCATTGCAGCTTCTGGCCAGACGACGTGTGTAATGCCTGCCAGATCGTCGATGTCGCCGTTGGTGGCCTGCCGTGAAAGTGCCAAGTGCAGATCGAATATTTCACGCTGCTTTTCACGCCGCCACTTGTCGCGCTGCGGTACGCTCGGCTGCACGATGCGAATGCGGACTCCATCGACCGCCGGTGTTTGACCTGGCGGTAGCCGCCATAAGCCATACCCAACGAGTGCTGCGATGATGCCAACCGAAGCAAGAATGCCGGCATAGGCTGGCGCGAACCGAACTTTCTGGTCCGATGGCCGGTCATCCGCTTTACGCTTCGTCCCATCGCTCAGGGCAACCAGCGGCAGGGCAAAGACGAGCACGGAAAGGATGGTCAACCCGTATATGCCGACGAGCCCCGCCGATTGCATCAACACGGCAGGTGACGTCAACGCATAGCCAAGTGTGTTCCACGGCAGGCCGGTGAACACATGGCCGCGCAGCCATTCCTCGATGCCGAAAATGACGGCAAGCAGGACGACGCGCCGCAGGCCGGGCAACCACAGTGCGCGGGCAGCAATCGCGGCGGCAGAAAAAAACAACGCCAAGCCCGCAGGCAGCATTGTTACCGCCGCCGGCAGCAGCCACGCGAACATTTCAGCTTCAACCAGAAAGGCTTCACCGACCCAGAACAATCCAAAGATGAAATAGCCCAGGCCGAAGAACCATCCGGCTATCCCCGCGCGGGCCAGCGTATCGGAATCGAATTCGCGCCATCGATACAAGCCACCCTTGCGGCCAGCTACTGCCTGGCCCGAACGGTCTGACGTATCGATCAACCACACCAGCAGCGGGAACGTCACCAGCAGCACGGGACTGAGGAAAAAGGGCGCCATGGCGAGGGTCGACACGGCACCGGCGGCGAAGGCAATCGCTGCGCGCTGTACGTCAGAGGCGCCAGCCAGAAAGCGGACGATGCCCGACAGGCCATTGGCAATGGGCGCAGGGCCGACCGGCTGTGCGGTGCCGCTGCTGCCGCCCGGGCTATCAATCACGGCGACGGATTCCGAATTGCCTCAGGTGCCGAGGACAATTTGTGGATCCGCAGCTTCTTGACCCTTCTGGGATCGGCATCGAGCACTTCGAACTCGACGCCAGAGGCATGACGCACAATCTCGCCGCGCGCGGGCACACGGCCGAGAATGGCAAACATCAGGCCGCCAAGCGTATCGATCTCTTCAGCCTCTTCAGGTGTCAACAGCGTGACGCCCAAGTGCTGCTCCAATTCGCCCACCGGCATGCGCGCGGAGGCGACCAGCCCTTGCTTGGCATCCTGCGTCAGGTGCGCATCCTCGGCCTCGTCATGCTCGTCCTCGATATCGCCCACGATCTGCTCGACCAGATCCTCAATCGTGACGAGGCCGTCGGTGCCGCCATACTCATCGACAACCAGCGCCATGTGAATGCGGGTCGACTGCATCCTTATGAGCAGGTTCATGGCTGGCATGGAGGGCGGAACATAGAGCACGGTACGCTTGATCTTGGTGGCCGCAATCGAACGCGACAGGTCGATGCCGGAAAAACAAAAGGTCGTTTCGCCGTTCCCGGCGTCTTCATTCGCCGCCGGATCTATCGGCCGGGCGTCCTGTGCAGCCGAGGCGGAGTTGGTTGCGTGGGACTGCTCCACGATCCAGCCGAACAGATCCTTCACATGGACCATCCCGCGCGGGTCATCGAGCGTTTCAGAGAAGACAGGTATGCGCGATACGCCTGCGTCCTCGAACTGCTTCAGCAGCTCGCTCAACGGTTCGGATTCGTCAATGGCAATGATATCGGCGCGCGGGACCATAATGTCCTCGACGCGACTGGCACCGAAGCGGAGCAGGCGCAACAGCATGCCGCGCTCCTCCACCGAGAACGCGCCCGCGGAACCGGACTGCTCCTCGCGCAGTGCATACTCCAGCGTGTCGCGCAGTGTTTGCGGACCTTGCAGTCCCAGCTTCACCCGCATCGCCGACAACCAGCCAATCAAACCGCTGCGGGGCTCGTCGGCCGTGGTGGAAGGCTCGGTCTTTGGTGCCTGGGTTTCGGAGGTACTCATTGCTTTACGGTCAGGTGGGTTCTTCAATCGTGGCAGGCGATGGCCATCGGAACATACTCATTGCGCCATCGCCGTGACGGGCTCGCTGCCGGCGTAGGGATCTGGAATATCGAGGCCTGCCAGAATGCGGGTTTCAAGTGCCTCCATCTCCTCGGCTTGGCGCTCCTCGATGTGGTCATACCCCAGAAGATGCAAAAGGCCATGAACGACGAGGTGGCTCAGATGGTCGGCAGGCGGGATGCCAAGATCGGCGGCTTCCCTCAGAACCGTCTCCAACGCCAGAACGATGTCACCCAGCGACACTGCATCCGTGCCGAGATCGGTGGGACCGGACTGGGCTGCGGGGAAAGACAGTACGTTGGTCGGCTTCGCCATGCCGCGAAACTGTTCGTTGAGCGCCGCGACCGCGCCATCGTCCGATAAGACGATCACTACCTCGACAGTGCTTGGTGCTGAAGGAAGCCGGTCCGCAACAGCGGGTGCTTTCGCAACGAAACTGGCAATCCGCCGCAGCATTGGCTGCAGTGCCTCGGGACTGCCCAGCACCGACCAATCGCCGCCATCCTCAACGATGTCGATCAAGAGCGTTGGACATGGCTCGGGTTCGGCACTCTCTGCCGCCGCCTGTTCGTCGCTTGCGGACTGATTGGGAGAATCCGCGTGGGCAGTGCGTGCTGGCCGGCTCATGGCTTTGGCTTGCCCCCGGCGGCGGACTTGTCATAGGCCTCGACGATGCGCGCCACCAGATCGCGCCGCACGACGTCGCCGGCTGTGAACCGTACCGACTCGATACCCTCGACGCCCTGCAGCAACCGCTCGGCCTCGACCAGTCCGGATGCCATGCCGGGCGGCAGGTCGATCTGGCTTGGATCGCCGGTGACGACCATCTTGGCGTTCTCACCCAGGCGCGTGAGAAACATCTTCATTTGCATGCTGGTGGTGTTTTGCGCCTCATCGAGAATGACGAAGGCGTTGGCCAGCGTTCGCCCGCGCATGAATGCAAGAGGTGCAATCTCGATGACGCCGGTCTCGATGTCGCGTTCCACCTTTTCGGGGGGCAGCACATCGTAAAGGGCGTCGTACAGCGGACGCAGATAGGGATCGACCTTTTCGCGCATGTCGCCCGGCAAGAAGCCGAGCCGCTCGCCTGCCTCCACAGCGGGGCGAGACAGGATGATGCGCTCGACCACACCACGCTCCAGGAAATGCGCGGCAAAGGCCACGGCCAAATAGGTCTTACCGGTGCCAGCCGGGCCGATACCGAAAACAAGGTCGGTCTGCTCGATCGCACGCATATATGTGCTCTGGGTCGGCGTGCGGGCCTTGATGACACGACGGCGCGTGGCGACCTGCGCCTGGCCGCCGGGATCGCCTTCGGGTGTCTCCTGCCTGGCGTGGCGGATGTGGCCGTCAAAATCGCCCGGACCGATGGTTTCGCCGGTGGACACGCGCTTATAAAGGTACTCAAGCACCTCGCGGGCGATCTGGGTGTTGGTCTGCGAACCCGTCAGGATGATGACGTTGCCGTGCGCGTGGGCCTCAATGCCGAGGCGATCCTCGATCAAGGCCAGATTCGAATCGAATTCTCCGAGCAGGCTGGCGAGGAACCGGTTGTCCTCGAATGGCACGACCACGCGCACCTTTTCCGTTTGCGGGCGCGGCGCGCGGCCCTGCCCTGGTGCGGTGGAACCGCGAAAACCTGTCAAATCCTGTTCTCCATGGCCACCCGCGGCGCCGTCCCTCGACCGGCACGCCTCTGGGCTTCCTCGTCCATCCGACCGGGCTTTGCCGACCGCACCAACGCACGCGAATGCCGGATCATTCCGCCGCGGATGCGGATTGTCCAGGACTTTAACTAAGTTTCACGCTGCCTGGATAACGCCCGACAGGCTGTTTGGTCCGGCGCCAAGGATTTCGACTGTCACGATACGGCCAAGCAAATCCGGCTCAGCGAAGGCATGAACGGGTTGCAGGTACGGCGATCGTCCAATGAGCTGGCCCTGGCGGCGGCCCGAGCGCTCGAACAGCACTGGGAATGTGCGCCCAACGCAAGCCGTGTTGAACAGGATCTGCTGTCCGTCCAGCATGTGCTGGAGGCGGTGGAGGCGATCGATCTTCACCGCTTCTGGCACCTGCGCATCGATCTTGGCCGCCGGGGTGCCAGGTCTGGGCGAATATTTGAACGAATAGGCCTGGGCGAAACCAACTTCCTCGACAAGCGCCAGAGTGGCCGCGAAATCGGCGTCCGTTTCCCCGGGGAAGCCGACGATAATGTCGGTCGAAAGCGCGATATCGGGTCGTGCCTTGCGTATCCTTGCCACCAGTGCACGGTATTCGGCAGCGGTGTGCTTGCGATTCATCGCCGCCAGGATGCGGTCCGACCCGGATTGGATCGGCAAATGGAGATAAGGCATCAGCTTTTGCAGGCGCGCGTGAGCATCGATCAGATCATCGCTCATGTCGCGGGGATGGCTGGTCGTGTAGCGCAGGCGTTGGAGCCCCTCGATGCTGGCGAGGCGGGTAAGAAGACCTGCCAGTGAGGTTGCCGCTCCGGTCTCGTCCTCGCCGTGGTAGCCGTTGACGTTCTGGCCAAGCAGAGTGATCTCGGCGACGCCGCCGGCAACGAGCGCTTCCGCCTCAGCGAGAATGGCCGATACGGGGCGCGAATATTCCATGCCGCGCGTATAGGGCACCACGCAGAACGTGCAGAACTTGTCGCAGCCTTCCTGAACCGTCAAAAACGCACTTGCAGCATGACGCGGCGCCCGTCGCGGCAAATGAGAGAATTTGTCTTCCTCGGGGAAGTTCGTCTCGATCAGCGATGTCCGCTCGCGGCTTGCGCGGGAAACCAACTCGGGCAGGCGGTGGTAGCTCTGCGGGCCCACCACCAAGTCAACGGCTGGTGCGCGGGCGATGATTTCAGCACCTTCCGCCTGGGCGACACAGCCCGCAACCGCAATCATCGTCTCGCGTCCCTGCTTGAGACGCTCGCTCTTGAGCTGACGCAGGCGGCCCAGCTCGGAATAAACCTTTTCGGCCGCCTTTTCGCGAATATGGCAGGTGTTGAGGATGACGAGATCGGCATCTTCGACGACTTCGGTCTCGGCATACCCTTCGGCAGACAGCGCTTCGGCCATGCGTTCGGAATCATAAACATTCATCTGACAGCCGAACGTCTTGACGAGCACCTTTTTCCCGGCGCCGGACATGGCCTGATCCCCGATGTCGTTTGGTGCCACTGAATGTGGCCGCGCAATATTACTAGACACCTCGGCGACTCTTTTCTTTAACCCAGGGCAAGATTTTGCTGCGATGCAAACAAATAGTTTAAATCACATGCCAGCCGCATCTGTCGCGCTGAGAATTGCTAAACGGACAAATATTTTCCGCTTCACCGTCTCGGCAATCATTCGGCAAACCAGGGATGGTGGAGGTGAACGCCGTTCGGGATAGCCAGGGCTGTGCGGTCATCCTTGCCGGCGCGACCGCCAATCAACTGAACGCCGATGTTACGGGACAAAAAAGTAAAGTCCTGGGCCCTATACCATGCGCTTGGAGCGCTCCTGGTCGGCCCGGCGGCGGCGCACTGGAGCGGGCCCTTGGCTTGGGCGCACGGCACAGATTGGAGTGCCGGCGGGCAGCCCGCGCAACGACCGAATGACATTGGAGCGGACTTCATCCTCGCTGTGACGGGCCAGCGCCTTGCGGTCATCGAATGAATCGAGGGGCTGGGGGGCACCGATGACGATGCGCGCGTCGATGGGACCGGCTTTCAGTAATGCCCAGGCATGCGGGGGCAGATCCATATCGCCATACCAGCCAACCAGCGAGCGGTCGGCGCGTGAGATCGGCACACCATGGAGACGTGTGTAGGCAATCGCAACCGTCTGGACGACGGCGTCGCTACCGGCTCCGCCTTCGGCGGGAACGCCAGCGCTCGGCTTGGCGGCAGCAAACAGTGACGTTCGAAACGGCAACACCCGGTTGCCGTCGCTCGACGTGCCCTCGGCAAACAGCACGATGGCATCTCCGGCCACGAGCCGCCGCACGATGTCGCCAGCTGTATTGCCGACCGCAGAGCGGCGTTCACGATCGACGAAGACCGTTCGCTGGAGCCGCGCCAACGCAGCTACGCCCGGCCAACCGGCAACCTCCTTCTTGGCGACAAACGACACCGGCGCGACCGCTGAAAGTACTGGGATGTCGAGCCAGGACGTGTGGTTGGCGACCAACAGAACGGGGCGGTCGCGCACGACCGCGCCTTCGATTTCCAGGCGTACACCGATCAGGCCGCAGACGCGGCGGTGATACCAATGCGGCAAGCGGCGGGCCAGATTGGGAGCGAACCGGACGAGCCCGGCTTGCACCGGCATAAGGGGCAGTGTCAGGCCAGCGAACCCAGCAAGGATGGAAGCGGCTCTGAGACTGCTCATCGGCCCGTTCCCCGCGTGCGCGATCGCGCGCCCTCAGTGGCTTCGCGCCATTCAGCGGTCCAGCGTCAGTGCGAGCACGAGCGCATCCTGAGGCTCGCCCTCGGTCCGCGTATAATAGCCCTTGCGCATACCCACCGCCGTGAAGCCCTGGCTGCGATAGAGTGCAAAGGCCGCCTGATTGTCGGCAGCCACCTCAAGAAACAGGCGCTGCGCCTCGGCGCGCTTGGCCGCCCGCGCCAGCCCCTGAACGAGCAGACCGCCGACGCCCCGGCGCTGAAAACGTGGCAGCACGCCGACACTCAAGATCTCTGCCTCGTCGGCCGCAAGCTGGCCGATGATGAACCCCGCGGGTTCGGGCAGCGCCTCGGCGCCGTCGCGCACGCGGGCCAGAAAGGCGGTCGATCCTGGGTGAGAAAGCGTGCTCAACATGCTCTCCTGGTTCCATGCCGGAGCAAAGAGCTGCGCGTGCATCTCAGCAAGCTCGCCAGCACGCTCGGGTCCGGCCCATACGAGGCTTACGAACTTTGGATCGAGCTTCGTGCCTGCCACTGCTGTCATTATCGTGCCCTCTCGATTGCTTTGCCCATTTGCGGCTTTGCATCCGCCGGCCTCATGTACAGCGGCGCAACGGTCTTGACCGTCGGCCCGCCGCGCGCGGCCAGTCTTGCCAGATCCTCGGCCTTCGGCAGAAGATCACCCAGGTGTGCTGTCGCCTTGCGTCCGATTGCCCTGGCGGCGGCCGCAACCTGCTCAGCCGCCGAACCGGCGACCACAAGCGCCGTGCTGCCGCCGAGGCGCGCTGCATCCTCAACCGTCAGCAACAACGGATCCGTAAGCGGGTCCCCTCCACCCGAACGGAAGTGCTGCACATAAACCTCCCCGCGCCGCGCATCAACCGCGATTGCAAGCCGCGCGCACGTCGCATCACCGCAACCATCAGCACCAGAGGCTGCGGATGGCTCAGACAACCCGGCTGCAAGCTCGCGTGCGGCACCCTCGGCCATCACGGCGAGGCTTGATGCCGCCACGATTTCGACGGGGTGGGAGAGAGCCAGTGCTCGCGCCGCAGCAACGGATATTCTGGTTCCGGTGAAGCTGCCAGGCCCGTGGGTGACGGCAACACGGTCCAGCTCAGAGAATTCGAGACCTGCGTCCGCCATGACCTCGCCGAGCATCGCCACCAACCGCTCCGCATGCCCCCTTTCCATTGCTTCGAAACGGGATGCGACAGCCGACTCGCCGTGGCCAAGGTTGGCAACGGAGCGGCCAGCCGCAGCCGAACAAGCGGCAAAGCAGGTATCGAATGCGAGGATATTCATTACCGGTCACGCTATACGCGGCACCTGCCGAATGCACTACGCCAATCGTGCCGCGTCGCTATTGAGGCACGGCAACGTCGCGGATCAATCACACGATGCTGGCCATTTCGTCGAAGCTGAAGCGCGGGCTGCGCGGGAAAAGCCCCGCTGGATCGCCATACCCCAGGTTGCAGAGAAAATTCGATTTGATGCTCGTTCCCGCAAAAAACGCAGTGTCGACACCTGCGGGGTCGAAGCCCGAGAGAGGTCCGCAATCAAGCCCGAGTGAGCGCGCTGCCATGATGAGATAGGCACCTTGCAGCGTGGCGTTGCGGAATGCCGTGTCGCGGATCTTTTCGGGTTGAAGGGCGAACCAGCTTTTTGCGTCGTCGTGGGGGAAAAGCTTTGGCAGCTGCTCGTGGAATTCCATGTCCTGGCCGATGATGACACAGACGGGTGCCTTCATCGTCTTATCAACATTGCCGGGAGACAGTAGGGGCTTCAGCTTTTCCTTGGCGTCCTTCGATTTGACGAACACAAGCCGGGCGGGGGAACAATTGGCGCTCGTCGGCCCCATTTTCAGCAGATCGACCAGGTTGTGGAGCAGCTCATCGGGCACATCTCTGGGTTGCCAGGCATTATGGGTCCGAGCGTCGAGAAAGAGCGTATTAAGTGCTGCCTGATCGAGCGGCATGGCCATGAGGGGTCCTTTCGTCTTTTCATGTTCGACAGGAGACGGCCTGCTGGCCTCTCCTTGCTCCTGTGCACTGCCTCGGGGCTGCCGTGAAGCCAGCCTGAGCCTGCCGGCGCCGCCTTGTTTTGCGCTTCAAAACCAAAACCTGAGCGCCTTGACGATTGAGCCCCGCACAAGGGGGGCGGGGCTCGCTGAAGATCACCGGGGAACTTGCCGCATCCAGCCGTTACACCGCCTGGACCTGCTCCACTTCCGGACAGAAATGTTTGAGCAGATTTTCGATGCCGTGGCGGAGGGTCGCGGTCGAACTGGGGCAGCCGGCGCAGGCACCACGCATGTGCAGGTAGACGATGCCGTCGCGGAAGCCGGAGAAAGTGATGTCGCCGCCATCCTGGGCCACGGCCGGGCGCACGCGGGTCTCCAGCAGTTCGACGATCGTCTTGACCGTTTCCTCATCCTCGGGCGCATAGTTGCCACCGACGCGATCATTGGCGCCATCGTCCTTCAGGACCGGAGCACCGGACATGTAGTGCTCCATGATCGCGCCCAGGACCATCGGCTTCAGATGCTGCCACTCGGTGGTGCCCTTGGTGACGGAGATGAAGTCGGCTCCGAGAAAAACGCCCTGCACACCGTCGATGTCGAAAAGCCGGGTCGCGAGCGGAGACGCATCGGCCTCAGAGCGCGATCGAAAATCGGCCGTGCCCGAGGCCAGTACCGACTTGCCGGGTATAAACTTGAGTGTTGCCGGATTGGGGGTCGCTTCGGTCTGGATGAACATTTTGCCTCGCCCTACTTGGTCTTCAGGGGTTTACGCCAGCCCATTTCCGGGATGGCGAGCCTTGTTGCGCGCCGCCGGGCACTGGCCGGCGATGACGAATTACGGTGTTTACGGCCTGATTGGTCTGGCCGTTGCGACAATGCATGATCCGCATTGTCACGAGTTTAGAATCTTTCCAAGGATTTAGGCGAACGGTGGATCAATGTCGAGGGCTGGGGTCGCATTTTCCTGCCTAGGTGGCCGCTTCAGCCGAAACCGCGCCGTCCGGCCAACTCGACCCCACGATCCACGGTTGCAACCCAAGGTCGGCCATTTGGCCGCTGGGCTCGTCGTGAAGCGCTGAAATGACTGCGCTGGCGCGATGATCCGGAGCGACCTGAGAAAATCCCGGCTGCGCGCGACGTCTGCGCAAGACGGCAGATCGACAATTCCACACGCTCTCATCAATGGGCCGATGCGGGTGGTGGTGGCGCCATCAGGCCAGAGAGCGGATCAATTCCAGCGTCATATTGCCCGGCACAATGGTGATCGGGACTGGGAACGTGCCGGCGCGGCTGCCAGCTGCAAGCGACGACACCAGCGGGCCCGGCCCCTTGGAATCGACCGAAGCGCCCAGCACCAGAAGCGCAATGTCCTCGTCGTCCTCGATCAGTTTCAGGATCTCGTCGGCGGTGGTGCCCTCACGGATCACCTCTTCGGTCTCCACCTTGTCGAAACCGGCCAAACTGAGCTTGCGGCGGAAGAGCCGGAAGAGCGCGCGAGCGGTGTTGCTCTCCTCCTCCAGCTGAACCTGCCGGACGCCCATCCAATGCTGGAAGCCCTGCGGCTGGATCACGTAGCACATCACGATGACGCCTCCGGAATGCTCGATGCGGCTGGCGGCAAAATAAAGTGCGCTTTCCACCTCGGCACTGTCGTCGACAATGAGGAGGAACTTTCGGCGATGGCCCGATTCGAAGCTGCGTCTTAGTTTCATGCTGCCCATGCTGCCCTAAGCGCCCGAAGGCGACAATATGATTTACGCACCCGCCCAGCCGGCATACCTGCGGCAAAAAGCGGCTGCAACAACCGCAATCCGTTGGTGCACCGCACTCATGAGCGAATGAAACCGACGATGTCCTTTACCTCTGCCATGATCGGCGCTGCAATCGCATGCGCGCGCGCAGAGCCATCGGCGAGAATCCGTTCGATGGTTGCAGGGTCCTGCATCATGCGCTCCGCTTCCGACGTTATCGGTGCCAAGCGTGCAACTGCTGCTTCGGCGAGCGCCTTCTTGAAGGCAGAGAACTGCGCACCGCCATATTCCGAAAGCACAGCATCGACCGACTGTCCGTTGAGGGCAGCATAGATGCCGACGAGGTTTTCAGCTTCGGGGCGGCCCTTCAGTCCGGCAGCCTCAGACGGCAATGGCTCGGGATCGGTCTTCGCCTTCTGCACCTTGCGAGCAATCGTTTCAGCATTGTCCGTCAGGTTGATGCGCGAGAGATCGGAGGGGTCTGACTTCGACATCTTTTTCGTGCCATCGCGCAAGCTCATGACCCGCGTGGCCGGTCCAGTGATTACGGGCTCAGGCAACGGAAAGAACACGCCATCAGCGTGGCCCGCGCGCTCGATCCCGCCCTTGAAGTCGTTGTTGAACTTCTGCGCGATGTCGCGAGCCAATTCCAGATGCTGCTTTTGGTCGTCGCCAACGGGGACGTGCGTTGCCCGGTAGGCGAGGATGTCCGCCGCCATCAAATTGGGATAGGCAAACAGACCGACGGAAGCATTCTCGCGATCCTTGCCGGCCTTCTCCTTGAATTGCGTCATGCGGTTGAGCCAGCCCAGCCGCGCCACACAATTGAAGATCCAGGCCAGTTCCGCGTGCGCGGAAACCTGACTCTGATTGAAAACGATGCTTCTTTGCGGATCGAGACCAGCAGCCAGATAGGCGGCTGTCACCTGACGGATCGAGCGACGCAGCTCCTCGGGATCCTGCCAGACGGTGATGGCGTGCAGATCGACCACGCAATAGATGCACTCATGAGTCTCCTGCAGCTTGATCCACTGCAGCATGGCACCCAGATAGTTGCCCAGGTGAAGGCTGCCGGTCGGCTGCATGCCGGAGAAAACACGTTCCTTGATCGTCATAGCTCCACTTCCTTCGCGCCCGGCGTTATCGCGCGCGGCTTTGATTGACGCAAGAAAAACTAAGGGACTTTCAGGCAGCGTTCTTGCGGCGGGTGAAGCGCTTGAGCTGTGCCGCGCTCAACACCCCAGACCCGACCACGAGCAGGGCATAAACGGCCATGCCGGCCAGGACGACTGCCGCCAGGGCCAGTCCCTTCTCAAGCAGCGGCACGCCTTGCCCCAACGATGGCGCCAGCCACTGCAGCATCGCGTAGACCACCGCGCCCATGGCGATGCTGGCCATTGCAATGAGTGGCATATTGCGGATCAGCCGCGCATCTGAGACGAAATCGCCGTGGCGCCTCAGCGTGACATACAGCATCGCCGCATTGATCCAACCGGCGAGCGATGTCGCAACCGCGATACCCACATGCGGCATGAAGCCGAGGCTGCGGAACACGTAGAACAGGGCCACCGACCCCACCACGTTGACCACCATGTTGATGGCAGCAAAGTACATCGGTGTCCTGGTATCTTCGCGCGCGAAGAAGGCTGGCTGGAACACCTTTATGAGCACGAATGCTGGCAGGCCAGCCGCGAACGCCGCCAACGCATAGGCCGTGCGCGGGGTATCCTCGGCGAGAAACGCGCCCCGCTCGAAGAGAACGCGAACGATCGGCTCGGCGGCAATGGCGAGCGCAACGGCAGCCGGCAGCGTCAGCAGCAAGGAAAATTCCAGCGACCGGTTCTGGCTGTCCATGGCGCCGGAATGATCGCCCGCCCGCAAGCGGCGCGCGAGTTCGGGCAGCAAGACCACGCCCACTGCCACGCCGACGATACCCAGCGGCAGCTGGTAAAGTCGATCCGCGTAATACAGATAGGACACCGCGCCCGCCTGCAGCGAGGCGATGATGGTTCCGACCACGATATTGATCTGCGTGATGCCGCCGGAGATCAATCCGGGAATGCCCAGTTGAACGAGGCGGCGGACGCCTTCGCTATAGCGCGGTCTTATCAGCTTCAGATCGAGACCGGCCTGCTTGACCGCTAGCCAGAGCATGGTGAGCTGCGCAAAGCCCGCAAGCAACACGCCACATGCCAGCACGTAGCCTGCAGCCGGTTTTTCCGCATAGCCCATGACGATGGCGAATGCGATGGCGCTGATAAGCACAATGTTGAGCAATATCGGTGCAGCGGCGGCAGCCCAATAGCGGTGCATGGAGTTCAAGACGCCCGACAGCAATGCGACGAGCGACATGCACGTCAAGTAAGGGAAAGCGATCTGGGTCAAATTGACGGCGAGATCGTACTTGGCCGGATCGGCGACAAAGCCCGGAGCCAAAAGCATCATCAGCCAGGGCATGGTCAGCATCGCCGCTGCTGAAACGACCACGAGGACCAGCAGCAGCCCTGCCATCGCCTCCTCGGCAAAGCGTTTGGCTGTTGCCTCGCCTTCGCCCTCCAGCCTCTTTGCGAACAGCGGCACGAATGCGGAGTTGAACGCCCCTTCACCGAACAGACGCCGAAACAGGTTCGGGAACCGGAAGGCGACAAAAAATGCGTCAGCGATCGCGCCAGAGCCGAGCGCCGCCGCGATCAGAATGTCGCGTGCGAAGCCGAGCAGGCGGCTCGCCATGGTGAGGCCGCCAACAGTTGCGAAGGCTTTGTAGAGTTTCATGGACCAACGCAGTTATCCGAGCGGCAACGGGCTGGCAAGTGTGGTGCTGCCCCTGCCGCTCATCGCCCCTGGGATACGTGGCCGTTTCGCCTCTCCCGCAGCTGCCGCAGATATTCGCCAGCAACACCGGCGACAAACTTCACCCCTCCCGCCAGAGGCAATCGCGTGTTGCGCATCGCACGATGGATTTCGGCAAGGCCCGCGTCTTCGATTTGCCGTCCCAGGGCCAGTGCCGCGGCGACCGGCGCCAGCGTCAATGTCAACGCCACGCCGGTGCCTCCATAGCCGATGTTGAGCACAAGCGAAGGCACAGAGGCTGATGGCCCGATGATCGGCAGGTCGGTTGTTGTCATGTGGAAACGACCTCCCCAGGCTTCGGCGACGGCCGGCTTTGGGGCACCGGAGAGCGTTTCACCCAGAAGTTTGTCGAGACCCGCAAGGATACTCGCAGGCACGTCCAGGTCTCCCGGTGCCACCTGCTTGGATTTCTCGATACCGCCAAACACCAAGCGTCCCTGATGCAGGCGATAGAAGACGTAGGCGGTGTTCAACTCCACAACGAAGGGACGTTCGCCATTGGACACCGTCGCGAGACGCTCGAGGGCACTGGGGGAAAGTTGCTCGGTCGCGATCATGTAGTTGTAGACGACCTTGGCGCGCGGCACCTCGCCGAATGACAGTGAAGGCGTATAGGCGTTGGTGCAAAGGACAGCTCGCTCCGCCGTTATCGCGCGGCCGTCCGCTAGCGTGATGCGAAGCCCGCTCTGCTCCTGCTCAATGTCCTTGACCGGTGCGCCTTCGACAATCTCGACACCGGCCTGACGCGCGGCATCGGCCAGCCCGCGAACGAGCGCATAGGGGTTGATGGTGTTGGCATCGATGGCGAGCGCGGGTTTGATTGATTTGGAATCGCGAGGGCGGAAGCGCCGATATTCTATCTCCGCGCGATCCAGAATTCTCGCGACCTGGGAAATGCCTGCGTTGGTCACCGCGCCTTGCGCTTCAAGCAGAAGCGTGGTTGGTGTCACCTCCGCGTGCGGTGCCGTCGCATTGGCCCAGCGAGCTGCATCATCCGCCTTACGATTCAGCAAACGCATGGCGCGCGCGATCGATTGATCCTGCATCGCGGCTGCAAGCCACACCGGTGCCGCAAGGGGCGAGACCAGACCGCCGTTTCGGCCACTCGCGCCATAGCCCACGGACTTTGCTTCGAGCAGAACGATTTCAGCCGCCGGGTCCAGCTCCTTCATGCGCAGCGCCGTTGCCAACCCGGCGAAACCTCCGCCAATGACGACGAAACGCGACGAGCGAGGCAACGTGCCCGAACCTTGCTGAAGCGGCATCCCACCGATGCGCTGCCAATAGCTTTGCGCGACACCCTGACCAACGCCCGTCGTTGCCTTGGCCGGCAGCATTCTGCCCGAATCCCGCATGCGCAGCCGCGCCTCCTTCATTCGTCTGGGCGGACCGCGCCATGAAAGCGCGGGCTCCGGAGTGATGTGTCAGATCGGTGTGCAACAAATCAAGTGCTGCTGAAAAACAAGCCTCACGAATGCGCTAGTTTCCGCAATCCTTGAAGCGCCCACAAGCCTTCAAGCTCGCAAAGTTAATTCGATCCCCGCACTGGCTGTGCCTGCGGGAACAGCGCCCACATCCGATTTGCGCGATCACGGTCCTATTCGCGGCAACGACAGCAAACGCCGCGCCACCCGGCCACAGGCATCAAGATATAGGACCGTCAGATGAGCAATACGATAACGAGCAGCGCAGCCAGCGACGCCACATATCCCCGACTCTTGCCAGCGCTTGACGTCTCTGGCGCACCCGGCCTGCGGCTGCGCCCAGCAGCGGTGGTGAACGCGCACCTGCACGCAGGTTTCCGCATCGAGCATCATACATCGATTGCAGAAATCGGCGAAGATGCGTGGAACCGGTTGTTTCCAGATGCCGCCGAGGACTGGGGCTATTTCCGTGGCTGCGAGCGCTCCGGTTCGTCGCACTTCACATTTTCCGCGCTTGCCGCCTATGAAGGCAATCAGCTCGTCGCGGCGGCACCCGTTTTTCGCCTCGACTACCGGCTCGACATGACGCTGCCGCCGCGCCTCAAGGCCATTACGGAGTGGATCGGGCGCATCATGCCGCGACTGGCGAAGGTTCCCGTGATCGGGATGGGCTCGCCGATGACCGAGGAATGCCCCATCGGCATCGACGCAAGCTTGAGCCCGGCGCGGCACAGAGCGGCGTTCGACGCATTGCTTGTGGCTCTGCACCGCCATGCCAAGTCCCAGCGCGTCAAGATCCTGGCACTGAAGGATGTCACCGATGCCGATGCGCAATGGGCTGATCCCACGATTGCCGCTCAAGGCTTTGCGCGCATGGCGTCGTTACCCCTGGCAACGCTACCGCTGCCGTTCGCTACATTCGATGACTATCTGAAGAGCATGCCGAGCAGGCGGCGTTCCGACATCCGCTCCAAGCTCAAGGCGGCATCGGGAATCGAGACGGAAATGCGCGACAACATCGAAGACATCTATGATGACGTGATCGCACTCTACCGCGCGACCCGGGCCAACAGGAAAGCCAGCTATGAGGCATTCGACGAAGTGCCTGAGGCCTACTTCCGCGAAGTGATGCGCAATGGCCGTGGCAAGGCTCGCGCGCTGCTGTGCCGCCACAATGGAAAGCTGGTCAGCTTCGCCCTGTTCCTTGTCGAGAAGGACAAGGTGATCGCCAAGTTCATCGGCATGGACTATGCGGTGGCGCGCTCGCTCAATCTCTACTTCTTCAACTGGATGACGATCGTCAGATTCTGCATCGAGAACGGCATTCCAGCCCTGCAGACCGGGCAGACCACCTACACCGTGAAAGTCAAGCTCGGCAGCAAGATGAAGCGCTCGTGGATCCACTTCAAGCACACCGGCCTCGTGCTCGGCTGGGTACTGCGCAAGATCGGGCCACTCGTTTCGTTCGAAGCAGCAGACCCTGATCTGAAGGTGCTCGGCGACGCTGTCACCTATCTTGCCGCTGACGCCTGAACCACTCGGCATGCAACAATCGCATGCAGCCAGATCATCGGCAACGAAAGGGCCGGACGGAAGTATCGGCCCTTTCCCGTCCACTCCCAGGCAAAGCGGGAATGGTGTCTGGCCCGACTATTCCGAATCCGATGGCTTTTCCGAGAGAATATCAATCAGCCTCGACTCGATATTCTGCTTGCGGGCGTCGCTGATGATCTTCTTGGAAGTCAAATCGGTGACATAGAAAACGTCGACTGCCTTCTCGCCGAACGTGGTGATGTGGGCGGAGGAGATATCAAGATTGAGATCGGACAGCGTGCTCGTCAGCTCATAGAGCAGGCCCGGCCGGTCGCGACCGGCGACTTCGATAACTGTGAAGCTGTCCGAAAGCGTGTTGTCGACGATGACCTCGGGCGCGACCGAGAATGCCTCGACGCGCCGCTCCAGCGGGCGGCGTTTCGAGAGCAACGATTGGAGACGCGCTTCGCCGCGCAGCAGCTTCTCTATGTTTTGGCCGATACGGCGGCCCCGGCGCACTTCATCCTCGTCGTTGTCGAACTCACGCTGCAGCAGGAATGTGTCGAGTGCGAAACCATCGCGCGTCGTCGTGATCTGGGCGCCCAGGATGTTCGCGCTCGAAGCAGCACAGGCACCAGCGAACAAGGATAGCAGGCGCGGATGGTTCGGCGCGTAGACGGTCAGTTCCGTGATCGCGGTGAACTGATCGCTCGTAAAGTTGGTTGCGAGCTTTACGTTGTCCTTGCGCGCCCTCGCCACCAGATAGGCATGTTCGACATGCTGCCGGGTATCGAAACGCAGCCAATAGTCGCTGTAGAAATTGGCGATATGCTGCTCGATAAATTCTGGATCAAGATCGGGCACGGCCAATCGCAATGCCTGTTGCGCCTCCGCAATCTGCTGCGACTGGCCGACCTTGCTGTGTCCACCCGTGAGCACGGCTTCGGTTTCAAAATAGAGCGTGCGCAGCAGCTGCCCCTTCCAGCCATTCCAGGTTCCAGGGCCAACCGCGCGGATATCCGCCACCGTCAACAAGACCAGCAGCTTCAGCCGTTCGATGCTCTGCACGATCTTGGCGAAATCGCGGATGGTCTTGGGATCTGAAATATCCCGCGACTGAGCGATGTTGCTCATCGTCAGATGCTGCTCGACCAGCCAAACCACCGTATCGGTTTCAGCTGCCGTGAGCCCAAGACGCGGGCAAAGCTCCCTCGCTATACGGCCGCCCACGATCGAATGATCCTCGTCGCGTCCCTTGCCGATGTCATGCAGGAAGGCAGCGACGAACAATGCGCGGCGATTCTTGATCGTCTCGATGATCTCGGTCGACAACGGCAATTCGGATGTAGAGCCGCCACGCTCAATGTCGGTCAGACGGCCCACGGTGCGGATCAAATGCTCGTCGACCGTGTAGTGATGGTACATATTGAACTGCATCATGCCGATGACGCGGCGGAATGGCGGGATGAACCGCGCCAGCACGCCTGCTTCGCTCATGCGCCGCAACGTCGCTTCCGGATTGACGCGACCGGTCAGCAACTCGAGGAAGATGCGGTTCGCTTCGGGATTGGCCTGCAGGGAGTGATTGATGCTCGGCAGCGCGTGGCGAATCTGGCGGAGTGCATCGGGGTGCAGGTAGGTATCTGTGTGCTCGGCCTGCGCGAAAAAGCGGATGATGTTGACGGGATCGCGCGAAAACACCTCCTTGTCGCGCACGTTGATGCGATCGTTGTCGATACGGAAATCAGTGCGTTGACGGACCTCGCGGCGGGTGCGCCATGAGAGCGGATTGAGCAGACGGTTGAGGCCGGGCGATGTCTTGAGCTGCTGCATCTCGAGTGTGTTGCACAGAATTGTCGTGAGATCGCCGACATCCTTTGCGACAAGAAAATAGTGCTTCATGAACCGCTCGACGGCGCGCAAGCCGCCATGCCGCTTGTAGCCCAAACGGGTGGCCATCGCTTCCTGGACATCGAACGTCAAGCGCTCTTCGGGGCGTCCGGTGAGGAAGTGCAGATAGCACCGCACGGTCCACAGGAAATCCTCGCACTTCTCGAAGGTGCGCACCTCCTCAGGCGTGAAGACGCCCGCCTCCACTGTCGCCCGGCCCACGCCCTCACCAAACAGGTACATCGACATCCAGTGCAGCGTGTGCAGATCGCGCAGGCCACCCTTGCCGTCCTTGACGTTGGGCTCGACACGGTAGCGCGACTCGCCCGAACGCTTGTGGCGGTCGTCACGCTCCTGCATCTTGGCGTCGATGAAGTTGCGCGCCGTGCCTCGCACAACATCTGAACGGAAGCGCTGCTCCAGTTCGGCGAATAGCTGCGCGTCGCCGAGTATGAGACGGCTATCCAGTATCGCAGTTCGGATCGTCAGATCCGCCAGCGAAAGCTTGATGCACTGGTCGACATTGCGGGTGGCATGGCCGACCTTGAAGCCCAGGTCCCAGAGGACATAGAGCATGTACTCCGCAACGCTTTCGCCCCATGGCGTCTGCTTGTAGGGAAGCAGGAACAACAGATCGATATCTGAGCCAGGTGCCAGCAGGCCGCGTCCGTAGCCACCGGTCGCCACAATGGCCATGCGCTCGGCATCCGACGGGTTCGTTGCCCGGTAGACGTGCGCTACCGTATAATCAAAGATCAGCCGGATCAGTTCGTCCTGGAACTGCGACAACCCGGAGGCGCAGCGGCGACCGCTTCCGTCCTTCCCCAATCCAGCCTCGGCCGAGGTGCGCGCATCGGCCACGAGCCGCTTCAGACGGTCGACAATAACCTGACGGGCATCCTGGGGGTTGGCGGCTGCCTGATGAAGCGCCGTCAGTTCACTGCGCAGACTCTCGGTGTCGAAATAAGGCGCGGCGGTTTCGAGAAGTTTGTCCATATCTGGCAGATTACCGTCTCTTCAGCGTGTCGTCAGGCGCGATGCAGTCGAAGCCATATAGTTCATGACTGCCCGGTTCGCGAAATGATTATGGCATTGCCCGAAATTGGTGCAGTCCGGCCGGTCTGCGAACTGGCCGCGAACCTGGCGATCATGGCTGACGGAGCATGGTTTTCAGCCGGTAAAGCTCCTCCAGGGCTGCCCGCGGCGTCAGATCATCAACACTCAGGCTTTCCAGCGCCTGTTCAACGCGAGACGGTTCGCGCGCATCCGCCAAGGGATTCTTGGGCCGCGCCGCGGCAAACAGCGGCAGTTCGTCGAGCGCTTGCGCACCGCCGCGACGGCTCTCAGATTTTTCCAGCTGCTTCAATACAGCGCCTGCGCGCTCGACGACACGTTGCGGCAGACCAGCGAGCTTTGCCACCTGGATGCCATAAGAACGATCCGCCGCGCCGGGCTTCACCTTGTGCAGGAAGACAATATCGTCGCGCCATTCCTTGACGTCGACGGTGACGTTGGCGATCCCGGGCAGGCGGCCTTCCAGCGCCGTCATCTCGTGGTAATGGGTGGCAAACAGGGCGCGGCAACCTGATACCTCGTGCAGGAACTCCACTGTCGCCCAGGCTATCGACAAGCCGTCGAATGTCGCGGTGCCGCGGCCGATCTCATCGAGAATGACCAGAGAACGGTTCGTCGCCTGATTGAGGATGCCCGCCGTTTCCACCATTTCCACCATGAAGGTGGAGCGTCCGCGGGCGATGTCGTCGGAAGCGCCGACGCGCGAGAAGAGGCGATCGACGATGCCGATGTGGGCGGAACGGGCGGGCACGAAGGAGCCCATCTGCGCGAGAACCGCCATCAGTGCATTCTGCCGCAGGAAAGTCGATTTGCCCGCCATGTTGGGACCGGTGACGAGCCAAATGCGCGCTGCCTCGCCTTCGTCGAAGCCGGTGGGCGCTGTCGCCGGCGCGCGGCCAAGCACGCAATCGTTCTCGATGAAGGGTCCGCCGCGCGCCGCTGCCAGTGACTGTTCGACGACCGGATGACGGCCGCCATGGATTTCGAAGGCGGCAGTGTCGTCCACCTCGGGGCGAACGTAGTTTTCCTCGTGCGCGATCGTTGCGAGGGCGGCAACGACGTCGAGTTCGGCAAGGGCGGCGGCTATTTCGCCCAGCGTTTTTTCAGCCGCCGCGATCTCGGCGCTTAACGTGGCAAAGATTTCCTGCTCGATGGAGAGCGCGCGCTCGGCGGCGGATGCGATGCGGCCCTCCGTTTCGATCAACTCATCTGTCGTGAAGCGGACGGCGTTTGCCATGGTCTGGCGGTGGCGGAACGTGGCGGTCAGCGGCTCCGACAACAGCGGTTTGGCGTTGAGCTGCGTCACCTCGATGAAGAAGCCCAGAATGTTGTTGTGCCTGACCTTGAGCGATTTGACGCCGGTTTCCTCGGCATAGCGCGCCTCCAGCGCGGCCATGACCTGTCGGCCCTTGTCGCGCAGCTCGATGGCGCCATCGAGGTCCTTGGAATAACCGGCACGCACGAAGCCGCCATCGCGCCGCAGATGTGGCGGCTCATCTACGAGGGCGGCGGCGAGACGGGCGGACAGCGGCCCTGCGGCCGCGCCCAGTCGATCCACAACCAGCTTCAGTTCAGAGGGCAACCCCATCGGCCCCGCCCGCGCGAGGAGCAAGGTTGCAGCCTGTTCCGCCGCCAACAGCGCATCCCTGATCGCGCCGATGTCACGCGGGCCGCCTCTACCGAATGCCAGGCGCGATACGGCGCGCGCAATATCCGGCGCACCTTTGAGCGCCGCACGCACATCGTCGCGTAGCGCATCGGCTTCGACGAAGTAGGCAACGGCGTCGAGACGTGCGTGGATACGTGCGGCATCGCGCAGCGGGGCACTCATGCGAGCGGATAGCTCACGGGCGCCCGGGCCGGTGACGGTGCGATCAATCGAGGCCAGAAGACTGCCGCGCTTCTCGCCCGATGACGAGCGCACCAATTCCAGAGAAGCGCGGCTCGCTGCATCGATGACCAGTGCTGCATCAGCGCCCGTGCGGCGCGGCGGGCGCAGCACCGGCTGCTTGCCGATCTGGGTGAGGTCGACATATTTCAGCAGTGCGCCGATTGCCGCCAGTTCGGCGCGGCTGAAGGTGCCAAAGCCGCCCAGCTCCGAGACACCGAGCCGCGACTTCAAGCCGCGCTCACCCGACATGCTATCGAAATGCGCGGACGGCATGGGCGTGGCCGCTGCCCCGGCGATTTCCAGCCACTGGCTGAATTCGGGCTCGGCCAGCAATGCCTCTGAGCAAATCACTTCGCTGGGAGACAATCGCACCAGTTCGCCAGGAAGATCCGCGCCCGTTGCTTCGCCAATCTCGCATTCGCCGGTTGAAATATCGAGCGAGGCCACCGCCACGATGGCGGACGAACCGATCAATTTCCCTTCCGCGTCACCGGGAGCGCGAAAGATTGCGGTCAGATAATTGCGCGCCTTGTCATCGAGCAGCGTTTCCTCGGTCAGCGTGCCGGGGGTGACGAGGCGAACGACGTCGCGCTTGACCACAGCCTTCGCGCCGCGCTTTCGTGCTTCCGCCGGGTCTTCCAGCTGCTCGCATACGGCGACGCGGTAGCCGTGGCGGATCAGACGTTGCAGATACTCATCGGCGCGATGGATGGGCACACCGCACATCTGGATGTCTTCGCCCAGATGCTTGCCGCGCTTGGTCAGCACGATTCCGAGCGCGGCCGAAGCAACGACGGCATCCTCGAAGAACAGTTCGTAGAAATCGCCCATCCGATACCAGAGGAGGCTGTCGGGATTGGCGGCCTTGATCTCCAGATATTGGGCCATGGAGGGTGTTGCCTCAGCGAGCGCCCGCTGGCGCAGCGTCTCGGCGTCCACGGTCTGCGGAACGGCGCCCGGCTCCGGGTCGGTGGCCGGAACCGATCGTGTCGCCTCATCCGCCGTCTCTTTGCGCTGCCGTCTCATCCCTGCCCCTGCCACGGTGTCGCCCGGACATTAACCTCGCCATGCCGACAGCCATAGCGTGTTGGCAGCCCCCGGGAAACCGCCCGATACGCCGAACTTGCGGTGTAACGGCCCCAGCACACCATCGACCTTGATCGCTGTTGTATACCACCTCGCCAGCACCTATCTTGCCCGCCGCGCGAACGGGGGCGGCAAACCCCTGATCCAAAACATCACTTGGACCGGCCGAATTGACGTGCCCCGTCCCATCCAGAGAGCGAAACGGCGCCACATGGCCACACGGTTTGCAGATGCCCGCTTCACCGAGCAGGAAGCCTTGCAGTTCCACGCCCACGGGAAGCCGGGCAAGCTCGAAATCACGCCGACGAAGCCGCTGACGACGCAGCGCGACTTGTCACTTGCCTATTCGCCGGGTGTGGCCGTGCCGGTGCGGGCGATCGCCGAGGACCCGTCGACTGCCTACGACTACACCAACAAGGGCAATCTCGTCGCTGTCGTCTCCAATGGCACGGCGATCCTCGGACTTGGCAATCTCGGCGCGCTTGCGGCCAAGCCTGTCATGGAAGGCAAGGGGGCGCTGTTCAAACGCTTCGCCGACATCGACGCCATCGACCTACTGGTCGACACGCAGGACATCGAAGCGTTCGTCAATGCGGTGCGCTATCTCGGACCGTCATTCGGCGGCATCAACCTGGAAGACATCAAAGCACCGGACTGCTTCATCATCGAAAAGCAGCTGAAGGAGCTGCTCGACATCCCGGTCTTCCATGACGACCAGCACGGGACGGCGATCGTGGTCGGCGCTGCCATTCTCAACGGGCTTGAGGTCGCGGGCAAGAACATCGAGGACGTCAAACTCGCATGCTCTGGCGCGGGTGCTGCGGCTCTCGCCTGCCTCAACCTGCTCGTCAGTCTTGGCATGAAGCGCGAGAATATCTTCATCTCCGACATCGCCGGTGTCGTCTACAAGGGCCGCACGGAGCTGATGGACCAGTGGAAGGAGCCCTTCGCGCAGGACACCAAAGCGCGGACGCTGGCTGAGATCATCAAGGACGCGGACGTCTTTCTCGGCTTGTCGGCGGGAGGCATCGTCAGCACCGAAATGGTGGAGAGCATGGCGCCCAGCCCGCTCATTTTCGCCATGGCGAACCCGGAACCGGAGATCACCCCGGAAGACGTGATGTCGGTTCGCGACGACGCCATCATCGCCACCGGGCGGTCCGACTATCCCAACCAGGTCAACAACGTCTTGTGCTTCCCCTTCATCTTCCGCGGCGCGCTCGACGTGCAGGCGTCGACCATCAACGAGGCGATGAAGGTGGCGGCGGCGCGTGCTTTGGCGGAACTCGCACGAGCTGCGGTTTCCGATCAGGTCGCATCCGCATTCCACGGGCTGCGGCCGACTTTTGGGCGGGACTATATCATTCCGGCTGCGTTCGATTCCCGCATCATCTGGCACATCGCACCGGCAGTGGCGCGGGCGGCCATGGATTCAGGCGTCGCCCGCAAGCCGATCATCGATATGGAAGCCTACGTGGCACGGCTGCAGGGCCGGCTCGATCCACTGGTCGGCTGGCTGCAATCAATCTTCGAGGAGGTGAAGGCGGACCCCAAGCGGGTTATCTTCGCCGAGGGCGAGGACCCAGCCGTGATCCGCGCAGCCCAAGCCTTCCTGACGCAAGGGTTCGGCCAGCCGCTTCTGGTGGGTTCCGAACAACGGGTGCGCGATTCCTTCAAGGAACTCGGCATCGCCATGCATCCCGCGATAGAACTCTATGATACGCGGCGGTCGGAACACCACGAGGAGTTTACCGACTATCTCTACAGGCGGCTTCAGCGGCGCGGGTATCTGAGGCGCGACTGTGAGCGGCTCGTCAAGAACGAACGCAACATCTACAGCGCGCTGATGGTGGCCCACGGCTATGCCGACTCGATGGTGTCGGGCGTGACGCGCAACTTCACCAGCGTCTATCGCGACGTGTTGCGAGTTATCGACCCGGCTCCCAGCCGTCACGTCATCGGCGTCACGCTGGCGATTGTGCGCGGGCGCGCGGTTATGATTGCAGACACCTCGATCCACAACATCCCAACCACCGAGCAGCTCGTCTACATCGCGGAGGAGGCAGCACGGGCCGCGCGCAACTTCGGCCTGGAGCCGCGCGTCGCCTTCCTCACCTATTCCACGTTCGGGCAACCGCGCGGCGAACGCTCCGACGAGGTGCGGGAAGCAATTTCGATTCTCGACGAGAAAGGCGTGGACTTCGAGTACGACGGCGACATGGCAGCAGACGTCGCACTCAACCGCAACTTGATGAAGCTCTATCCGTTCTGCCGATTGTCGGACACGGCCAACGTGCTCATCATGCCGGCGTTTCACGCGGCCTCGATCTCGACCAAGATGCTGCGCGAGTTGGGCGGCGCCACGATCATCGGACCGCTACTCGTCGGCCTCGACAAGTCGATCCAGATCTGTTCGCTCGGCGCCCGCGACACCGACATTGTCAACGTCGCGGCGCTGGCGGCCTACGACGTCAACAAGTAGGGCTGTGGCTCGTTAAACCGCCACGCGGCTCTTGACCTCGTCGGGTGCGCCGAAGTGGCCGAAGTAGCGCGGATCGATCTTCTCGACCGGCAGAACCACCAGGACGTCGGTGGTGCCGAACTGACGATCGATCACCGCGCCGTCGCCGAAGAAGGCACCGAGCCGGAGGTATCCCTTTATCAGCGGCGGGAGTGCCTTCACCGCCGCCTTGGGGTCTATGGCGTCCTTCTCCAGCATGTCCATCGGACGAAAAAGATGCGAATGCGCGCGGCAACGCCAGTCCTCCGGCGCGCGGGCATAGTGGTGGAGGAAGGAGAGCGCCAGGGCGTGCTCAGCGGGATCGGTTCCCTCGAAGCTGGCACAGCCTATCATGACGTCGACCTTGTGCTCGCGAACGTAGGTCCACAGGCCGTGCCACAGCAGCTCCAGCGAGCGCTTGTTGCGGTAAGGCTTCGACACACATGAGCGCCCGAGTTCCAAGAACCGCTGGTGCCGCCCGCGCCGTTCGATAAGCGGGGCGATGTCGTATTCGCCCTGGGTGTAGAAGCCGAAATGCCTGCGGGCGACATCGGACCGCAGCAGCCTGTAGGTGCCGACGACACGCGGCTTCTGCATCAGCACCACCTGTTCGCTGCCTGGAGCTGATCCGCGATCAACGACCAACAGGTGATCGCAAATCGCATCGTAGGGGTCTTCGTCTCGGCGGCGCATTTCAGCGAGCAGTCCGGGCTTTGCCGACATCTCGCCATAGAAGACATCGTAGCGTAGCCTCTGCGCGCGGCGGATATCCTTCAAGCTCCTTGCCAGCCCCACTTCCAGATTGCCGAGACGCCCGTAGACAACGCCGGCGCCTTGCGGTCTGGCGAGGCCGCGCGCGCGCAGTGTGCGCTCCAGCCCGGCACGCCAAGGCCGGCTGAGCGTCTCTCCGCGCTGCTTGAGGTAGCCCACGGCTCCCAACTCGTCATCGCGCACGCGGAAACGATCAATAAGCATTGTCGGAATACCCCGCCTTGCCTCGCCCTGGTGTCGAAGAGCGCACCTGCCGCACCTTAATGCATCCGGCGCGTTCGATTCGCTGACAAAATCGTTAGCATCGTTCCGTGACGGATCTGAGACGCATGCATCAGCGCCGGCATGCGCGCAGACACCGGGCCTCGCGCGGAGTAATGCCAACGCACAAACGGCTAATATTCTTGGGCAGTTATTCGCAAGATTGGAAGACGATCAACCGCGTGCCGATGAAGTCATGGCAACCGACACCGCGTCGCGTCGTGGAATCCAGACATGGAGCAGTGCCTTGAGATCATCAAGGTCGAAAGGTTTCGCCAGATAATCATCAAGACCTTCGGAGAGAAAGCGTTTGCGATCCTCGGGGAAGGCGTTGGCAGTCAGCGAGACAATTGGCGGACAGGTTTCATGCGCTGCCAATTCGCCATCGGCGGCATAAGCCTTGCGGATCATCTTGGCAGCTGCCATGCCATCAAGTCCGGGCATGTTGATGTCCATCAAGATGAGATCGAATGCCGGGCGCTCATGGCGCAGTACCGAAAGAGCGCACTCAACGCCGCTGCTTCCATCAGGGCGATGCTCCACCGTACAACCGCACTTCTCCAGCATGCGGCGCGCCATCAGTGCATTGATTGCGTTGTCTTCGATGAGCAGCACGTTGGGCGATACAGCCTTGCCATCTCCCTGCTCGTGCCATTGCCATGATGGAACAGCGCCCGCCATCCCAACCTGTCCGGCATCGGCAGCTTTGAAAGGATTGGCTTTTGCATCAGAGACCGCCGGCGCCCGCCAGGCAATCTGTTCAAGCAACGAGCCGACGCGAACTGGCCGGACGAGATAACGCTCGAAACCCAGGCTGCGGAACTTCGCGAGCCCTGAACGCGCCAGCACGTTCACAGTGACGAGACCGATAACGCGGGCTTCTCCCGCCGCGGCCCGCGCGGCGGCCAGGATACCGCCGGCACGCTCCGGATCGCAGCCGACATCGACAATGACGCGATCGATCGCGTGACCTGCTGAGGCGGCGATTGCAATATGCCTGGCAGCGTCGCTCGTGTCCGCTTCAATCACCTTCTGTCCGGCTGATTTCAGGATATGCGAGATGCTACGCCGTTCGATATGCGTATCCATGGCAAGCAGCACATGGAAAATCTGGGCGGGTGCGAGGGAGTTTGCCCGCTGTGCCGTCTTTCCACTTGCCGCGTCGGCCAGAATGATGCGCGCGATGAAGGTGGAGCCCGTCCCTGGGGTGGAGAAGACAAGGATGTCGCCACCCATGGCGCGCGCCAGGCGCTTGGAAATGGCGAGGCCCAACCCCGTGCCACCCTGGTGCCGGCGCTGCGGCGCGTCTGCCTGTTCAAACTCCAGGAAGAGACGCTGCATATCGGCGGCCGAAAGCCCGATGCCGCTATCTTCCACCTTGAGTTCGATCGCAATGCGTCCATCGCCCAGCGCCGTGCCCGAAATGTTGACCGAAACGCCGCCGTGATCCGTGAACTTGATGGCATTGGAGAGCAGGTTGAGCATGATCTGCCTCACGCGAGGCTCGTCGCCCGTCAGCTCGCGATCGGCTTCCGCCTCAACAGTCAGTGCCAGCTCCAGCCCCTTGTCGTGGGCGCGCGGCGAAAGAAGCTCGACAATGCTCTGTGCCATCTCCGAGAGCTGGAACGGTGCCTCGGCCAACACGATCTTGCCGGCTTCGATCTTTGAGAAATCAAGAATCTCATCGATCAATGCCACCAGCACGCGCGCGGACTGATCGACAGCCTCGATATAGGTGCTCTGCTCGTCGGTCGGAGCGGTTTCGCGCAGCAGCGACGCCATCCCCAAGATGCCGTTCATGGGCGTGCGAATCTCGTGGCTCATGGCGGCGAGGAAACGCGACTTGGCGCGGCTTGCGGCTTCAGCCTGATCGCGTGCTTCTGCCAATTCGGCGGCGCGGCGGCAGTCCGCCGTCACGTCGCGACCGATTGCCTGCACCTCGATTCCGGCGCCATCGCTGGCGCTCACGTCATGCTCGTCCCAGACATACCAGCGAGGGCCGGCGGCGGTCTCAACCTGCTCGAGCCGCCGCGTGCCACGCTCGGCGTTGCCGACATCAATGGATGGCAGCGCGGCTATTTCAATCACGTTGGGCCGGAACTCAGACCCCATGGCCTCGGCGGCCTCGATCCCGAACACGCGGACGAATGCGGAGTTGACGTAGGTGAGCCGGTGGCTGGCATCGCGCCGCAGGATGACATCGCTCTGCTCGTCAAGCAGATCGCGGTAGCGGGTGTCGGTTTCCGAAATTTCCCAATGCACATCCTGGAGCTGTTCCAGACGATGCTCCAGCATATCACAAAGATCGTTGAAGCGTTCCTTGCCATGATCGGCTGCATGGTCTTGCACGACACCGCCAGCGGAAAGTGCTGCATGGGCTGCGATCACAAGCAGCATGGCGGCGGCGACCAGGAAAGCATGGGGCATGCCCAGCGGCTCGCTCATTGCCGCGAAGCCAACCAGCATCAGGGCAATTGCCGCTGCCGCGAGAAGGTAGGGCCAACGCGGCGGCTGCGCATGGATGCGCGAGCGAGCACGAGCAAGGTCGAGCGCCGTCGACAGCCGCAACAGCGAACTGCGAGAGGGCCAACGCCCCGACGGACGGAGCGGCCTTTGGGCCGATCCCGCCTCTGACTGCTTCTGCGAATTCACGCGCGGCCACCTGAAGCCCAATGGAATATTCCAGGCCAGCGAACCACACGGCTTTTGACAAAAGCTCAAGCGACTGGGTGAATGAGAAGTAAAGACGTGTGCCGCGCGCAGGCACTCCGCCACTCCAGCAACGACTAGCGGCCCTTTTTCGGCTCATCGTCGGTATGGCGTGCGGCGTCGAGGGTCAACAAAGGCACGCCGTCACGGATGGGAAACGCGAGCCGCGCCGCACTTGAAACAAGCTCCTGACGCTCACGGTCGTAGTGCAAAGGCTTTTTGGTAACCGGGCAGACCAGCAGGGACAGCAACCGCTTGTCGATCACGCGCTCTGAAGAAGCATCGTCGTCCGTCATCGTTGTTCTACCTGCGTGCCATTCTGGAATGAACGTGCGCGCCGGCGCACCTTCGCCTTCACTGGATCATGCCACCGCCCGGCGTGCGATTGCCCGCTGCCATATCCATCTCGGCCAGCGCAACCAGGACCTCAGCGCGCGATTTCAGATCCGGCGCCTCCAGTAAAGCCTGTTTCTCCTCGGCACCATAAGGGCTCATCACAGCCAATGCATTGACGAGAAACTCGGTTGACGACTTCAGAATGATCGGCCAATCGGCCTGCATCCGGTTTGCTTCCAGGTATCGCTTCAATACGCGCAGTAGAGCTTCGCGGTCGACCTTGTCCTCGCCAAGACCCGAGCTGAAATCGCCTTCGAAACCATGCCAGGCCACAGACGCTGTCCGGTAAGGATTTCCCGTCGCATGTTCGGTTGTGAGCGAGAAGCGCGCGATGCCAGTCAGCGTGACAAGTATGCGGCCATCGTCGAGTTCCTGATAGGTGGTGACGCGGCCGGCGCAGCCCACGCGCTTCAGAGGACTGTCATTTCCCTTCGGGCTTTCAATCGTCGCGGGGACACCGCTTTCGGGCGGCACATCGGGCTGAATGATGCCGATGAGCCGCTTTCCACTCATCACGTCCTCAACCATCTGCAGGTAACGTGGCTCAAAGACATTGAGCGGCAGCGTTGCCCGCGGAAGAAGGATTGCGCCACGCAGCGGGAACAGCGGCAACTCGCGCGGCAGATCGTCGGGGGTGTGGTATCGATCCGTCGTCGCCAAAGGGCTTCCTTCCGCTGCTGAGAGTCCGCGCGGCCGCGGACCGGTGACTTCGCCGTGCTATTGCTTCACGAAAACAGGACGGATGACAACTTGCGGCGTCCATCGAGCGTCGCGGGGTCCTTGGGACCCCAGGCTTCGAACAACTGGACAAGCTGCTTGCGGGCTGCTTCCTCGTTCCATGCCCGTTGCCGGCGCACGATTTCAACCAGATGATCGACGGCCTCGGCCTTGAAGCCCTTGGCGGCCAGAGCAATGGCCAGGTCGTAACGCGCCTGATGATCGGCAGGATTTGCGGCGATTTTTGCTTCTAGTTCCGAAGCGTCGCCGGCATCGCTTGCCTTCTTTGCCAATTCCAGTGCGGCGCGAACGCTTTCGACAGCTGCAATATTCCGCTTGTCGGGCGGGACCAGAGCGATGGTCTGCTCGGCGCGATCAGCATCGCCGCTCTTCATGTAGCACTGCGCCAGACCGGCCAGGGCCTCAGGGTTGAGCTGATCCTCCTGCAGCACGGCGGCATACAATTCGGCGGCTCCCTGCAGATCCCCTGCAGCCAGCGCCTGCTGCGCGGCCTCCATGGCGGCCGACAGATCGTCGCCGGCATCGTCGCCCAACAGCCTGTCGACGAACGAGCGTATCTGGCTTTCCGGCAAAGCGCCCATGAAGCCATCGAGCGGTTTGCCATCCTTGAAGGCATAGACGGTTGGTAGCGATTGAATGCGCATCTGACCGGCAATGGCCTGGTGCTCGTCGGTGTCGATCTTGACCAGACGCACCTTGCCACCGTAGCTGCGCACGACCTTCTCAAGGATCGGCCCCAGAGTGCGGCACGGTCCGCACCAGGCCGCCCAGAAATCGACGAGCACAAGTGCCGACTTGGAGGCTTCGATCACGTCACGCGCGAAGCCCGCAGTCGAGGAATCCTTGACGAGATCGTCTCCGCCCGCCCCTGCGCCTTGCGCAACACCACCAGGTCTCAATGCCATCTAAAACTCCTGTTCACCCCACGACCATATGGGGTGGCTCGCAAAATGTTCCAATCCGCTGACGCCCGCCGCAAGTACCTGCGGCCGTGCGTCGCCCCGGGCGTGGGGTGCCTCAAGCATCGTCGCTTCCCAACGGCAGCACCAGGGGCGCGTGTCCCGATGCGGATAAGAACCGGAAAAGGTCGTCGCGCGCAATGTTGGTCGTTGCCGCATTCTCAAGCGGATGGCCGTTGACGGTATCATGTTGCATCAGCCGGTCATCGACCACCACCCGGACCCGCTGCTTGCAGTCGTTGATGACGGCGAAAGCGGTGACCGAGCCCGGCGTGACGCCCAAGACCTCCAACAAGAGTTCCGGCTTGCCGAAGCTGAAGCGGCCGGCACCAAGCCGCCGGGCAAGCGCCTTGAGATCGACCCGGGTGTGGCTTTCGGCCACGACGAGGAACAGAAGACTCTTGGGGTCCTTGAGAAAAAGGTTCTTGGTGTGGCCGCCAGGGATGGCGCGCTCCAGGGCCTCGCTTTCGGCCACCGTGAAGACGGGAGGGTGGTCGACGGTCCGGGTCTCAATGCCCATCGCTTCCAAATGCGCGAACAGTTCGGCTCGCGTCACGGGCCGTCCCTTGCCTGCATCGGCACTGCCGGCAACCGCTGAAGCCAGCGACTGTGTCGGCTGGGATGGTGGTTTCGTGTTCAGCGGGCTGGCTCCATCGGTGTGCGGCCATGCCACTTGCCCTCAGGCTTGCGGCAAGCGCGGCTGGCGATCGGCTGCCAACGGTCTAGCCAAGGTCAATGAGCTCCGCAACCCGCTCATTTCCGCTGGAATTTTGAACCTCGCCGCGCCCGAACCAGATGGCGCGCGGGCACGGCGGGCTAGTGGTCCAATGCCGCTTGCAATCGCGAACGAGTTGCGCCATAAGACGGGGCCGCCGGGCGCGAGCCTGGCGGTCATACCCTGTTGGAATTGCGGGTGTAGCTCAGGGGTAGAGCACAACCTTGCCAAGGTTGGGGTCGAGGGTTCGAATCCCTTCGCCCGCTCCAAATTTTCTGAAATCGATCGATGCGTGCGTTGCGTCGGGGTTTGTGCCCCGGCCCAATACGCATGCGCGTTGCTTCAATTGGCAGGTCGCGTGGTGGCTCGACCACGCCACTGCCGCACTCAAGTTGGCAGCGACGACTTTCTCGCTGGGGGCGCTGCTGAAGCCTCATTTCCCTGGCTTAGCCGCTCAACCAGTTCATCGGCCACCGAGCGCAATGCGCGACCCGCCTCGCCAGGGTACTTTGCCATGTACGACCGCTCCGATTTGTAGCGGGCGGCATCCTGCATGACGCGAAGGTAGGGAAGGGCCTCGGTAAAGCAGTGGTTTTCCGGCTGCTGCTTCAGCCAAATCTCGTAGTCGGCATCCGTCGCGGAATGGGGATCCTTCATGTTGACGACGACGCCAAGATTTTCGGCAAACCCCATTTCGGGATTGAGTGCCTTGAAGCGCCGGAACACTTCGAGACCGCAAAGCGATACATAATCGGGCTTTGTCGGCGACAAGTGAAAGTCTGCCTCACGCAGCCAGCTTTCGGTCAGCACCGACAAGCCGGGCGGGCAATCGATCAGCACCACATCGAATACGGCGCGAACTTCCGACAGCAAGTTTCGGATCGACTTGCGCAAGTGCCCGTGCAGGCTCTCCTTGGAAACCTCGCGCTCGAACAGCGTCAATTGCATGTCACTTGGGGTTAGGTAGACACTATTTGCTTCATCGACGTCGGAGACATCGCGCACCACATAATCGACCCAGTTGACCGGTGTGCCGCGCAAAACGGTTGCAACCAGATAATCGACAAGGGTCGAACTCTCCGTTTGCAGCTTGTGCAGTGCCTGTACGGACAAGAGCATGCTCGACACCGATGCTTGCGCGTCGCTGTCAATGACCAGCACGTTTTTGGCGTGAAAGACCGAAAGGGTTTCGGCCAGGCCGAGCACCAGCGTCGATTTGCCGACGCCCCCCTTCGTGTTCATTACCGCCACGGTCTTTCGCATCGTGGCCTGTCCCTCGTCCTGCGATCAGCGCCCGGGAGCTCCCGCAGCCGCAACCCTTCTTATCCCTAAGAAGCCGAGGGCAACCAGAAAAAATCGTCCAAAGCGAGGCCAAACCTGACGAGCAGGCCGCGTTCGCGGTTATCGCAGGGAATCTAGTGAGTGAAGCGCGACCGCGACACTCCCTGCCGGCTCAGCGTTCGAAAAGGCCTCGCCGGCTATGCGAAGCCCGCCATTCATAGCCACCGCTACGCACCCGGACGCGCTCATGGGTGGTGCCGATAACCGCGGGATGGTGCACGACGCGGACGTCCGGTGGCGTCAGCATCACGCGGCGATGCACGATGGTCGAAACTTCCGGCGAGTAAATGCGCCGGGTGCGTGCCTCGCGCACGAGAACGCGCTCTGGCACCTGCTCGTAAACAGCTGGCGTGATACGCCGGACCTTGGCCGCCGGTGTCACGACGACGCGGCGCTCAACGATCTTTGTACGCGGCGCAATCTGGACCTTGCACAACCTCTCGCGGCCGAACAAATCGCGGCGGCGCTCCCAGCGGTAGCCGCTCGTACCCACTTCGACACGCTGGCGCACGGTTTTCACGACTGCGGGCACATGCTCGTAACTCACACGCGGCTGTCTCACCATGACGCGCTTCAACCGGGTGGTATAAACGGCTGGCTCGCGCACGCGCTCAACCCTGCCTGGTTCGATCACGACCCGTTCGGCGCGGGAGCCGTAGATGGCGGGCGTGCGCACCACCTCGGCCGTCGACGGGCTGACAAGAACACGGCGCTTGACGGTGGCATAGACATCCGGCCTGCGCACTTTCTCGTAACACTCGACCGCACGGTCGCCGCAGCCATGGCCGAACGCATGGGCGCCGGTCGAAGCCAGGCCACAACCGATAAAAATGGCAGCGCAAGCGGCCAGCCCATCCAACTTCATGATCTGAAACTCCCCAATCATCCTGCCAGTGCGCCAACACTTGCAGCTCGAGACATTCTCAAAGGGAGCCAAAGCAGCACCCCCGCTGCCGTGAATGCTAGCGGAGAGGCGCGTATTGACGAAGGCGGGGCTGGTTAATGGGTAAATGCCGCGCGGCGGGTCTTAATGCTTGCAGATGCACCGGAGGAGCTGAAAATTCGTGCGCGTTACGGTGCTTGCCGGGCCAGACGACGGCGCTTGAGGAAAGAGACGTTCCGGAAACATGCTTGCGCACCTGGGCAACCATCATTTACGACCTCGGCATGTCTTTTTGACCTGGAGGTCCTTGCGTCATGGCCCGTACCCTTGCTCAACCCTTCACACGCCCGTTCGCGTTGCTCGCCGTCCTGTTCGCGGCCGTTTCGCTATCAGGCTGCGGTATCAACAACATCCCGACCTATGAGCAGTCGGCGAAAGCTGCCTGGTCGCAGGTGCTCAACGAGTACAAGCGGCGCTCCGACTTGATCCCCAACCTCGTCGAGACCGTGAAAGGCTTCGCAGAGCAGGAGAAGTCCGTGCTCACCGACGTCGTGGAAGCGCGAGCCAAGGCGACCCAGGTGCAATTGCCAGCCGACATACTGACAAATCCGGAGGCAATGAAGAATTTCCAGAATGCGCAGAACCAGCTCAGCGGTGCGCTGGCGAGGCTGATGGCGGTTGTGGAACGCTACCCCGACATCAAGTCGGGGCAGAACTTCCTGGCGCTGCAGAGCCAGATCGAGGGAACGGAAAACCGCATTTCGATCTCGCGTCGCGACTACATCAACGCCGTCAGGATCTACAATACCGAGCTCAACACCATTCCCGGACGCTGGTGGAAGGCGTTCATGTATCCGGGCTCGCAGGAAATGGCGACGTTCGACATTCCGGCGGAAGAGGTGAAGACGCCGAAAGTCGATTTCGGAACCAAGAAGAACTAGCCGTCGCTCACCTGCGGCGCCTTGCCGGTGCCCAACTGACGAAACGGGACGAGACGGACGCCGATGCGTTTCATTTTCGCGCGTGACATGAGCGGAATGACGAAGACCATCGCGGGTCCGGCCTCGCGCCATGCCGGGGTGCGTCCGTCACGAAGCCTCGCCGCCGCCGTTATCCTGGCGGCGGCGCTGGTCGCGATGTTGGGGCTGGCGGCTCTGGCGGAGCCGACGTTCCCCAAACTCACTGGACGTGTCGTCGACAATGCCGGACTTCTCGATGCCGCAACCCAAGCGCAACTGACATCGGACCTGGCGGCACTGGAAGAAAAATCGACGGACCAGATCGTGGTCGTGACACTGCCCGGCCTACAGGGCTACACGATCGAGGACTACGGATACCAGCTGGGGCGGCACTGGGGCATCGGCCAGAAAGGCAAGGACAACGGCGCTCTACTGATTGTCGCTCCCAAAGAACGCAAAGTGCGCATCGAGGTTGGATACGGTCTTGAGCCGCATCTCACCGATGCCATGAGCAAGCTCATTATCGAGAACGCCATTCTTCCACGCTTCCGCCGCGGCGACTTCCAGGGCGGCATCGTTGCTGGTGTGCGTGACATGAAGGACGTCATCACGGGCGATGCCGAAGCGGTCAAGGACCGCGCCAAGGGTGCGCGGCGCGGCGGCGAACCTGACTATGCCGGCTACATCATGCTGGCGATCTGGCTCGGCATCTTCATGTGGATCATCTACCAGCAGATCCAGCAGGCCAAGTCGATGCCGACGCAGACAGGTCCAGGCAAGCGGCGCAGCAGGTTCAACGATCGCATCATCATCATTCCTGGCGGCAGCAGCGACTGGTCGGGAGGCGGCGGCTGGTCCAGCGGCGGTGGCGGCGGCTTCGGTGGCGGTGGTGGAAGCTTCGGCGGCGGCGGCGCGTCGGGCGGCTGGTAGAACAGATGGCATGTCCGTGGGCATGCAAACGAGGACCAGGACATGGGCGAGGCACGGCGGACCTACTTCGAGCGGCACGGCACTGCGCTCTTCACACAGGAAGAAGAGAGCCGGATCTCGGACGCCATTGTCCGCGCCGAGAAAGCCACCTCAGGCGAGATCGTGGCCGTCATTGCCAACGAAAGCGACAGCTACCTCTATGCGCCATTCTTGTGGGCGGCCCTGATCGCCCTTCTGGTGCCGTGGCCGCTGATCTACTTCACATGGTGGCCGGTGCAATGGATCTATCTGATCCAGCTGTTGACGTTTCTGGCGTTGCTGGTCGTGCTGTTGCCCCTGCCGGTGCGAATGAAACTCGTTCCGAGGTCGGCCCAGCGGCTCCGCGCCCATCGCCGTGCGGTCGAGCAGTTCCTGGTGCAGAACCTGCACACAACCTCAGGGCGGACCGGCGTGCTGATCTTTGTTTCAGTAGCGGAACACTATGCCGAGGTGCTGGCCGACACCGGCATCGACGCCAAGGTGCCCGCCGGAACATGGCAGGCGATCGTCAACGATCTGACGGACAAAATTGGTGCGGGCCGCGCGGCGGACGGCTTTGTTGCCGCGATAACCGCAGCGGGTGAGCATCTTGCACAGCATTTCCCGCCGGGCCTTGAAGACCCCAACGAACTACCCAACCATCTCATCGTGCTCGACTGAAGCCGCTGCTGCTGCGCAGAGTTGGTGTCACAGTCTCACTCACGCCGTGTCCGTCAATTCGCGGACGATCGCGGCCGCAACTGTCAGCCGCGCCACCGATAATGGTCCACTGTCCATCATCTCGGCCAGCCGCCGTTCGGCCCGGCCGAATGGACCTTCAATCGAACGGCGCCATGCTGCCATCGCCTCCGCGCCCCGGACACCGGAGGGGCTGGTGTTCAACAGCCGCAGCGTCATCGCACGGTGACTGCCGGCAAGACTCGTAATCGCGCTATTGATCGCCAGGCGATCGAAGCGGTCGGTGGCGACGATATCGCGGCCCTGCTGCTTGAGCGCCGTCAGCCTCAAGGCATCTCCGATGGCAACATAGCTTGCCGCTGCATCGATGAGAGCACTTTCATTGGACGACGCAGCAGCGCCCGTGCGCCCCTCCGCAACAAGGCATATGTCGCCTGACTCAGACAGGAACTGCGCAGTTGCCAACGCTTCGGCGATGGTTTGCGGCACTCCTGCCTCACGCCACCTCGCCTCCTCGGCGGAACGCGCCGCCTGCCGTTGCTCGGTGGACCACTGGGCTGCCGTTGCAGCGAGTGTCGCATAGGCGCGCTGCTGGCGGCGAATGGCATCCGTCAACGCAGGCATGCTACGCATTTCGGCGGCCTGCCAAGCGGCACGATTGCGGACCAGCTGCTGCATCTTGGCATAAAGGGACAATTGCAGTGCGCCTGGGATGCGATTGTCCTCAGCGCCGATTGCCGCGAATTGACGGCGGGCATCGAGTACTTCCAGTGCAGTGATGATGGCATCGCTCACTTCCGCCGGTCCCAGATCCCAATCGTCTGCGAGGCGGGCGGGCAGATCCATTCCCGCGATGTTGACGATGGCGTTTGTGAGCGCTGTCGTGATGATTTCGCGCTTCAGCGGATGAGCGGCGATGTCATCGCCATGAGTCTCTCGCAGCTCGTGCGGGAAATAGGCTGGCAGCTCGCCGGCGACGGCAGCGTCGTCGGGAACATGCGAAGCGATCAAATCGTAGGAAAGCGCAATCTTGGCGTGGCTCATGAGTATTGCCAGCTCAGGCCGTGTCAAACCTGCACCGCCCTTCCGCCGTTCCTCCAGCGCGACATCATCGGCCAGCGACTCCAGTGCGCGATCCAACAGGCCGCGACGTTCGAGCTGCTGGATCAGATGAACCGCGTCTGACATACCAGCGGCGCCACGCCGCTCTGCGATGCTGATGGCGAGCGTCTGGGCATAATTGTTGGCGAGGCATGCGTGGGCAACATCGTCGGTCATGCGCGTCAGCAGCGCATTGCGTGCATCCTCGTCCAATCGACCGGATGCCAGCGCAGGCGCCAGCGCGATCTTGATGTTGACCTCCTGGTCGGAGGAATTGACGCCTGCCGAATTGTCGATGAAGTCGGTGTTGATGCGGCCACCGCGCAGGGAGAAATCAATGCGGGCGCGCTGCGACATGCCCAGATTGGCACCTTCACCGACCACCCTGGCGCCGAACAGCCGCGTGGGCACGCGAATCGGATCGTTTGCACGGTCGCCGATATCGGCATCGGTCTCCGAATCTCCGCGCACATAGGTGCCGATGCCGCCGAACCAGAACAGATCGACCTTGGCTTCGAGTATTGCGCGCATGACCTCGGCAGGCGTCGCATGATCCTTGCCGATGAGCAGGAGCGCCTTGATCTGCGGTGTCAGAGCAATCGATTTGGCGCTGCGGGAAAAGACACCGCCGCCTTCAGAGATCAGCGCGCGGTCGTAGTCCTGCCAACTGGAGCGTGGAAGGGAGAAGATGCGTTCGCGTTCCGCATAGGATTTTTCCATATCGGGGTCGGGATCGATGAAGATATCGCGGTGGTCGAATGCGGCAACAAGGCAAATATGGCGTGACAGCAGCATGCCGTTGCCAAAGACGTCTCCAGACATATCGCCGACACCGGCAACGGTGAAAGGCTCGGACTGGATGTCGTGATCCATCTCGCGGAAGTGGCGCTTGACGCCCTCCCATGCACCGCGCGCGGTGATCCCCATCTTCTTGTGGTCATAGCCAGCCGATCCGCCCGAGGCGAAGGCGTCTCCTAGCCAGTAGTTGCGCGATTTCGACAGCTGGTTGGCAAAATCCGAGAAGGTTGCCGTGCCCTTGTCGGCTGCGACGACCAGATAGGGGTCATCGCCATCGCGGCGAACAATGCCGGCTGGGGGCACAATCTTGCCATCGACAATGTTGTCGGTGAGATCGAGGAGCGAGGAAATGAATGTGCGGTAGGCGGCAATGCCAGCCTCCATCACAGCTTCCCGGGTGCCGCCTACGGGCAACAGCTTGGGCACGAAGCCGCCCTTGGCGCCCTGCGGAACGATGACGGTGTTCTTGACCTGCTGCGCCTTGGCGAGACCCAGAACCTCGGTGCGGAAATCTTGCGGCCGGTCCGACCATCTGAGGCCGCCGCGCGCGATTGGCGCGAAGCGCAGATGTACGCCATCGACCTGTGGACCACTGACCCAGATTTCTCGAAACGGCTTTGGCTCAGGAGCATCGGCTACTTCGCGGCTCGCGATCTTGAATGCAAGAACAGCCGGGTGCGCTCCATCTTCGCCACCTACGAAGAAGTTCGTGCGTTGGGTGGCGCTTATGAGACCCAACATGACGCGCAATATCCGGTCGTCCTCCAGCGATGGCACTTCGGCGAGGTGCGCCTCGAATGCCGCCTTCAACTCCGTTTCCCTGCGGTCGCGTTCTTCGAAGCCGCCTTTAAAGGCTGGATCAAGGCGCGACCTGAAAAGCGAGATCAAATCCCTGGCACGCTCGCGATAGCGGATCAGCGTCCCGGCGACTACCGTGCGGCCGTAGGGAAGTCCGATCTGACGCATATATCCGGCATAGGCGCGCAGCATGGCTGCCTCGCGCCAATCCGCATCGGCCACCATGACCAGCTCATTGAACTGGTCGTTATCGGCCTGGTCCGTGAAGGTGGCGACGAATGCCTGCTCCAGGGTGACGCCATCGCCAGACAGGTCAAATTCCCGCTCGCCGCGCGCTGAAAGCACCATGTCGTGCAAGCAGACGCTGCGCCGTTCACCATTCCAACGCGGGGCTATCCGGTACGTGCGTTCGTCAATGACGGAGAAACCCAGGTTTTCCAGAATCGGCACGCGATCGCTCAGGGGAATTGGATCGTCAAACCGGTAGATCGCGGCCCGGACCTCACGCGAATGCGACTGCGCCGACTGATAGAAATCGATTGCAACGGCGCCGTCGCGACCCAGGCGCTCTATTCGCTCGATGTCTTCCAGCGCGCGTTCAGGCGGGAAGGTTTCAGCGTATGCGGCCGAGAAAGCTCCGGCGAATTGTGCGGCTGCATCCGGCGTGCCTGCGAGCCGGTCGTGCAGTCGGTCCTCCCAGGTCTCGACGATCTCGCCAATGCGCCGCTCAAGTTCTTCCTCCTCGACGTCAGGCGTCGCACCCTCGTAGCGGCCGATGATGTAATGCACGCGCACCAGGGGGCCTGCCGTAAAGAATGGCTGCTGCACCACGACGCGGCCCTGATAGGCATTCGCCAGCATCTCGCCTATCGCTTCACGCACCGTCGAAGAAAAACGGTCGCGCGGCGCGAAGACGAGGATCGACACGAACCGGTCGAAACGGTCACGGCGCGCGAAGGCGCGCACGCGGGGATCAAACTCAAGCTGGAGCAAGGTCGGCACCCAACTTGCCAACTGCTCGATACCGATCTGGAAAAGCTCATCGCGCGGAAACGTGTCGAGGGTGTTCTGGAGCATGCGGCCCTCGTGACTCGCGTGCTCGATCTTGGCTGCCTTGAAAACGCGATCCACCTTCAGGCGCAGGAATGGGATCTCACTCGTGGGCTCGGTGTAGGCCGCGGCGGTGAACAGGCCGACGATCCGCAATTCGCCTGCCAGCCGGCCTTCGGGCGTATAGGTCTTCAGGCCGATATAGTCCATGTGTGCACGACGATGCACCCGGCTCGTCACATTCGATTTTGTTATGATGATGGGCGACGGCTTGAGATAAAAGCGGCGAATTTCGTCCGTCAGCGATACGAGTTCGCGGCCACGCCGCAGCACATGCACATTCGGGTTTGCCAGGAGGCCCTTGCCGGAACCCTCGACGACGCGCAGCGATCCTGTTTCAGGATCGCCATCGAGCCGGTACTCGCGCATGCCGAGGAATACGAACTGCCCCGCGCGCATCCAGCGGCAGAACGAGATCGTCTCCCCGACGAGGCTGGCGCTGCCTGAATGTGCGCGCTCTTCCAGGGCGACGATTTCGGCATCGAGACGCAACAGCATCTGCGGCCAGTCACGTACGACAACGCCCACTTCGTCCAACACGTCAGCGAGCGCGGCGACGGTCTCGCGCTGCGCATCGCTGTCCATGGCTTCGACGACGATGATGATGACGCTTTCAGCACCCCAGCCCTGCGCCGTTTCGGCATCACTTATCTGACGCAGGGCCCCGATGTCCGCCAATCCCGTTTCCGCCGTGCGTTGGGCCGCAAATACCGGGTGCAGCACAAGGCGCGTCTTCAAGCCGCGCGCCTGGATCTCGCCCATTACGGATGACACCAGGAACGGCTTGTCGTCATTGATGACCACCAGCGCCGTCAGCACAGGCCCCGTGGCGGCGCTCGCAGCCCTGCCATCAGCTGCCGCATCTCCTGACAGCGGCAACACGCCGACGTGTGCTGTGCCCCGCTGCCACCCGGCCAACCGTGTGAACGTGCCAGCGGCAATTGCAGCGTGCACTTCGTTGGGCAAGGCTTCGCCGCGGACGGCTCCAAGGCGGGCAAAAAGGAGGGGCGAGAAGGCCATGAACAGCCGCCGAGTATGAGGCGGCATACCTTTTTCATAGCTTTCGAGAGCACGAACCAGATCCGGCGAGAGTTCTTGCGAGTGATGCTCGTGCTTGGGCATCGGAGTGTGGCCTCCGTAATTTTAGCGGCTCTGCGGGCTGCCGCGGCCGGGTTGCATAGGTGCAAAGGTTAGCAAATCCCTAACGTCGTGCCGTACCCCAATCGTCGAACAACACACCAAAGTTATGTTGCGTCGCAGTTCGACACGCGCGCTAACCAATTTTGAACACCCTATGAATTACCAAGGATGGGATTTGGTGCGCGCTTCGTCTGTCATGGCGTGGCCGGCACCACTCTTCCCTGGAATGAATCGGTCGCGGTAGCGGATCGGACTATGGAAACCTCCCTGCTCAATCTCCTCGGCGTTGCCATGGCACATCTTGCCCTGACCGCGCATGAGCGCAGGGTGCCGGGGCTTCCCCTTGATGGAAACGAGATCATTGCCGGCTGCTTGAAGGCCGGAGCAACCGGCACCAGAGCGGTGGTTGCAAATACGTTGTCGGCATTCTGGCCCAAAATCAACACGGGCGAGGTTTCGCGGGCGCAGCTTCAAGACCATATCAAGCGTCTTGCGGGCCTCATCAAGGCAGCCGGCGGCACGGTGGCCGACAGCCCCAGTGAAAGCGATTCCTGCTGCGCCTCGACTGCTGGCGAGCGTATCGCGCAGCAGATCTGCTGGAGCAATGCTGCCGGCAGCAATGGCGATCACCAGCGGCTTTGCGCTGTGCAGAATCAACAGACGCTTGCCACCTTGTTCGATTCGATCCTGGATGCAGGACCGCAACTCGACGGCTGCCTCACCGCAATCGCAACGCTGCTCGACAAACGGTTCAAAGAAAGCGAAGTGGCTGTCGCGACGGAGCAGAATTCCGCGATAACCGCCTGCTGCGAGCAGATCTCGCGCGATGTCGGCATATCCATGTCACTGATAGAGGCCATTGCCGATGGCGCATCGCGGATGGGCCTTCCCCACGACCGCATTCCTGCAGCCCTCATCGACAGGACGGGAACCGCACTCGAACTGCTCGGTGAGCTTCACCATCTCGCGGATCGCGCTGGCAACAACGACCGGCTCGAAGCAACCATGGAGCACATCGCCAAGCTTGTGCGGCAGGGCGCGCTGGCGCGGGCGGGCTGTGAATTGGCCGTGCTTTCGCGCAACATGGAATCAAGCAGCGAATTTCCGCAGCGTATGATGCCGGATCTGGTCGGCACCGCATTCTTCCCGCGTCTGCTGGCCGCACGGGCGCGAACGGCGCATCTAGATGGCGACCCGCGCGAAGCGGCCCGGCTCTATGAGCGCGCAACACTGTTCTGGCCGCGCAACGATCGCATCAGGCGCTGGCAGAACAAGCTGCAGCAGGCCCGCGAGATTGCGGCGATCGGGCACCTCCCCGACAGCCGGCTCGCCGTGCTGTGCGAGGCTGCCCAAATTTACGCGAGCGCGGGCGGGCTTGTTTCGGAAGGCGACTGCCCGCGAGCCTGGGCGGAAGCCAATCTGGAGCTTGGCACTCTGCTGCAGGAGATTGGCGACCGCGAATGCCGACCGGAGCGCTACCTCGCAGCGGCGCTGCACTTCAAGCCGGCGCTCGATGTCTTCACGCGCGAGCGTGACATGGATGGCTGGGCGCGTTCGCAAGTCGGACTGGCGCATGCGTTGCGTGGACAAGCCTCGTTCCAAGGCGATGTCATTGTCTTGCGCGATGCCGCGTTTGCCTATCGCGCTTCTCTGGGCATCCTCACGGAAGATGGCTCGCCCGAAACCTGGTACACCGTGCGGTCTTGCCTTGGAGATGTGCTCGTGCGGATTGCCGAAGAGACCGGCGACGTCGATGCACTGCAGCAGGCCAGCGAAGTGGTGATGACACTTTCTGAAAGCAAGCCCGGTCTCATCTCCGCCTACGCGCAATCGATTGGCGAAATCGCTTTGGGGCGCACCATGCTGTTCCTTGTCGAGTCTGACGAGGGCTGCGGCGATACCGAATGCGAAAGTGTTCTCAACGACGCAATCGATCTTATCTCCAAGGCGATCGATCGTGCCGACCACAAGATGACGGCTCTCGAACTTGCCCGCGCGGAGAACGCCCTCGGCTCTGCCTATTGGCTGCTTCACAACAGAACTGGTGACAGTGACGCTCTGGAGCGATCAATCAATGCAAAATTGCGTTCGCGCGATCTTTACGAGCACCTCGACAACGCAATCGAGGCTGATGCGCTGGACGAGCAGATCGCCGCGATGCAGGCGGTCAAAAATCTTGGCGTTGAAGGGCCTGAAGAGGCGGGAACACCCGCGGTGGAGATGCCCAACGCGCCGGTCGACCTCACGTCAAGGGGTTTCGCCGGGCCTGACGATTTATCCGACCTTGGACGCGCATTGCGCTAGAATACGTTCGTTTTCGATGGAATCGGGAACGCGCTCCATCCTTTTGCAGTGGGCATGCTTTTCACGCTGAACCGATACTCACTTCAGCTAAACATGCGCTAGTCCCCACACTGCCGGACTGGCTGGGGACGCAGGACCCTGCCTACTTCATTCGGCCACAGGCTCCCTATACAGTTTCCGTAACAACTGGGGCGAGGGGAGATTGCCATGCATTCACCGAATGTTGCGCAGGCCGGGACCGCCGGCCGGGCGCCGATGCGTGCGCTTGTGTCGTGGGTGATGTTCGACTGGGCAGCGCAGCCCTACTACACGCTGGTCCTGACATTCCTGTTTGCTCCCTACTTTGCGACCGTCGTCGTTGGAGATGCAGCGCGGGGTCAGCAGCTCTGGGGATTTGCCGCGGCGGCTGCCGGTGTCATAATCGCAGTCGGCAGTCCATTGCTCGGCGCGTTCGCCGATGGCCGCGGGCGGCGCAAGCCATGGATTGCGCTGTTCTCTTTGCTCTTCATGGCGGGGCTTGCCGTGTTGTGGCTGGGCAAGCCGGCCGCCGACACCGCGACCATCTACCTGATACTCGCAGGCTTCATCGCGGCGACGATCGCGGCAGAGTTCACCCAGGTCTTCACCAATGCCATCATGCCAACGCTGGTTCCCGCCCATCAGCTGGGGCGGCTATCGGGCACAGGCTGGGCCGTCGGCTATGCGGGTGGCCTCATCAGTCTGGCATTGATGGCGGGTCTCATTATCGCCAACCCGGCAACGGGCAAGACGATTCTGGGTCTTGAGCCGCTGTTGAAACTCGATACCGCCGTGCGCGAAGGCGACCGGCTGGTCGGGCCGTTTGCAGCCGCCTGGTATTTGATCTTCATGATCCCGTTTTTCCTGTTCGTTCCGGACACCCACAAGCCGCCGCCACCGGATGCCCCGCACCGAACCGCGCTGGCTGAACTTTGGGATACGCTCAAGGGCCTGCCACAGCATCCCGACATGCTGTTCTTTCTCATTGCCCGCATGCTCTATATCGATGGCCTTACCGCCATTTTCGCATTCGGTGGCATCTACGGCGCTGCGGTGTTCGGCTGGCAGGCGCTGGAACTCGGCATCTTCGGCATCGTGCTGACGCTAACCGGACTTATCGGCGCAGTGATCGGCGGCGTGCTGGACGACCGGATCGGTGCGCGCCGGGTCATCATGGTCGCCCTGTTGATCCTGATTGCCGGCACATTCGGCATCCTCTCGATCGACAAGAGCCATGTGCTCTACACGATGGAGGTGGCGCCGAAGGCTGCGGGTTCATCGCCCTTCTCCTCGATTGGCGAGAAGGTCTTCCTTGCCTTCGCGATGGTGATCGGCATCGTCGCGGCGCCGGTGCAGGCTGCAAGCCGATCGCTGATGGCGCGGCTTGCGCCTCCCGACAAGATCACGCAATTCTTCGGGCTCTTTGCCTTCTCCGGCAAGGTGACGGCATTCTTCGCGCCGTTCTCAATTGCAGCGCTGACTGCCGCTACCGGCTCGGAGCGGATTGGAATGTCCGCGATCACCGCCTTCCTGCTGGTCGGCATGGCGCTGATGTTCATGGTGCGTGAGCGCGCGAGAACCGGCCCGGGAACGCAATAAGAAAATCTAATCAATTGTGCAAAATATATCGATTGTACCTGATCGATTTCTCTCGATAGGTTTGCCTAACGATCCAAGCTGTCAGCGGCGTTGTGCGGGCAGCCAATCGGGACATGAGACCGAAACTGAACGCATAACCAATGAGGAGAATGCCCATGAAGGTCTGGACAAAGCCGCAGGTCACCGAGCAGGAAGTCGGCCTCGAAGTCACCAGCTACCTGCCGGCCGAGATCGACATCATCTGATCCGGCAATAGTTTCTTCCGGTGTCTCCTCCCGACACCCCGGACATCCGACGGCGGCCCCATGCGGGCCGCCGTTGCTGTTTTCCCTCACGGGCTTGAGTACACGTCCTGCGGTCACATGGCGGGTCGATGCCGCAGCATCATCCACGAGGGGCCGGAAATCGGATCCTCCCAGACGCGGGCCCATTGGAAGCCGGCACGCTCGTAGGCGCGGATCGCCGGTTCGTCGGCTACCGGCACGAACACCGACAGGGCAACGGCCAGCGTCGTCGTGAAAACCTCGTCCGCCAACAGTTCCAGCGCGGCCTCACCAACGCCGCGGCCTCGTGCCGATGGCTCGGCTATGAAGCTGTCGACATCCCAAGTTCCCGCTGGCATGCCCTCGGGCAGATCGCTCCCCCAATGGGCAGCGTCGATGGCATGGACGTAGCCGACCGGCTGGCCGTCAAGGAGGACCAACCGCGCGAGCGCCGGGCCGGTTTCAGCCACCAAACGCATCTCGGCCTCGGCAGCCGTCGCGTTGCCCCACCAGCGCTGGATGTCCGGTCGCGCGATCCAAGCACGGATCTGCGGCCAGTCAGCCGTTTGGACCGGGCGGAGGGCGACTTTGGCAGGCGGCGTGATGGCAGCTTTCGTCATGCAACCACGAGCTTGTCGATGGCGGCACGAAAATCAAGCGACGATCATTGGTGCGTCAATGCCGGAAGTGGCGCATGCCGGTGAAGACCATCGCCAGGTTCTTCTCGTCAGCCGCCTTGATGACCTCGTCATCACGCATCGAACCGCCCGGCTGGATGACGGCGGTCGCACCGGCTTCCGCAGCCGCGAGCAGGCCATCGGCAAACGGGAAGAAGGCATCGGAAGCGACGGCGGAGCCCTTCACGTCGAGGCCTGCCATGCCGGCCTTGATGACGGCGATGCGCGAGGAATTCACACGGCTCATTTGACCGGCGCCGACACCGATGGTTGCCAGATCCTTGGCGTAGACAATGGCGTTCGACTTGACGAACTTTGAGACCTTCCAGGCGAACATCATGTCCGCCATTTCCTTGTCCGTCGGCTGGCGCTTGGTCACGACCTGAAGCGTGTCGAAGAGCGCAAGGTCGGCATCCTGCACCAGCAGGCCGCCCGTCACGCGCTTATAGTCAAGACGCGGCGTTGCCTCGGCCGGCCATGTACCGCAAACGAGCAAGCGCACATTCTTCTTCGCCGCTACGGCCTCGGAAACGCCTGCGGCAACGGACGGCGCGATGATGACCTCGACGAATTGCTTTTCCAGGATGACATTCGCGGTCTTGGCATCGAGTTCGCGGTTGAAGGCGATGATGCCGCCAAATGCCGATTCCGGATCGGTCACGAAGGCGCGCTCATAAGCGGCGAGGAGAGAGTCAGCTTCTGCCACGCCGCAGGGGTTAGCGTGCTTGACGATGACGCAGGTGGGCTTCTCCGCGAATGCCTTGACGCACTCCAGTGCGGCATCCGTATCTGCGATGTTGTTGTAGGACAGCTCCTTGCCTTGCAGCTGCTTGGCCGTCGAGACGGAGGCGTCGATGCCTGGGCCGCTGGCAACATAGAACGCCGCCTGCTGGTGCGGGTTCTCGCCGTAGCGCATGCCCTGCGCCTTGGTGAACTGCACGGTGAAGGTGCGCGGGAAGCCTTCCGCCTTGCTGTCCGGATTGTCGATCACGGCGCCCAGCCAATTGGAAATCGCCGCATCGTAGGCGGCCGTGCGCGCGTAGGCCTTCTGCGCCATCTTGCGACGGAACTTGGGGCAGGTTGCGCCGCCGTGCTGGGCCATGTCGCCGAGCAGCGTCTCGTAGTCGGCGGAATCGACAATGACGGTGACACTGGCGTGGTTCTTGGCGGCGGCGCGGATCATGGCGGGACCGCCGATGTCGATGTTCTCGACGCACTCGTCGTGGGCCGCGCCCTTGGCCACGGTTGCTTCGAAGGGATAGAGGTTGACGATCAACAGGTCGATGGGGCCGATGCCATGCTCTTGCGCCGCCTTGTCGTGTTCGGGATTGCCACGGATCGCCAACAATCCGCCATGCACCTTCGGGTGCAGCGTCTTCAGCCGCCCATCCATCATCTCGGGGAAACCCGTATGCTCGGCGACGTCCTTGACCGGCAGACCAGCCGCCTTCAGCGCGCTCGCCGTGCCGCCGGTCGAGAGGAGTTCGACGCCTGCTGCGGAAAGCGCCTTGCCCAGTTCGACAAGACCCTGTTTGTCGGACACCGAGATGAGGGCGCGGCGGATCTTGGGCGATTGGGACGTCATGTGGCTTTCTCCCCGGAGATCATGGCTCTGCGGGGCGGTTAGCACACAAGACCGGCTGCCGGAATGCGTCGATGAGCCCAATCCACGCCAGATTGGCCGGAATTCCTGGCGTACCAGCGAAACTCAGGCCAAGCGCGTCATTGCCCAGCGCACTTCGGTTTCGCCAAACGTGACACCGCGCGCGACAACCTGAAGGCGGCGTGTGGGTCCGGCGCTATCAGCGAAATAGATGCTTTCCTCAATGCCGAGGCGGGCCCCCTCGATGGCCAGCTTCCAGCGCTGACCGGCAACCGTCACGAAGGCCGTACCGACACGATCGCCCAGCTCGCACATGACGCCGGGATGCAGATGGAAATGGATGGAAAAGGGCACATCCTGTTTCAGCCTCAGGATGCCGCGGGGCGGCTTGAGATGATCGATACCAACCAGCCTACGGCCATCATTTTCCATCACGACGCGGCGCTCGTGAACGATGCCGTAGCGCTCCAGGTAGCCATCGTGGGTGGCCTCGAAACCGATGACCTGATCGTCCATGCCGATAACATCCAGCCGGGTGACGTTGGGACCGCGGATCGGCAACCCTCCCAGCACGTCCTCAGTGCGGCGATTGCCGACGAGCTTGGCCGAAGACGTCTCGCCCAAAACCAGGGTGTTGTGGCTTGCCGTCGCGCGGGCCGTGGCGGTCCAGTCAGTATGTGCCGAGCCTGGCGCGCCAGAGTTCGACAAGATGACCTCAGTGCCACAACTCAGCTCGAATGACAGGCAACCGGCATGTGACAGGCTGGACAGGACCGCTGGCGGCGCGCCGCCACAATCAGCGAGGAGAATGGTATCTCCCAAGGCAATGCGCTGATAGCCGGATGCCGGCGCGCGCGCGAGTGGCGGTTCGTTGACATCGGCATAGGCCAGAACCGTTGCGAGTCTTGCAGGGATGCCGACGGATACACCGTTGAAGCGCCCAAGCAGACCATCCCCCATGCGCAGGAATCGCAGCATCGCAAGCATCGAGGAGATCGCTTCGTCGAGTTCCACTGGCTGCTGGCGGCCACGCGCTCGGAAGCACTGGCGGAGCGGCAGGAGATCGAGCAGTAACTCGACCAGCAATGCCGGGTTGCGGCTCACATGACCGCCATCGGGCAGGATCTGCCGCTTCAACTCCTCCAGGAACAAGGGCAGATCACTACGCAACCGGCGGTCCCGCCCGGCCACGCAAAGATCGGCAAGCACCAGTGCCGTCAACGCCAGCATGCGCGGCTGGCCCGCAGGCGCCTCGCGCCACGCGGATGACAGGCGCAACAGTTGCGTGCCCAGACTCGTCGCGATGGCGTCATAGGTACGCTCGTCCGCACCCTCCAGCAGCAGACTGGCATGCGACAGCCATGAGATGACGCGGCGGGCCAGAACGTCCGGCCGCCAGGACTCGCCAGCCCCCTTGGCTTCACGGATCACCCATTCCATCGCCAGCTGGCGCGCGGCCATGCGCGCATCATCGATTTCAGTGGCCGCGAGATGGCGCAGCCAGCCAAAACCATTGAGCGCCCGCACCCAGTTGCGCCCCGGCGGCACGATTGCAAACGGTGACTGGCCGTCAAGCCGGGCGATGGAACCCGCAAGACCGAACTGTCCATGCTGGATCTCCAGCCAGAAGCTCGGATCCGCCAGCCGCAAGTCCTGCGGGACGATCAAAAGCTGGTCGACGCGGGCGCCGCCATAGCGCCAGCGCAATGTGCGCGAACTCAAAGCGCGCGCCAAGAACCCGCGGCGTTTGCGCTCCGCGCTGATAGCGGTGATCTGCAACCGCTCCTGCATTGTCAAACGCGCCATCTGCATGCCCCGATCGGTGGCACTCGCGCCTGTGGCGTTGTGCTTTCTGCATTGGCGGCATGCGGCGCTGCCACCCGTCCCTGCTGGGTTAGCTGCCCCAGTGGCCGGACGCAAGGCGTGGATGCGGCGAATTTGTGGGAAGCGCGCAGACAATCCGCGCGGCATCGTGGCGTCTTGTCGGGCTACTGGCGGCGCACGAGCCGCGCGATGTAAAAGCCGTCCATGCCGCGTTTTTCCGGATCGCCATCGGGCGTATCGGTGGGCAGCGTGCGCAGCGCACCTTCCGGCGTGAGCCAAGCAGGGCTCGTACCCGTCTCGCCGGGCGAGATCGGAGCGCGCGCGAAACCAGGGTGGCGATCGAGAAAGCCCTGAATGCGGCTTTCGCCTTCCGCCCGCAGCATCGAGCAGGTGCAATAGATCAGCGTGCCGCCAGGGCGCACGAGGTCCGCTGCATGGCTCAACAGCTTGGTCTGGAGGCGGACCAGTTCAGCGACATCCTTGTCGCGCTTGAGGTGCAGGATGTCCGGGTGACGGCGAATAGTGCCGCTTGCCGAGCATGGCGCATCGAGCAGAACGGCATCGAAGATGCGACCGGGCTGCCAGCTCGCCGCGTCCGCCTCGACGAGGTTTGCCGTCAAGCCGAGGCGACCCAGATTTTCCGCGACCCGCTTCAAGCGGTGGCCCGAGATGTCGACCGCCGTCACGTCGGCACCTCGGGCGGCGAGTTGCGCCGTCTTGCCGCCGGGCGCTGCACAGAGGTCGACGATTGCCTGGCCGGTCAGATCATCGCCCAGCAAGCGTGCCGGCAGCGCGGCGGCGGCATCCTGCACCCACCAGGCGCCATCGGCATAGCCCTTGCGATCCTCGATGCGCCCGCCCGAGGCCAGCCGCACCGAGCCGGTCGAGAGAACGATGCCGCCCAGGCGGTCCGCCCATTGGGCTAACTCACCAGCATTCTTGATAGTGAGATCGAGTGGCGCTTCGGTGAGCGATGCTTCCGCGATATCGCGTGCCTTGCCGGTACCGTAGGTCTGCTCCAGCCCCTCACGCAGCCATGCGGGAAATGCGGTAATAGGATCACCAACGTCCGGCAGCAATGCCCGGCCCTCCAGCGACACGCGCCGGAGCACGGCGTTGACGAGTTTCGACAGATGCTGGATCGCATGATGGCTGCGGGTCTGCGCCACCGCGATCGACACTGCGGCGTGCGCGGGCGTTTCCAGATAGAGGATTTGCGCAGCGGCGACGAGCATGATCCGCCGCGCGTCCTCCAATCGTGGCGGCAGCGGCTTTTCCATGAAGATCTGGAAAATCGCTTCGATGGCGGACTTGCGGCGCAACACCGTCGTCGCAATGAGGCGCGCCAAGCCACGATCGCGCGTATCGAGCGTCAGGCCCTTGCTGCTGGCGAGGGCCGATGCCACTGCATCGTCCAAGGTGCGCCCGCGATCGAGCACATCCGACAACATTGTCAGCGCCAGATCACGCGCGCCCACTCCGGATGTTTCCTGCGTCGCAGGGCCGGAGCTTCTTCGCGTCAGTGTCAAGCGCGTGCCAGATCTGCCAGCCTTTTTAGGGGCGCCGCCACCATTTCCGGCCGCGCCCGACCGGCCCTGCTCCGACATGCGAGATTATCCCCAAGGTCCACGATTGGACGTACCGCGGCTTTGATTACCGCCACTGCCCCATGGCCCCACCTCACCCTCCGTCTGGTGTGGCAGGCCACGCGGCGAAGTCTGATTGGCCGCGATCCCCATCTCCTGCGCCAACTTCATCAATTCGGCAATGCGATTTTCTGTGTTGGGGTGGGTGGAGAACATATTGTCGATGCCCCGGCCGGTCAGCGGGTTGACAATGAACAGATGCGCTGCGGCCGGTATGGCTTCGGCCTCTTCGTTGACGATGCCCCTGGCGCGCGCTTCGATCTTCCGCAAGGCGGACGCCAGCCACACTGGATTGCCAACAATCATCCCGCCCATGCGGTCCGCCTGATATTCGCGCGAGCGGGAAATCGCCGTTTGAACCATCATTGCAGCAAAGGGCGCAGCAATCATCGCCACAAGCGCGCCAACGAAACCCACACCGCCACGATCTTCGCGATTACCGCCAAACAGCATGCCGAACTGGAGGTACTGCGCCATCATTGAAATGGCGCCGCCGATCGTTGCAGCGACCATCATGGTCAGCGTGTCGCGGTTCTTGATGTGCGCCAGCTCATGCGCGACGACGCCGGCCAATTCATTCTCGTCCAGGACGTCCAGCAGCCCCGTCGAGACGGCAACAGCGGAATTTTCCGGATTGCGGCCAGTGGCGAAAGCGTTGGGCTGGGGATTTTGCATGACGTATACCCGTGGCGGCGGCAGCTCGGCACGGCGGGCCAGTTCATGCACCATTTCAACCAGCTGAGGGGCGCTCGTTTGGTCCACTTCGTGGGCACCGAACATGCGCAGGACCATCTTGTCCGACTTCCACAGACTGAACAGGTTCGTCGCCAGGGCGACGACAAAAGCGATAATCATGCCGGTCTTGCCACCGATGACAGCCCCCATGGCCACGAAGATGCCGGTCAGGACAACCAGCAGCATGGCGGTCTTGGCAAAATTCATCGGCATGTCTGTCACTCCGTTCAACCGGGGCCGTCGGATCGGGCGCTTGCTGGCGGCACGGGGCACGACAGGCCCTCGCCCGCGGTAGGTATATGGGTGGTTCGCCGGACTGCAACCAGAGGGAAGACCCGGCCAATTCCGGTGCCGCGCGGCGCCTAGTCTGGCCCTTAGGACATTATCTGTACTATGTAGCGCGGACCAGATGCCTGTGGCCGGGTGCCCGCATCTGCGCTGCACACAACCAGGGTGGGAAGAACGATATGACGGGCGATGAAGCCGAGAAGAGCCCGGTCTCACCGGCCGGCGCCGCCACCGATCACCGGACCGAGGGCACCCAGAGTAATGATGGGGCTGATGGCGGCACGGACCAGAATGCTGAAATTCCGCCGGCGGCGCAGCGCGCCCTTGCTGAAGCTGAACAAAGGCGCCGGCTCGCGCTTCAAAACGAGACAGTGAAGGCCTCCGAAATCGGGGGGCGCGACGGTCCCGATCCGGTACGATACGGCGATTGGGAAAAGGGCGGCATCGCGTCAGACTTCTGAATGGACCGCCAAGGCGGCTGCGAAGCAGCAACCCCCGCCGCCACGATGGGCGCAGTATAAGTCGTTGATTTATATTTATTTTTAAAGATTTCGTCCTGAGATTCCCGGGCGGTATTCATCCGAATTCAGATCAGGCATTAGCGAAATAGCAACCAAACGGGTTCGGGCAAGCCGCCAACCATAGGATGCAGGCACCCGATTTGCTTCTCCAGGCCACCAACACCTTTCGGTGCATCTGGAGACTCAAAATGCTCTTCGTGCAGAATTCGATGGCCCACAAGTTCCACAACGACGAACGCGGCACGGTTGTCGTCATGTTCGGTCTGATTGCGGTGATGATCGCGATGTTCGCGGCGCTTGCCATCGATCTCAGCCGTGTCAATCACGAGCGGTCCCGGGTTTCGAACGCGCTTGACGCGGCGGCCCTGGCGGCGGGCAAGGCCCTTCTCAACGGCAACTCGTCAGACTCGGATATCCAGCAGATCGCGCGTAGCTTCTTCAACCAGAACATGAAGGTCGCCGAGCGGTTCGGCACCATCATCAATATCGACGTGGCCGTCGACCGGGCAAGCAATGGCGTCAAGATCACGGCCACCGTCGAGGTTCCGATGACGCTGGCGCGGATCGGCGGATTCGACAAGTTCACATTCCCTGTTGTCGCTCAGACTTCGTTCGAACAGAACGACATCGAACTGTCGATGGCGCTCGACGTCACCGGCTCGATGGGTGGCACTGGCAAGCTCGATGCGCTGAAGGCGGCCAGCAACGACCTCTTCGATATCCTTCTGCCGGACGGCGGAACAAGCAACAAGGTCCGGATCGCGCTGGCGCCCTACTCTTCCGGTGTCAATGGCGGGGTCTATGCCGCGCTTGCCGCCGGTGCTACGGCCACCCGTGGCTGCTTGTTCGAGCGTGAGAATATGAACACGATCAGCGATGACGCTCCGGCCAACGGATCGTATTTCAAGGCCATTGGGATGTCGGGTATTGCCGCTTCGGCTGGCTGCCCTCCCACATCCATGATCGTCCCGCTCACCGAGGACAAGAGCCGGTTGCGTTCGCAGGTGCAGGCATACACGGCATCGGGAAGCACGGCCGGTCATCTCGGCGTACAATGGGCCTGGAACATGCTCTCCCCGGCATGGGGCGGCATCTTCACTGGTCCGAACGCGCCAACACGCTACGACGACCGCAAGACCAACAAGGTCATGATCCTCATGACCGACGGCCTCTTCAACACCATTGCCGGCCGGAACGATGGCGACAACTCACCCTCAGCTGCTCGTTCGCAAAAGCTTGCCGTCGACATGTGCACGGCCATGCGCGACAAGGGCGTGACGGTCTACACCGTCGGTTTCAAGCTCAGCGAGATCTCATCCGCGACGCTGCGCAGCAAGGCAGCCCAGACACTTCAGGACTGCGCCGGTTCGGCCAGGAACTATTTCGATGCCGACAATGCCAATGAGTTGCGCGATGCCTTCGCGGCGATCGCCGAACAGATCAACAACCTGCGGCTGACGAACTGACCGCCGCACGAACTCATCATCGCATTCGACTAGGGCGGGCTTCGGCGCCGCCCTTGTTGCGCTTAGGCCGCTGTCCGGCCCGCGGAGGGGAGGTTTCCGTTTGTAGTGGCATGATGATGAAGCAGGCTGCGAACGTGCCGTCTTTCCTCAGGCGATGCTGGCGGCCTGCCGTGCAATGGCCACGATCTCTTGATCTCGACTACCACCGATTTAGAGCGGGTTCACTTTCGATAGCCTCGGGAACATGCTCTGTCTTCTGTCCTGGGCATGTTTTTCACGCTGAACCGCTACACACTTCAGCTAAACATGCTCTATCCTTGGACCAGCGACCGGTGCGGCATGTGCGTCAAGACGCACCACGTCCGAATCTGGCGCCTCGGGGGAGATGCAGACACGATATGCCATCCGCTCAGCGCCCGCCCAGACGGCGCATCTTTGCAAAGACATTGCTTGCTATCCTGATCTCGGGCAGCGCGCTGACACTGTTCTGGTTCGGTCTTGTGCCACAACGCCTGTCGCCGCTCGCACCATTGTCTCTGGATCAGGCTAACCCCTGGTTCGTGGATTTCCGTTTAGCGGCCCTGCGCCGGGATGCTTCACTTTGTGTCGCGACGCTTAACTCCCCGCATATCACCGCTGAGCCGGTGGGCGACAAGCCATTCAGCAACGGGTGCGGCTGGCGCACGGCGGTTCGCATGTCCAAGGCTGGCGGCGCTACACTTCCCGTCGGCACGATCACATGCGAGGTGGCTGCCGCCCTCGCATTGTGGATCGAGCATGACGTGCAGCGGCTGGCGCGGGAGATGCTGGGATCGCCCGTCACCCGCATAGAGCACATGGGCGGCTACGCCTGCCGGAACATCATCGGTTCAAAGGCGCTGATGGCATTCCGCAGCCAGCACGCCACGGCAAATGCAATCGACATTTCCGGCTTCAGGCTTGCCGATGGGCGCAGTGTCAAGCTCGCCAGCAACTGGGGCGACTCGACTGCTGAAGGCCGCTTTCTGAAGGCCGCGCATGGTGCTGCCTGTCATTATTTCCGCGTTGCGCTCGGCCCCAACTACAACAAAGCCCATCACGATCATTTTCATCTCGACCGTGGGCCGTTCGTACGCTGCAAGTGAACGACCTGCGGGACTGGTGCGGCCCAACCAACCCAACAGCGCTTTGACATGCCATGGCATCCGCGCGAATGCGTGTGCATGCGGTTGGCTTCAAGACGGACGAAAAAAGAGAGCAGGGCAATCGCCCTGCTCTCCTGATGTAGCGTTTGCGTGGATAGCGCCGGTAGGAACTATCCGTGCTTGTTCTGGCGGTTGGTTACGAGATCGTCGACAACGGCCGGATCTGCGAGCGTCGATGTATCGCCGAGATTGGAGAAATCGTCCTCGGCAATCTTGCGCAGGATGCGGCGCATGATCTTGCCGGAACGGGTCTTGGGCAATCCCGGTGCGAACTGGATGAGATCGGGCGAAGCCGTCGGACCGATGACCGTGCGGACGTGCTTGACCAGTTCCTTGCGCAGCTCTTCGGAGCCCTGTTCGCCCGCATTGAGCGTGACATAGCAGTAGATGCCCTGGCCCTTGATGTCGTGGGGATAGCCGACAACGGCAGCCTCGGCGACCAAGGGATGTTCGACCAGTGCGCTTTCCACCTCGGCGGTGCCCATGCGGTGGCCCGAGACGTTGATGACGTCGTCGACGCGACCGGTGATCCAGTAGTATCCATCCTCGTCGCGACGGCAGCCGTCACCCGTGAAGTAGGTGCCCGGATAGGTCGAGAAGTAGGTCTGCACGAAGCGCTCGTGGTCACGATACACCGTGCGCATCTGACCGGGCCAGCTGTCGAGAATGACGAGATTGCCCTGGGTTGCACCCTCCAGCGTCTGTCCCTTGTCATCGACCAGGGCCGGCTTCAGTCCGAAGAACGGACGGGTTGCCGAGCCGGGCTTCAGATCGGTGGCGCCGGGAAGCGGCGTGATGAGGATGCCGCCGGTCTCCGTCTGCCACCAGGTGTCGACGATCGGGCAGCGGCTGTCGCCAACGACGTGGTAGTACCATTCCCACGCCTCGGGGTTGATCGGCTCGCCGACCGATCCCAGCAGACGCAGCGACGAGCGGTCGGTGCGCTTGACGAGATCGTCGCCAGAACCCATCAACGCGCGGATGGCGGTGGGCGCGGTGTAGAAGGTGTTGACGCTCCACTTGTCGATCACATGCCAGAAGCGCGACGCCGTCGGGTAGTTCGGGATGCCCTCGAACATCAACGTGATGGCGCCGTTGGCGAGCGGACCGTAGACGATGTAGCTGTGGCCCGTGACCCAGCCAACGTCAGCGGTACACCAATAGATGTCGCCCTCGTGGTAGTCGAAGACGTACTGATGCGTCATCGAGGCGTATACGAGGTAGCCGCCAGTGGTGTGAACGACGCCCTTTGGCTTGCCGGTGGAGCCGGACGTGTAGAGGATAAAGAGTGGATCCTCGGCGTTCATTGGCTCGGGTGCGCACTCGGCCGGAACCTTGACGATCTCTTCGTGCAGCCAGAAATCGCGGCCCGGTGTCCACGGCACGGGATTGCCGGTGCGACGCACAACGAGCACCTTCTCGTCACCCTTGCACTTCTTCAGCGCCTCGTCCGTGTTCTTCTTCAACGGTACGGTTCTACCGCCGCGAAGACCTTCATCGGAGGTGATGACGAACTTGGAATCGGCATCCTCGATGCGGTTCTGCAAGCTGTCGGGCGAGAAGCCGCCGAAGACGATCGAGTGGACGGCGCCGATGCGGGCGCACGCAAGCATCGCGTAAGCTGCCTCGGGGATCATCGGCAAGTAGAGCGTAACACGGTCGCCCTTCTTGACGCCGTGCGCCTTCATCACATTGGCGAGCTTGCAAACCCGCTCGTGGAGCTGGCGATAGGTGATCTTTTCATCCTGGGTCGGGTCGTCGCCCTCCCAGATGATGGCAACCTGATCGCCGCGCTTTTCAAGATGACGGTCGATACAGTTGCTGGAGACGTTGAGGACGCCGTCTTCGTACCACTTGATGGATACGTTCGCGGGGTCGAACGACGTGTTCTTGACCTTGGTGTATGGCTTGATCCAGTCCAGGCGCTTGCCCATCTCGCCCCAGAACCCTTCGGGGTCGCTGACCGAGCGATTGTACATCTCAAGGTACTTGTCGTTGTCGACCCAGGCACGCGACTTCCATTCCGCCGGTACCGGGTAAACCTTCTCCGACATGATATTTCCTCCCAAGATTGGCTTTGAATTTGGCGGCATTATATGGGGCGGGCGTAGCCTCACAACCCTCCCCTTCGTCGAATGAAATTTATGCCGATCAGGTGTTTTGCCCGAATGTCGAGCACGATTTCCGGCATGCGATGGGTTTGGGATCAAGTCGACACTATCAGGCCGCCCCCATCCAGCCGAGGACTGCGCCCTGAATCAGCAGAACGCCGAGCCAGTGCCCGCCGTCTATCAGGGTCAGCATGCGATTGGCACCCTGGAAGGCATGGTTAACGACGAGCGAGCTGGCGACGAACCCCGCCCACACCAGGACCGCAACGATCAGGCCGCTACTCAGCGAGGCCATGCCCGGAACGAGATTGACAATCAGTGCGGCCAGCGCAAACGCCATGATGAGTTCGGCAAAGAAGGCGCTGATGTAGGGGGCAAGGACCGGCCCGTCCTTCGGCTTGAGGTCCGCCATTGTCATGCCCGCGGCAGCCATCCATTGCTTGGAAAAGATGCCATACCAGATACCACCGAAAATGAAGCTTGCCGCAGCCGCAAGCATGACGGCGACATAGTGGACGCCCGAGAAATCCATTGACGTGACCTCCTCGCCATTCGCCGCGCATGGCAGGCCGGGCGCTTCCGCCACATCCGGGATACATGCCGCCGTCCGGAGAGGAAAACGGATGACCCGACTTCAACCCACTGCCGCATCTGAGTGCGCCCGTATGGCAGGGCACGCGATGTGCGCGCCCCGCCATGTTCGAACCGGCGAAATTTTTCCTGAGCTACCCTAGCACAGGCGCGCCGGTGACTTCACGCTGCAGTGCGGCGGACTCCTGCCTGCCATACCGCCGTGCGCTTTATCTCGGCATCCTCCAGTTCGCGTGTTACGGGGACCTCATAGCGCGCGATGGCCTCAAAGCGGCCCTTGGGAAAATAGTTGCGCTGAGGATCGCCAATGAGCACAAGGCTGCCGCCAGCCACCGCCGCTTCGATCAATGCCATGACCTGCGCTGCCAACTGGCGCTCATAGAAAAGGTCACCGACCAGTATCACGTCGAAGCGATGCGGCAGTGGGCCGGCCAGAAGATCGTTGGCGGTTGTCGCGAACGCCACGTTATTCGCGTCCGCATTCATAGTGCAGGCTGCAAGCGCGAGCCGATCTATATCGGCCGCCAATATATCGCGCGCACCAGCCATGGCCGCCGAAATGGCTTGCAGGCCGGAGCCGGCGCCCAAATCGAGCACACTGCAACCAGCCGCGATATCCGGGTTGTCCAGGATGTAGCGGGCCAGCGCCTGCCCTCCCGCCCAAGCGAACGCCCAATATGGTGGCGGCACATTGATCTCGCCCAGCTCCTCCTCGGTCTTCTGCCAAATCGGCAGGCTCTCCTCGGCAAGATGCAAACGAATTTCAGGCACCAGCTGCGGGCTCAAGAGCTTTGTGTTGGCGCGGACAAACTCCTGGCGCGCGCGATCATCCTTCACCAACCCGCTCCTTCGCATTCTGAAAATGGCAGAAACGACATACTCCGCGCCGCCGCGTCCCGCCAGTGAAGCGACTGCAGGGATGCTACCTGCTGGAGCTCAAGCTCTTGGGATCGAGCCCGCCCATGCGGCAGACCTCGGCCCATTCTGCTGCCGTGACCGGCTGCACTGACAGTCGCATCGAGGTGACGAGGCTCATTTTTGCCAGTTTTGGATTGGCTTTGACAGACTTCAAGCTAACAGGGCTTGGCATATCGCAAACCGCGCGCACGTCGACGCAGTCCCAGCGCGGATCATCGGTCGTGGAATCGGGGTGTGACAGCGCGCTCACTTCGCAGATGCCGACAATCTCCAAACCGATATTGGAGTGATAGAAAAATCCCAAGTCGCCGAGTTGCATCTCCCGCATGTTGTTTCGCGCAAGATAATTGCGCACACCACTCCACTCCTCGCCGCCCTTTCCCTTGGCCTTCAGCTGATCCCAGGAGAACGCATCGGGTTCCGACTTGAAGAGCCAATGTGCGATTTTGTTCTCGCGGCGGGGTGCGGGAGAAGCGGCGGTGACTGGAGCTGCTTTCGCCTTCTTCGCCATGCTGGTTCTATTACGCCTCCCGTCATATTTGCCGCTGGAGTTGCCCTCTTGCCGGTTTCCCAGCTGGCTTGCAACCGCAGATGCGCGCTTTCTACGCGAGCTGGCCGTTCAATGCCCCCGGGGGTGGCGACCGGAACTCTGCCTTGTTGGACCAGGTTCAAGCGCAAACGAATTCGCCGAGGGCCCTCATCGGGCGCCTCGGCGCGATAGTATTTGAGCAAAGTCGCTCGGCCTGCCTCTGGCGATTGTCAGAGCGCCTGAAACGGTGACGCGCGAGGCTGCCTGTCCCGACGTGCCTCAGTGACCTTCGACGTCGTCGGCCGACTGCGCGTTGAGCATTCCGTAGTTCTCAGCGCCAATCTTGTTCAAGAGATCGAGCTGCGTCTCCAGGAAATCAATATGGCCTTCTTCGTCGTTCAGCAGCTCCTCGAAGAGCTGCATGGAGATGTAATCGTCCTTCTTGCGGCAGAGCTCGCGACCTTTCATGTAATGCTCCTTGGCGATGTACTCACCCTTGAGGTCGCATTCGAGCACTTCCTTGACGTTCTGGCCGATCATCAGCGGCGCTACGGTCTGAAGGTTGGGATGCCCTTCGAGGAAAATGATGCGCGCGATGATCTTGTCTGCGTGCTGCATCTCCTCGATCGACTCGGCACGCTCCTTCTTGGCGAGCTTGCCATAGCCCCAGTCGTCGAGCAGACGGTAGTGAAGCCAGTATTGGTTGACCGCGCCGAGCTCGAGCTTCAGCGCTTCGTTCAACATGCCAATGACGTCTTTATCGCCCTTCACAGTTCTTTTCCTTTTTAAGATCTCGTCGTCGTGGTTGCCGCTAGTCCGCCAGAGCCAGGATTTCGCCACCTGCCACTACCGCGACCTTTTCCGTCGCGCGCCGCAATCGCCGCTTGATGGTCGAGCAGGCATTGGGGCAGACAAGCCGGCGCCGCTCCAGATCGTCGAGTTTTGCATAAATCGTGTCGACGGCAAGGGGGGCGCATCCACAACAGTTCATCCGCTTGCCCAAGTGCCGCCAGACCACGCCCGGCGTCGGCAGAGGCGGATCGGTCTGCGTCATGATATCGAGCAGTGCCAACTCGATGTCATGGTCGGAGATCACGGCGCACGAGCAGATCAACATCCCCGTTCCCCCTCACATCGGCCGTGACGCAACGGGAACGACAAACGCATTCGCGTTGATGATCCAGCTGGGAGAGATCACATGCTCGACGCTGCGCAGCGTCAGTGCGTAGGTGCCCGCGTGATGCAGGACCTCGTCCACCATCGAATTCTCGATCAATGCAAAGGCGCAAGCGCGCATGGCCGGGCAGGTGTTGTGCTGACAGGCGGCGATCATGGAGATGGCCAGGCACTCATCACGACAAAATCCGCAGGCGCTGAGCGGACGGACCGAAATCTGGTGGTGGGATGCGACGGCGACGGCCTTTGCCCATTCGGACAGGGAGCCAACGGCGGCCTCCGCATGCTTGGTGCCGAGCAGATTCGAATAAAGCTTCCAGACTTCCTGCCAGCAGCCGATCTCACCGGACTGATAACCGGCGATCCAGCCGCGAAAGCCCAACCCGACAATGGCTTCAGTTGGATAGCGATCCGCTGAAACGGAGCGGGGCTGCAGAAGGCAGCTGGAGCGCTGCAGCTGGCTCTTCGCTTGGGTGCCCGAATCTGGGGGGACTGAATGTGGTGTCAGGCTACGACTGGCGGTCAGGCCAGCACGCTTGGTCTTCTTCATCATCATCTCCAATCGAAGGGGTTCAAGGCCCCGACATCGGACAAGTGCAATTCATTACTGTGGCGATATAGAAATCGTCAGCAACAACGGTTGTCAATCATAAAGGTCGGCCTCGCAACGTCTTGACGCAGCAAATTCGGCGCTAGTTTTGAACGGTTCAAATCTAGGCGGCAAATCCCGGGCTTGAGCCAGCTATTCTGCTGGACACTGGCAACGCAGCGACAACTCCGCTGCCGCCCCGGCGGGATCAAGTCGAGTGCGTTCTCGTGGTGCCGCGCGGCTTGGCGGCACGAGCAACTTTCGGTCCGCTCTTGCCTCTTTTCGGCTTGGCCAGCGCGCCTGAATGTTCCGAAGGCTGGCGTACACGCGCCATGTCGGCAATCGAGGTCTGATTGAGCACGGAGACGAATGCCTCGAAGGCCGCATCGAACAGCTGTGCGTGCTGCTCGCCATCCGCGCCGGGTTCGCGTTGCTCGGACAGCAGCTCCATCGCCTTGACAACCTCGCCGACCTTGATGGCGTCGGCCGATGCCTTCAGCCGGACGCCACCGTACCTGCCACGCTCGCTCTCAAGAAACCCGGCGCGGGACAGCAGGTGTACGATCTTGAAGGCGTTCTGCTGGGTCAGCTCCAATTCGCCAGCAAGCTCGGCGACCTTTGTCAGGCCGTTGCCCGCACGCGCGCAGGCTACGAGCACGCGCAGGGCATGAGATGTGGCCTTGTTCAATTTCATCAGTTCTAGCGTCCAGCTTCAGTGCGTCCGATCCGGCTTTTCAGTGAATTTTGCTCGCCGGTCAACCTCGGCATACTGGCAGTCTCTCCATTCCGTCCGGTATTTGTGACTTCTTCGGATGAGCAGGCAGTGCGCGCGTCCGTCTTGCGTCCAAGACCAAGCGCAAGAGACACTACAAGCTGTCGCGTCAAATGTGACACCGGCATTCCCTCCATAGCGCTGCTGTTCTTATCAGTATCGAGGCCAGCGTGCGCCAAGGCCAGAGATGGTGCGGGCGCGCGGGCAGCCTGCTCCTGGCAATGCTGGTTCGGCGGGTCGGCGCGATGCACTGTCACTGCAATCGCCAGCATTGCGAAGCGAGACGGGGCCTATTGTTGACTCATTTTGTAAGCAATGACAAGAATAGATCGCGTGCCTGGCATGCTACGACGTTGCCGCACTGCAAAAACCGAACTCATGGCCTTGAACCAAGAGCTATCGGAAGGAAAGAACGTGCTGAACCACTTTATCTGCGGTCCTGCGACCACCAGATCGACGTTGCCCGCGCTGCTGGCGGGCCGTACGTGCGATACCGCCCGCCATGTCCGGCCACGCCGTTCCCGCAGCAGGCGGGAGTTTTGATCGTGCGCTCATCAAGCCCTCCGATACACGCCTGTGCCGCGACGCCCATCGCCGCCGGACCAGCATCTCTGACACCGTAATTTGCTTCTGAGCTTGCACTTCCCCATGCTCAGATCCTGGGACCGGATGCCTCCTCCCGGCGTCCGGTCCCATTTTTTTGCTGCCGCCGGGCAGGCGCGGCAGTAGCCGGCATCTCGGTAAAATGGCTGCCACATTCGGTTTGGGCGTGCCGTCTTCGGCCTAACGTCCAATGAGCACCGGCACTCGCCACGCGCGTCTCCTGGTTACAACGGACAAAAAATCGGGCAATGTTTTCGTGAATTGAGTTTCACGAAACGAGAACGACGAACGTCGCCCAGTGGTTCCAGGGAAGGAAGCGTGGTCCATGCAGGACGAACACGCAGTCGCGTGCAGTCGCGCAGGCGGGCAGCTCCAGAGCGTCGTCACGGCCTGGACGGGCCCGCTCATTCTTCGAGGCCGTAGCATGCCGCCCCACATGCGGCCTCCAGCAGTCGTCCCGCGATGTGCCGGACAGCAACGGGAACGTGCATTTCTTTTCCGCCGTCGATGCAGACCCGCGATGTGGTCATCAGCTTCATATCGCGCCAAAGGGCTCGCCAGATAATGTCAGTCGGCTCCGAGAGCGTTATCGAAACGCGCGCGCTCACCAAGCAGTTCAGCGGCTTCAAGGCCGTCAACAACGTCGATCTGAAAGTCCGCCGCGGCACCATCCATGCGCTTATCGGTCCGAACGGCGCCGGCAAGACGACTTGCTTCAACCTCATAACCAAGTTTCTGCAACCGACTTCCGGACAGATCCTGTTCAACGGTGAGGACATCACGAGGGCAGCGCCTGCCGATATCGCGCGCAAGGGGCTCGTCCGCAGTTTCCAGATATCGGCAACATTTCCGCACCTGACCGTTCTGGAAAATGTTCGCATTGCACTGCAACGCCCGCTGGGCACGCATTTCCACTTCTGGCGTTCTGAAAAGTCGCTGGATGTGCTCAACGATAAGGTCATGGCGCTTCTGGACGAGGTTGGCCTCGCCGACCGCGCCGAAGAACACGCGGTCGAGCTATCCTACGGCCGGAAGCGGGCGCTTGAAATCGCGACAACACTCGCACTCGATCCGGAAATGCTGCTTCTCGACGAGCCGATGGCCGGCATGGGCGCGGAGGATGTCGCGCGGACAGCGGCGCTCATCAAAAAGGTCTCCAAGAACCGGACGATCCTGATGGTCGAGCACAACCTCAGCGTCGTTGCCGATCTTTCCGACTGGATCACGGTTCTGGCGCGCGGAGAGATGCTGGCTGAAGGCACCTATCAAGAGGTGTCGCGCAACCCGGAAGTGATCGAGGCCTACATGGGGACCGGCGGCGATTCCGATCCTGTGGGGAGGGCGACGCATGCCTGATGCCTCGCAGACGATACTCTCCGTCAAGGATCTCCATTCCCATTACGGCGAAAGCCACATCCTCCACGGCATGACATTCGACGTTCCACGCGGCGAGGTGGTGACGCTGCTCGGCCGCAACGGCGTCGGCAAGACGACGACGATGCGATCCATCATGGGCGTGGTACGGCAACGGCGCGGCTCGATCGTTTATGACGGGACGGAGACGATCGCGCTCGCCGCCAACCAGATTGCGCGCCTCGGTGTCGCCTACTGCCCGGAGGAGCGGGCGATATTCTCCAGCCTCAATGTGACCGAAAACCTGCTTCTTCCCCCGGTGGTACGGCCGGGTGGAATGACACTGGAAGAAGTCTACGAACTCTTCCCGCGCCTCAAAGAGCGCGGCAATAGCCAGGGCACCAAGCTGTCCGGCGGCGAGCAGCAGATGCTGGCGATCGCGCGAATCCTGAGAACCGGCGCGCAGCTCTTTCTTCTCGACGAGCCGACCGAGGGTCTTGCCCCGGTCATCGTCCACCAGATCGGCGAAATCGTCAGAACGCTCAAAGCCAAGGGCTACACGGTGCTGCTGGTGGAGCAGAACTTTCATTTCGCAGCGACCGTTGCGGATCGCCACTACATCGTCGAGCACGGGCAGGTGATCGACATGATCGCGCGCGACGAGGTCGCGGCCAAGAAATCCAAAATCGAGGAATACCTCGGCGTCTAAGTCCAATTATTCGACCTGGAGGAACGCATGAAACTGACCAAACTGGCACTCGGCATCGCCGGCATAATGCTGCTGGCCGGACCCGCACAAGCTGATGGCAGCGACGACGTCGTCAAGATTGGTGTCTTGAGCGACATGTCGGGAACCTATTCGGACCTGTCTGGTGCGGGATCAGTGTTTGCCGCCAAGAAGGCGGTGGAAGATTTCCAGAAGGATCACCCCGATCTCAAGGTCGAAGTGATCTCGGCCGACCACCAGAACAAGGCTGACATCGCTGCCAACACGGCGCGGCAATGGTTCGATGTCGACAAGGTTGATGCCATCGTCGACCTCGTCACGTCGTCGGTGGCCCTTGCGGTGGTCAACATCGCCAAGGAGAAGAACAAGGTGGCGCTGGTGTCGGGCGCGGCGTCTTCGGCGCTGACCGGCAAGTCATGCACGCCCAACTCGATCCACTGGACCTACGACACCTGGGCACTTGCCAACGGCACGGGCAAGGCCATCGTCAAGACCGGCGGCGATACGTGGTTCTTCATCACCGCCGACTACGCCTTCGGCCATGCGCTGGAGAAGGATACTTCAGCTGTGGTCGTCGCCAACGGCGGCAAGGTTCTGGGCTCCGTTCGCCATCCCTTCCCGGCGCAGGACTTCTCCTCGTTCCTTTTGCAGGCGCAGGCTTCAGGCGCAAAGATCATCGGCCTTGCCAACGCCGGGGCCGACACCACCAACGCCATCAAGCAGGCAGCTGAGTTCGGCATCGTCGCGGGCGGTCAGAACCTGGCTGGCCTCCTCGTTTTCCTGACCGACGTGCACGCCCTTGGCCTCAAGAACGCGCAAGGCCTGATCTTCACCGAAGCATGGTACTGGGATCAGAACGACAACAACCGCGCGTTTGCCAAGGATTACGCGGCTGCCATGGGCGGCAAGCATCCGACCATGGTGCATGCTGGCGTCTATTCGTCGGTCATACACTACCTGAAAGCCGTCGCGGCCCAGAAAGGCGATGGCGATGGCGCCGCGCTTGTCGCCAAAATGAAAGAGATGCCGACCGAAGACAAACTGTTCGGCAAGGGTTCGGTTCGCGCCGACGGGCGGCACCTCCACGATATGTACCTGTTCGAGGTCAAGAAGCCTTCGGAGAGCAAAGGCGAGTGGGACTACTACAAGACCCGCGCGACGATCCCCGCCGCTGAAGCCTGGCGCCCGCTTGCCGAAAGCGACTGCCCGCTGGTTCAGAAGTAAGACGATGATGGCGGGCACGAGTAGGCAATTCGTGTCCGCCGTCCTCCATGCCGGGGATGCCGAAGCATGATGACGCTGCTTGCCGTACCGCCGCAGGTCTTATTCGGGCAATTGCTGCTTGGACTCATCAATGGTGCGTTCTATGCGCTGCTGAGCCTCGGCCTTGCCGTCATCTTTGGCATGCTCAATGTCATCAACTTCGCCCACGGCGCGCAGTACATGATGGGTGCCTTCGGGGCATGGATGCTGCTTGAATACTTCGGCATCCCATTCTGGGGTGCATTGTTTATGGTGCCGATCCTGGTGGGTCTCACGGGCATCGTCATTGAGCGGCTGCTGCTGTCGCGGATCGCCAATCTCGATCACATCTATGGACTGCTGCTCACCTTCGGGCTGGCGCTCATCATCGAGGGGCTGTTCCGCCAGAGGTTCGGCATTTCGGGACTGCCCTACGCGAACCCTATCCCGGGCGGCATCAACCTCGGTTTCATGTTCCTTCCGTGGTTCCGTGGCATCATCGTCCTCGTATCCCTTGTCGTCTGCTTCGGCACCTGGTTCGTCATCGAAAAGACCAAGCTTGGGTCCTACCTCCGCGCCGCCACAGAAAACCCCGATGTTGTTCGGGCATTCGGCATCAACGTACCGCTGATGATTACGCTGACCTATGGATGCGGCGTTGCGCTTGCGGGTCTTGCGGGTGTACTTGCCGCGCCGATCTATTCGGTCAGCCCGGTGATGGGGTCGAGCCTCATCATCGTCGTGTTCGCTGTCGTCGTCATCGGTGGCATGGGATCGATCCTCGGCTCGATCGTCACCGGCTTCGGCCTGGGGATCGTGGAGGGGTTGACCAAGGTGTTCTATCCGGAAGCCTCGGCCACCGTGATCTTCGTCGTCATGGCCATCGTCTTAATGATCCGCCCGGCGGGTCTGTTTGGCACTGCCAGGTAGGGGAACGCGATGCGCGCGATCGACGAACGCATTGTCTATGCCATCATGTTCGGGCTGCTACTGGTGGCACCAACGCTGATCTATCCGATCTTCCTCATGAAGGTCTTGTGCTTCGCGCTGTTCGCGGTCGCCTTCAATCTGCTGCTCGGTTACGTCGGCCTGCTCTCGTTCGGCCACGCGATGTTCTTCGGCATGGCGGCTTATGTGGCCGCACATTCGATCAAGGTCTGGGGCTGGCCGACAGAAGCCGGCATTCTCGCCGGTGCCGCCGTTGCCGCGTTGATGGGCTTGATTGTTGGCTACATCGCAATTCGCCGGCAGGGCATCTACTTCGCGATGGTGACGCTGGCGCTGGCGCAAATGGTTTTCTTCTTTTGCGTGCAGGCGCCATTCACACGCGGCGAGGACGGCATTCAGGCCGTACCGCGCAGGCCGATCTTCGGAATGATCGACATCACCGACGACGTGACCTTCTATTATGTCGTGCTGGCCATCTTCGCTGCTGGCTTCTTCCTGGTGCACCGGGTCGTGCATTCGCCGTTCGGGCAGGTGCTGAAAGCAATCCGAGAGAACGAACCGCGCGCGATCTCGCTCGGCTACCGTGCCGACCAATATAAGTTGCTGGCGTTCGTATTGTCCGCCGGTCTGTCGGGAGTTGCCGGGGCGACAAAGGCACTGGTGTTCCAACTCGCGTCACTCACGGACGTCAACTGGCACATGTCGGGCGAAGTCGTCCTGATGACGCTGGTGGGTGGTCTCGGCACCATTCTCGGTCCCGTCGTCGGCGCGGGCATCATCGTGTCGATGCAGAACTACCTCAAAGGCTTTGGCGAGTGGGTGCTCGTCATCCAGGGCGCGGTGTTCGTCATCGCCGTGCTTGTGTTCCGCCGTGGCGTCGTCGGCGAGATTGCCGAGTGCCTAAAAACCAGGGGTGCTGGCGGCGGATCGACAGCGCCTCATGCCGGCAGTGGATCATCACACTGAGGCCACGGCGCAGGCGGCGGGGCAAATTGCGCACGATCTTCGAAACAGGGTCATTGCGCGGCCGGTGCCGTGGGGCAGGCAAGAGCTCGTTCATTTTCGATGGGATCGGGAACGCGCTCTTTCCTTTTAGTATGGGCATGTTTTTCACGCTGAACCGCTACTCACTTCAGCTAAACATGCCCTAGATCATTTCAGACTTACGTTGAAACGATCCAGATTTCTTCGCTCACGCAGCTAACCCTCGCTAACGCTTGGGCTGCTCCGCGGGGGCGGCGCAAAGCGCCGGGCCGCAGTCGCGGCCTTAACGATTCCGCCTTGGTCGGAATCGCTCTAATAGCTCGCCGGTGCGGGGGCTGGAACGTAGACCGAGCCAGTGACAGGTGGGGTTACGATGTCGCTGCGGGGCGAGGGTGAGTAGGGCACACCTGGCTCACTGTTCGATACGGCGAACTGCGGCGCCTCATCGATGACATTGTTGCCATACTGCTGGATTTCCAGGATGGCCAGCCTGCGCTGCGAGTGGCCATCCGCACCCAGCACCAGCGTGCCATCGACACCGGAAAAGCCCTGCGTGTTCGTCAGCGCGGCAGACGAATAGCGCTGCCCGGGCGCACCAGCGGACAGCGCAACCGCGATGCTCACAGCATCATGGGCCAAGCTCGCAAGCCGCGGCGGCGCCGATCCAAATGTGCGCGAAAACCGTGCCGAGAAATCCTGCCATCCGCGCGGATCGGGGCTCGGATACCAGCCGCCAGCCAGCATCTGCTCACGGCCGACATTGGGATAATCCCAGGCGCCGGTTCCAATGAGCTGCACGCGCCGCGGTTCGATCCCCTGGTAGGCGAGAAGCGGCGCCAACTGCGGCAAGGTATCCTGGCCACCGGGCAGGAAGAGCGCATCGACGGGCGCACCTGAGGCCTGCGCATTGCGAATGGCTTCCGCCACGCGGCGGCTGGGTTCCAGCATGGCATTGGCGCCGACGGCGTAGCGCTCCAGATGAACCAGCGTGCCGCCATGCCGCGAAACGGCCGCGCGGAAGACGGGCTCCACGGTATCGCCATAGGCATCCGCCGGTATCAATGCCGCGAACCGCTGTTTGCCTTTCGATACGGCGAACGAAACGATGCGGTCCACCTCCGGCTGGATCAGGAAGCTGACGAGATAGACGCCGTTTCCGGCAACGCGGCTGTCGTTCGAAAACGCGAGAACGGGGACGTTGGACTGGCGCGCCTGCTGGGCGATGGCAGAGACGGACTTTGCGTAAAGCGGCCCGATGATGAGTTCCGCGCCGTCACGGATCGCCTGATCTGCGGCCGCGCGTGCCCCTTCCGGCGTGCCTGCATCATCCTTCACCAGCAACTGCACATTGGGATTGTCGCGTTCGAATAGCGCCATCTCACCAGCCTGTTTCATGCTCTTGGCAAGAGTGGCGGACTGGCCGAAACCCGCGAGCGGCAGCAGCATTGCGACCTTCACCGGTCCGGATGCGCCCTTTCCAGCAGTCTGAGCGGTTGGTTCCGGCGAGATCGAAGCGTTTGTCGCGGCATTGTTGCCAACACTGGCGCTGCACCCGGCCGCAATGCCAGCCAATGCGATAGCCGCGCCGGCGAGCAGGCTGCGGCGCTCGATCTTGCGGATCAGTAGGCGGTGCAGTGGGTCTAGCATCTCAAATTTGTTTCCTGCACAGACTTGTTCGCGACCTGGAGCGAAGGGGCGAGGCCGCGTCGCGCTGGCCGGGCTCCGACACATAGCAGCAAACACGAACAAGATGTTCCCAGCGCGACGGGCGCGTCACTCTTCTCCAGTTAGCTGAGCACGCGATGCCGGAGAAGTGCTTTCGTGACACTGTGAACGGATTCACGGATGTAGGTTACGGCTCCGGCTGGCAAAACACTTGTCGGGGGCGTCCACTCTAGCGCACACATGCAATGAAATGGCGCACGAATTGGGCGTAACTTGCGGCGCTAACCGGGCGGCAATCGCCGATGCCCCGATATGGCGCCGCAGCACGGCCGGGCACGGCAGAAGCAACGAGGGCTGAAGATGCCTGTGGACAAGGAGTCTGGTTCGGCTGGGGCACCGCCGGCGACGGCGACGCCCGAGAGCGAATCAGCAGCCGAAGGCGACCTGCCGCGTCCAGGCGCCGATGCCGCTCTCCTGGCTGAATTCGGACGTCAACTGGCGGGACGTCTCACGTCCGGTCTTTATCTCGTCGCCACGCCGATAGGCAATCTGGGTGACATCACACTGCGCGCCCTGACCGTGCTGGCCCGAGCGGACGTTATCTACTGCGAGGACACGCGGCGATCGCACACGCTGTTGCAACACTTCGGCCTGCGCCGTCCGCTGCGGCAATATCACGAGCATAATGCGGCCCAGCAGCGCCCCTTCATTCTGGGGGCGCTGGAAGAGGGAAAAAGTGTCGCCCTCATCTCCGATGCCGGCACGCCGCTCATCTCAGATCCGGGCTTCAAGCTGGTCCGCGACGTGGTGGCGGCCGGTCACAATGTGGTCAGCGTTCCGGGTGCCTCGGCAGTGCTGACGGCGCTCACCAGCGCCGGCTTGCCGACGGACACATTCATGTTCTGCGGGTTCCTTCCCGCGAAGAGTGCCGCCCGCCGCGCCCGCCTGGAGGAATTCAAGCGCCTCGACACGACACTCGTCTTTTATGAAGCGCCTTCGCGTGTCGCGGAAATGCTGCGGGATCTGGCCGAGGTCCTTGGAGATCGTGACGCGGCGATTGCACGCGAGTTGACGAAACTCCACGAGGAGATGATGCGTGCCCCGCTGCGTGAACTGGCGCAGTCCTTTACACAACGCGAGGCGCGCGGCGAATTTGTCGTCGTTGTGTCACCACCAGTGGCGCGCGATACCAGTGATGCGTCGATCGAAGAGGCCCTGCGCGAAGCATTGATCGACATGCGCCTCAAGGATGCGGCACGCAAGGTTGCCGATGCATTGGGTGTTCCGCGCTCGCGCGTCTATGACATCGGGCTGCGCCTGAAGGGCGAGCAGGATGGCACGCGGTGAAGGATGCTCGCACCAGCAAGGCCGAGGTTTCGCGTGAACGGCGGCGGCGTTATCGCCGCGGCAAGAGTGCCGAATGGCTCGCCATCCTCATGCTTGCAGGCAAGGGTTATCGCATCCTCGGACGGCGCGTGACGACGGTTGCCGGCGAAATCGACATCGTTGCAGCACGGCGGGGGCGTCTTGCGTTCGTTGAAGTCAAGCAGCGGGCCACGCTTGAAGCGGCGCATGCAGCCTTGATGTCTCAGCAGCGATTGCGCATCCACCGGGCCGCCGACATATGGCTTGCCCGCCATCCCAACTATCACGACCACGAAATGGGGTTTGACCTGGTGCTGGTTCTGCCCTGGCGCCTGCCCCAGCATCTCATCAATGCGGTTTGAAGCACCAAATTGCGACGTGGTGTTCGATCAGGCGGCTGTGCGCCGGCCCGTGGGCTGCAACTGGTAGCTTTCCCGGCGCATCACGCGCGCAGGCGAGGAGGTAGCCTTTTCGAAGTCCTCGATCTGTTGTGTCAGTTCGATGATCGCTTCATGCAGCGCATCGCCTACCCGGCTGCGGGATTCGGCCAGCGCATTCAGGGAGCTTTCAAGCCGCGCCAAAGTGAACGCAAGCTCCGTATCCTGGATGCCCATTTTCCCTCTCATTCCCGTAATCCCGCAAAATCAGCCTGCGGTGATCCGGTTAACAGAGCGTTAATTTTGATTGTTGGGGCCAATTCCCATGAGGCGGGTTGGCGAGCGGGCGTGCGAAGCCAAGTCGCCTTGCCGCATGACGCACCAGGTTTCAAAGCTCACCGGCTGGCAGGGTCCGCTGCAAGGCCGTGTTGACAATGCCGGCCGCTCAGGCTTGCTTCGGCTGCCCAATGATCTTGGGCGATGAAAATCCGGAGAATAACCCGCCGATGCCGAACCCTATCCGCCGTCCCTTGCGCGTCGCCTGCCAGATGGACCCGATTGATCGCATCGACATCAAGGGCGATTCCACCTTTGCGCTGCTGCTGGAGGCACAGGCCCGCGGACACGACCTCTTCTATTATCTGCCCCAGGCGCTGACGCTGGACGGCGCGACGTTGAAGGCAAATGGTTGCGGCCTCAAAGTTGTCGATCGTACTGGCGCGCATTTCGAGCTGCTTTCGTGCCGGCACGAGAACCTGTCGACCTTTGACGTCGTCCTGTTGCGCCAGGACCCGCCATTCGACATGGCCTACATCACCTCGACGCACCTTTTAGAGCGCATTCATCCCCAAACGCTGGTGGTCAACGATCCTCGCGAGGTGCGTAACGCGCCAGAGAAGCTGTGGGTGCTCGATTTCCTCGACCTGATGCCGCCGACCATGGTGACGCGGTCCTTGGCCGACGTGCAGGCTTTCCGCGACAAGCACAAGGATATCATCATCAAGCCGCTCTACGGCAACGGTGGCGCATCTGTGTTCCGCATCAAGCCGGGCGATACCAACCTTGGCGCACTGGTGGAGCTCTTCCAGACGATCTTCCGCGAGCCGTTCATGGTGCAGGAGTACCGGCCCGAAGTGCGCCAGGGCGACAAGCGTATCATTCTCGTCGACGGCGAACTTGCGGGCGTCATCAACCGCATCCCATCAGAAGGCGAGACGCGCTCCAACCTGCACGTCGGCGGCACGGCGGCGGCGGTGGAACTGACGGCGCGCGACAAGGAAATCTGCGCGCGGCTCGGGCCGGAGCTGAAGCGGCGCGGCTTGATCTTCACCGGCATCGACGTGATCGGACCCTATCTCACCGAGATCAACGTCACCTCACCCACCGGCATCCGCCACATCAAGGATCACGGCGGTCCCGACATCGCGGCGATGATCTGGGACGCGATCGAGGGAAAGGTGGCCCAGCGCGCCTAATTGCGCGAGTGATGCTGCTCCACGGCCCGGCGCTTCATGTTCCGTTTTTGTTCTTGATCGTGATCTGCATTCAGACTACGCTTGGGCAACTCGGGAGGGCGAGGCGCTCTCCTGCGGGAGTTGCGAGGGTGGTGCATGTACGGGCAGATTTCGACACTAGCGTTCGTTGGCATCGAGGCCCGGCACGTCGAGGTGCAGGTTCGCATCACACCCGGCGCGCCAGCGTTTTCCATCGTCGGCCTGCCGGACAAGGCGGTGGCGGAGAGCCGCGAGAGGGTGCGCAACGCGCTGCACGCGGTTGGCCTCGGACTTCCCTACAAGCATCTGACCGTCAACCTCGCGCCGGCGGATCTCCCCAAGGAGGGCAGCCATTTCGACCTGCCGATCGTGCTGGCGCTGATGTCGGCCATGGGTGCGATTGCGCCTGACGCGATTGCCGGATTTGCCGCACTCGGCGAACTGGCGCTCGATGGTTCAATCCGCGCCGTACCGGGCGCGCTGCCCGCCGCGATCGGCGCCAATGCCATGAAGAAGGGCTTGATCTGTCCGGCGGACGTCGGCTCGGAGGCGGCGTGGGCGGGCGAGGATGTCGACATCCTGGCCGCACCGCACCTCCTCTCGCTCGTCAATCACTTCAAGGGGCTGCAGACGCTGTCGCGGCCAAAGCCCAACCTGGAACGCCCGACGGGGCTTTTGCCCGATCTGAAAGACATCAAGGGGCAGGAGAGCGCCAAGCGCGCACTGGAGATCGCGGCTGCCGGCGGCCACAACCTGCTGATGATCGGTCCGCCCGGCTCGGGCAAATCGATGCTTGCAGCGCGCCTGCCGTCCATCCTGCCGCCGCTGTCGCCGGAAGAGATGCTGGAGGTCTCCATGGTGCATTCGCTGGCGGGTGAATTGTCGGGCGGCAAACTCGCGACCGAACGGCCATTCCGGAGCCCGCATCATTCAGCGAGCATGGCGGCGCTCGTTGGCGGCGGCACGCGCCCGCGCCCCGGCGAGGTCAGCCTTGCGCATCTGGGCGTGTTGTTTCTCGACGAACTGCCGGAATTCACACCACAGGTGCTCGATGGGTTGCGTCAGCCGCTTGAAACCGGCGAGACCGTCATCGCGCGTGCCAATCACCGCATCACCTATCCCTCGCGCATTCAGCTTGTCGCCGCCATGAACCCGTGCCGTTGCGGCGGTGGTTCGCCCGGTCAGGCGTGCAAACGGGGGCCGCGATGCGCCGAGGAGTATCAGGCGCGCATCTCCGGTCCTCTGCTCGACCGTATAGATCTGCAGATCGAGGTGCCAGCGGTTTCCGCCGCTGATCTCGTTCTGCCTCCGCCTCGCGAGGGCAGTGCAGAAGTGCGAGCGCGCGTTGCCGGTGCCAGGCTGCGCCAGCAGGAACGGTTCACGCAGCTTGGTGTCAAGGGTGTGCGCACAAATGCGGATTGTTCGGGCCGATTGCTGGAGGAAACGGCAATGCCTGATGCTGATGGAACCGCCTTGTTGCGTCAAGCAGCCGAGACGCTGGGTCTTTCCGCGCGCGGTTTCCATCGCACGCTGAAGGTTGCGCGCACCCTTGCTGACCTTGATGGCGCCGACGGTGTCGGGCGTATCCATGTCGCAGAGGCGTTGAGCTATCGCGGCGAGACGCTGCGCCAGCGGCAGGCGGCGTGACGGCTGGAAGGGCCAGCAACGTGCAGGCTTTGCGATCGCCGCCGTTGTGAATGCGCGGAAAGAATAAGCCGGCCATCGCCTGATGCGCGACGACCGGCCAATCCGTTTTACATCGCTCAGCTCAGAGCGGGCAGACCCTTCTGGATGAGCGCGGCTTCGACTGTGTTCTTCAACAGGCATGCGATGGTCATCGGGCCGACGCCGCCGGGCACCGGCGTGATGGCTCCTGCCACCTTGGCGCAGCTTTCATAATCACAGTCACCGACGAGCTTGGTCTTGCCGTCTCCCTTTGGCACGCGGTTGATACCGACGTCGATGACGATGGCACCGGGCTTGATCCAATCGCCCTTAACGAACTCGGGGATACCAACGGCGGCGACCACCAAGTCAGCCCGCCTGACGACGCCCGGCAGGTCCTTCGTGCGCGAGTGGCAGACCGTTACCGTGCAGCTCTGTGCCAGCAGCAGCGAGGCCATCGGCTTGCCGACGATGTTGGAGCGGCCAACCACGACGGCATCGAGGCCCGAGAGGTTTTCCTGCACGGTCTTGGCCAGGATCAACGAACCGGTCGGCGTGCAGGGGACCAGCGAGCGAGCGCCGATCCACAGGCGGCCGACGTTCACCGGATGGAAGCCGTCGACGTCCTTGTCGGGATCGATCGCATTCAGCACTTTTTCGGAATTGATGTGCTTGGGCAGCGGTAGCTGTACCAGGATACCGTTCACCGCCGGATCCTTGTTGAGCTTGTCGACAAGTGCCAGCAGATCGGCCTCGGCCGTCTCAGCCGGCAGCTTGTGCTCAAAGGACAGCATGCCGGTTTCGACGGTCTGCGCCGCCTTGTTCTTCACGTAGACCTTGGATGCTGGGTCCTCGCCGACGAGGACGACGGCCAGCCCCGGCACAAAACCGTGCTCGGCTTTGAGGCGCGCGACATCCTTTGCAACTCCCGCTCGCACGTCAGCAGCAATGGCCTTGCCGTCGATGATCTTGGCGTCCGACATCGTGTGTTTTCTCCTGTTTTCGTTTCTTGTTTCGATTGCCGTGTCAGTTGCCCCGAAGGGACTCTTTTCCAACCGGACCGTGCTGCCGGTACCGTTCCTGCCGCCCAGCCCCGACTTCATTTATTTTTCACCTTTCGGGAGGTCACCGCTCCTGGAAGGCGAGCTCCATTCAGTGTCCCAGCCTGGCCGCAACGTCGCGCATGAGTGCCAATGTCTGGCCGCGCACCGCAACCGACTTGATGCGTGATTTCCCTCCAGAGACAAGCGAAATGCTGCTTTTTGGCACGCCGAGCCAAGACGCTATCAGCTTGGTCAGGGCAGCGTTCGCTTCACCGTCGGATGGCACGGCGCGGACGCGCGCCCTGATGGCGGCGCCTTCGGCCGTATCCTCGATGCCCTCCACGGCGTCGCGCGAAGATTTCGGCGTCAGCCGAATGCGCAACACGAGACCGTCGCCGGTCGCCATCCAGGGCAGTTCCGGACGCTCCATCACATGGTTGCCTTCATGAGGTTGGGCAGGATCACCTGCTGCACCGCCTCGATTCCGAGCAGCAGAACGATCGGTGAAATGTCGATGCCGCCGAAGTCCGGCAGCATCCGGCGGATTGGCGCCAGCGCGGGCTCAGTGATCGCCTGCAGGAAACTCCAGATCGAGCGTGCGATCTGGTTATAGGGATTGACGATGCCGAAGCCCATCAGCCAACTCATGATCACGCTCGCGATCACCAGGAACTGGTACATGCTGAGGAGCTGGCTGATGAATAGTATTAGTTCTCTCATGAGGATTCCGGTCTCGAGCGCAAGGTGTCAGACGTGTACCGTCTGGGGCTTCGTGCGGCAAGCGCCTGGGCGTCGCGCCGATGTTTGGCGGCCGAATTTTTCTGATCTTAGGTCTTGTCCGGGGGTGTTCCGGCGCACCGCGCCGCCGGCCTGAAGCGGCTGGGCGGGCTTAGCGTCCCGCCGGCGCAGCGCCTCTGGTGGCATTCGTGGAGCCTTCTGCTGCAGATTGCGGCGCCAGCCCGGAACGAACCCAACCCGGTGCGGCCGTTGCGATCGGCGCGGTTCTGCCCACCCCACCGCGCCGCACCAGACCCCTGGTTGGCGTTCTTGACAACACGAAGGGCCGCCTCCTAAATGCCCGCCACCGCCAGGGGCCGTAGCTCAGATGGGAGAGCGCTGCAATCGCACTGCAGAGGTCAGGGGTTCGATTCCCCTCGGCTCCACCAATAAAATCAAGACATTACGCAGCCGGCACTCAGCCGGCTTTTTGCTGGGCACACACCGGGCACACACCGATACGGTGGCATGATGTGGTGCCATGCTGCACGTTGAGTCGTCATGCTGATGGTTATCCGGACGCGCGCCGGCAATGCCAAACGTCGCGTTATCGGTACAACGTCATGACCTGGCGAAGGCCAACAACGGATCGATGTCATGATTGTCGGCCGCTTGTAGCATTGTGGTGCCTGCATTGCATTTCGAGTTGAGGCTTGATGGCCACCTTGTCGATCCGATGTCGCTACCATTGCGTCGGCGTGAGAAGCACAATGGCCGACATCGACGCGGGAATACCTTTATGTCCTCGCTCATGAGCTTTGCCATTGGCAGTTGCACGCTGAATGGTGCTCGGTTGGTCATTGGATGTAGCACGTACCCGCCTATCTGAAGGATAGCGATCGGGCGGTGAATTGGAGCAAGCATGCGCTGCGAGCCGCCGCTCGGATGCGACCCACACGCTGAAGGTCCGTATGACTGAAATCGGCGAATTGTCGGATCGGGCGTCGTCGTACCGCTTGACCTTGATGCGCCCGTAGCCACTAGCACAGAAGCGCAGCATTGGCGAACAATCCGCCATTGCCGGGAAACCCGACGTGGGCGCTAGCCATTGCGGACTGTTTTGGCCGGTCGCAAGTCGGTCATTTGGCGTGACGCCAGATGCCAAAGCCTACTTTTGCTGATGTCTGAATTCGTATATTCATGAGCAGGAATTCGTACATTTTGGGGGGAAGGGGTGTCTAAACCCGCAGCGGTTCGTGCTTCGAACTGGTTCTATATTGTTGCCAAGCAGCTCGGTATGACGGGCAAGCAATTACACGATGCTTTGCAAGATGAGGTATCGCGCGACGCCCTAAGGGACCTCATTAACGCAACTCGCAAACCGCAACAGCGCACAATCGGAAAGCTTGAACGAGCGATCGGTGCTCTGCGGGAACAACTTATCATTCAAAAACTCTTGCCGGCAGATGCGCCTCTAACAACCTTCAAAATCTACAATTCGCAGACGCCGCTACTTGTTGTGAAGAAGCCACTTTCGCTTGACGAGCAAGTCATCGACACAAAGCAGCGCGAGCGCATTAACGACACGGTCGTTGGAACTTACGATCTCTATCGACGTGAGTCCGGTCCGACCGCATACGTTCGGGACAAGCTGATCTTGCACAAGCTGTTCCGTAACCAGTTCCCGGTCACTCTGGTTTCACACGTTCCCGATGGTCAAGCACCCAACAGCGATAATGTTCGAGTCTATCGCGGGTACAGCTACATCAACAACACAACCATCAGCGCGTTTGTAGGTTGCTGCGACGAGACCCGGCGCTTCGACCTTGGCTCGGTGTTGCTGCGTCGCACACAGTCGATGAGTACCACTACAATGGGTGGCATTCTGACCGGCCTTACCACGTCACAAGGCACCCCCATGGCGACTCCTATCGTGGTTTGCCGCACAAATTCGAATGGGATCGACTTAGAATTTCCGGAGTTCTGGAACTCGCACCTTGAGGCGTTGATCGCAAGTCATAACTTTATCGCCAGCGATTTAAAGGCGCGACAGAAGAAGTTGCTGGGGGACAAGCGCGAGACTTTGATCGCGCAGAGCGCAACAGATATTGAGAACGAGTTCGGCGTCCTATGCAGTTGACGCACAGCACAGTGATCCTCACGGTAGTCGGAAAAGTACGATTCCGTCGAGATAACATTCCCAATTTTTAGCGTAAGAACCAAGTTATATCGGATTGCGCGGGAGCAGTCATTGTATGACAATCTTATAAGCGTACCGAAGGTGTTTGCGCTGTCGAGGGGCATACGAAGTTAGGGGGTGGGAAGGAGGAAGGCGCTTACGCAAGCGCACGTGGAGGAACGCTGATGCTTCATCCTCAAGGATTTTTGCTCGATCGAATGCGTTTGCCCGAATCGGCTGTGCCGGTACTGCGCCGCGCGAACAGCGTGACTAGACTTACGCTCCTCTTTGCAAACTACTCCGATCGCAGTGAAGTCGTCGCTTACGCGACCACAGTTCATGCCACAGATGGCAGCGTGCTGATTGAACCTCCGCTGGACATCAACGAGCGCTTTTTCAGCGAAGCCGTATGCGTTTGCCGAGGACTAACGGCCATTGCTGCGCTGTCCGCTGCATTGATCGAAGATGTGCCATGGAGCGCGATCTATAGAGTCGCCGGGCTTGATGCGCTCACTTATCATGACGACTATTTCGAAGGAATGTTTGCGGAAGTCTCATCCGATAATGGTCAGATGCCGCCCCCTGAGTTTCAGGCGCTCGCTAAGCTTGATCTTTCAGATCCGCACCTTCCAAGGCTTCATCGGCCGTTACTTAGAAGCGTGCGAGACGGGCATGCCCTGAAGGATCTGGCGGCAATGGCTTGCGAGCTGATTGAGAAGCCGGCGCTCTGGGACGTCAGGCGGGATGAGAGCGGAGACGATGTCAAAAGCGTTCGATTGGAGGTCGCAGCGCGGCTGGCGACTGAATCGGCCGCACGAAGAGCGCTCTATTTTACTGCAGGAAGGTCACGGAGCTACCGACGCGCTGATGTTCGCAGCACGCGATTTGCCGGACGCTAGGACACCCGCCGGCTATCGTCGCCAATACGCAACATGTTCACATTTTTGAGTAGACTTGTTGGATTCCGGCGTGAAAAGTAGTACGTATTGGGTGTCATAGACCCTATTTCGAGGTTTTAGGAGATCCACCATGCTGACTTCGATCCTCTTTGTTCTTCTAGCGGTAGTCCTTCTGGCAACCATGCCTCCGGCCGCAGCCTGGACCGGCGACGTCACGGATGTTGTGCCGGCCGAGGTCTGGGAGGGCGCTAGAAGTGAGGAGGAGATGCATGGGGACGCAACGTCGGAAACCGGCTGGTCGTGCGCCACAGCGTGAGCTGCCGGGACTTGGAGACCTTCTAATCCTCGAAAAGGTTGAGGTGGTGGAGCAAGGCGATACGCCCCTCCACGACATCGCCTTTGTTGCCGAGGAGATGGAATTCAGTCGCACGGGCACGCAGTTGCACGAGAAAGTTGAGATAACCACGCTCGACGATAGCGGCTGTACCGTTGTCACAAAGGTCGCCATTGATATAGTGAACTAGTAGTGGCACTTGCGCCCGCGAAGTTGCAGGACGGGTTTCAGACGCTTCGCTCGAAGCGGCCCGACCGCCTCCTTCGGTGTTGGTTGCGCACGTTGCCGCAGGTTATAGCGCGGATGCGGTCGCCGTTCCGATGTGCGCGCATCCCTTAATCCGATGGAATCCTCATGTTGAACTCTAAGCACAGCGCTGCCGCAATCAAGCCCGGCACGGATGACACGCGCGAGAAGCGTCGCAGCAAGCAAGTTAAGAAACGCCCGCCGGATGCTGGTAGCAGGGCAGCCGGACGTACGACCAAATCCAAAGGGACGGACGCCAACAGCAAGATTTTGCGCATCTCGTTCTTGGTGCCTCGGGATGCCATCCCGCGCCTTGAGTGGTTGATGAAGGTTCGGCGCATACCTACCAAAGTGGATTTACTGCGCGAGGCGCTGAATCATTACGAAGATTACGTCATCGAGGAAGAAGCCAAACGGTCCGAGCAGCGCCGGCTTGCGGGGGCTCCGCCGTTGCACGACCCCAAAGACTGAATTTTTGCGTAACAGTCATCTTCAAAAGCAAGCCGGACCGACCGGCTTGCTTATTAAGCATTTAATCATTATACAGACTAAATGCTTTCGCAGTTTTCAATTGACCAGATGGAGTTGCCTCTCTCCGATTGTGCGCCAACGCCGGCTCCGTCCGATTTGATACGGGCTCATCTCGTGAGGGGCGGAATATCTACAATCGAATTAAGCAGGGCGGCTGGTATCGATGGGTCGTTCTTGTTTGCGATCCTTGCGAACCGTTCTCCGTTAAGCGTTGCCTGTTCGGTGCGCATCAGTCTCGCGCTCGGCTACAATCATCGTCATTTCGCCTTGGCCAAGGCACGATACGATGCTTTCGTGGCGGATATCGAAAATGAGCCGCGCGATCTGCCCGAACCGCTCTCTGATGCAGTGAAAGTGAACCCGGCAAACGATATGTCGGCCGGAGAACTCCTCCGCATGCACTTGCAGAAGCGCGGTCTCACAGGGACATCAGCGGCGAGAGCAATTGGACTCTCTCTCCAAAACTTTGGGACGTTGTTGGGTGGGAAGCGCCCGTTTAGCGCGCGAGTGGATCACCTGCTTACACACTGGCTACAACTGCCACCCGGTACATTTCTCGTTGCTCAGGCTGCTGGCAAAGCTGATGCGGCATTGGCCGAGATATCGAGCGAAACCGATTCCGAGCGACGTCCTCGGATTGCAAGGCCACGCTCGTTCTACGACTGCCGAAGCGGCAAAGGCATGTCTCATCCCTAACCCTGCCGGGCCCGTGTTCTTGGACCACCTCCAAGTCCCAGATCGATTTCGCGGCTCGGTGTCGGACGTCGAATTCGACGCGCAAGCGAGCGCCCTGCTGTGATTTAGACTCCTAACACCCTGCAAACACGACAGAAAAGCGATGGTGCATTTTTTACTCACATTGTGAGTGAAAACATGCTATCTCTACGCATCTTCAGTTGGAGGTGTTTGGCGATGGATCGGTCCGCATTCATTCACGAGCCCATTCCGGTCTGGACAGGACCGGATGGAGAATTTCCAACCCGTATCGATTGGATCAACGCGATGCTCGCGGCATCCCCATCTCAGCAAGATGCGGTGGAAAGCTCCCCCTTGGAGGCATCACACGGTAGCAATCACCGAGCGCGATCTGCTGAGTTTTTCGCGGTCCTACATGGATCGTTTGCAGGTATCGCCCGCATTACGAAGGGAGGCAGTCACATCGGGTCTGGTTGCGCCGTGCGCGCCGCTGATCTGGGTTTCAGTCGTCTTGACGAAGATGTTGTTCTGACCGCGTGCCATGTTCTTTTTGATCCGAAGAAGTCGCGTGGTTCGCGCTTGTCGAAGCGTGCGGAACTGATTCGAGTGAGCTTCGACGAGCGCTACCCCCGTCAATCCTGCGCTTGCGAGGTCATTTGGGCGTCGCCGGTTGATGTCCTCGATGTGTGTGTGCTGCGTCTGATCCCTCCGCCGATCTATATACCTCGCCATTTCGAGATCCCCGCACTGCCCATTGCACACGATGATCCCGAAGAATTTGTGCCCAATGATTCTGGCGGCGGGCGTCGCCGCCAGCGGTCCTTTCTGCTTTCGCATCCATTCGGCGGTCCGGCTAGCGCAACGATTGAAGACAATCACTTCCACGGTAGCGCTGTTCGTAGCGGCACCACGTTTCCGACCTTCCTTCGTTACAAGTGCCCGACAGCTCCCGGATCTTCGGGTGGCGCGGTTCTCAATGAGCACCTTCAACTTGTGGGAATACATCGAGCCGGGGCGGCCACTCTCCACGACGGTGTGACCGTGGATAAAACCGTGGCGGGCGTTAACGAAGGCGTTTCGATTCAATCGATACGCGAAGCTATCGCGGAATCACCGGCCGCGAAGACAGAGGCGCCGCGTAAGTCTTTTCTGGCGCGTCTGATGTCAACTTTTGAACCTCTGCGCACACGGTGATTTGACGCTATCAACTCGTAAATCAGGAGATCCGATGATGAGCATGAAATCCGATCAACAAAACTCGACGGAAGCCTTTCTGGCGATGCGCCGGGCGATTGATGACCGGCTTGTCGCCAAAGGCATGCCGCCTTCGTCATTTGCCGACTCTGTGCTTGAGAGCGGTGAGGTTACCCAAGCAGATATTGTTGAGCTCAAGGAGCACATGGAAAAGTTGCTCGCCGTTGAAGGACGCCGTGGAATCTGGTGGGGCATCGCAACCAACGCCGCGTTTTTTCTCCTCGGTTACATTGCATCTAACTATTGATAGGTTCAATATGAAGACCGACGACAGTTGATGCTGTCGGTTTTCTGAGAATGGTTTGGAGCAAATCGAGCGCCCAAGAGTATGGCCGGTTCAAGGGTTCTGGTACCTAAATCTCCCGCCCCAGATCCCTTGTCCAGCCCCCTCAGTCTAGGCCACTGATTTGGGGCTTCTCTAATATCGTTTCGGGGACCGGCGGGCGCATGCCGAGTGCGTGATGCGGGCGGACGTGATTGTACTGGCGGAGCCAGGTGTT
>JAGRKV010000019.1 GCA_020442165.1 Hyphomicrobiaceae bacterium | reverse complement strand
TCGATGATGCGGAGATCAAGTATTCGACCGTGCAGAACTGGTATCCGGGCGACAAGAACGGCAAGGGCGGCGTCTACAACTTCGTGACCAAGCGTGGCGACTGCCGCGGCCGTCACTCGAAGATCTCCTGGACGCAGGTCGAAACGGGCTCGGCGATCACCTGGAAGTATCCGAGCTGCATCCTGCGCGGTGACGAAAGTCGTGGCGAATTCTATTCGATCGCCATTTCCAATGGCCGCCAGCAGGTCGACAGCGGCACCAAGATGATCCACCTGGGCAAGAATACGTCCAGCCACATCATCTCAAAGGGCATTGCGGCGGGCCACTCGGAGAACACCTATCGCGGTCTCGTCTCGGCACACCGCAAGGCAACCAATGCGCGCAACTTCACCGCCTGCGACAGTCTGCTGATCGGCGACAAGTGCGGCGCGCACACCGTGCCCTACATCGAGGCGAAGAACTCATCGGCGCATTTCGAGCACGAGGCGACGACATCGAAGATCTCGGAGGACATGCTGTTCTACTGCATGCAGCGCGGGCTCTCGCAGGAGGAGGCGATTGCGCTCGTGGTCAACGGTTTTGTCCGTGACGTGCTGCAGCATCTGCCGATGGAGTTCATGGCCGAGACGCAGAAGCTGATCGGCATCTCGCTGGAAGGCAGCGTCGGCTGACGGGATGGACATGGCGAACGGCGGCAACGAGTTCTGGTTCAAGCCCAAGACACATGGCTACGGCGCGACGCCGTCGACGTGGCAGGGCTGGCTGGCGACATCGCTGTTCTCGGTGGTGTTGGGCATCGTTGCCGTCAGTGGGATGTTGTCGCTGAAGGGCACAGGCAGCATTGCCGGTTATGTCGTCTGGTTCGTGGGTGTGCTGGGTGGCGTCTACTGGTTCACGCAGTTCGCGCGAAAGCGCACTGACGGCGAATGGGCATGGCGGTGGAAGGGTCAGAAATACGCCGACATTTATGACCCGGAGAAGCAGCAGGGTTGCGAGAAACGCTGAACTTGGAATTTGGATTTGGGCGTAGCGCCGGTCACGGCCGCAGCCCGAGAGTTGAAAGATGAGGAAGTGAGATGCTCGAGATCAAGAACCTTCATGTGAAGATCGCGGACGAGGATGCGGAAATCCTCAAGGGGATAGACCTCGTTGTGCCAAAGGGCGAGGTCCATGCGATCATGGGGCCCAATGGCTCGGGCAAGTCGACACTCGCTTATGTGCTCGCCGGGCGTGAGGACTATGAGGTGACGGACGGCGATATCCTGTGGAACGGCGAGTCGATTTTGGAGATGGCTCCTGACGAACGCGCGGCCAAGGGCGTCTTTCTTGCCTTCCAGTATCCAATGGAGATTCCAGGTGTCGCCGGTCTCACCTTCCTGCGCACGGCCGCCAACGCGGTGCGTAAGAAGCGCGGGCAGGAGGAGCTGACGACGCCTGGCTTCATGAAGCTCGTCAAGGAGAAGGCAGCTGAACTTAACATCGACGTGGAGATGCTGAAGCGTCCCGTCAACGTCGGGTTCTCGGGCGGCGAGAAGAAGCGCTCGGAGATCCTGCAGATGGCGATGCTGGAGCCGTCGCTGTGTGTGCTCGACGAGACGGACAGCGGCCTCGACATTGATGCCTTGCGGATCGTTTCGGATGGCGTCAACGCACTGCGTTCGCCCGAGCGTGCGATGCTGGTCATCACGCACTATCAGCGGCTCTTGAACCACATCGTGCCCGACAAGGTGCATGTGCTCGCCTACGGTAAGATCCGCAAGTCGGGCGGCAAGGAGCTTGCGCTGGAGCTTGAGAAGTCGGGTTATGCCGAGTTCCAGAAGGATGCCGCCTGAGCGGCGTGCTCTGCATCCTACTTTTCAACCCGTCCTGAGCGCTTGGGAGGCGCAGCATGAACGTGGCAGTTATGAAAACCAAGGCCGAGATGACGCTGGCGGAGACATTTGGCTCCGTCGCTGAAGCCTTGCCGGGTGGTGCCGAAGTCAAGGCCGCGCGCGCGGCGGCGATCGGCCGCTTTGCTGCCGGTGGCTTGCCGCACCGGCGCATCGAGGAATGGAAGTACACCGACCTGCGCGGCGTGATGAAAGACGCATTGCCTGTCGCTGTCGGCGATGAAACGAAGACGACGATTGCGGACGTGATCGTGGCGATGGGTGCGATCGGACGGATCGATGCACCGCGCTTTGTTCTGGTCAATGGACGCTATCGCAAGGATCTTTCGAACCTCAGCGGCGCGAGCGGCATCACCGTGACGCCGCTGTCGGAGAAGCTCGCGGAGGGTGACGCCAGCGGTCTGGATGCGACCGATGAGGACCGCGGCGCCTCGGCGCTGCTGGCGCTCAACGCGGCCTATGTGTCGGATGGCGCGGTCATCGAGGTCAAAGACGGCACGAAGCTCGATCTGCCGTTGCTGGTGGTGCATGTGCGCGCGGGTGCCGTGCCGCAGCTTTCCGTTGGCCGCAACCGTATTGTCGTGGGCAAGGGAGCAACGGTTACGATCGCCGAGATCTTCGTGGCTGTTCCCGGATCGACGGTCGATGGTCAGGTCAATTCCGCCAGCGAAGTGCAACTGGGTGAAGGCGCCAGCCTCTCGCACATCAAGGTGGCGACGGATCTGGGCAGTGTTACGCATCTTGCGAACTGGCTGGTGGAGCTTGGCGGAGAGTCGAGCTATCGCGCCTTCCAGTACACATCAAGCGTCGGTGTTGCGCGCAATCAGCTGCGTGCGACCTTCAAGGGCGAGCATGCGAAGCTCGACATCTCGGGTGTGTTCCTCGGCCGCAAAAGCGAGCACATCGACACGACGCTGTTTGTCGATCATGCCGTGCCGCATGGTGAAAGCCGCGAATTGTTCAAGGGTGTGCTCGACGGCGAGGCGCGCGGCATATTCCAGGGCAAGGTGATCGTGCGTCCTGACGCGCAGAAGACCGACGGCAAGCAGATGGCGCAGGCGCTGATGCTTTCGGAGACGGCGGAATTCGACTCCAAGCCGGAGCTGGAGATCTATGCCGATGACGTCGTCTGTGGACATGGCTCGACCGCGGCCGAGCTTGACCATGATCTGCTGTTCTATCTGCGTGCGCGCGGCATACCGCTCGATCAGGCACGGGCGCTGCTCATTCAATCGTTCATCGGTGAAGCCATCGCCAAGGTCGACAACACTGCCTTGCGCGAGGCGCTCATGGAAGAAGCTGAAACGTGGCTGGCGAGCAGCGCGGCCAAGAGCGTGTAACGGCAATCGCGGCTGAAGCTGGCAGATGACTTGAGCGAACTGGACGGACAAGATGGTGATCGAGACCCGCGAGAGAACGAATGCCGGTTACGGCCTGGCCGCCGGCGCCTATGACGTCGAGCGGATCCGTGCCGACTTCCCTATTCTTTATCGTGAGGTCTACGGCAAGCCGCTCGTCTATCTCGACAACGGAGCCTCGGCGCAGAAGCCGACGCCGGTGATCGAGGCGATGGATCACGCCTATCGCTTCGAGTACGCCAACGTGCATCGCGGTCTGCACTATCTGTCCAACACCGCGACGCAGAAGTTCGAGGATGCGCGCGAGGCCGCACGGCGCTTTCTCAATGCCCCATCGACCGACGAGATCATCTTCACGCGAAACGCGACGGGAGCGATCAACCTCGTCGCGCAGTCGTTCGGCGGAATGGTTCTTGGCGAGGATGATGAAGTCATCCTGTCGATCATGGAGCATCACTCCAATATCGTGCCGTGGCATTATCACCGCGAGCGGCGAGGCGCTGTCATCAAGTGGGCACCTATTTCGGACAGCGGCGAGTTCCTTCTCGATGAATTCGCGCGACTCATCACGCCGCGCACCAAGATGGTCGCCATCACCCAGATGTCCAACGTGCTGGGAACAGTCGTTCCGCTGAAGGAAGTGATCCGCATTGCGCACGACCATGGTGTTCCCGTCCTGGTGGATGGCAGCCAGGCGGCGGTGCACATGCCGGTCGACGTGCAGGAACTCGACTGCGACTTCTACGTCTTCACCGGGCACAAGACCTACGGGCCTTCGGGAATCGGGGTGCTCTACGGCAAGAAGAAGCATCTCGACGCGATGCCGCCCTATGAGGGCGGAGGCGAGATGATCGAGCATGTCGGCGTCGATCACATCACCTACGGCAAGACGCCGCATAAGTTCGAAGCCGGCACCCCGGCGATCGTCGAGGCGGTGGGGCTTGGAGCGGCACTCGACTACATGATGCAGATCGGGCGCGAGCGCATCCATGCACATGAGAACGAGCTTCGCGATTATGCACACGCCCGGCTCGGCGAGTTCAACTGGCTGACCATCCATGGCAAGGCGCCGGGCAAGGGCGCGATCGTGTCGTTCACGATCGATGGGCTGCATCCGCATGACATCTCGACGCTGATCGACCGGTCGGGCGTTGCGGTGCGGGCCGGGCACCACTGTGCGCAGCCGCTGATGGAGCGCATCGGGCAGACAGCCACCTGCCGCGCTTCGTTCGCGATGTACAACACCAAGGCGGAGGTCGACGCGCTGGCGGAAGCGTTGATCCGCGCCCACGACCTGTTCGCATGAGCAAGAACAAAGAGGAGCGCAGTATGTCGAGCGCCCAGTCACATCACACGATCTCCGCACCCCGGCTTGGGCCAGATGGGGAAGCGAACAGCCAGACTGCAGCCACTCCACGCGAGGAGGCCACAGGCGGGCTCAAGGATGTGCCGCGTCCCGATAAAGGGTTTGCGATGGAACAGCCGCAGGAGCTGGCGCCACGCTCTGCCGTGGCCGAGCCGCCGAAAGATGCCGCCGCCAGCACCGACAAGCTGGCCGCGCGCGCGCCAAGTGTCGCGGAAGGCGGGACACCTGTGCCAGGGTCATCGCTTTCGCTGGAAGAGCTTTCGCGGATGACTGACGACATCATCGGAGCGTTGAAGACGGTCTATGATCCGGAAATTCCCTCCGACATCTATGAGCTGGGGCTGATCTACAAGATCGACATCCAGGATTCCCGCGATGTGGAAATCGACATGACGTTGACGGCGCCGGCCTGCCCGGTGGCGGGCGAGATGCCGCAGTGGGTGGAGAACGCGGTACGTTCCGTCGCCGGGGTCGGGGACGTGAAGGTCAATCTCGTTTTCGATCCGCCTTGGGACCAGGGCCGGATGTCCGACGAGGCACGGCTTGCGCTCAATATGTTCTGAGGCAGCGGGTGGGCTTGGGGATGCGCAGGCCAATGCCCATATCTGTCACGAAAGATTTTCACCTCTTGTGAGATGCCACAGATGACTACGACCCGTGAACGGCCCAAGGTAATGACGCTGACCCATGCGGCCGCGGAGAAGATCCGCGCGATCATGGCGCAGAAGGGCGATAGTGTCGCCGGTCTGCGTGTCGGCGTGAAGAAGGGCGGCTGCGCCGGCATGGAATACACGATGAACTGGGCGGAGGGGGTCGACAAGTTCGACGAAGTCGTCGAGCAGGATGGGGCTCGCGTCATCATCGATCCAGCGGCCATAATGTATCTGCTGGGTACCGAGATGGATTACAAGATCGACAAGCTGTCGTCCGGCTTCGTCTTCAACAATCCCAACCAGCAAAGCGCTTGCGGCTGCGGCGAGAGCGTGAATTTGGTGCCGGCTGCGGCGGAAAAACTCTCGACATTGAAGGGCTAGGACCGTTAGTGAGTGTTCTGTACTTCCCAATGGCGGTGAGCCGGGCATGAGTGCTGGCTCATAGCACTCTAACGCTTGGAGTGATGGATGCAGGCTGCGCTGTCGCCCGCCGGATGGGAGGGAGAGGGAGCCAGCCGCGCCGTGCCATTTGCCGTTGCCTGGCGCGCTGACCGCGACGAGACAGGGTGTCAGGCGTGATTTTCAATACGCTCTACTACTGGGGAACACCTGCGAAGCTGCTGCACTGGTTGGGTGCGGCCATGATCCTGTTTCTCTATTTCGATGGATTGCTGATCCGCTATGTCCCCGCTGCTACTCCTGCCGCGGATGAGGGCAAGATCTACGTTCATGCCGCTGTCGGCGTGACGCTGGGTCTGCTGATGCTGGGCAGGTATCTTTGGCGGATCATCAATAAGATTCCGATGCTGCCGGCCAAAACGCCCAACTGGGAAAAGAAGATGGCCGCGGTCGCGCATATCGGCCTTTATGTCGCGACGGCCATCGCAATCGTTGCGGGCTGGTTGCTGGCGGGTACAAAGACGCCAGCGATGCAGGTGGAACTGTTCGGCTTCATCCCTATTCCGACCGTCGCGATCACCGCTGACAAGGCGACGATTGCAACTCTAAGGCTGGTGCACGAGCTTGCCGGCCATCTGCTGATCGTCATGGTCGTGCTGCATATCTTTGCCGCGCTTTGGCATCACTTCATACAGCGCGACAGTGTCCTGAAGCGGATGTGGCTCAGGGGCCAGAATCAGCAGCGCCAACGTCAGCGGCAGCGCTGACGTCACTGTGATGTCCGGTCGCCGCACTCGTGGCACGCAACTGCGATCGTCTGCTCAGCCTTGCGGCCCACAGATCTTTGCGCTGCCGGTGAACTGGTTGAGCGGGATCTTGAGGTAGGACACCTCGTTGCTCTCCGGATCGGGAAGGCGTCCGCCACGGATATTGACCTGGAGGGCGTAGAGCATCAGATGCGGCAGCTCCAGCTCGGCATCGCGGGTTTCGCGGATGCGCACGTAGTCAGCCTCTGTGGTGCCGCCGCGCAAATGGATATTCTGTGCAAGCTCTTCGCGCACGGTTGATTCCCACATCGGTTTGCGGCCACCGCGTCCGTAGTCGTGTCCGACGAATATCCGGGTGTCGGCGGGCATGGACAGAATGCGTTCGATCGATTTGTAGAGGTCGGTCGCGCAGCCACCGGGAAAGTCGGCGCGGGACGTTCCGCTGTCGGGCATCATGAGTGTATCGTGAACGAACGCCGCATCGCCGATGACGTAGGTGATGGATGCCAGCGTGTGCCCTGGTGAAAACATGACTCGGGCTTCAAGGTCGCCGATCGTGAAGGTATCTCCGTCCTTGAACAGGCGATCCCACTGGGAGCCGTCGGTGGCGAAATCATCGCCCAAATTATAGATCGACTTCCAAAGCTTCTGGACCTTCTTGACGTGCTCGCCGATCGCGGTTGGCGCCCCCAGCTTCATCTTGAGATAGGGGGCTGCCGAGAAGTGATCCGCGTGAGGGTGGGTATCGAGAATCCTGACGACGTCGAGGCTCATGTCATGGATATAGCCCAGAAGCTCATCGGCGTTGGTGGTGCAGGTTCGACCAGCTTTTTCATCGAAATCCCAGACGGGATCGATAATCGCTGCCTTCTTGGTTCGGGGGCACGATACGACATACTGGATCGAGCCGGTCTTGGAGTCGTGAAAGCCCTTGACGTTGGGGCGGTTAACATTGGTCATATCGCACTCCGTTGCGCCGAAGAGTAACGCAATGCCTCGCAAGCTCGTGTCGAGCGGTTGTCGGCGCACTACGTCTGCTTGTTGCCTTTCAATTAGGTATTGATCGGCGGAGAACAAGCGGGCAGGTCGCCGCAAGCACTGTGTCGGGATGAGGTGGGCCCTTGAGTGTCAGCGATGATTTTGTTGCCCATGTGCGCGATCTGCTGGAGCAAATTGGCCATATTCCGGTCAAGCGCATGTTCTCAGGGGCTGGTCTCTTCCATGACGGGCTGATGTTCGCGCTCATCGTCGATGATGTTCTTTACCTGAAGGCTGACTCGGAAGCGGAAGTGCGCTTCGAGGAGGAGGGCTGCCAGCCATTTGCCTACCGGGGGAAGACACGGCAGGTAAAGCTTGGCTATTGGCGTGCGCCTGAGCGTCTTTATGATGATCCGGAACTGATGGCGGACTGGGCGCGAAGTGCCATCGCGGTTGCACGGCGTGCCTATGCGGCCGCGCCGGCCAAGAAGAAATCCAGCCGCAAGGCGGCTCCGGTCAAAAAGCGGCATACTTCGCAGTCCACGCGCACACGGTAGCCGCCATTCGCTCTGCTTTTGGGATCAGAGTTTGCGATAGAGGAGGCGGGCGCGGATCGTTCCGGGCATCGCGCGCAATTCGGCAAGTATGTCGCGCGCGCCCGATAGAAGGTCGTCGCAGTCGAGCACGACATAACCGATCTCACCGTCTGTCTGGTAGTACTGCGCCGCGATGTTCACCTTGTGCTTGGCGAAGACCTCGTTCAAGCGCTGCAATTCACCGGGCAGATTGCGCTGCACCTGGATGAAACGTGTGCCGTGGGCGCGCGGCATCAGCTGCACCTGCGGGAAGTTGACGGCGCCGATCGTTGAGCCGACGTCCGAATACTCGATGAATTTCTTGGCAACCTCCGAGCCGATGCGCTCCTGCGCCTCTTCGGTAGAGCCGCCGACGTGCGGCGTCAGGATGACGTTGTCGAGGCCCTGCAACGGTGACGTGAAGCGGTCGGCGTTCGACTTGGGCTCGACCGGGAACACGTCGATAGCGGCGCCTGCTATATGCCCGTCCTTCAATGCCGCTGCGAGTGCATCGATATCCACGACCTTGCCGCGAGCATTGTTGATGAGATAAGCGCCCTTCTTCATGGCGCGGATCTCGCGTTCGGTGAACATGCCTCGCGTCTCGGGCGTGTCGGGCACATGCAGGGAGACGACGTCAGACTTGGCCAACAGCTCGTCCAGCGACTCGGTTGGTTGGACGTTGCCGTGCTGCAGCTTGTCGGTCCGGTCGTAATAGATGACGCGCATGCCGATGGCCTCGGCCAACACCGCTAGCTGGGACCCGATGTTGCCATAGCCGACGATGCCAAGCGTCTTGGAGCGAACCTCGGTGGCGCCGATGGCGGTCTTTTGCCAGCCGCCGGTATGGGCCGCCATGGACTTGGGGAAGACGCGGCGGAACAGCATGATGATCTCGGCGATCGTCAGCTCGGCCACGGAACGGGTGTTGGAGAAGGGCGCATTGAAGACCGGCAGGCCGATGTCTCGCGCGAACTCCAGTGCGACCTGGTTGGTGCCGACGGAGAAGCAACCGATCGCGATCAGAGAACGCTGATGATCGAGCACCTCCTTGGTCAACTGCGTGCGCGAACGGATGCCGATCATGTTGGCACCTTTCAAGGCTTCGCGCAGCGCGTCGCCTTCCAGCGCCTTCATGTGCCTCTCGATGTTGGTATAGCCCGCTGATTTCAGCGTATCGACCGCAGTTTCCGAGATGCCTTCCAGGAGCAAAATCTTGATCTTTTCCTTGGGGCGTGACAGCGGCATTCCGGGCGTCGAAGGCATAGGCGGTTTCCGTCGATTGCAATGAAGAGCAGTTGTGATGGTCTTGAGAGATGCAAGGCTTTGCTGGAGCGGGGCCCCATGCTGCGGCGCAACGTGATCGCCAATGGTGGCAATATGGTCAATCGCCCATTGGGCTTAGAGCAAAATTGCCTTCGCGTGGTGGCGCGCGTTCCGAGCTTTTCGCATCGGGCACTTCATGAATTCGGAAGCCCAGGCGAGACCATAGCCGTACCGCCGGAAGATGACCCCGGCGGCGGCGACATGTGTTCTCAGGGACAAGGCTTTGTTATTCGCTCGCGACCTTCTGGCGTTTGGGCAGCGGCCGCCTCAGGAAGGCCGGCACGTTATCGGCAAACCCTTTGGCCGCGCCCACGCTACGCTCCAATTGCTTGGATTCGGGTGGGCCCTTGCGGGTTGTGGCGCGTGGAGCATTTGGCGCCTGCCCCGTTGAGCGCGGACGTTCAGCAGCAGGTGTCTGGACGGCGGCGACTCTTGGCGCTTGCTGTCTAGGTACTTCGCGCTCCGGCGCCGGGCTCACTCTGGCAGCTTCCGGCTCGGCGCGCTGCTGGGCCGTGGACTGCGCGGATTGGCCTTCTACGCCAGCTTCACGATTGCGACCACGCCCGCGACCACCACGGCGCCTTGGCCTCTTCGGGTTCTTTTCGCCAGACTCCGCGGCGATTTCCGCGATGGCCGGGATCTCGATTTCGTTGAACGTAATATCGGGCTGTTCGCCAATCCCGGGGATCGGGGTGACGTCATCGGCCTGAGGCTTGCGTTCAGGTGCGGGCCGACGTGGCCGCTCGCCGCTGCGCTCGTTGCGGTTGCCGGAAGCCGACCTCGGCCGTTCACTGCCGCTGCTGCGGCCGCGATCGTTGCCGCGTCCGTTGCGGCCACGGCGGCGTTTGCCGACGTTGGCGAAATCATCTTCGGTGGGGCCTTCGCCAATCCACTCGACGGCATCACCTGTGATCTTGCCGATGTCAGCCAGCAGCTTCAGGTCGTCGGGTGCGACCAGTGAATAGGCGGTGCCGAGTTTGCCGGCGCGGCCCGTACGACCGATGCGGTGAACATAGTCGTCCGACTGCCAGGGCAGATCGAAATTGAAGACATGAGAGACGTCGGGGATGTCCAGTCCGCGCGCTGCAACATCACTTGCGGCCAGAATCTTGATGTCGCCCGAGCGGAACTTGTCGAGCGTCTCCATGCGACTCTTCTGGTCCATGTCGCCATGGAGCGCGCCGGCGTTGTAGCCATGCTTGAGCAGCGACTTCAGCAGGATGGCGACGTCGCGCTTGCGGTTGCAGAAAACGATGGCGTTCTTGAAATTCGCCTCGTTGCTAATGAGCGACCGCAATTCCTCGCGCTTGGCCCAGTCCTCGCCATTCGGGCAGAAGCGGAAGCGCTGGGTGATGGTCTTGGCGGTGGTGGCTGGACGGGCGACCTCGATGCGCACCGGTTCCTTGAGGAACTGGTCGGCAAGGCGGGTGATCTCCGGCGGCATCGTGGCGGAGAAGAACAGCGTCTGGCGCCGGGGCGGCAGCAGACGGCAGATCTTCTCGATGTCGGGAATGAAGCCCATGTCGAGCATGCGATCGGCTTCGTCGATGACGAGGATCTCGACACCCATCAGCATGACGCGGCCGCGTTGAAAGTGGTCGAGGAGGCGGCCGGGCGTCGCAATCAGGACGTCGACGCCGCGATCAAGCTTCTTGACCTGATCGTCCATCGAGACACCGCCGATCAGCAGCGCCACGGTAAGCTTGTGGTTGATGCCGTAGCGCTCGAAACTCTGCGCCACCTGGGCTGCGAGTTCGCGCGTTGGTGCCAGGATGAGTGAGCGCGGCATGCGGGCACGGGCGCGGCCTGTCTCCAGTCGCGCTATCATCGGGATTGTGAAGGCTGCCGTCTTGCCGGTGCCAGTCTGGGCGATGCCCAGAATGTCGCATCCGCTCAGAGCCACGGGTATGCCATCGGCCTGAATGGGCGTAGGCGCGGTGTAGCCGGTTGCCTCGATAGCAGCCAGCAGCTTCGGGCTGAGCCCCAGCTCAGCGAAGGTCTTGGTGGTCAAGAGTGTTCCTCTCCATCTTCGTCATACGGCCCCGTGCAATCCCCTGCGACCGCCACTACGGCCAATGCCGGGGCAGGAGGGGTTGGGGGACAGGACAAAGCGCAGGGGAGAGCAGTGCCGAAAAAACGGCAAAACAAAACGTATGGGCGTCAAAAAGGGACTAAGCTCAATCGGAGAGGACGGCTCTCAAACCCCTGCGCTAACGCCACGGCTCTGCTGGCATGGTTCAGCAGCAATTGCAAGGGAAAGGCTGGTTTGCGGGGGTTCTTGTGTCAGAACGCCGCGGAAAACTGTGGGTGTCGGCTTTCGGGTCACTGTTCGAGCCGGTGCGGAGGAGACGATGACGGACTATCCACTGGTGCTTATTCCGGGTCTCCTGTGTGACGAGAGGCTGTTCTCAGCGCAAATTTCAGCGCTCGGCGACAGGGCCGCGGTGCGGGTGGTGGACCATCGGGGAGCGGCAACCATGCCGACCCTGGCGGCGGAAATCCTGGCACTTGCGCCGAAGCGGTTCGCCCTCGCGGGGTTGTCGATGGGTGGCTACATCGCCTTTGAGATCCTCCGGCAGGCACCTGAACGGGTGGAGCGGCTGGCGTTGCTCGACACTTCGGCGCGGCCTGACCTCGCCGAACAGTCGGAGAACCGGCGGCGGCTGGTGGCACTGGCGCAGAAGAAGGGGTTAGCGGTGCCGGCGCGCGAGATGTTCACGAAACTTGTCGCTCCGTCCCGCGCAGAAGACGAGACGCTACGCAGCGTTTTCCTCGACATGGCCGAGGCAACCGGCGTTTCCGGGTTTGCCAGCCAGCAGGCTGCAATCATGACGCGCGCCGATAGCCGGCCGATGCTGGCGCGGATTTCGTGCCCGACATTGGTCCTTGTGGGAGAAGAGGATCAGCTCACGCCACCTCAGCTCGCGCGCGAGATTGCGGATGGGATTGCCAGCAGCCACCTCGCCGTGGTGCCCGGCGTCGGCCACCTTTCGACATTGGAGGCGCCTGAGGCAGTCAATGCGGCGCTCAAGGATTGGCTGTCGGCGTAGTCCGTGATGTGGCAGGCAGTTTAGCTTGAAGCAGCGCCCACGCTACTGGGCTTCACCTGGCTGCAATTGGCGATGGAACATCTTCATGATGGTGTCCACTTCCATTGGGGTGAGCCGCCCATGATCGCGCAGGAACGTCGAGATGTCGCGATAGGTGTAACGGCCCTCTATGACCCCATCGCGCTCGAACAGGCGCAGGCGCGCGAGCGTGGAGGCGCGATCGTGGCAGGCGATGCATTTGTCCTGATAGAGATAGCCGGTTTCCAGCATCCCCTTGAACTGTTTCAGCAAGACATCACGATCAGCCTGCGACAGACCGCGTGGGTGTTTGGCGAGAAAGAGTTCGAACGGAGCATCGCTGGATTTCAGGACGACCATGCCATCGCGCATGGTTAGCGAGGATTTGGCGAGGTCACTGGCATGTGGTTGGTGGCAGGCCGAACAGCGCGACTCGTAGATCGCGTGCGGGTCGGGTGCCTGGGCGGCGACTGGAGAAGATGCAAGCAACCCAAGCCCTGCGATTGCGAATGTGAGGGTTGCGGTTCGCCAGTAGTGCGGCGCATCAAGAAACATGGTCAAGCGTGGGAGCATGGTAGCGGCTCCAAAAAATTCCCGTGGCCTTGGGCAGCGACGGATGGATTTCTCTTTCAGACATATTTGGAAACGTATGGAGGCAGTGTGACCTGTCGCAAGTTTCATGCGGGCAAACGTCGCATGGCTTGTGAACGCAATGTGACGCGAGGTTCAGGCTGTCCGCAAAAAAGTGAGGCTGGACCGCTTTTTCGGCCCAACCTCAATGAACTCGTCATGGCGGCGCGGCTGATACGCCCTGAGCAAGGCTTGCTGGCTATTCCTCTTGCAACCAGCGGGAAATAACGCCGCCCAGAACGCCTCCGAGAATTGGAGCCACCCAGAACATCCACAAGTGTGCCAGCGCGGTGCCGCCGGCGAAAATCGCCGGTGCTGTCGAGCGCGCGGGATTGAGTGAAGCGTTCGTGACGGGAATTGAAACAAGGTGCAGGACCATCAGAGCGACACCGATGGCAAGGGGAGCAAATCCTGCCGGAGCGCTCGATGACGTCGCGCCCATGATGACGATGAGGAAAAGAGCGGTAATCACGACCTCCATGAGGAATGCCGACAAAGCGGAAAATCCTCCCGTCCCGCCATAGTTGTTGGAGATCGCAGCAAACGTATTGAATTCGACCTTGCCGCCGCCGAGGTAGCCACCAAGGATGATCGAGAAGACAGCGGCTGCCGCGATACCTCCCAGCACCTGCGCGATGATGTAGGCGGGGGCCTTTGCGGCATCGAAACGTCCGCCTGCGACGAGCCCGAGCGTCACTGCCGGATTGAAGTGACCGCCGGAGATGTGACCGACGGCGTAGGCCATCATCAGGACCGACAGGCCGATGGCGATTGCCACAGCGACAAGGCCACCGCCGGATGGCGCCGAGAACAGGGCGGAACCGCAGGTGGCTGTAACGAGTGCGAATGTGCCGATGAATTCGGCGCCGAGCGCTCTGGTGGTCATATTTCTTTCTCCCAAGGATGTCGGGTCGGACTGTGCGAATACCCCGGCCAAATCACATCATACGATGAGCCTGTTCGCTTGGTGGCCAGCCGGAGCTGCACGTCATGTGCGATTCGAACGGTCGAGACATTTCGATCATAGATTTTCAATCCGGGCGGAGTTGGGTATGCCGAGCCGAAAGAGAATTTCTTTGGGCGCGGGACATTGCACCGCACAGGGAAGAAGCGATTTTCCGGGAGGCTTGGGAATTGCGCCCCGCGCTTTTCGCAGGCATGCTCCTTGCCAAGAGGCCGCGCAACGGTCCGGTTCATTGCCAAGTCACTGGACAACGAGCGGAAGAAACCCATGGGAGGTCACCAAGGTGAAGCGACAGCCGCAATACGCTGCGTGCGTTCCTCGTAAAGATCCTGTCACGGTAGACACCATTTCACGCCGGCACGTCCTCCTGGGCAGCGGTGTGCTGGCGGGTGCAGCTGTGGCTGGCGTGCTGCCGCAGTTCGGTCCTGCAGCGCAGCTTGCGCATGCAGCGGGTGCCACGACACATGCTCTCAAGCTTGGAGATTTCGAAATCACGATTGTGTCGGATGGCCATCTGGTGACGCCAACACGCCTGGAGGCGCCCGATGTTCCTGAAGCGGAGCGGAAGGCCGCGCTGACGGCGGCGGGACAAACGGCGGAAATGGCACAGCGTCCGACCAATGTCACCGTCATCAAGACGGGTGAGGAACTGATCGTGGTCGATGCTGGCTCCGGTCCCAACTTCATGCCGACAGCCGGCAAGCTTACCGCCAACCTGGAAGCCGCCGGTTTCGATATCGAGAAGGTCACGAAGGTTATTTTCACACACGGTCATCCCGACCATCTGTGGGGTGCGCTCGACGACTTCGAGGAAGGACTGCGCTTTCCCAATGCCACCTACATGATGGCGGAAGGCGAATGGGATTACTGGATGTCGGAAAATGCGGAGAAGGGGCTGCCCGCCGACCGTGTCACGTTCGTGGCAGCGGCCCGTCGCAACATCGCTGGAATCGAGAAGAAGGCGCAGCGTTTCAAGACCGGGCAGGACATCATTCCTGGATTACGCGCTTTCGATACGCCAGGGCATACGCAGGGGCATGTATCGTTCGAACTCGCGGGCGGCGGGGACAGTCTCGTGATCCTCGGAGATGCGCTTCTGCACCCAATCATTTCTTTTCAGCATCCCGAATGGCGCGTAGGGGCGGACCACGTTGTAGATCAGGCCGTGGAGACGCGGAAAAAGCTGCTCGACAGGCTTGCCGCCGACAAACCGCGCATCATCGGTTTCCACCTGCCGTTTCCTGGGCTCGGACGAGTCGAGAAAAAGGACAACGGCTACATTTACGTGGCAGCTGGGTAAATTTTGGGGATCGGTTGGTGGCGCGCACATCTCGTGCACGTCACCTTCCCTCCGTTGCCGTGATCTGGCTCAGAGGCAGGCTCAGGGTCAGATTTAGATGTCGAGATCCTTGGCGAAGGCCGCACGTTCCTGAATGAAGCGGAAGCGCGCTTCCGGCTTCGATCCCATGAGCGCGTTGACAGCTTCGGCCAGCTCGCTTTGCTCGCCCGATCCGATCTCGACGCGCAGCATCATGCGGACCTTGGGATCCATGGTGGTCTCTTTCAGTTCCGAGGCGTTCATTTCGCCGAGACCCTTGAAGCGCTGCGTCTTTGGCTGCGGCGTCGCCTTGAACTCCTTGCGCAGCAGCTCGTCGCGGTGGCCATCGTCGCGCGCATAAAGCGACTTGTTGCCTTGTGTGATCTTATAAAGCGGCGGCACGGCGAGATAGAGGTGGCCGTTTTCGACCAGCGGACGCATCTCCTGGTAGAAAAACGTGATGAGGAGCGAGGCGATGTGGGCGCCGTCGACGTCGGCGTCGGTCATGATGATGACACGCTCATAACGCAGATCGTCATCGCGATATTTGCTGCCCAGGCCGACGCCTAATGCCGTGACAAGATCGGACAGCAGCTGGTTCTGCGAGAGTTTGGCGGAAGACGCATTGGCGACGTTGAGGATCTTGCCACGCAGCGGGAGTACCGCCTGTGTCTCGCGCAGGCGGGCACTCTTGGCGGAACCACCGGCGCTGTCACCCTCGACGATGAAAATCTCGGTGCCCTGGGCCTGCTGCACGGTGCAATCCGCAAGCTTGCCGGGAAGCCGCAGGCGGCGGGTTGCGGACTGGCGGCCAACTTCCTTCTCGCGACGGCGGCGCATGCGCTCCTCGGAGCGCTCCACCACCCAGTCAAGCAGCTTCGTTGCCTGCTGCGGATTGTCGGCGAGCCAATGATCGAAGGCATCGCGCAGAGTGTTCTCGACGATGCGGGCAGCTTCCTGCGTCGCCAGCTTGTCCTTGGTTTGTCCCTGGAACTCCGGCTCGCGGATGAACACGGAGAGCATTGACGTCGCACTTGTCATAACGTCGTCGGACGTGATCTGCGCGGCCTTGCGGTTGCCGACAAGCTCGCCATAAGCGCGAAGGCCCTTAGTCAGTGCCTGGCGCAGACCTGCTTCGTGGGTGCCGCCCTCGTGTGTAGGAATGGTGTTGCAGTAGGAACGCGAGAACCCATCCTGGTCGACAATCCAGGCGACGGCCCATTCGACCGAGCCATGTCCGCCCTGCTTGTCGACGCGGCCGGCAAAAAGATCGTTGGCGACGCGCGTTGAACCATTGATCGTGGCGGTGAGGAAGTCCTTCAAGCCGCCGGGGAAGTGCAACACCGCTTCAGGTGGTGTCGCTGTCTGGTCCTTGATGAGCGCGGGATCGCAGCTCCAGCGAATCTCGACGCCACCAAACAGATAAGCCTTGGAGCGTGCCATCGTGTAGAGGCGCTCGGGCTTGAAGCGGCAGCCTTTGCCAAAGATCTTTTCATCGGGCTTGAAGCGCACCTTGGTGCCGCGCCGGTTCATGATGGAGCCGAGCTTCTCCAGCTTGGTCTCGGCATGTCCGCGCGAGAACATCATGCGGTAAAGCTGCTGGCCGCGCGCGACTTCGACTTCGAGCGTCTCGGAAAGCGCATTGACGACGGAGACGCCAACGCCGTGCAGGCCGCCGCTGGTGTTGTAGGCCTTGCCGTCAAACTTGCCGCCCGAATGCAGCGTGGTCATGATGACTTCGAGCGCGGACTTGGTCTTGAACTTGGGATGAGCATCGACAGGAATGCCGCGGCCATTGTCCGTCACCGACAAGAAACCATCGGCATCGAATCTCACGTCGATGAAGGTCGCATGGCCAGCGACGGCCTCGTCCATGGCATTGTCGATCACTTCGGCGAAGAGATGGTGCAATGCCTTCTCGTCGGTGCCGCCGATATACATGCCGGGGCGACGGCGGACGGGTTCAAGACCCTCCAGAACCTCGATGTCAGCAGCCGTGTAGTTGTCGGATGCGTCTGCCGACCCGCGTGTGCGTGCGCTGGACTTGTTGCTCATGGGCCCGTCGTTGGTGGAGAAGAGGTCGCCAGTCGAGTCGTCCATGGGCGTCGTTCCGGGTCAAAATGCCAGACAGATGGCACAGCGCGGAGCTGACGCGGAACAAGGCGTCCGGGCGAATCTCTCGTGTGGTTCGATTGGCTTCAGATGACATGCGCGGCCGCCGGTTGGCAAGCGCAGCGCGGACACAGGACAGGTCTACCGTGGTCCGATCGATTCGGTGGTGGAATGATTCCCAGAGATTACAGATGTTTCCGAAGTTCTGCCGGGGTTAGTCATGGTGGACGGTGCCATCCGATTGGGATGCGTCAGTCTGCGCGTTGGATTATCCCAGGCGACCACGGACGAAAAAGGCCAGCGCTCCGGCAGCGGCTCCAACCAGTGCACCCAACAGCAGACTGCTGTCGAAAGACGTTGTTATGTCGCCGGCCCAGACTGCTTTGCCGATCAGATAAGAAAGGCCCACGACGGCGCCGATAATGGCGCCATAGGTGATCTCTGCCTGGCGTCGGGTCATGATTTTTGCTCCCGTTTGCATATTTGAACATCTGGCCGGACTGCGCCAACCCGGTGAGGGCCAATGTGATTACACCTGGAACGGATTTCACGAGGCGGGTGGCGGAATGGGCACGTTGTCGATGAGGCGGGTGGTGCCCAGTCTTGCTGCCACGAGAACACGGCCCGGCCGGCCGCTTGTCGAGGTCCAGGGCGACAGCGTTTCGGCATCCGCTGTGGCGATATAATCGATTGGGTCAAATCCCGCGCGCTTGAGGGCAGCCGTTGCCGACTTGATGACGGACTGCTGGCGGGCACCGTTCGCAGCCTTTTGCGCGACGTCACGTATGGCGGCTGCGAGTGCGGGTGCGGCAGCGCGTTCTTCTGCAGAAAGGTAGCGGTTGCGCGACGACAGCGCGAGGCCGTCCTTTTCGCGCACGGTCGGTACGCCGTGTATGGCAAGCGGGAGGTTCAAGTCGCGCACCATCTGGCGGATGACGCAAAGCTGTTGATAGTCCTTCTCGCCGAAAACGGCCACGTCGGGTGTAACTTGCGAGAACAACTTGCAGCAGACCGTCGCTACCCCGCCGAAATGGTGGGGGCGGAAGGCGCCTTCCAGCCCTTCGGCAGCGCCTTTGACCTCAATGGAGGTGGCGAAACCGGCCGGGTACATTTCCTCTGGGTTCGGGGACCAGACCAGATCGGCACCGACCTCGGCAAGCTTGGCGAGATCGCCGGCCTCATCGCGCGGGTAGCGCGCCAGATCCTCGTTCGGCCCGAATTGTGTGGGATTGACGAAGATCGAAACCACCACGCGCTCAGCCTTGCGTTTCGCGGTGCGCACGAGTGTCAGGTGTCCTTCGTGTAATGCGCCCATCGTCGGCACGAGCGCCACCCGTTCGCCATTCTTGCGGAACTGCGCAATCTGCCGGCGCAAGTCCTTGACGATACGCTTGATTGGAGGCGTAGGCTTTGCGCGCGCCATGATCTTGTTCCTGGTTCAAGGTTTGGGAGCGGGACTGCCGCGCAGCGCGCTCCAATCCCGCGAATGATCGCCGTGAGCGGGAAGCTGTCGTTTCGTGCAGGCGCCGTCAAGGGCTGCAAGGGGCGGAGCCTGATCGGTGCGCTTCTGCCCGAAAAGAGGGGGAAGCAGGGCCCCGACGTCACAGGTGCCGCTCCTCGCCGGGCTCTGATTTGCTAGACTGACGCTGCGCGCGAATCGGTTGCCCGACCGGTCCGGGCTTTTTGCGCATTGTTGCGGATGCGATTGATGTTCGGTGCGGCCGGGCGGGGATCATTGCGAAATGGCACTGTTCAAGACCACGCAGGAAGCGGCACATGCGGCGGAGGCGGCATTGCGCCCGAGCGGTTCGCTTCCTGATCGCGACGAGATCCATGCCTATCACCTGATGGACGAACCGCGCCTCGTGGGCGCGCTCATCGAGCGCGCGGTGTGGACGGAGGACGAGGCGCGCCGCACAGAGGTGCTGGCACGCCGCCTTGTCGAGCGCGCGCGTGCCGCCAAATCGCGCGCAGGTGGTGTCGACGCTTTCATGAACGAGTATGGGCTTTCGAGCGAGGAAGGCGTGATCCTGATGTGCCTCGCGGAAGCCTTGTTGCGCATTCCCGATGCAGAGACGGCGGACCGGCTCATCGCTGATAAGATCGGCGACGGTAAGTGGGCGCAGCATCTTGGGCATTCAGGCAGCTTCTTCGTCAATGCATCGACGTTCGGGCTGATGCTGACCGGCCGGGTGGTGCGTCTTGGTGGAGCGCAGGGCCGCTCGCCGGTGGATTCGGTCAAGAGGCTGGTTGCGCGCACGGGTGAGGGCATAATCCGGCAGGCACTGCGCCGTGCTGTCAAACTCCTAGGCGATCAGTTCGTTATTGGGCCAGACATAGAAACCGCCTTGAAACGCGCGCGTCCGCTGGAGGCGAAGGGCTACCGTTTTTCCTACGACATGCTTGGCGAAGCGGCGCATTCGGATGGGGATGCGAAGCGCTATTTCGAGCGATACCTGAGTGCCATTGAAGCGATCGGCAAGGCATCGGGGCCGCTCAAATCGCAGAACGCTGATGCCACGCACGACCGGCCAAATATCTCCGTCAAACTTTCGGCGCTGCATCCCCGTTTCGAGCCCGGTAAGGAGCAGCGGCTGCAGCACGAACTCATGCCGCGGCTGCTGACCCTTCTGAGAGCGGCACGGGAACGCGGGATCGGCGTGATGATCGATGCCGAGGAACAGGAGCGGCTCGACCTGGAGCTGGAGATATTCGGGCAGGCGCTTTCCAATCCAGCACTTGCGGGCTGGAACGGCTTAGGTATTGCTGTGCAGGCCTATTCGCGCCGCGCACTGCCTGTGCTGCGGTGGCTGCGGCGCGTTGCCGAGGCGAAAGGCAAACGCATTCCGGTTCGGCTCGTCAAAGGCGCCTATTGGGACAGCGAGATCAAGTGGGCGCAGGAGCGGGGGCTCGCTGACTATCCGGTGCTGACGCGCAAGTCGCATACCGACCTCTCTTATCTGGCGGCGGTGCGCTACATCCTCTCCGATCCCGCCGCGTTCTATCCCGCGTTTGCAACACATAACGCGCAATCGCTGGCGGCTGTCCATATAGCGGCTGGTAACGCCGCCTTCGAGTTCCAGCGGCTCTATGGCATGGGTGATGCCCTTTATGAGGACGTCATCGGTGGTGCTGGCATCGGGCGGGCAAGCCGGATCTATGCGCCGGTCGGAGATCATGCGGATCTGCTGGCCTATCTCGTCCGGCGATTGCTGGAGAATGGTGCCAATTCCTCATTCGTCCACCAGCTCGCCGATGAGACAGTTCCTGTCGCCACAATTGTCGCCGATCCTGTTGCGCGGTTAGCTGGCGAGTGGTCGTCAGGTGGCCGCAACCGGATTGAGACGGCATTACCGCTCGCCAAGCCGCGCGACATCTTGTTGCCGCAGCGCATGGTCTCGGAGGGACTGGCGTTGAGCGAGCCGGCGGAGCGCGGCCGGTTGCTCGACGAGATTAGAGCATGTCTGGACAAGCCGTTTGCCGCAGGGCCGATTGTCGATGGCAAGACCGTGCAGGAGGATGGCGAGCCGCTCCTTGCGATTTGTCCGCATGACCGCCGCGAGCGGCTGGGCAGCGTGTATTTCGCCTCGCGTGCGAGTGTGCAACGGGCGATCGAAAGTGGGACAGAGGCGGCGCATGGCTGGGACATGACGCCGGCGGAAACGCGGGCGCGGATCTTGGAAGTCGCTGCACAGATGCTTCTGCGCGACCGTGCGCGGCTAATGGCCGTCATCATCCGCGAGACGGGAAAGACACTCGCCAACGCACAGGCTGAAGTGCGCGAGGCCATCGACTTCCTCAACTATTATGCGAGCCAGGCGCGCACGACCTTCGATGGGCCGCGCGTGCTGAAGGGGCCCACGGGTGAAGTGAATTCGATCGCATTGCGCGCGCGCGGTCCCATGGCAGCCATCAGTCCGTGGAATTTTCCGCTGGCAATATTCGTCGGGCAGGTGGCCGCTGCCCTGGCGGCTGGCAATCCCGTTCTCGCCAAACCAGCGGAACAGAGCCCGCTCGTTGCCGCGCTCGCCGTGCAGTTGCTGCACGAGGCGGGTGTGCCACCGAATTGTCTGCATCTGCTGCCGGGCGGTGGAGAGACGGGAGCAGCGCTGGTGCGGGATCAGCGCGTCAAGGGTGTGCTCTTTACCGGGTCCAACGAAACGGCGTGGGCCATCCAGAAGGCGCTGGCGGAGCGCCGTGGGGCGATCATTCCCTTTATTGCCGAGACGGGTGGAGTCAATGCGATGATCGCTGATTCAACCGCATTGCCAGAGCAGGTGGTCAGGGATGCAGTGCGGTCGGCGTTCGACAGTGCGGGGCAGCGTTGCTCCGCCGCGCGCGTACTCTTTATCCAGGCCGATGTTGCCAAGCGCGTCATCGATCTTTTGGCGGGTGCTACGGAAGCGCTCGATGTCGGCGATCCGCTCGACTTTGCAATGGATATCGGGCCTGTCATCGACGAAGCCTCGCAGGACCGGCTCGAGTCCCACAAGCTGCGCATGTCGCGCGCGCATCAACGTATTGTTGATCTGGCTTTGCCGGAGGCCTGTCGCGTGGGAACATTTGTTTCGCCTGCGGTCTACGAGGTGGGCCGCATGGAGGATATCGGCGGCGAAGTGTTCGGGCCAATCCTGCATGTCATCCGCTATCAGCGCGGGCACCTTGATCGTGTCATTAACGCTATCAATGGCCAGGAGTATGGCCTGACGTTATCGGTGCACAGCCGCATCGAGGACGTGGCCGACCAGGTGGCGGAGCGTGCGCGCGTTGGCAACATCTACGTCAACCGCAACCAGATTGGCGCTGTGCCCGGAGTTCAACCGTTCGGTGGCGAAGGTTTATCTGGAACAGGGCCAAAGGCGGGTGGGCCACGGATGCTGCAAGCGCTTGTGACCGAGCGTGTGATGTCGGTCGATGTCACGGCGGCGGGCGGCAATGCTGAACTGCTGTCGCTGTCGGGCGAAAAGGGGGCCAAGGCACGCGACTAGTGCGGGGCGGCCTTGTTGGCCTGATGCGGGCCGTTGCACTCCTGGCTCCTTGCCGCCATGTTTTGGGTGCCAGCATCGACGCTGGCACGGTTGTCGAGAGCAGAGGCATGGGCAACACCGGCAAGACGAAGGGTGAGATGTCCGCGCCGGATTTGCCGGGCAATACGTCGGGCGCACCCACAAGCGGTGAGGGGGATGCGCCTTCGCGAAAGCCGGCGGCCGTTGGGACTGCCAGCGATGCCGAGGTGGCTGCATTCGTCAAACGCATGAAATCGGTCGGTCCGCTGGCTACGGGCGATCGCGGACGGCTGATCTTTGCCATGGACGCGACGATGAGCCGGGCGGGCACCTGGGATATGGCGCTGGCGCTACAAGGCGAGATGTTCGAAGCGGTCAAGCAGATTGGCGGGCTTGATGTGCAGCTCGTCTATTTTCGCGGGTTTGGCGAATGCCGGGCATCGAAATGGGTTTCTGATCCGGCGGCGCTTGCTCGGTTGATGACCACCGTTTCGTGCCAGGGCGGCAAGACGCAGATCGGCAAGGTACTTGGCCATGCATTGGCCGAAGCCGGGCGGCATCGTGTCGGAGCTTTGGTCTATGTGGGTGATTGCATGGAGGAGGACATCGACGCTCTAGCGCAGAAGGCGGGCGAGCTTTCTCTGGTCGGCATCCCTGTGTTCCTGTTTCAGGAGGGACGCGATGCGGCGGCGTCAACGGCATTTGCCGAAATAGCGCGGCTGTCGCGAGGTGCTCATTGCCGATTTGATAGTGGCTCTGCCAGCCAGCTGCGTGAACTTTTGACCGCGGTTGCGGTTTATGCCGCCGGTGGCCGGAAGGCGCTCGAAGTATTGAGTGACGGGCGAAGCGGTGGCGGGGGCGCACGGCGCATTCTGGAAGCTTTGCCGCCGCCCAGGGGGCGCAGCTGATGCGCTGGGCCGCTGTTGTCTTGGGCGCCCTCGCTGGGGGCGGAGCGTTGCTGTGGTGGTTCATGCGGACCAATCCAGCAGTGGTTGCTCAGCGCATGCGCCTGTTCGGTGGCGCCGTTGCAATGGGGCTGGCGTTGTTTCTTCTGTTGCGCGGGGCTTTTCCGCTCGCCGCACCATTGGCGATGTTGGGGCTCTGGCTCTTTGCGGCAGCAGGGATGGGCGGAGGCTTCGGCGCAGCTGGGACATCGGCGGGGCAGACGTCGCATGTCGTGACGGACCATCTGGAAATGCGCCTTGACCTGGAGACCGGCCGTATCACTGGGCGGGTGCTAAAGGGTCTTTTCGAGGGCCGGCCAATCGAAAGCCTCAAGCCTGAGGAGCTTGCTTTGCTGTGGCAGGACTGCCGGGTGGCTGATCCGCAATCAGCGCAGATACTGGAAACTTATCTCGATCAGGTCCATCCGACGTGGCGAGAGGACGTAAAGCGGGGCGAGGAACGGTTTTCTGGCGGTCCTGATGGGCGCATGGGTGTGGCCGAGGCCTATGAAATACTGGGACTTCAGGAGGGAGCGGGCGTCGATGAGATCCGCAAGGCGCATCGTGAATTGATGTTGCGGCTGCATCCCGATCGCGGCGGGTCGACCTATCTGGCAGCCAAGATCAACGAGGCAAAGGACGTGCTTCTGGATGCGTTGGATGGCACTTGATATGCCGGCCGGAGACATGCCGTCCGGCGCTCAGCGGATGCGCTTGACGAAGCAATCGATCGACTGGCGGCGCAGTTCCTGGCAGGCCTGTGTGGCGCCGGAAGAATCAAAACCTGCGAAGTGAGCGCGATAGAACTTGTGCTCGCCCTTGGTGACGGTTTCGGTTCGCTCAGAGGCGCGGCTCAGGACCGTTGCTGCTCGCTGCCGGGCGGCACTCAACTGGCGCTCGGCTTCACCAGCGCTGTTGTAGGCTCCGATCTGGATCAGATGCGTACCGGTGCCAGCAACCGGGGGCGTTGGTTCGCTGTCGGCATGAAGTGCGGGCTCGGGCCGGGGCGGGGCGCGACTTACCTCAGTGCGCTGCGCCTTCTCCATGACCGATGGCCGATGTTCGGCCAGGATTCTGGAGAGCTGCTCCTGCAGGGTCGATGGTTCGCGACCCGGCAATTCGCTGGTCGCGCCGGGGGCGAGGCTGGAGCCGGGTGCCGGAGCCGTCGAAGTGTCGGGCGCCGCTGCCGCGACGGGTGGTTCGGCTGGGGTCAGGGCGGCCGGTGCAGCGGTGCCGGGAACCGGTGTAATTGCACCATTCACCTGCATTCCGAGCGCGCTCGGGGTCCCGCTGGAGCGCTCACGGGCCGCGTTCGCGATCAGTTGGGCAATCGATGTCGGGGGCTCATCCGTCGTCGGGTTTGCAGCCGCGGGCTGTTTTGCCGTGGTGCGGCGTGCCTCGCGTCTATTGGCAAAGTGCTGGGCAAGGCCGATGCGACGGACGCGGGCAATCGAAATCCGGGTGTCGGTCGCTGAGGGTTCAGCTGTTTGTGAGGTTGCCGCAGCGGCCCCTGGTGTGGTGCCAGATGCAGCCTCTGGCGCGGTGGCGGGCAGTGGCGGCGGCTTGGTTGGTGCCAGCGCCAGGCGCGACGGGGGTGCTGGCCGTTTCAGCAGGCGCGGTGTGGCGATGAGCTGGGGTGCTGACTTGCGCGTGCGTTTGGACGATGCCTTGGCGAATGCCCGGTCAAGGATGGCGCGCATCCGGGAATTCCGCTGGCCAGCGGTTGGGCCGCCAAATACGGCGGCGACAAGGTGCTTGTCGCCGCGACGGACGGCGGCCACCAAATTGAACCCGGACGCCCTGGTGTATCCGGTCTTGATGCCCTCTGTGCCGCGGTAATGATAGAGCAGCGTGTTGTGGTTGCGGTAGCTGGAGCCATTGTAGCTGAAGCTGCGGGTCGCAAACGCTTTGTAATGCTCGGGAAAATCGTCCTGCAGGCGCAAGGCGAGGGTGAGCATGTCGCGGGCGGTGGTATACTGGTCCGAATTGGGCAGCCCGGATGCATTGCGAAATGTCGTCTTCGACATGCCGATTTCGTGGGCCTTGTGGGTCATCAGGCGGGCGAAATTCTCTTCGCTGCCGGCGATATGTTCCGCCAGGGCCACGGCGATGTCGTTGGCCGACTTCGTCACCAGCGCGCCGATGGCATCGCGTACCGAAATTGTCTCTCCGGGTTCCAGCTCCAGCTTTGACGGTGGCTGGCTGGCTGCCTGGGCACTGATCTTGATGCGGCTGGAGTAGGATAGACGCTTCTTTTCGATCAGATCGAAGGTGAGGTAGAGCGTCATCATCTTGGTGAGCGAGGCGGGATAACGGCGCTCGTCAGCAGCGGAACTATAAAGAACCTTGCCGGTGTTGGCGTCGATAACCATTGCCGATTGCTCAGCCGCAAATGCAGCAGTTGGCGCAGCGACGAGCGGCCACGCCACGAGAGCGATCTGCAACATATAGCCCGCAATGCGGAGGCAAAAATTGCCCTCTGCTCGACAGAAGCCGATCATTATCCGTCTACTCGAAACGCGAACCCTGCGAATATCCGCGGTGTTTCGAGTAAGATCCGCGTCATTGCGACGCAAAATCTGGACCCGCCCCCGCGGCTGATGCCCTTTTCCCGTTCGGGTAAGGGAACATCATTGTTGGGCAGCTTTTTGACGCCTGCTGCCTCCATAAGAGCCAAGTCTAGGCACAGTCATGGAAAAACGCGGTTAATACGGAATACTCGAAACCTGAATAAGTAGATTTTTGTGCGACGCAGCAAAAATCCCTTGCAGAGTTTGGAATGCAGGACTATCTGTAGGACAAGGAAATTGTGCAACGCAACATTTCCGACAGAAATCTTCCCCGGGCCCTGAGGCCCGCCCCAACCCTACGAGGTGTCGTCATGATGAGCGGATTCACGGACTTGCAGAAGATGAGCCAGGGCAACATGGATTCTGCCATGAAGATGTTTGGCGAGATGACCAAGGGCTGGCAGGCCATTGCGGCTGAGTTTTCCGACTACACCAAGCGGTCCTTCGAAGATGGTACGTCCACGTTCGAGAAGCTTTTGGGCGCCAAGTCGCTTGAGCAGGCCATGGACATCCAGACCAAGTACGTCAAGCGCAGCTACGACGAGTATATGCATCAGATGGCCAAGGTCGGCTCCATGTACGCTGAGCTGGCGAAGGAGGCCTACCGGCCGGTCGAGAAGCTGATGCAACAGGGCCGCTGACGTCCTGGAGCGCTGGATTTTGAGCAAATTGGACCCGGTCGTCTGGCCGGGTCTTTTTTTGTCTCGAAAACACCCAACATTACGGTCAGCATGACGTAACCTTCCGGCAAGGGGCAGGGTCTTATCTGCGCAATAGGGTGTGAGGCGGAGTGGCGGCAAAACCGGTACGATCAATTTGGAAATGCTCGCAATGTTGTTACCTGCTTTCCTACGACGCAATTGCGAGAGTGGACGTGGTAGCCGTACAAGTGAGATGCTGTCGAAAGCTGGACATGGCCTGATGGCGGCAACGGACGGCAATCCGCGTGGAGTGCGGAATACTGGCATGAGCAAGATACAAGCGATTCAGATGGCGGGCGATAAGGGCGACGGCGACGGCGACAAGGGCGGCGACGAGGAAGGCCGCACGGGTATCGTCACCAAGACGCGACCGAAAACAAAGAAGCCCAGCCTCTACAAAGTTCTGCTGCTCAACGACGACTACACGCCGATGGAGTTCGTCGTGCTCGTGCTGGAGCGGTTCTTCAACAAGGGCCGCGAGGATGCCACGCGGATCATGCTGCACGTCCATCACAAGGGCGTCGGACTTTGCGGTGTTTATACGTTCGAGGTGGCGGAAACCAAAGTCACTCAGGTGATGGATTTCGCACGCCAGAACCAGCATCCTCTCAGATGCACCATGGAGAAGGAGTAGAAGGCCAGTGCCATCATTCTCAAAGAGCCTCGAAACCGCTCTGCATCGTGCTCTGGAATACGCCAACGAACGCAGTCACGAAGCAGCGACACTCGAGCATCTTCTGCTTGCCCTGGTCGATGATCGCGATGCGTCCGCAGTGATGCGCGCGTGCAGCGTCGATCTCGACAAGCTTCGCCACAGGATTATCGAGTTCCTCGATAACGAGCTCGATTACCTTGTCATGCAGGCGAGTTCCGAAGCGACGCCCACTCAGGGCTTCCAGCGTGTCATCCACCGCGCGGTGGTGCATGTACAGTCATCGGGCCGCGAAGAGGTGACGGGCGCCAACGTGCTGGTGGCAATCTTTGCCGAGCGCGAAAGCCATGCCGCATATTTCCTGCAGGAGCAGGACATGACGCGGTTCGACGCCATCCAATACATCTCGCACGGTCTGGCGAAGCGGCCGGGCATGTCGGAGCCGCGCCCGGTGAGCGGGGTTGACGAGGAGCATGCGCGCGACGGCGAAGAGAAGAAGTCTGGCCAGGACGCGCTCAATTCTTACTGCGTCAACCTGAACAAGAAGGCGCGCGACGGCAAGATCGATCCGCTGATCGGCCGCGAGGCTGAGGTGATGCGGACCATCCAGGTGCTTTGCCGCCGGCAGAAGAACAATCCGCTGCTGGTGGGCGATCCTGGCGTCGGCAAGACGGCCATCGCCGAGGGGCTTGCACGCAAGATCATCAAGGGCGAGGTGCCCGAGGTACTGCAGGACGCAACCATCTTCGCGCTAGATATGGGCGCGCTGCTTGCCGGCACGCGCTATCGTGGCGACTTCGAGGAACGCCTCAAAGCGGTGATGCGCGAGATCGAGAATTATCCAGGTGCTGTACTCTTCATCGACGAGATCCACACCGTGATCGGTGCTGGCGCAACGTCGGGCGGCGCGATGGACGCTTCCAACCTGCTCAAGCCCGCACTGCAGTCCGGGACGGTCAGGTGCATCGGCTCGACCACCTACAAGGAATACCGCCAGCACTTCGAGAAGGATCGCGCGCTCGTTCGCCGCTTCCAGAAGATCGACGTCAAGGAGCCGACGGTCGAGGATGCGATCGAGATCGTGCGCGGCCTGAAGCCCTACTTCGAGGAGTTCCACCAGCTCAAGTACACCAACGATGCCGTCAAGGCGGCGGTGGAGCTGTCGGCACGCTACATCCACGATCGCAAGTTGCCTGACAAGGCGATCGATGTGATCGATGAGACGGGCGCTTCGCAGATGCTGCTGCAGGCCGGCAAGCGGAAGAAGAAGATCGGCGTCAAGGAGATCGAGGCGACGGTTGCGACCATGGCGCGGATTCCGCCCAAGACCGTCACCAAGTCTGATGCCGAGGTGATCGCCAATCTGGAGAAGGACCTCAAGCGGCTCGTGTTCGGACAGAACCGCGCGATCGAGTCGCTGACATCGTCGATCAAGCTTGCGCGCGCCGGACTGCGCGAGCCAGAAAAACCGATCGGTTGCTATCTGTTCTCCGGCCCCACGGGTGTCGGCAAGACCGAAGTCGCCAAGCAGCTTGCCAGCCTCATGGGCGTGGAGTTGCTGCGCTTCGACATGTCGGAATACATGGAAAAGCACACCGTATCGCGGTTGATCGGCGCGCCTCCGGGCTATGTGGGCTTCGACCAGGGCGGTCTCTTGACCGATGGCGTCGATCAGCATCCCCATAGCGTGCTGCTGCTCGATGAGATTGAGAAGGCCCATCCAGATCTCTTCAACATCCTGTTGCAGGTCATGGATCACGGCAAGCTCACCGACCACAACGGCAAGTCGGTCGACTTCCGCAACGTCGTGCTCATCATGACGACGAATGCGGGCGCATCCGACATGGCAAAGCCGCCGATGGGCTTCAACCGTGCCAAGCGCGAGGGTGAAGATACGGAGGCCGTGAACCGGCTCTTCACGCCCGAGTTCCGCAATCGGCTTGATGCGGTCATTCCGTTTGCCGGACTGGCGCCTGAAGTTATCGCCAAGGTGGTGGAGAAGTTCATCTTCCAGCTGGAGGCGCAGCTTGCTGACCGCAGCGTTACCATCGAGCTGACCGAGGCGGCGCAGAAGTGGCTTGCCGAGAAGGGCTACGATGAGAAGTTCGGTGCCCGTCCTTTGGCGCGCGTAATTCAGGAGTACATCAAGCGGCCGCTGGCGGAAGAGCTGCTGTTCGGCCAGCTCGAAAACGGCGGTACGGTCCGGGTGCTCGTCGAAGGCGAGGGCGAAGACGCCAAGCTGGCGTTCGAGTACCTGCCGTTGGATCTCGCCAAGCGTCCCAAGGCGGCCGATCGGGATGATGACGACGATGAGGGTGACGAGCCGCAAGAGGCGCTGGTCGGTGCCACGGTGCGCAAAGCCCTGCCTGGTCCGAAGGACAAGAAGGATAAGGGTGGGGCTGGTACGCGCGGGAGTGGCGGAGCCGCCGGTAGTGTGCCCAGTGTGCCGCGTCCGAAGAAGGGCGAATAAGCCGGGACGCTAATGGGTTCGTTCTGTTCGTGGGGGCTGCCAGTGCATCGCTGGCAGCCTTTCGCGTTTTTGCGCAATCAATGTTGGCGCGAGGTGTCAGTTCCTGGAGGGACAGCTTGGCGGGATGGTGGCGGCTAGTCACCACGACTTCATCGCGCGGTGCAAAGCGTGTGCTGCGCGGGTCCTCAATCAACAGGAGAAACCCTCATGTGTACTGCATGTCCCCCAATCCCCCGTGCCACCGACACAGATCGTATTTCAGCCTTCGAGCAACGCCTGGTGGGTGCGTTCAACGATGGTGCACTGATGCTCATGACATCGGTTGGTCATCGCACCGGTCTTTTCGACACGATGGCTGGCATGACGCCGGCCACCTCTCAAGCGATCGCCAGCCGCGCCGGGCTTGACGAGCGCTATGTGCGCGAATGGCTGGGCGCGATGGTCTGCGCGCGAGTCATCGAACACGATGGCGTTAGCGGCACCTATGTGCTGCCGGCCGAGCATGCCGCGCGACTCACGCGGGCAGCCGACGCGAACATGGCCGTTGTGGCGCAGTTCTTTGCGGTTCTGGGTGGCGTCGAGGACGACATCGTTGCGTGCTTCCGTAATGGCGGCGGCGTGCCCTACCAGCGGTTCGGCCGTTTCCACGAGGTGATGGCTGAAGAATCCGGGCAGACGGTGCTGCCTGCACTGACAACCGCCATACTGCCTCTCGTGTCTGGGCTGATCGGGCGATTGGAGCGCGGTATCCAGGTGCTTGACCTTGGCTGCGGGCGTGGTCGTGCGATCCTCCAGCTTGCTGAAGCGTTCCCGAATTCCTCATTCCGTGGCATGGACCTATCAGGTGACGCAATTGCGTGGGCCCGCACGCAGGCTGAGGCGCGCGGGCTTGAAAACGCGACATTCGAGGTGCGCGACCTTTCCGACTTCGACCGCACGGCACCGCAAGGACGGTTCGATCTCGTTACCACCTTCGATGCGGTCCACGATCAGGCAAAGCCTGCCAACATGCTGAAGGGCATTCGCCGGGCGCTGGGACCGGACGGCGTCTATATCGCCCAGGACATCAAAGGTTCGAGCGAGCACAGCAAGAACCTCGACGCTCCGCTGGGGTCGTTCTTCTATACGATCTCGTGCATGCACTGCATGACGGTGTCGCTGGCGCAGGGTGGCGACGGGCTCGGTGCCATGTGGGGCCGGGAGCTGGCTGAGCAGATGTTCCGGGAGGCAGGCTTCGGCACAGTGGAGGTGCATGAGTTGGAGCACGACATCCAGAACTACTATTACGTCTGCAAGGCTTAGCGGAGTTGCGTGGAAATCCAGGCAATACAACTGATGGCGGGGGTTGCGGCTGGTCAGGTGGCCGGCCATTTCCCCCGCCCCGATAAGGCAGTAGGGTGTGGCGATCCTTCTAGCCAACAGCCTGCAAGAGCGCCTGCCCCGTGACACCTGCCGAGGACTATGAGTTGCCCGCCGGCCCCGGCCGTAATGACAACTGGCAAGGGGTGACGCCGAGACAGGCCTTCATGCGCGGTATGGCCGTAGCGCTCACCGTGCCCGGTATCATTCTGTTCGCTTCTGCTGCTGGTTATGGCGCTCTTGCCCGTGACGCCGGGTTCTCGCTTGGCAACTCGGTCTTCATGATGGGCGTTTTTTTCGCGCTTCCCGCGCAGGTCGTGCTGCTCGATCAGATCGCGCGCGGCGGTTCGCTGATGGCTGGCACGCTGGCGGTGACGCTGACGGGTATGCGGCTGCTGCCGATGAGCGTGTTGCTGATGCCTTTGCTGAAGGGCAAGCGGGCAACGCGCTGGCGCTATCTTGTGGCGGGGCACTTCATTGCCGTGACTGCGTGGATGGAGGGGTGGCGGAGACTTCCACTGGTACCGTCCGAGCTGCGCATGGACCATTTCATCGGCATTGGCACCGGGCTTGTGCTTGCAACACTGGCGGGCACATGGGCGGGCTTCGAACTTGCAGGCAGCGTTCCACATGTCGTGGAGGCGGTGCTGCTGCTCCTGACGCCGATCTACTTCTTGCTGTCGCTGATTGCGTCAGCATCAGGCGAGGCCGACAGACTTGCGATTGTTCTGGGCGGTTTTCTGGGCCCACCGCTTTATGTTGCATTTCCCGGTTTTGATCTGCTTCTTGCAGGGATCATCGGGGGCTCGATCGCGCGTTTCGTTGTGCGAAGCAGGGGGACGGGATGACTTCTTCTCTGCACGAGGTCACCCAGGCGGCAGGCGCAGCGTCGGGCACACTACCTACTGGACTTACGCTCGCGCTCATCCTGACGGTTATCTCTTTGGCAACGCATGAGCCGTGGCGGTGGCTGGGTCTCATTCTCGGGCGCAACATCGATGTCGACAGCGAGTTGTTCCGCTGGGTGCGCGCGGTTTCCACGGCACTTGTCGCGGCATTGGTGACGCGGCTTGTGGTGTTTCCTGCCGGTGCGCTCGGCGGTGTGCCGCTCCTGGTGCGGGTACTCGCAATGCTGTGTGGGCTTGGTGTCTATTTGCTGTTCGGGCGGCGCATCTCTTTTGGTGTCGTCACGGCTGCCGTCGTGCTCGTCGCAGGGCAATCTATCATGGGACCATGATGTCTTAGCCGAACCCTGCATGAGTGTTGATGCAACGTAGTGATTTCATCTTGAAGCGAATCGCAAATAAAGAGATGAATACCGACATCGCTGAAGCAGTTTCGTATCGCGTCGCACTGTTACCACGCTCTGCCCCCAGGGCGTCAGCGACGAACGGAGCAGATCCCCAGTCCCTCTGCTCTGTCATATGGCCAAGCCCATGAGCTTCGGCCTGGAAAAGGAGTGGTCTCCCCGGCCACTCCTTTTCTGTTTGCGCCAACGCGATTTCTGTTTGGCCCAATGCGATCAACCCGTGGCTTGGCATAGCGGCTGGTGACAGCGCTCGGATCATAGTCCTGCTTCAGATGATGACCGGTGCCTTGCCCATGAATTTGCCATCGCCGATTTCGTCGGCCAGGAAGCGTGCAACATCGGCACGGGCGATGGTCTTGAGTTCCCACTCTTTCGGATCGGCAAGTGCACGGTAGGTGCCAGTGACGGGAGCGGAAACAAGTATGCCCGGCCGTGCGATCGTCCAGTCGAGGCCTGAATCCTTCACCATGCGCTCCTGAATGTCCTTGTCGTCATAGATGCGCTTTAACATCAACGGGAACATGATGCCGTCGTAGAGTAGGCCAAAGTGGCCACGGCTATCTCCGGCTCCGATGCCGGTGACGCAGACGAGACGGCGGGGACCCTGTCCGCGCATGAGGTCGACGAGGATGCGTGTCGCACGCGAGAAGAGGGTGGTGCCTTGAATGAGGGCGGAGATGCTCTTGCCTGCGCCCAGGCATTGTACGACGGCATCGGTGCCTTGCAGCGCGCGGGCGACATCATCCTTTTTGAGAGCGTCGCCGGCGAATTTTTCCAGGCGCGGATCGCTCAAGGCAATGCGCTCTGCCGAGCGCGCGAAGGCGCGAACGTGGTGGCCGCCGGCCAGGAGCGCCTTGACGGTCTCCAGGCCGATGCCCTGGCTTGCGCCCATAACGAGAATAGTGGACATGACGCGGCGTGTTCCTTTGCTCGCAGACTTGTTTGTGCGTCCTGTCACCGAAATGCAGGGCGGTGATCGAAGTATATTTCCAATAAAGGTTACACCAACACATCGCGCTGCGAAAAGCGTGGCGGGAGTGCGGCAGGGCAGGAGTGCAGGCATGACGCGCGAGAGCTACAAGACGCTGGCGGAAAAGGCAGCCGGGCAAGTCATGGAGCTGATGCCGTGGGATCTCGAAGCGGCAATGCGCGAGAACGCCGGCCTGCTGGTGCTGGATGTCCGCGAGCGTTCGGAGTTCGAGGCATTCCACATCAAAGGTTCAATGAACGTGCCGCGCGGCATTCTGGAGGCGGCGTGCGAATGGGACTATGCGGAAACTGAGCCAGAACTCGTGCAGGCGCGTCAAAGGCCGGTGGTTGTGGTCTGCCGGTCGGGGAACCGCAGCGCGCTGGCGGCCATGGTGATGGGCATCATCGGTTATGAAAACGTCGCGTCGCTGAAGCTTGGCATCAAGGGTTGGAACGACAGCGACATGCCGCTCGTTGATTGCCGGGGTGTGGGCGTCGATGCCGACGATGCGGCGCATCTGATCGAGCCGAAACTGGCGCGTGAACAGATCGATCCGGTCCGTCGGAAATGAAGATCGCGTCAGTGCGATCGGCCGTAGGCATCAGGCGTCTTCTTCCTTCAATGCCTGGCGGATCTTGTTGGCGTTGGCCACCAGCACATCGGGTTTTTCCATACCGCCTTCGTGCCGCTTGAGCCCTACGCCATCGTGGCGCGGTATCACATGCACATGAAGGTGGAAGACGGTTTGTCCACCAGCCGGCTCGTTGAATTGCATGATGGTGATGCCATCTGCTTCAAACGCCTTCTTCACCGCCCGGGCGATGCGCTGGGTGAACGGCATGAGCTTGGCCAGCACCGCGGGGTCGGCATCGAGCAGATTGCGTGACGGCGCCTTTGGTACGACGAGCGTGTGGCCTGGCGCCTGGGGCATGACGTCCATGAAGGCGATGACGTCATCATCCTCAAAGACCTTGTGGGATGGGATCTCGCCGCGCAGAATCCGGGCGAAAATGTTGCTGTCGTCGTAGTCGGGGAAATCGGTCTGATCCGTCATCGTCTGCCGTCGCTCGTCACTGCTGCATGCCAGAGCGCGCTTGTTCTTGAAAATGGGAGCGGGCTCAACCTTTTTGTTTTTGTGCATGTTTCTCACGCTGAATCGCTACACATTTCAGCCAAACATGCACTAGATCGTTTCGACTTACGTTGAAACGATCCAGCCTTCTTCGCTCACGCAGCTAACCCTCGCTTTCGCTCGAGCTGCTCCGCGGGGGCGGAGCAAGGCGCCGGGCCGCAGTCGCGGCCTCAACGTTCCGCCTTGGTCGGAACCGCACTTGGTGCATGACTAGCATATTTCGGCATGCAGGAAACCCCGGCTGCTGCGCAAGGCGCATTCATTCATCCTTTCTGAATGGACCTGCCGCCGCCAGGTCTTCGTTGATTTCGGCAATCGCCTCGCGTTCGTGCTCAAGGAAGTGTGCTATCGCCCGGCGCAGCGCGGGGTCGACGATATGGTGGGCCGAATACGTGGTGACGGGCTGGTAGCCTCTTGCGAGCTTGTGGTCGCCCTGCGCGCCAGCTTCCACGCGCGGAATGGCGTGGGCAATGGCGTAGTCGATCGCCTGATAATAGCACAGCTCGAAATGCATATAGGGCCGTTGCTCGCACGCGCCCCAGTAACGGCCATAGAGGCAATCTCCGCCAATCATGTTGAGGGCACCCGCAATAGGGCGTCCGTGCTCATATGCGAAGACGAGAAGACAGCGTTCGCTCATCGCTTCCCCCAATCGTGAGAAGAACTCGCGATTGAGATAGGGGCGGCCCCACTTGCGGGAGCCGGTGTCGATGTAGAAAGCGAAGAATGCATCCCAGTCGGCTTCGGTGATTTCGCTGCCGGTGAGCTGCCGGATGGTGAGGCCTTGGCCGGCCTGGGCACGTTCCTTGCGAATGGCCTTGCGCTTGCGGGCGGCAAGTTCGGACAAAAAATCGTCGAATGTCCGGTAGCCGGGATTAGTGAAATGGAATTGCTGCCCGGTGCGCTTGAGGAAGCCCATGTCGCCAAGCTCGTTCCATTCGTTCTCAGTCAGAAAAGTCGCGTGGAATGACGAGGCTTCGAGCTGCCTGGTTGCTTGAACGGCGATGGCAGCCAGCATGCGCCTCAGGTCGGCTGCTGTTTCACCCTCGCGCACAAGCAGCCGGTGGCCCGGCACCGGGGTGAACGGCACAGCGCATTGCAGCTTGGGATAATAATGGCCGCCTGCGCGCTGATAGGCGTCGGCCCATGAATGATCGAAAACGTATTCGCCCTGGCTGTGGGTTTTCAAATAGGCCGGCATGGCGGCGGTCAGGCCCGCTTCGTCCTCAATAAGGATGTGGCGCGGGTGCCAGCCCGTGCCTGTGCCGACGCAGCCGGAGATTTCCAGGGCGCGGAGGAAGGCATAGTCGATGAAAGGATTGTAGGTTGCTTGATTGGGGTTCGCGATCGCGTTCCAGGCGGCCGCTTCAACGTGTTCCAGCGAGCCGGCAATGCTGGCCGCGGGCTGTTGTGCTGCACTGGCTTTTTCGGTCACGAACTCAACCCGGCTATCATCGCGGACTGTTACCTGTCAGGCCAAGAACCCCTCGAAGATCGGTGCGTCGGCAAACCTGCGGGCTGCTGACAGATCCGCATCGTCGCGCACTGTCCAGGTGAAGAGCGGCAGCCGCTGCACCTCTCGCACGTAGCGGGTGACTGGGGTCGGCAGAGCCTTGACGTGATAGGCATAGAAACTGGGATCGGCTGGGCCTGATTCAAGCAGGTGCGTCAATTTCTCGGCGCGTTCGCGGGTGAGAACATGTTCCCACCAGTGATCTCCATCGCCGCCGGCGAGGTAGTTGCCTGAAACGATGCCGCGGGGAACCTCGGGTGCGAGATCTTTGAGGATAGCCATGACATCAGGGTCGAAAGACATCAGTGCCAACGGGCCTTGATGGTTGCGCGACAGGCGGGCGATCTCGGCCAGAAATGCGCGATCGGGCGGTTTCCATTCGCTCTTGATCTCTACGAGAAGCGGTGTGTCGTTTGCCGCCAATGCCAGCAGATCCGCAAACAAGGGAATTCGTTCACTCGGGGCGCTGCGGAAGGCCAACCGCTGCACGTCGTGCTTGCCCAGGACCGACACCGGACCGACGCCAGCGACGAGACGGTCGAGGTCCAAGTCATGGAAGACGAGTGGCAGGCCGTCACGTCCCGGGCGGAGATCGCATTCGATGCCATAACCGCGATCACGGGCGGCCTTGAATGCCGCCATGGTATTTTCCACAGCGCCATGCCCCGGCGTGCCATGTAGGCCGCGGTGGGCGATCGGTTTGAGGAATGCTTGCATGTCACGCATGAGGCAGGTTCCTTGGCGCGCCCGGTGAGCACGTCGCTGGCTGCAATCAGCACTCAGAGCCGCACGCGGAGAATGGCGTCCACCTCGACAGCGCAGCCGCCAGGCAATGCGGCGACACCGACGGCGGCGCGGGTGTGGCGGCCGGCGTCGCCCAGCACGTCGACCATAAGGTCTGATGCGCCGTTGACGACCATGGGCTGATCGCCGCAGTCAGGTGCCGAGGCGACGAACCCTGTGAGGCGGAGGACCTGTTCGATGCGGCCGAGGTCTCCCAAGGCAGCCTTGGCCTGTGACAGAATGTTGAGGGCGCAATAACGCGCGGCCTTCTGACCTTCTTCCACCGATAGGCCATCACCCAGCCTGCCGCACAGGAGCGTGCCGTCTGGCGCCTTGGAGACCTGTCCTGAGATGTAGAGCAGGTCGCCGGATAGCAGGTAGGGCACGTAATTGGCTACAGGGGCTGGGGCGTTGGGCAACGTCAAACCAAGGGCTGCCAGACGTTGCTCGGGCTTGGTGCTCATGACGCCTCCATTTTTGTCTTTGTGCGGATCATGTCGCTGGGGTGCGACATGGGTATCCTTCATAATCTTGACGACGTTTGAGGTCCACCTGCCGCTGGATTTGGTCATTGGGAGATGTGCGGCGTGATTTGCGCTAGGCAACCGCGTCCCATCGCCTTAGGGTCTGGCGCCGTTTTCGGGGCAAATGAGCTGGGAGTACGCAATGCGTCAGCATGGGGTCCGCCGCCTTGGGGCATTGATAGCGACAATCGCGGTCGCTGGCAGTGCGGATGCCCGCGCAACAGCGCCAACCGAGATGGTTCGCTTCGCACCCCATCGCGCGGTCTACGAGATCACGCTTGAGAGGGCCGCCTCGGGCTCAGGTGTGGTCGAACTCGCAGGCCGCATGGTCTATGAACTGCAGGGCAGCCGTTGCGAGGGCTATACGCAGAATATGCGGTTCGTGACGCAGGTGATGTCGCAAGACGGCACCGAACAACTCAACGATCTGAGGACTTCGAGTTGGGAAGATGGCGCGGGCAAGCGGCTGCGCTTCAACTCGGAACAGTATCGCGACAGGAAGCTGGCGGAGAGCACGACTGGGGATGCGCGGCGTCCTGCCGACGGTGGCGACACGGTGGTGCAGGTGGCGAAGCCTGAGAAACAATCGCTGACGATCCCGGCGCGGTATCTGTTCCCCATGCAGCAGTCCGAAGCTCTGGTGCGTGCCGCACGCGGCGGCGAGAGGCAACTCGCGGTCGGCATCTACGATGGTTCGGAAAAGGGCACCAAGGCCTACGAAACGAGTGCATGGATTGGCGGTCCGCGCTCAGAGTTGCAACCCAAGGATCCGAAAAGTCTGACAGGCATTACATCGTGGCCTGTGTCGATTGCCTATTTCGAGCCGGCGCAGGCAGCGAAGGATTCCGTGCCGTCCTACGAATTGTCGTTCAGGATTTTCGCGAACGGGGTCTCGACAGACATGGTCATCGACTATGGGGAGTTCGCCGTCCGCGGCGAACTCAAGGAGCTGACCTTTCTTTCCCAGTCTAGTTGTGAAGCCGGCACATCGTCTGCGGCTGGGGCCAAGCCCGGCCCCAAGGGCAAGTGAAAATTAAGGCTTGGCGCTCCGGGTCGGCTGTCATTGCGAGGACGGGCGCGCTTGTTGCCAAAGGCGTGCCGCACCGCGTGCGCCGCTGGCATCGCCATATCGCGGCGCGCGGATGTCCACCCTGCGGTCGACGGCGAAGATCCACTTGCGCATGAGGAGTGGTACTTGGTCATAAAGGTGTGCCATGTTCGACAGGCCGCCGCCCAGCACGATGACTGCCGGATCCAGCAGGTTGACAACATGAGCGAGGCCCCGTGCGAGCCTTTCGGCATGACGCTGCAGTGTGGCGCGCGCAGTTGATGACCTTGCGCCGGATGGTTGCTTAGCGAGCGCGACGATTTCCTCGGCCGATAGTGCTTCGCCGTAGCAGCGTGCGTGGTCTGCGGCTAGCGCCGGGCCTGAGATCCATGTTTCAAGGCAACCGTTCAGCCCGCACCAGCAGGCGGGCCCGGGAAGCTCGGAGGGATCGGGCCAGGGCAGGGGATTATGTCCCCATTCGCCGCCAATGCCGCGAGGGCCGTCGATCAATTCCCCTTTGTAGACAATTCCGCCGCCGCACCCCGTACCGAGGATGACGCCAAACATGGAGTGTGCGCCTGCTGCGGCGCCATCGACGGCTTCGGATAGCGCAAAGCAGTTGGCGTCATTGGCAGTGCGCAGTGGCCGGCCGCCGAGTGCCAGTGCGAGATCTGATGCGAACGGGCGTCCATTGAGCCAGGTTGAATTGGCATTCTGGACAAGGCCGGTTGACGGCGAGATCGAACCGGGCATCGCGACGCCGACGGAGGCGGGGGTGTCAAATTGGGCGCGTTGCTCGATTTGCACGGCGAGGGCGGCAATCGCCTGCAGGGTCGCTTCGTAGTCCTGACGCGGTGTCGGGACGCGGATGCTGGCAAGCGTTCTGCCATCGGGATGCAGGGCGATAGCCTCGATCTTGGTGCCGCCCAGGTCGATGCCGATGGTGGGTGTGTCAGTGGACAACGCCATCGCAGGGCCGGACTCGGCCGTCGCCAATCCGCTTGCTTGCCGTGCATTGCCCTGGCCTTCGTGGCTCATCCATGCCGCCCGCGTGCCCGCTGAACCTGGCCAAGGGCATGGAACGCGGCGGCCACCTGCTCGGGCTTCAGGCCAGCGTCGCTGGCGAATACCAGGAGCAGGCTTTCATCCCGCATCAGGTGATCGAGAACCCCCTGCAGCAAAGCGGTGTCACCGGCTTGCGCCTTGAGTTCGGCCGGCCCCATGCCGGTCAAAGCGAGAAACCGGCCCAACCGCTCGCCGTCACTGGCTAGAAACGCAAGTGCCTGGAGTGCGATTGTATGTGCAGCTTCGCTATCTGGGGCGTGTTGCAACGGCATTCTGATCCTTGTTTGCCAGGTCCTGTTAATTTGGTGGTGAGCTTAAACTGTTGGTTAGGTCTCATGGAGCACAGTGACCAGCACTATCTTCAGGAGAATCGGTGCAAAACGGCCGTGGCATGAGGGCAGGCTTCGCTATCGATGAACTATCAAGAGACCAGAATGTCCGCTGAGCGCAACTCCGTGGGCAAGCCGCGTGCAGCCAAGACCGTCCTGATCGTGGAAGACAACGAGCTCAACATGAAGCTCTTCCACGATCTACTGGACGTCAATGGCTATGCAACCATTCAAACGCGCAATGGTCTGGAAGTCATCGATCTTGCGCGCATGCATCGCCCCGATCTCATCCTGATGGACATCCAGTTGCCCGAGATTTCGGGCCTGGAAGTGACCAAGTGGCTCAAGAACGACGAGCAGCTGGCAGACATCCCTGTGATCGCCGTTACGGCGTTCGCGATGAAGGGCGACGAGGAGAGGATCCGTTCCGGCGGGTGCGAAGCCTACATCTCCAAGCCCATCTCTGTGGTCACCTTTCTAGAGACGGTTCGGCGTTTCATTGGTCCGGCGTGAGTGGCCAATGAGCATCAAGGCGTAACAGATGACTGCCCGAGTTCTTGTTGTCGACGATATCCTGGCCAACGTGAAGCTGCTGGAAGCGCGGCTGACGGCTGAATACTTCGAGGTCCTGTCAGCGTTCAGCGGGCAGGAGGCGCTCGATGTGCTGGCCAAGGAACGTGTCGATGTCGTTTTGCTCGACGTGATGATGCCGGGGATGGACGGCTTCGAGGCGTGCCGCCGCATCAAGAGCAATTCCCATACGCACCACATCCCGGTCATCATGGTGACTGCGCTTGACCAGCCGTCAGACAAGATCCAGGGCCTGGAAAGCGGTGCCGACGACTTTCTGACCAAGCCTGTCGACGACATCGCGCTGGTGACGCGCGTCAAGAACCTCGCGCGGCTCAAGACCCTCAATGACGAGATGCTGATGCGGGCATCGACCAGCAGGCAACTCGGTCTGGCCGAGGACGATGCGCTGGAACGGGCGCTGTCGGGCCGTTCAGGCCGCGTCCTGGTGGTCGAGGATCATCCGCGATCGGGTGTGCGGCTGCTCGAACCGCTCGCCAAGGTCCATGACACGTTCATCGAGACCAACCCGCAGCGGGCACTGCAGATGCTGACGGACTACGACTTCGACGTGGTCATTGTCAGCTTGAGCCTGCAGCAGGCCGACGGCTTGCGGTTGTGTTCGCAACTTCGCTCGATGGAGCGGACGAGGCATCTGCCACTCATCATCTTGGTCGAGCCAGGCGAGGAAGCGCGGCTCATGCGCGGGCTCGACATGGGTATCAACGACTATCTGATCCGGCCAATCGACAGGCACGAACTGCTGGCGCGCGTCAGGACCCAGATCAAGCGCAAGCGCCACTCCGACTTCCTGCGCAACAGGATTGAGGAAACGGTGGAGCAGGCCGTCACCGACCCGCTGACGGGGCTGCACAACCGGAGATACATGGAAAGCCATCTCGAGACCTTGGTGCGCGAGGCACTCCGCTCCGGGCGGAATCTTTCGGTGCTGGTCGCGGACATCGATTTCTTCAAGCAGGTCAACGACAGCTACGGCCACGACGCTGGAGATCTTGTGCTTCGCGAGTTCGCAAACCGCATGCGGCGCAACACGCGTGGCATCGATCTGGCCTGCCGGCTGGGCGGCGAAGAATTCGTCATCATCATGCCAGAGACCGAAATCGGCAGGAGCTACCAGATCGGCGAGCGGCTGAGGGCATGTATCGCGGCAGAGCCGTTCGCGATCGCCCCAGGGCTGTCGATCCGGGTGACGACCAGTGTCGGCATCTCGACACTGGAGAGCGAGACCGATACGCCGCAAACGCTGTTCAAGCGGGCGGACCAGGCGCTCTATGCGGCCAAGAGATCGGGCCGCAATCGGGTTAATGCAGCCGCCTGAGTGGCCAAAGCACACGTCTGATATTCGTTTTACAGAATTATATCAGTTCAGCGCGAATTGCGCGGTATTCCACCTGCCTCAACGGTCATTTGCCGGGGTGGCGACAGCCATAAACGGTTGGGCAATTCAGTTGGCGTGCACTGATGAGTCGGCAGCAGGGCGGCTCGTTTTTCTTGCTATTTCATATAGTTCTTGGTCACGTTAAACTTGGCCCGAAAATGCGCCTACGTATGGCCTCGTAATTTCAACGACAACTTGCGCAATGCGGGCCGATCTGCCAATTTGCGCACGAACGAACGTCGTAAACTTCGTAAACGGGTTCGATCCGTTTTTCACACTGGTAACACAATCACAGTGGAAAAACGGGTTTAACTTGGTTCCCGCACAACCGGGTTCGCCGCATCTCCTGGTCTAGCGGGAATGTCGTGATTGGTTCGGCAGCAGCTGGAGTAGCCTCCTCAACAAAGCTGCGCTCCGCGCCAATTACGAACCCTGTGGGGAGTCAACGCCCTCTTTGACTGTCCGCTGGGAAAGGCCAGGAACTGTAGCTTTCTCGGATTCATACCCCGCTGCCGAGGCGAGTTGCAGTTTCTGGCCGCACCCCATTCCTTCCCAGCAACAGCTTCGCATCGACGCAATCGGAAGTATTGCGCCTTGCAACAATCAGGTGTGCATCCGAGACATGCGCGCCACAAGAAATCCAGCGACGCAAGCTTGTTCGTTCCGATTTCGCGAGAGGCAGGCAACGATCCGCCCCACTCGCTGTCATGCTATTGATTGATAGCTTTACTTGATCTTCGTTTCCTTGAACTCGACGTGCTTGCGCACGACGGGGTCATACTTCTTCATGACAAGCTTTTCCGTCGTGTTGCGCGGGTTCTTTTTGGTGACATAGAAGAAGCCGGTACCGGCGCTCGACAACAGCTTGATTTTCTGGACTACGGGCTTGGCCATGATTGCCTTCTATCGCTCGCGAATTTGAATTTGGCCGCAAAATACTCCGGCGGCCGGTCCTGTCAAGGGACGGTCAGGTAATCAGATCGCGGCGGAAGGTCCCGCGCTGGAAACGGTAATAGGGCACCGGGGCGTGGCGGCCCGGATTGCCGAGGTGGCTGGCTAGATCCTCGACGATGGCGCGGGTGATGTTGGGTAGATCGAGGGCGCGCATTTCGGAGAGTGTGAACCAGCCGATTTCGTTCAATTCTTCATCGCAGGCGTTGACTTTGCCTGCGATGGCGGAGGCGTCGGCAAGAAAAAATCGAGTGTCGTAGCGCCGCGGGCGGGCGGGTGGCGTGATGGCCCGTGCAAGCAGCGACAGGCCAGACAGACTGGGCACCACCCCATGGCCTAAGAATTGCCGCCAGGTGGCGTTTGTGGGCGCGCTGGCGGGCTTGCCGCGGCCCGGTGGTGGCCGGGTGCCGATTAGGACACCTGTCTCCTCGAAGGTTTCGCGGATTGCGGCCAGGGCCATTGCCCGGGCGCGGTTCGGACTGGGGGTGCCTTTCATGTCGAACAGGAGGCGGGCAATCTGTGCTTCTGGCAGGTCGTCGGTGCTGGCCATCGTGCGGTCCGCGCGATCGACGCGACCGCCGGGAAACACGAATTTGTTGGGCAGGAAAACCTGGCTTGACCGGCGGCGGCCCATCAGGACGCGCGGCTCTGGTCCCGCCCGGTCGACGAGGACCAGCGTGGCGGCGTCGCGCGGCGTGAGGGTGCGACCTGAAGGGCTGGGCTCGGGAACCTCTCCGGAAACCGGCTTGCCCGTGCCCGGTTCAGGCGGTGGACTGTCGTCAGTCCGCGACGGCATGGCTTCAGCCTCGCGGCAGCTGCGCCTCTGGCGCGATCTCGATTTCATCGGGTTCGCCCGAGAAGCCATGCATGCGCAGCGCCCATTGGATGCCGACCAGCGCGCCTTTGATTCGCGGCAGCAGCCAAAGGCTCAGGACGAGCACCATCGCTGGCCAAACGATGCCATGCAGCCAGTTCGGCCAATCGTAGGTCATGGCGATTGTAAGCATCAGTCCGACAACGATGTGGCCGGTGATGAGCATGGTAAAATAAGGTGGTGCGTCGTCGGCGCGGTGATGATGCAATTCCTCGCCGCACTTCGGGCAGGTGTCATTTACCTTCAGATAAGCGCGGTAGATCTGACCCTCACCGCAAGCCGGGCACTTCTGCCTGGCGCCACGCAGAGCGGCGCGCTGAAGGTCGCGGGGCGGCGGGGTAATGGCGGGGTGGGTCTGTTCTTCGATCATGCCGATGCGAGCGCATTCGCGCTCGATCTCCTCATGTTGCTTTGGGCATGCTTTTCACGCTGAACCGTTCAACACTTCAGCTAAGCATGCACTCCTTGCGATTGAGCCTGTTCTATCGCTGAACCGCTGTACACTTCAGCTGAACATGCTCTTGGTCGCGCTTCGGCTGACCGAGGTCAAGCGTCAAAATCGACGCGGGGCAGTCGGGATTTTTGGCAGTGCGGCGGTTGTGATGGTCTGAAGAATGGCGTTAAGGGCGGTGCGATGACCGCCCAGCCGTTGGCAATCATGTTCCGCTGTACGAGGGTTGCCGCCGTTCGATCCAGGCATCCAGCCCCTCGCGGACATCGTTGCTCGATGCCATCCGCGCGAACTGTTCTTCTTCTATTGCCAAACCTTCATCGATCGCGACGTTGAGGCCGCGCGTGACTGCCGTGATTATCCTTGCGGCGGCCAGAGGTGAATGCCTCAAGATGCGCTCAGCGAGCGCGAAGCTCTCTTGCAGGAGCTGCTCGTGGGCAACCACCTTGTTGACCAATCCCAATTCGTAGGCCCGCTGCGGTCCAAACGTGTCGCCGGTGAGAAGCAGTTCCAAGGCGCGCTTCCTACCTGCGAGGCGTGGCAGGCGCTGGGTGCCGCCGAAAGTGGGCGGAATGCCGATATTGATCTCTGGCTTGGCGAAGATTGCCCTGTCAGAGGCGACTGCGAGGTGGACCGCTTCTGTGATTTCGCAACCGCCGCCGAACGCGATGCCGTTGACGGCTGCAACGATCGGCTTGGGGAAGGTTTCGAACCGTCGTGTCATGGCCTGGCCGCGCCGGGCGAATGCCTTGGTCGCCTCGTCGATGCCCCGCTTCACGCTCAGCGAAAACTCATGGATGTCGGCGCCGGCGGAAAAGGCACGGTCGCCCGCACCCGTCATGACGATTGCTCCTATCGCCGGATCATCTTCAAGCACATCGAGTACGGCCAGCAGGCGGTCGTTCATTTCAAAGCTCAGTGCATTGAGCTTCTCGGGACGATTGAGTGTCAGCAGCGCTATGCGCCCCTTCTGCTCCATCAGCACCGTGTCCATCTGCGCCTCCGTTCAGATCAGCAACCTTGACACGGAGGATAGAGCCGCCAATGCTTCTATGAAACTCACTGGTGAGTATACATGACCAAGCGCACGACCAGGGACCGCATTCTCGATGCCGCTAACCGGCTTTTCTACGCCGAGGGCATACGCGCCGTCAGCCTCGACACGATCGCCGAGAAGGCGGGCGTCACGAAGAAGACGCTCTACTATCACTTCGCGAGCAAGGACGACCTGATCGCTGGCTACCTGATGTCACGCGATCAGCCCAATCTGGCGCTGTTTGAAAAATGGTATGACGAGGCGAAGGGTGGCGCTGCTGACAAGACCGCCGAGATTTTTCGCCATTTGGGGCGGAACGCCCGGCACCCGAAATGGAAAGGCTGCGGGTTTTTGCGAACGGCGGCTGAACTTGCCAACATGCCTGGTCACCCTGCGCGCAAGATCGGGGCTGCTCACAAGAAGAAGTTCGAGGCGTGGTTGGCGCTGCGATACGCGGAGGCGCGACTTGCTGAACCTGAAACTCTTGCCCGCAGCGTCGTGCTCCTGATGGAGGGCGTGTTTGCAACGATGCTGATCCATCGCGATCCTGAGTATGCGGAGGCCGCCGCGGAGGCTGCGCACTTTCTCGTCAAGAAGCAGAAATGAGTTGCCGCGCTTATGTGGCGCGTCACAAGGTGTGGGACACTTCCCACTTTCATCGCCGCCGTCCGCGTGGCGGTGGGCGGCCGCGCCGCTGGTTGAGCCGCTTGCCGCCTTTGATGGGACCCAGCGTGCTTTTTGCGGGTGGCGTCATCATCTCGAAGCGCAGCGCACCGGCTGACGGGATGGCCTCTATGAGTCTCACCTCGACAGTGTCACCCAGGCGGTAGCCTGCATTGGAGCGGGCGCCAATGAGCGCGTGGGCCTCTTCGATATGGTGATAGAAATCATTCTCCAGGCTTGAGATCGGCACGAAGCCGTCCGCACCAGTTTCGGCAAGGCGGACAAAGAGGCCAGAGCGTGTCACGCCGGCGATGCGGCCGTTGAAGGTTGCACCGATGCGGTCGGCCAAGTGGGCGGCGATGAGCCGGTCGACGGTTTCGCGTTCGGCGGCCATGGCGCGGCGCTCGGCTTCGGAAATGAGGCGCGCTGTTTCGGATAGACGTGCGGTGTCACTCTCGGCCAGTCCGCCGTCGCCGAGGCCAAGTCCTGAGATCAGCGCGCGATGCACTAGGAGATCGGCGTAGCGGCGGATGGGCGACGTGAAATGAGCATAGCGCGAAAGGTTGAGGCCGAAGTGGCCGTAGTTCTCGATCGCGTATTCGGCCTGCGCCTGGGAGCGCAACACCACCTCGTTGACGAGTTCGGGTACCGGCAGTGATTTTGCCTGGGTCAGGATGCGGTTGAAGGCGGCGGGCTTCAACTGGCCCTGGGGCGGAAGCTTCAGATCGAGGGTTTCGAGAAACTCGCGCAGGGATTTCAGCTTCTCTTTCGACGGCTCGGCGTGGACGCGATAGACGACGGGTTTCTTCTTCGCCTCCAGCGCTTCGGCGGCGGCGACGTTTGCCTGGATCATGAACTCCTCGATCAGGCGATGGGCGTCGAGGCGCTCGGGGATGACGACACCGGCAACACGGCCTTCCGCGTCGAGCTTGATCTTCTTTTCCGGCAAGTCGAGGTCGAGCGGACCACGGTTGTCGCGTGCTGCCGCCAGCGCCTGATACGCGGCCCACAGCGGTTTCAGCGCGACGTCCATGAGGGTCGCGGCTTTCTCGCCCGGGCTACCGTCGAAGGCGGCCTGAGCCTCCTGATAGGACAGCTTGGCGGCCGAGCGCATCATGGCGCGATGAAAGGTGTGGCTGCGTTTTACGCCGTCTTTGTCGAAGACCAAGCGTGCGACGAGACAGGGGCGGTCTTCGCGTTCGCGCAGCGAGCACAGATCGTTGGAGATCTTCTCTGGCAGCATCGGCACCACACGGTCGGGGAAATAGACCGAGTTGCCTCTGAGGCGCGCTTCCCGATCGAGCCGCGAGCCCGGCTGCACGTAATGAGCGACGTCGGCAATGGCGACCAATACGACATGGCCGCCGGGATTCTTCTCGTCGAGGTCGGGCGACGCATGCACGGCATCGTCGTGGTCGCGGGCATCGGCGGGGTCGATGGTCAGCAGCGGGATATGACGCAGATCCTCGCGGCCTTTCATGGCCGGCGGCGGCAGGTCAACCGTTTCCGCGATCACGCTCTCGGGGAAGTCGTCGGGCAGACCATGGGCGTGGATGGCAATGAGGCTCGTCTGGCGCTGATCGTTGGGATTGCCCAGCACCTCGACGACGCGCGCCTGGGGCGTTGCGAAGCGGCCCCGCTTGGCGAGTTCGAAACGGACTAGATCGCCATCCTTCGCGTCGCCCTGATCCTGGGATTGTATCGGCCAGGATTTGAGCGCCTTGCGATCGATGGGCTCGATGGTGCCACCGCCACGGCGTGCCGAGCGGAAGATGCCAACGAGGCGGCGCTGGTCGCGCGGGAGGCGGCGGATTGGCTCGGCTTCGAAGCGGAAGCCCTCCACATCGTGACCTTCCAGCTCGGTGATGCGCGCCAGGACGCGATCGCCGATGCCTATTTCGGCTTCGTGGGCGCGGTCGGGGTGGTGTGCTGTCAGCAGCAAAACTGACGGCCGTGCGCCTTCGGCTTCGTCCCACACGAGCGGTTCGGCGATGAGGTCGCCGTCCGCGTCGCGGCCCTTCACTTCGAGCACGGCGACGGGCGGAAGGCCGCCACGCTTCTTCAATTCCTTCTTGCCGCCGGTGAGTAGGCCCTCGTCGGTCATTTCGGCGAGGAGCTGCTTCAGCGCGATGCGGTCCCCACCCTTGATGGAGAAAGCGCGGGCAATTTCCCGCTTGCCCACCTTGCCCTGCGCGGTCTGTACGTAGTCAAGGATCTGCTCGCGCGTCGGCAGGCCGCCGTCCTGGGGTGCGTATCTCTCGCGCTTGCCGGGCTTTGGAAGTTTGGATGTCTTGAACTTGCGCGCCATATCAGGTGCCGCCGCATTTCTGGTGGCAGATGGGGGGCGCGGCGCTTGATGGCCGCGCTTCTTTATTCTGCCCGTCAGAAGGGCGCATCGTCATCGGCCGTCGCCTTGCGTGACGCTTTGCTGCCGGCGGCCTTTCCCCCGGCCGCCTTTTTTGCCGGTGTCTTCTTGCTCGTGCTCGCTTTGGGTACCGACTTGGCGGCTGCAGTCTTGGCTTTGGGCTTCGATTTGGCTTTGCCATTGGCGGTGGAGGATGCTGCCTTGTCCTTCGCAGCCGTCTTGCTCTTTGCCGCCGTCTTGCGCGCGGGCTTCTTGCCACCGCCCTTGGCGATACGCTCTTCGAGGAGAGCTATGGCCTCGTCCATGGTCAGTGCCGCCGGGTCCTTGTCCTTGGGCACCGTGGCGTTGACCTTATTATGGGTGACATAGGGCCCATAGCGTCCCGACAGCACCTGCACGGGGCCGCCATCGGGATGTGCGCCTAGATCCTTCAAGACCGATGGCTTGCCGCGCTGGAAGCGCGAAGACCCGCCGCCTGCCTTCTTCTCGGCAATCAGTGTCACGGCGCGATTGATGCCGATCGTGAACAGATCCTCGATGGAGGTCAGGTTGACGTAGGTCTTCTGGTTTTCCGTACCCTCGTGGACAACGAATGGGCCAAAGCGCCCGAGGCCAGCGACGATTGTGCCGCCATCGGGATGCTGGCCGATCTCGCGCGGAAGGTTGAGCAGCTTCAAGGCGTGTTCGAGGTCGATGGTGGCTGCGTCCAAGCCCTTGGGGATCGACGAGCGGCGCGGTTTCGCGCCGTCCTCATAGTCCTTCTGCTCGCCCAGCTGAAGGTACGTGCCAAAGCGTCCGGTCTTCACCGTGACGGGCAGGCCGGTGTCGGGATCAAAGCCCAGCTCCTTGCCATCGAGCGGGTTCTCGGCGGTCGGCGAGATGCCGCGACGGTAGTTGCAGCCACCATCCTCCTCCTTGTAGTTGGAGCAGCCGATGAAGGGGCCGAAGCGGCCTGGCTTGAGGCTCAGGCGGCCGACGCCGCACTGCGGGCAGGAGCGCGGGTCGGAGCCATCCTCGCGTGCCGGGAAGATGTGCGGGCCCAGCATCTCGTTCAAGGCTTCCATCACGTCGCCGACGCGCAGATCCTTGATCTCGTCGATGGCGCCGGTGAAGTTCTTCCAGAAGTCGCGCAGGACCTCGCGCCATTCCAGCTTGTGGTCGGAGATGAGGTCAAGCTGCTCTTCGAGGTCGGCGGTAAAATCGTACTCAACGTAGCGCTTGAAGAAGCTTTCCAGGAAGGCGATGACCAGGCGGCCCTTGTCCTGCGGTACAAGGCGCTTCTTATCGAGCGTCACGTATTCGCGGTCGCGCAAGACGGCGAGTGTGGACGCATAGGTCGAGGGTCGGCCGATGCCCAGCTCTTCCATGCGCTTGACGAGGCTTGCCTCGGTGAAGCGCGGTGGCGGCTGGGTGAAGTGCTGGCTGGCGTCGACGCCTTTCTCTGTCAAGCGATCGCCTGACGCGAGCGGGGGAAGCAGGCGGCTTTCCTCGTCCTCTTCGTCGTCGCGGCTCTCCTGGTAGAGCTTCATGAAGCCTTCAAACTGCATGATGGAGCCGGTCGCGCGCACGCCGTAGGTCTTGCCGTCCTTGCCCGGGACCGTGATTTCGGCGGTGGTCTGCTCCAGTTCCGCGGATGCCATTTGGCTTGCGAGCGCGCGCTTCCAGATCAGTTCATAGAGTGCAGCTTCGTCGGGCTTCAGGTGTTTTTTGACGTCCTTGGGATGGCGCGAAATGTCGGTCGGGCGGATCGCCTCGTGGGCTTCCTGGGCGTTCTTGGCCTTGGTCTTGTACTCGCGGATGAACGGCGCGACGAACCGCTTAGAATAGAGTGTCTCGATCTGGCGGCGGATCTCGGCAACGGCTTCGGGCACGATCTCGACGCCGTCGGTTCGCATGTAGGTGATGAGACCCACCGTTTCGCCGCCGATGTCGACGCCTTCATAAAGGCGCTGGGCGGACTGCATCGTCTGCTTGGCTGAAAGGCCGAGCTTTCGCGAGGCTTCCTGCTGCAACGTAGATGTGGTGAACGGCGGGAACGGGTTGCGCTTGACGGCCTTTTTCTCGACCGAGGCGACCTTGTAGTCGCCGCCTTTTATGGCCACCTTGATGGCAAGCGCCCGCGCTTCGTTGGTGATGTCGAGCTTCTTCAGCAATTGGCCCGCGATCGACACGAGCCGCGCCTTGATTTCCTCCTTCTTGGCCGTGGCTAGCTGGACTTCGATGGTCCAGTACTCCTCAGTCCTGAAGGTCTCGATCTCCAGTTCGCGATCGCAGATGAGGCGCAGCGCCACGGACTGGACACGGCCAGCGGAGCGGGCGCCGGGCAGCTTGCGCCAGAGCACCGGGGAGAGTGTGAAGCCGACCAGATAGTCGAGGGCGCGGCGTGCCAGATAGGCTTCCACCAGCGGCTGGTCGATCTGGCGCGGCTTGGCGAGTGCTGCCTGGATCGCCTGCTTGGTGACGGCGTTGAAGGCGACGCGCTCGACGGGTGTATCCTTGCCGAGCGCCTTCTTCTTCTCCAGCACCTGGAGGATATGCCAGGAAATCGCCTCGCCCTCGCGATCAGGGTCGGTGGCCAGGATCAGCTTATCCGCCTGCTTCACGGCATCGGTGATTTCCTTGAGGATCTTCTGGGACTTGGAGTCGACATCCCAGTGCATGTGGAAATCGTTGTCGGGCTCGACGGAGCCGTCCTTGGACGGCAAGTCGCGCACATGGCCGAAGGAGGCCATCACCTTGTAGCCCTTGCCCAGGTACTTGTTGATGGTTTTGGCCTTGGCAGGCGATTCAACAATAACGACGTTCATGAGCGGCTTTCGGGACGGCGCGCGTCCGATGACGTTAACCAGGACAAAGCCCCGCCTACGCCGGGCCGGCGGGCGGGGCGGCGACACCAGCTTCAGGCCAGCGTCGGTGGGTTCAATGGCGGCAGAACATCTGCGAAGTCCGCAGCGCTGTCAAACCAGCTGCAAAACAACGCTGTGGCTGCGTGCTCGCAAGGGTTGAATTTATACAACCTTGGATGGTTTTCTCCGTTTGGGTGCTCGCCCGTCGAGGGGCTTTGCCTGGGATGCGAATTATGGCTCAAAAGACCAATTTTTCTCACAAGGTCCATGATCTTGGGAGTGCCAGCTCCGACGCCGGTTCTGCGTCTGGCGACATCATGGCAGCCGACACGCTGGCATACGTCAGCGATATGATCGACGAACTGAGGGACATGACCCAGCGTTCCGGGTTGCACACGCTGGCAGGCATCCTTGCGCTCGCCCGCATGGAGGCAGAGGCCCAGTATGAGCTTGCACGCCGAAATGCGGTGGCGGCGGGTGCCATGCCAGACCGGCCAATTCATGGGGAAAAGCAGGTGCGGCAGGAATAGGCGCAGCCGTTTGTGATCGGAAACGAGGCTTGCCGCCGCCAGCGGCGCGTCAGCCGGCCTCCCAATCGCCATTGCGCGAAATGAGGCCGCCGCCGTGACGGATGATGCGGCCGGCCAGATCCAGTTCCATCAGGACGATGTTCAGGGCGCGGCTGTCTAGGCTGGTGGCGCGGGCGAGGGCATCGATGTCGATTGGCGCAGGACCGAGTGCCGCCAGGACGCGGGTGCGGTCATCGTTGCCCAGGAGTGGTGGTGGTAACGGTGGCGGTGCGGCATAGGTCGTGGCATCGGCCATCTCGCGGAAAGCTGCTTCCGGCGACATGCCCGATAGTGGGGCCAGCACGCTGGTCACGTCCTCGGCGGTCGTGGCGAGGATCGCTCCGCTCTTCAGCAGGCTATTGGTACCTTCCGCGCGCGGGTCGAGCGGGTGTCCGGGCACGGCAAAGACGATGCGGCCCTGCTCGTTGGCGTGTCTTGCCGTCGTTAGCGTCCCCGAACGCCTTGCCGCCTCGATGACGAGGACGCCGAGTGCAATTCCTGAGATCAGCCGGTTGCGGCGTGGGAAGTCCTTGCCGCGCGGTTCAAAGCCCGGTGGCAGTTCGGAGACAATCGCGCCTTTTTCTGTGATCGCAGCATGAAGCGCGGTGTTCTCCGGCGGGTAGATGATATCGACACCACCTGCCACCACGGCGACCGTGCCTGTTTCGATGGCGGTTTCGTGAGCGGCTGCGTCGATGCCCCGCGCGAGCCCGGAAACGATAACGTAGCCTGCCTGGCCGATACCGGTGGCGAACTGGCGCGTCAGCTTGTGACCGGCTGCGGAGGCCTGTCGCGAGCCGACGATGGCGACTGCGGGGCGGGTGAGGATCGACAAATCACCTTTCACATAGAGCATTGGAGGTGGTGCATCGATGGCCGCGAGGGCAGGCGGATATCCCGGTTCGATGGTGAAGACCGGCCGGGCTCCAGCCTTGCGTGCGCGTGTCAGTTCGCGTTCGGCTTCGGCCTGGGTGGCGATGCGGATCTTGCGGCGGTTGCCGCCGCGTTGAGCAAGCTCGGGCAGGGCGTCGAGGGCTGCCTGCGCGCCGCCAAAGTGGTTGATGAGGTCGCGAAATGTGACGGGGCCGACGTTGTCGGAGCGGATGAGGCGCAGGCAGGCGAGGCGTTCGGCATCGTCGAGCCTCGCGACGGGCAAAGGCGCGGCAGCAAAGAGGGAGTTCTGATCGCGCCTAGTTCTTTGCACCGATCCTGGGCTCCTCGCCGGACATGAGACGGCGGATATTCGGTGCGTGCTTCCACAGGAGGAGGACGGACATGAGGGCCGCCAGGAGGCCGAGCGCGGGTGAGTCCATGAACCAGGCGACCAGCGGTGTGATGACGGCGGCGGCTAGCGCGGACAGCGACGAATAGCGGGTGGTGAAGGCGATGGCGAGCCAGATGGCACAGAAGACGAGTGCGAGTTTCCAGGCTGCGCCGAGCAAGACGCCGATGTAGGTGGCAACGCCCTTGCCGCCCTTGAAGCCGATCCAGACTGGGAAAAGGTGGCCCAAGAATGCAGCCAGTCCGGCGACCAGTGAGGCGAGGATCGCGACGCCGCCCTGCGCTCCGATCCAGTGGCCGAGGATGACGGCAGCCGTTCCCTTTAGCGCATCGAGAAGTAGAGTGACGGCGGCGAGTTTCTTGTTGCCGGTGCGCAGTACGTTGGTGGCGCCGATGTTGCCGGAGCCGATGGACCTGACGTCACCGAGGCCTGCAAGCTTGGTCAGAATCAGGCCAAAGGGGATCGAGCCCAGCAGATAGCCGGCGGCGATGGCGGCCAGCGCTGCGGGTTCTAGCAGCAGGTCCATAGCGGCCTCCGCTGGAGGTAGGTCCGGCGGAGACATTCCGCGGCAGATGGATCAGCTGCTGTCATCGTGGGTGGCACGGGTAGGCACCTTAGCAAAGGCGGATGGCGGGTGGCGCGCCCGCGACCACATAGGTCAGGTGCGCGCGACGCCAGCGTATTCGTAGACCGTCTCGCCCGCAACGACCGTGCGCAGGACGCGGCCTTGCATGCGTGCCTCGTCAAACGGCGTGTTCTTCGAGCGCGATCGCAGCAGGTCCTTGTTGACGACCCAGGGTTCATCAGGATCGAACAGTACGAGGTCGGCGGTGGCGCCCTTGGCGAGTTGGCCGGCATCGAGACCCAAGAGCCTTGCCGGGTTGATGGTCAACGCCTTGAGCAGCTGCATCATGGTGAGGTCGCCGCCGTGGACGAGGCGCAGCCCTGCCGCCAGCAGTGTTTCTAGACCGACAGCGCCGTCGGCGGCTTCCGCGAAGGGACGGCGCTTGACGTCGGCATCCTGCGGGTCGTGGGAGGACACGATGATGTCGATGTCGCCAGAAGCCAGGCCTTCGACCATGGCACGGCGATCGTCATCTGCGCGCAGAGGCGGGCGGACCTTGAAGAACGTGCGGTAGGAACCGATGTCGTTCTCGTTCAAGGTGAGGTGATTGATCGAAACGCCACAAGTAACCGACAAACCCTTCGCCTTGGCCTTGCGGATCACTTCCAGACTTTCAGGGCAGGTGATGGTGGCTGCGTGATAACGCGAGCGCGTCATCTCGACGAGGCGCAGGTCACGCTCCAGCAAGATCGTCTCGGCGTGCTTGGAGACGCCGGAAAGGCCGAGCCGTGTCGCCACTTCGCCCGAGTTCATCGCGGCATTTTTTGACAGGTAGGGATCTTCGGTGTGGTGGACGATGAGCGCGCCAAAATCCTTGGCGTAATTCAGAACATTGCGCATCACGCGGGTATTGGTGACGCTTTCCTTGCCGTTGGAAAAGGCGACCGCACCGGCGCGTTTGAGCAGGCCGATCTCGGTGATCTCCTCGCCGGCGAGACCTTTCGTCATCGCCGCCATGGTGGCGATGTGGACGACCGCGTTGTCGCGCGCGCGGCGCTGAATGAAGTCGACGAGAGCCACCTGGTCGATGACGGGCTTCGTATCAGGCATGACGACGAGTGTGGTAACGCCACCTGCCGCAGCCGCATTGGACGCGGTCTTCAGTGTTTCGCGATGTTCAGCGCCCGGTTCGCCAACGAACACCTGTGCATCGATGAGGCCGGGAGCAAGTACGCAGCCACGGCAGTCGATGACGGTCGCGCCCTCGGGAGCGTTGCGGCGGAGGTGCGTGCCCAGATCGGCAATCTCGCCGCCCCTGACGAGAAGGCCGCCGGGTTCGTCGCGGTTGGATGCGGGGTCCAGAAGACGCGCATTGATGAAGACGGTTTCGCCGCCTGGCGGATCGGCTGGTGCCGATTTTCTGGATTTTCCTCCAGCCTTGTTCTGGGCATTCGCCATGGCGCGGCTCCTCACGTCGACGGCAGGTGGCCGGCCAGTGCCTCTAGCACGGCCATGCGCACGGCAACGCCCATCTCCACCTGTTCGCGGATGACGCTACGCGAGTGATCGGCGACGGTCGACGCGATCTCGACACCGCGGTTCATAGGACCAGGATGCATGATGAGTGCGTCGGGTTTGGCCTTGGCCAGCTTTTCGTGGTCGAGACCGAAGAAATGGAAATATTCGCGGGTCGAAGGGACGAACGAGCCTTCCATGCGCTCGCGCTGCAGGCGCAGCATCATCACGACATCCGCGTCCTTAATTCCGGCGGTCATATCGGTAAACACTTCCGCGCCGAGGCGATCTGATGCAGCCGGCAGTAACGTCGATGGAGCAACGATGCGCACATTTGCGCCGAGCGTGTTCAAGACGTTGATGTTTGAGCGGGCGACGCGCGAATGCAGGATGTCGCCGCAAATGGCAACGGTGAGGCCGCTGATGCGGCCCTTGGCGCGGCGTATCGTCAAGGCATCGAGGAGCGCCTGGGTGGGATGCTGATGCGCGCCATCGCCAGCATTGACGACGGAGCAGTCCACCTTCTGCGACAGCAATTCAACCGCACCGGCGGCGTGGTGGCGCACGACGATGATGTCGGGCCGCATCGCGTTCAAGGTCACGGCGGTATCGATCAGCGTCTCGCCCTTCGTGACGGAGGAAGTGGAGACGTTCATGTTGAGGACGTCGGCGCCCAGCCGCTTGGCCGCCATTTCGAATGAGGCCTGCGTGCGGGTGGAGGCCTCGAAGAACAAGTTTATGAGGGAGCGGCCGGACAATGCGTCGCGCTTGGCGAGGCGGGCCCGGTTGGCCTCGGCAAGATCGTCGGCACTATCCAGAAGGGAAGATATCTCGGGCGCCGTCAGAAGCTCGCAGGAGAGCAGGTGACGATGGCGGTAGCGGTTGGCTTGTTTGTCAGAAGCAGTCATCAAAGCCGCTTCTATATTGAGAGTCCTGGCGCCGGGCAAGTGCGAACAGGCTGTTGTCCGCTGCAAACAACCCGGCGCCGTGGAGGTCGGAGCGTGCGGACACCAGATGCGGGCCGGATGGTACTATGTCCAAACGGCCCCGCAACCGGCACGATCACTCGGCACTGTTCGCGCCAGTGGCATCGGCGTGGCTCGTCAATTCCGCCACCATCCGTTCAAGTCCCTTAATAAAGGCATCGCGTTCCTTAACTGGCAATGCCGACAGGAGGCGCTCATCGGTCATGGCCACAGCCGGTGCCGCGTCCTGGATCGTGGACGTGCCCTTGTCGCTCAGGCGAAGGGCATACATACGGGCGTCATGGCGGGTCCGCTTGCGCAGGACCAGACCGCGGTCGACCAGCCGCCGCACAATATCCGCCAACGTCGACCGGTCGATTCCGGTCATGGCAACGAGTTGGGTTTGGCTGGGTTCTTCGGTCATCGAGATGGCTTTGAGCACCTCGAACTGGCGCGGCGTCAGATCGCTCGCACCGATATTCAGCGTGAAAAGCTCGTCGGCGATCTGCCCGGCTCTGTGCAGCAAGTGCAATGCAGAAGAGGGCGCTTTGTCATTTCTGGACATAATTTGTTTCTTTGCCTCCAAAGGGAAACACTTTCTCGGTTATATATATCGTTTGAGATCGTGGTGCACCATGGCCGCAGACCCGGTAGGAGCACAAACACAACCTTCTGACGTCGGCATTTTGCTTCGTTTACAGCTCTGGTATACAAGCCGTCTTGACTCCAAGCCCCGAAAATTTGACCCTATGCACGAAAATCAACAGGTGGTCGCTGTTCTAAGTAGCTGCTGCGCGGGGCTTGAGCGGGCAATGTACCACCAAAACGCTCCTTTGGGTCCGTTTACTGTCTATGTGGTGTGATCCATGTTGCGTCTAGAGCCCAAAGTACGGGCGGGCCCGGTACTTGCGCTTGCAAAATATCTGGACGCCCAGAAAGTCGACATCAACAGTGTTGCACCATTGTGCGGCATCGATATGTCCGTGCTCGGTGATCCTATGCGGATGCTGCCCCTGAAGGCCGTCGCGCGCCTGTTTGCCGCGGCGTCCGCCTCGACCGGCAACGTGCGGCTTCCGCTTGCCCTGGCAGAATTTGCTGAGTTGGGAAATTCTGGATTGGTCGGACATCTGGCGCTCTCTGCGCCGACGGTTCGCGGATTTCTCGAGTGCTTGGCGGGGTTCAGCCCGATACTCGTCAGCCAGTACGAAGTTGGTTATTCGGAAAAGGGCGGAACAGGGCGCATCTATTGGCGAGGGGCATCCGGCTTCGATGTCCCGATGCAAAGCTTCAGCCTTTATGTTGCCGCCAGCGTAATCAGGAGGATCCGGGCTGCCGCCGGGCCCAACTGGGTGCCACTGTCGGCGACGTTGGAGCATGGCATTCCGGTTGGCACTGAGCGGGAAGTGGCGCGGTTATTTGGGCCGCGACTGTCGCTTGACTCGAACTGTAGCAGCCTCACCGTCGATCCGGCCACTCTTTCGCGGCCCATGCCTAGCGCAAACGAGGAGCTGTTTGCGATCTACCGGCATCACGGCAATCTGCTTCTGCGCGAGATCACGCTTGAAGTCGATCTGGTGTCGCGCGTGCGTGGAGCAATTGAAAACAGACTGCTCAACGAGGTTCCGTCGCTGGAAATCGTCGCGCTGGATGTCGGTGTTACGGCGCGCAGTTTGCAACGCCGGTTGGAAAATTCGGGTACGTCGTTCGAGCGGGTACTCGATGAGACGCGGTATGCGGTTGCAGAGAGATTGCTCCGCGAGACTGACCAGCCGCTCATGGCAGTGGCACACGCCTCGGGTTATGCATCGCAGAGCACGTTTACCCGAGCTGTTCGACGGTGGCTCGATATGCCGCCGCGCGTCTACCGGCAGAAGTTCCGTGGTGTGGCAGCCGATAGATCCTGACGTTCTTCGAGAATCCTGACGATGGGCGCAGGTATCACGCGCCAATTACTCTTGAGGCCGGGGTGGCTGCGTTGCCGCCAGGATGGCGGCAGCGTGCGAGAGGAATTCGCGCCTGATGAGTACGGCAACGATCAGCGCGATCATGGCCATGAAAAGATATGGATGGAACAGCCAGGAGATGGCTGCGAACTCATAATAAAACGATCGCAGCCCGCTGTTGGCATGATTGCCGACGAGCTGAAGCATCTTGGCCGTCTGCTGAGCGTAGTGCTCGCGGCTAGCAGTGTCGGCATCGCCGTGTGCCGGCATCGCGCCAAACATGATGGCTGTGTAGTGAGACAGACGGAAAGCCCAGGCGAACTTGAAGAATGCGTAGACGAGGATGGAAATCAGCAACAGAATCTTGATTTCGAACATGGCCATCGACGTCGTCGCGACCATTGGCAGACGCTGCAACAGTTCGCGCGCCGCATCGCCTGAGGACATCACCGCCGCCAGTCCGCCGATTCCCAAGACACTTGTCGAGGCAAAAAATGCATTCGACTGGCTTAGGTTCGAGAGCAGGATGGCATCGAAGTGACGCTGGTCGCGTGCAACCATGTTGGTGAGCCAGGCAGTGCGGTAGGACTGGACACTGGCCGATAGGCTGCGTTTGGCGAGGCTGCCGCGTGCGGAAAAAAATTCGTATGCCGCCACAAGCGAAAAACACCACACGAGCGCGATGATATCGGGTGTCGTGAGCAGCAAGGGGAAAATCTCCGGAGCGGAAGCGCCCAGCATCATCCTGATGACTGGTCCTCAGCTGTCAAGAGTACTGATCGGTGAATTGCGCGACCAGCTTTGGTCAACGAGGCCAGAGCTTGTGCACTGAGGTGAAGAGACGCGCTGGTGAAAGACGACGATAAAGGCGCTAGGCGAAAAGCCACGATCGGATGGCACAATCGTGCGCGAGCGTGGCGTGGCCGACCTGGATCGTCGTCATCGCGCGATCGGTCGGATCAGCAGGCAGCCAGGGTGCGCCTTCCGTGGCTGACCGGTAGGCTTTCAGATGTGAGTGCCAGATATCCTTGTCGGGGACGAGGCGCCGTTCGCCGTTCTCGATAGCGCCGTCGAAAAGGTGCTGTTGCTGGCCCATCCAGTGGTAGGCGGCCTGCCACACCTCCAGCGGTGCCGGTCGGTTACTGTGTGATTTCAGCTGGGCAATGGCCAACACCTGGCGCTCGCGGTGATGGGGAGAGATTTCCAAGGTGGCCTGCCGGCGACCGTCGCGGCGCACGGAGAAGAGCCGGGAGCGGCCGGTGACCAAGGTCATGGCATACTGGTCAGTGCAGTTGTTCATCGCGCGGGCTTCCATGAACAGTTCAGCCGCGCAGGTGAGTGGAATGAATTCGTAGCCATCGACACGACCAGGATTAAGCCACGGCGACAGGGCTGCAGGCTGCGACAGGTAGAGCGTTGCGAGTATGCGGTTGAACCAGCTTTGGGCAGCGCACACCGCGGTTTCCAGAGCCATTTCCGGCCGCCAGCTTGTCCAAATGAGGTCGCAAGTGCGGTCGGTGCGATGGCGGGAGTGCCAGACGAAGGCGGCGAGGATCGCGAGCCTGGATGACACATTGGGTTTGTGGCAGGCGGCGCGCTGCCTTGCAATCCAGAGTGCGAACTCGTCTCCCGCTGCGCTGTTGGCAAAGCGGACGGCCTGTAGCCAGTTTGCCGCCTGGGCGGGGTGCTGTGGCAGTCTTGCCGGAATCCGGCGCGAAAACGTATCGCTGGCGGGCAGCTTGGATAAGCCAGACTCGAAGGTTTCCGGCGGGAGCCTGCGCATCCACATCGGTACGCCAAGCGTCTGGGCGATGTTGCGCAGGCGTAGGCCGCGATCGAGCTGGTGGAGTGCGTTCTGACCACTGGCCGTACCGGCATGTCCCATGGCGAGTGCATAAAGCAGCGCCGGGAAGGCTTCGACAAGCTCGGCGGCTTGCGGCTTGGAACGGATCAGTTTGCGGATTGGCGCGCGTGCGGCGACGGGGAAGCGCGCCACCTGGCGCTTGACTGTGTCGGGTAGTGCAGTGTTCGGGGAAGCACCTTTGCGCGGGGCGCCTGCCGGTTGCCGCTGTGTGAACGATTCGTCGTGCGAGTCGCGCATTCATAACCCCGTCATGCCACCCGTGTGGCCACCGATCACGTCACTAGGCGCCGCTGCAGGTCAGTCCCGACACTGGCGGGTCAATGCGGCGCGCATGGGACGAGTGTTTGGCGAAGCTGAGGTGTCCACATAGGACTGTTTTGATACATCGTGCGCCAGCAGCTGGAATTCTAGCCAGTCATGCTGCAGCGCTTGTGACAGTGATTTTTTAGCGCGGCGCTGCGCTTAACGAATTTTGCGCGTGAGATGCACTCACATCGCGTCAGGTGAGAATCCGCATACGGTCCAGCGCGCCTTGCAGGATCAATGTGGCGGCGAGCTTGTCGATGACTTCGGCGCGGCGTTTGCGCGTGGTATCGGCGGCAATGAGCAGACGCTCGGCGGCCACCGTCGTCAGCCGCTCGTCCCAGAGCAGGATCGGCAGTGGACTGATGCGGTTGAGATTGCGGGCCAGCGCGCGCGTCGCCTGGGCGCGTGGACCCTCGCTGCCATCCATATTGGCTGGAAGGCCAATGACCAGCCCGGCCACCTGATGCTGGCGGACGAGTTCGAGGAGGCGGCCGGAATCGGCTGTGAACTTGGTACGGCGGATCGTTTCCAGCGCGGATGCGATGGTGCGTGTGACGTCGGAGAGCGCAAGGCCCAGCGTCTTCGTGCCCGCATCGATGCCGATCAGTCTTCCGGCGACGGGCAACAGCTGCACAAAGTCAACAGGATCAGCGGTCGTTACACCGGCCTCGGGGGGCTCATTGCCGCGTTCGTTCGTTGCCGGTGGATCGCTCATGGAGTTCCCATAGCGCGGGTGCGGACGCGGCGAAAGGGGAACCTTGCGTGGCCTGTTTCGATCGGTCAGATATGCCGTTCGCCCGCTCAGGGAGTTGTTGATCGCGGGCCAGCACCTATACTGCAGCGCACTTGGCAGTCAGGTTCGGGGGAAGGCAAAGACGCATGAAGATCACTTGGTTTGGACACTCTGCATTCCGTGTGGAGACGGGCTCCGCGGTCGTACTTATCGACCCTTTCCTGAAGGGCAATCCCAGCTTCGAGGCTTCGGGTATCGACTGGGGCAAGGCCGTTGCGGGCGTGACCCACGTCGTCATAACGCATGGCCATGGCGATCACGTCGGCGATGCGGCGGAGATTTCCAAATCGACGGGCGCCAAGATCGTCACGAACTACGATTTGTGCATGTGGCTCGCCAAGCTGGGTGTCACCGCGTTCGATCCGATGAATACGGGCGGGACGACAGATCAGGGCGACTTCAAGGTGACGCTGGTTCGGGCCGACCATTCCGCCGCGCTGGTGGAGCTGGATGTTGGCTTCCCACTGGGCAACGCCAATGGCGTCGTGATTACGCCCAAGGCGGGCCCGGTACTGCTACACATGGGGGATACCGACGTGTTTTCCGACATGGCGCTTATCAACGAGCTTTGGCGGCCGGAAATCGGCATCGTGCCGATCGGCGACCGGTTCACAATGGGCGCGCGCACGGCGGCCTATGCGTGCCGGACCTATTTCAAGTTCAAGACCGTAATACCATGCCACTTCGGCAGCTTTCCGATCATTGCGCCCAATGCGGATGCTTTCGTCGCCGAGATGCAGGGCGCGAGCGTCACTTTGCCCAAAGTCGGCGAAGCATTCGAGGTTTGAGGCGGGGGAAGCGCGCCGGATGAGCGCGCGGCGGGGCTGGTCCGCCGGGTGCGGTTGCGCCGGAATGCCTTCGTCGCTATGAGAGCGGAAACGGGTGCGCAGGTCCCCTGCGCGCCGGTGCCATATTACTCAAGTTTCCATCCTGGAAGGGTTCCATGCACGTCGACGAGACTACCGTCCGGCGCATTGCGCGTCTCGCCCGCATCAAGATCACCGACGAGGAGGCCAAGGGCCTGGAAAAGGAACTTTCCGGGATCCTCGACTGGGTGGAGCAACTCAAGCAGGTCGATACCGATGCCGTCGAGCCGATGACGCGGGTTGTGGCGCAAGACCTGAAGAAGCGGCAGGACGTCGTGACCGACGGGGCGAAAGTCGACGATATCGTCGCCAACGCGCCGTTGAGCGAGGATCATTTCTTCGTCGTCCCAAAGGTCGTGGAGTAGGCGTGATGGGGTGCTTGAAGGGCGCGTCGATGGAGCGGCCATTGTCCGCGTTCCCTAAGTACGACAATTACTCGATCGATGTTGTCGGCGCAGGCATGGATGGAACTGCAACCTGCCTGAGCTGCGAGACGCCCAAGGGAAAGGCGAAGCTGTGACCGATCTGACGAAGTTGACACTGGCTGAAGCGCGCGCGGGTCTGCAGCGCAAGGAATTCTCGGCCGTGGAACTGACGCGCGCGCACCTTGATGCGATCGAGAAAGCGAATGGCGCACTCAATGCCTTCATACTGGTGACGGCGGATCATGCTCTGGCGCAAGCCAAGGCGAGCGACGAAAGACTTGCCAAGGGTGGGGCCCGGCTGCTCGAAGGACTGCCGCTCGGACACAAGGATCTGTTCTGCACCAAGGGTATCCGGACGACGGCGTGCTCCAAGATTCTCGACGACTTCAAGCCGACCTATGAGTCGACCGTCGGGCAGAACTTGTGGGATGCGGGCGCGGTGATGCTCGGCAAGCTCAACAATGATGAGTTCGCAATGGGTTCGTCGAACGAGACGAGCGCTTTCGGCTCGGTTGTCTCGCCGTGGCGGCGCTTGGGTACGGATGGCAAGCCCAAGGCGGACAAGCTCGTGCCGGGCGGTTCGTCGGGTGGTTCTTCCGCCGCCGTTGCTGCCGGCTTGTGCCTGGGCGCGACGGCGACCGACACGGGCGGCTCGATTCGCCAGCCGGCGGCATTGACGGGAACGGTTGGCATCAAGCCGACCTATGGGCGCTGCTCGCGCTGGGGCATCGTGGCGTTCGCGTCGTCACTCGATCAGGCGGGGCCGATCGCCCGGACGGTCGAGGATGCCGCGATGATGCTGCGCTCGATGGCAAGCAGCGATCCCAAGGACACCACCAGCGTCGATATGCCGGTGCCCGACTACGTCAAGCAGATGAAGGAGGGCGTGAAGGGTCTCAGGGTTGGCGTGCCCAAGGAGTATCGCGTCGATGGCATGTCGAAGGAAATCGAGGCGCTCTGGGACAAGGGCATCGCATGGTTGAAGGCCGCCGGGGCGAGCATCCACGAGATTTCGCTGCCCCATACCAAGTACGCGCTGCCGGCCTACTATATCGTTGCGCCGGCTGAGGCCTCTTCAAACCTCGCGCGGTATGACGGCGTTCGTTACGGTCTGCGCGTCAAGGGCGATGACCTCATCGACACCTACGAAAACACGCGCGCGGCCGGGTTCGGCAAGGAGGTCAAGCGGCGCATCCTGATTGGCACCTATGTGCTGTCGGCGGGCTACTATGATGCCTACTATCTGAAGGCCCAGAAGGTGCGCACGCTTATCAAGCGCGACTTCGATCAGGCCTGGGACAAGGTCGACGTCGTGCTGACGCCGACGACGCCATCACCGGCGTTCGCCGAGGGCGAGAAGACCGGCGATCCTCTGGCGATGTACCTCGAAGACATCTTCACAGTGACGGTCAACATGGCGGGGCTTCCCGGCATTTCGGTGCCTGCCGGACTGTCGGGCGAGGGCACGCCGCTTGGTCTGCAATTGATCGGTAAACCCTTCGACGAAGGCACACTGTTCCGCTCGGCCAAGGCAATTGAAGATGCGGCAGGTCATTTCAGCCCTGCGCAGCGATGGTGGCTTGGCTGAGCTTTTGAGAATACCTGCGGCACATCACGGTGATGCCCCGGGGTAGGAGTGGAGTTCATGAGCACGAGCGAAGGTAGCGGCAGGACGCCCAAGGACTGCTTTGACATGTCGGATGTGCGGCAAGAAATTGACCGCATCGACCGGGCGCTCGTTGATCTCATTGCCGAGCGGTTCGGGTATGTCGACCGGGCCTGGCAACTCAAGCAGGATGGAACGGAAGGGGCTGTGGTGCCCTGGCGCATCCAGCAGGTGATCGACAAAGTTCGCATCCGGGCCGACGAGCGGGGGGTATCGCCGGCGCTGGTCGAGGCGCTGTGGCGACAGATGATCGGCTGGTTCATCCAGTACGAAGAGGAGCGACTTCGCCAGCACTTCGAGAGTTCGAGCGATGCCGCTACGAATGGCGGCGACACCGCTGGCCAACCGGCTGGCGATCAGCGTTCGGGCAAGAGTGTGTAGAACATTGGCCGCAAAACGACAGGCTATTGCAGCCGCTCAAGGTGAAGTGGTGCGCTTCACTTTGCTCACTGGACAAGCAGTGCCGCCTTGGTCTTATCGGCCATCAGAGCGCGTTCCATTTTGCTGTAAACGGGAACACGTTCTATCTTCTTGTCTTGGGGATGTTTTACATGCTGAACCGGACCACACTTCAGCCAAACATGCTCTAACGCATTGAGTATTGTGCGGCCCAACGGGCCTGAGGCGGTGTCATGATTACCTTGAAAATGTTTGACCCGATGACACTCGTCATCCTCGCTGCCCTCAATCCGGCGGTGATCGTGGTCGGCTTCGTCATGGGGCTGAAGGCGGACCAATGGCAGAAGCTGATCGTCGCGGCATTTGCGGCCGCGCTGGCGGGGTTCTTGTTGCTCTATTTCGCGATTTTTGTCGGCGCGCTGCACGCTTCTAGCCTGGGTGGCGAAGCGGGGATCGTCGCGCTGCAAGTGGTCTTTGGGCTTTTCTGGGCCATTGCGGGAAATCTGCTTGCCAAGCGCATCAGGAAAATCAGCTAGTTTTTTCATTGTCTTGATGAAACAAGCCGTCAACTGACGGTGCCTTGCAACGACTCGCCAGGGTCATTCCGGCGCGTGGTTTGCGAAACCACTGAGCGATGTTCATGGCTATGGCTGCGGGGATGGGGCGCACTGGACAGCCATTAGCCGCGATAATATTCACCTGCGCAGATACTCCTCAGTTTGGTGTTCATTAGGCAGGTCGTAAGTGATGGAACTTCTACAAGGTGGCTTGGCGAGCAAACTCGTCTACCTCGGCATCGCACTGGTGGGCGTATGGATGCTGCTGCGCGCACTGATGCCGGCGGGTGCGGCGGCCGGCGAAGTTATGACCCCTGCCGAAGTCAACGAGAAGGCGCTCAAAGGCGAAGTCGTGCTCATCGACGTGCGCACGCCGCAGGAGTGGCAGCAGACCGGGTTGCCGGCTTCGGGCTACGCGATAACGATGCATCAGAAGGGCGCCGATTTCCTCAGCCAGCTCGATGCCGCGCTGGGCGGCGACCGCAACAAGCCTCTGGCCGTCATCTGCCGCACCGGCAACCGGACCGGTTCGCTTGTCGGTCCGCTCGAGAAGGCAGGGTATACGCGCGTCATCAATGTCGCGGAAGGCATGGTCGGTGGCCGCTATGGTCAGGGCTGGATCAAAGGCGGCCTGCCGGTGCGTGCGTATAAGCCAGGCGAGAGTGCTCCACCGCAACTTGTCATGCAGAAATAGTGGCGGCTGCCGCAACCGCTCGATGATCGCTGCTTGGCAAACGCGTTAGAGCGCGTTCATTTTCGAGGGAATCGGGAACGCGCTCTAACCTTTAGTTTTGGGCATGTTTTTCACGCTGAACCGCTGCTCACTTCAGCCAAACATGCCCTAGCGGGATCAAGGGATCTTTATCGTGAAGCTTGGCAGCGTTTCCTGATCGGCTGATCGCGGGGTTCCAAGCGACCGTGTCTTGGTGGTTGCGGGCACGCGCTCCATCTTGGCGTTGGGCGGATTACAGGCGCCCTGATCCCAATAGTCTCTGGCCGTACTTGAACGCACGCCTTCGTACATCGAGTAATGGACGAGCTTGTTGACGCCGCCGAAGTCCGGCTTCTCCATAAGCGTCTTCATGGCCTCGGCCATCACATTGGCGGCGTCTTCGAGGGTGAGCTTTTCGTGGCCGGAGAGCTTGCACTGCTTCACGACGAACAGCCAATCGTGGATGAGGAAGGCTGGCGCATAGCCCCAGGGCGAATAAGCCTTGATGGCGCGCAGAGCCTGCGGGATGGAGCCGCCGTCGGTATACATCGTTCTGGGCTCGATGATGCTGCCGTCGGCGCGCTTGAACCGCAGTGGGTCGGAGGGATCGGGCTCGTAGACGAACTGGTCGTTTGCCACCCAGCGAATGCGGATTGTTCCCTTCAGGTCGCCGGTCTTGGTCTGGTCGTAGTGCCAGCCATAAATGAAATCCAGACAACCGCCGAGGCCCAGCGAGGCCATGGCCACCACCGCAATTGCTTTCGAACGCCTCATTTAACGCACTCCCCCCTTCGCGATCCCTCGTTTCCCCGGCTGGACCACCGCTTGACCAAGCTGCGCTGTGGTCCTACCAGAGCCCCATGACGACAATTCGGAGGCTGCACGAAACCGCCATGGCAAACAAGGCCGCAAGCGCAAAGAGCGACAAGCTGATTCCGGGCGCCACGGGCGACTGGGAAGTCGTGATCGGCATGGAGGTGCATGCGCAGGTCAACTCCCGCGCCAAGCTGTTTTCAGGTGCCTCGACGGAATTCGGCGGCGAACCCAACGATCATGTGAGCCTTGTCGATGCGGCGATGCCGGGCATGCTGCCGGTCATCAACGAGGAGTGCGTGGCGCAGGCGATCCGCACCGGGCTTGGCCTCAAGGCCGAGATCAATCGGCGGAGCGTGTTCGATCGCAAGAACTATTTCTATCCCGACCTGCCGCAGGGCTATCAGATCTCGCAGTACAAGCAGCCGATCGTCGGCGAGGGCGAGATCGAAATCGAGGTGGATGGCGAGGCCAAGACTGTTGGCATCGAGCGTCTGCACCTGGAACAGGATGCCGGCAAATCGATCCACGACCAGCATCCGGAATATTCCTACGTTGATCTCAATCGCTCGGGCGTGGCGCTGATGGAAATCGTGTCGAAGCCCGATCTGCGTTCGGCCAAGGAGGCGCAGGCCTATGTGACGAAGCTGCGCACGATCCTGCGCTATCTGGGAACGTGCGACGGCGACATGGACAAGGGCAACCTCAGAGCCGACGTCAATGTCTCGGTGCGCCGTCCAGGCCATCCGCTCGGCACGCGCTGCGAGATCAAGAACGTCAACTCGATCCGCTTCATCGGACAGGCGGTCGAGGTCGAGGCGCGGCGCCAGATCGACATCATCGAGGATGGCGGCACGATCGACCAGGAGACGCGGCTGTTCGACTCCGCAAAGGGCGAAACGCGCTCGATGCGCTCCAAGGAGGAGGCGCACGACTACCGCTATTTCCCCGATCCCGATCTGTTGCCGCTTGAATTCACGCAGGACTATGTCGAGAGCCTGAAGCACGATCTGCCGGAATTACCGGATGAGAAGCGCGCAAGGCTGATGAAGGATTTTGGTCTGTCGGCCTATGACGCCAACGTGCTTGTGTCGGAACGCGAACGAGCGGAATTCTTCGAGGCGGCGGCAAAGGGACGGGACGGCAAGGCGACCGCGAACTGGGTCATCAACGAGTTGCTCGGACGTCTCAACAAGGAAGGCCACGACATTGCCGACAGTCCGATGTCGGCGACGCAGATTGGCGGTATCGTCGATCTCATCTCCAATGGCACCATCTCCGGCAAGATCGCCAAGGACCTGTTCGAGATCGTCTGGTCGGAAGGCGGCGAGCCTGCCGAGATCGTCAAAGCGAGGGGGATGAAGCAGGTCACCGATACCGGCGCCATTGAAAAGGCTGTCGATGAGGTGATCGCGGCCAACCCCGACAAGGTGGAAGCAGTGAAGGCCAAGCCCTCGATGATCGGCTGGTTCGTCGGCCAGGTGATGAAGGCTTCAGGCGGAAAGGCCAATCCGCAGGCGGTGAACGAGATCCTGAAAAAGAAGCTCGGGGTGGAGTAGGCGGCGCAGCTCTCAACCCAAAACGGCAAGAGTGAGAGATGGTCGATATCTACAAATGGTTGTTCGGGGAGCGCGGCAAGGCGGCGATCAACGATCTTGCCGAAGACGCTTCGGGGTTGCTGGCGCCATATCTGGAAGATATAGCCAAGACCGAACGGCCGATCATCGCGATGGGATTTGGCGACCGTATCGCTTCGCCGTCCATCAAAAGTGCGGTGGGCGGATTGCCGTGGTGGCCGGCGGCCGAGACCTATCCGCACGATGCCAAGGGCAATCCGCTCTATCTGCTCATGCAGATCAACCTAGCGGAGACGCCGCCGCTGGAACCGTTTCCGCGCTCGGGGCTGTTGCAGTTCTTCATCGCGGCGGATGATCTCTACGGCTGCAACCTCGACGACCTTCGCCGGCCAGAAGGGTTCCGGTGCGCCTATCACACGGACCTGAAGCAGCCTTCGCTATCGGATTTCAGCTTCTTGAGCCGGGAGCCCAAGGGCTATCTGCCCATGGAGGAGCCAAGCCAGGCGCGCGCGCTCGTGTTCAGGGTCGATCGCATGCCGGTGGACGGCACAGACTATCGCTTTGACAAGCTGCTGCCGGAGATCGCCGCCGATGACACGCTGCGCGATGCCTATTTCGATTTCGTTTCGCCACCGGCTTTGCGTCTCGGTGGATACCCAACCTTCACGCAGATGGACCCGCGCGGCTTCGGGGATGGCAAGGATTTGGGAGACTTCACGCTCCTGACGGTCGATACGACCGACGGGATCATGTGGGGCGATAGCGGCGTTGCGCAATTCTTCATGCACGAAAGTGACCTGAAACGCCGCGACTTTTCCAAGGTCGTCTACAACTGGGACTGTTGCTGAACGATGGTCTCCCGCTTTTGATTGAACCTGTCGTTCCTCGACCTCGACCAACCGTCATCACAACGGTTCGAGGCTTGAGGAGATCTGAACGATGCGGCTTCAATCAATCATTGTCGCGGTGCTTGCCGCGGCTGCGCTGCCGGCTTGCGGCGAAGGCACTGCAAAACTTTCCGACAAGATCAGTTTTCTCGGCAAGCCGGGAGGCTACCAGAGTGAGTTGAAGCTCATGTTCCTGGTGCCTGACAAGAACAGCTGGCCCGCCGACAATTATCGCGAGGCGCGGCTGCTGGAGGATTTCGAGTACATCGACTCTGCGGGGCGGTCCTGGAAGGTGCCCGCCGGTTATGTGACGGACGGTGCGTCTATACCCTATGGCGCGTGGAGCAGCGGTATTGGCCCCTATGACGGACCCTACCGTGATGCCGCGGTGCTGCACGACTATTACTGCGAACACAAGGGACTTGGCCGGACGTGGCGGGAAGTGCAGGACATGTTCCTCGATGCGTCGCTGTCACGCGGCACATCGGAGTTCACTGCGAAGGTGCTCTATGCCGGCGTGTTGACCGGGCGGGTCTTTGGCTATTGCACTTGGGAAGAGCCGTCACCAGCGTCTGGCGACATCAGTGGCAAGAAGGCTGATGCTTCGGGCGTCGGGTTCCTGCGGCTTGTGGGTTTCAAAGACGCGAAGGACACACCGCCCAAACTCAGTCCCGAAGACGAAAAGGTGCTGCAAGCGCTGCAGGAGTGGATCAAGCGGGAAAACCCGAGCTTTGATGAAATCCGCAAGCGGGTGGAAGAGATCAAGAAGCGCCAGACGGGCCGTGCGACTTGAAGATGACGAGCGACGCATCTTGCCGCTCTGGCGGACTGATCTGATTTTCAATTCCGATCAGTCCGTCGTGTCGCCCATTGTTGAATTGCAAGGCCGATCGTGAGATCGCACTTGCCTGGTGGCCGTGCGTTGCTCTCGCTGTGATTGGCTCGTGCTCAGCGGGCGACTTTGACAGCAGCCCTGCGGCGGGCTGCCTGGTGGCGCTGCATTGCCTTGTAGAGCGCAATTGCTGCCAACAGCACCACGCCGCAGGGCATGACCGTGCCGATGAGATAGATGATTTTTGTCGTCGTCATGTGATCCCACTCCCCCGGGACGAGACTTTAGACTGCGACAAAATATAGCAGACAGAGTTTGAGGGGCCGCTCAAACTGATCGCACAATTTGACGGGCAAACTTAACTGTTCAGGAGGACATTTGGTGGGCGCGTGGGCGCTTCATCCAAGAGTGTGACACCCAGCGGCATGCCGCCTTTTGGATGCAACGTAACTCTGCTCACGGGTTCGGGCAGGTGCTGGCCGTCCCAGTCGAAGCGGGCAGCTCGGACAAAACTCGCCAGTAGAACCTTGGCTTCGACCATCGCAAATGCAGCGCCAAGGCAGATGCGTGGACCTCCACCGAACGGCATATATTGCGTGCGCTTCAAGGCCGCCTCGCGCTCCGGCAGGAAGCGATCTGGATCGAAGCGGTTGGGGTCGTCCCATAATAGCTTGTGGCGGTGAATCGCGTAGATCGGCATGTAGACCGGCTCGCCCGCCTTGACGTGGTAGCCGGCGATGTCGACGGCTTCGGTCGGGGTGCGGCCCATCACCGGCGCGGCCGGATAAAGGCGCATGGCCTCCTTGATGACGCGCTCGGTGACAGCCAGCTGGTCAAGGTGCCTCGCTTCAATGCGGCTGGTTCCGACGACGGCTGCGACTTCCGCGCGGATGAGATCCTGCCAGTGTGGTGCGCGGGCCAAGAGGTAGAGCGTCCAGGCGAGAGCCTTGGCGGTGGTTTCGTGGCCTGCTTCCAGCAAGGTTGCGAGGTTGTCGACGAGCAGTGCGTCGGTGAGCGGTGCATCGGTTTCGGGATCGCGGGCAGCGAGGAGCCGGCCAAGAAGGTCGTCTGCCGCACTGGCGCTCCTGGCGCGCCGGTCCTCGATAATGGCTGCAACGCTCTTGCGGAAGGCCTTTGCCGCGCGGCGCTGCTTGAACATGGCGGGATGTGGCAGCCAAGACGGCAGGTTCAGAAGGCCATAGGCGAGCACCCAGGGAATGGCTTCGAGGTAACTCTTGCCCGCGGCCATGACCGCGTTGACGTCCTTGGGGGCGCCACCAAAGAGCATCGTGCGCACGATCACAGCGTAGGTTGCCAGCGTCATATCGGCTTCGATGCAGTGTCTGACGGCCTGTCCGGGTGCGTGTGCAGCCTCACGCCACCGGGCGATCTGCTCATCGGCGGCTGCGGCCATCGCCGGGACGTAGCTCAAGACCTCGGAGGGCCGGAAAAGAGGGGCGAGGAGGCGGCGCTGCCAGCGCCAGTCAGCCCCGTCGGAGGACAGCACGCCCTTGCCGATCACGGGAGCGAAGACGCGCAGCTCCAGCGGCGTTTTGCGGTAGCGGCCAGCGTCGCGGACGAGCACCTGTTCCAGAACGTCGGGATCGCAGATCCAGATGGCGCGGAAACCGCGGGCGGGCTCGACGCTCGAAACAGGCTCGCTATAGGCGCAAGCGGGAATGGTCGCCAGCGGGTTTTCCGCGCATCGCTTCAAGAACCGCAGGGTTCCGAGTGGCACTTCCGGCGGGGTGAGCGTGGGCGGATAGAGTGGCGCGAGGCTGGCGTTAGACATCGGTCCTCAAATCCGGCGCGGGGTCAGGCAACGCAGTATGTCACAGGGCCATGACTGAGGACACCTCGGGCAGGAACTTGCCTTGGGGCAAAGTGGCTCGGTGGCAAGCGGTCCAAGGAGATATAAGCCGAGCGACGATGCAAGTGTGAGGTTGGCGCGGTCGGTTTTCACGGCCTCGATGTACGCCAGGTTACAGCGCAAACATAAAAGCCCGCGTCCGAATGCCGGACGCGGGTTTTCTGATTTCTGCAGGTGGAGTACCCGTTGCGCGCCGATTGGCTTAAGCGCCGGCCTTTGCCTTGGCCTCCTGGGCCTTGGCGGCGACTTTCTTCAGGCGTTTGCGAGCACCGGCGGTGTTGCCCTGGATGCGCGTTACTTTGGCGCGCGGAATGGCGCGGCGGTTCTTCTTCTTGCGGGTCTCGACGGCGCGAGCTGTACGTTGGGCCATGGCTTCACCTGCGTGATCTGGATCTGGTTGAGCGTGCGCCAGTCGTGCGCCGCGCCCGGGGTTGGGCATCGTCTAGGCGATCCGGGCGCCGACGGCAAGCGGGGAGCGCGATATCGAGCGGAATAAGGGCTATTTCGCAATGGTGGGCGGCGGAATTGCAGCCGTCTAGTGCATGAACCAGCCAAGCCCGTGCCCAGGGCCCAGAAAGGCACCTGCCCACAAAAGGCAGGAAATCGCGCTGGCGAGCAGGAACGGCAACCAGCGCATGGATGCGGCGCCAGCTACGACAGGCACGAAGGGCCGCATCATGCCGAGAAACTTGGACAAAATGATCCCGGGAGCGCCCCAGCTCCGGAAAAAGCCGCGCGCCATCACGTACCATTCCGGCTTCTTGGAGAATGGCCAAATGCCGGCAATGTCAGCACGGAAATAGCGGCCGAGAGCGTAGGAAATGACGTCGCCCAGAAACGCTCCTGCCGCACCTGCCAGCCAAAGCGGGACGAAATGGCCGCCTGCGGCATTGTGGAGGCCACCGATAGCAAGAAAGAGAACCGTGGAGGGCACGAGCAGAGAAACCAGAACAATGCTCTCGGCAAAGCCAAGAGCAAAGACGAGAGGTTCGATGAGGTGCAGGTGCGCGCCGACGAAATCAATAAGCCCCTGCCAGAGGCCGCCCGCTACCGGCGTTTGGATGCTGGTCGGTTCCAATTTGTTTTATCCGTTTGATGGCGGGCGGTTGCATGGTGAGGCGGCTATTGGGAGCGCCTACCATCCCATGTTCTGGCGGGCCCAGGCGATGCCGGTGCCGATGGCGTCGCCAAAAAGCAAAAGGACGAGCGCCCATAGGAACGCTGACGACCAGTTGGCGATCTGAAATTTCGTCCGGTCCATTTCGGTTGCGCCAGCAACGATGGGGACGGAGGCGCGGAAGGGCCCTGAGAAGCGGCCAAAGACGATGGCCCAGACGCCCCATTTTTCCATGAAGGCATGGCCGCGCGGAAGCAGGTCCGGATAGCGCGACAACGGCCACATCTGCGCGATCTTGTCGTGGAAGTGGTAGCCAAGCCAATAGGACACCCAGTCTCCCAGTGCCGCGCCGATCGAGGCTGTGATCCAGACGATGAGGAAGATCGTTATGTCGCCGGTTCCAATCATCGAGCCGAGGGCAACCAGCATGCCCCAGAACGGAAGAATCAGAGAGACGAAGGCGATGCTTTCGCCAAAAGCCAATGTGAATACGGCCGGAGCGATCCATTGGGGGTTGGACCGGACGAACGTCAAAACGGCATCGGCATATTCCTGCAGCGCCATGCAGCAAATCTCTTTCTCAGGGCGGCAACCGACTTCAGCCAGAGTTGTCCGGTGGAGCAACTCCGCCGGCCAGTGACTAGATCAGGTGGTGGGTGGTGGAGGCAAGGGAAAGACCCCTCTGTGACGTTTTCCCTATTTTGATGTCACCCCGGCGGCCTTCTGATGCATATGCACGCCAGAAAGTCCGGGGGCATGACGCTTGCATAGCGCTGCGCACGACCATATCGGTAATATCTGGTTAAGTATTGCGTAATCTCCAGCCTCGGCGCCACCGGGTGCGGGAGGGGTGTCGGCAAGGCGGTAGTGCGTGAAAGTGAAGTTTCGGAACTGGCTCAACAAGGCCCTCGACGAGCAGGACGAGCGCTCGGGTCTGGCTGTTTCGTGGATACTGCTGCTGGTGAGCGGCGCCATTCTGCTGGCTATCGTGATACGCGGATGGTGGCCATCGCTCGACATCCTGTCGCCGCTCGGGCCGCATGCCTTCGCCGTTGCGGCTGTGGCCTCGATCGGGGTGATGCTCGGCCGCTGGCGGCCGTTCTTTCTCATCAGCTCGTTGGGCTTCATCGTTCTTGTGCCCTCGCTTTTGTCACTCGATTCGTTCGATGCTCACGGTCGACGCTTCATGCCCTGGCACGGCGCGGCTGCCGGCGCGCATGACAGTGCACCGCAGCTCAGGGTTCTTGCCATCAATACCTGGCACGACAACGGCAATCTGGAACGTCTGACGCAGTACATCGCGACGGCGGATGCGGATGTCGTTGTGATGTCCGAGTTCGGCCCCAATAAGCTGGCGATGCTTGAAGCGCTACGCCCTGCCTACCCTTACCAGGCAAGCTGCGCGAAGGTGTGGGCTTGTTCTCAAGTGCTGCTGTCACGGGTGCCCTTCGACCGGTCGGGGACACGCTTGCCCACGCTCAAGAACCCGCCGATCGTCTGGGCCGAGTTCCGCGTGGGAACGGTCGATGCTGCCAAAGTCACCGTTGTCGGCACGCACATCTACCGGCCAAGCCGGCGGCTGGACTGGCATCTGGCCCAGCTTGCAGGGCTTGCGGACATGGTGAGGAAAATCGACGGGGCCGTGATCGTAGCCGGCGATTTCAACATGACGCGGATGTCGCAGAGTTTCGACGATTTCACGTATGCCTCCGGTCTCGCCTCGCCGGAGCGGTTGTTGGCGAGCTGGCCGGCATGGCCGTTTCCCTTGCCGCAGTTCCAACTCGACTACGTGTTCGTGTCGAAAGATCTGAAAGTCGTTGACCAGAGGCTGGGGCATTCGATCGGCTCGGATCATCTGCCGCTGTGGTCAACGATCCGCATGCCGGTGCAGCCCTCGATCATGGCGATGGCGAAGTCGCGCGGCCGGGCGCTCAATTGAATTCCCGGTGAGATTAGGGCGAACGGGGACTGGTTTCCTATTGCGATCAGGAGCGACTAGCCCCGGCGGCAGCGTCTTGAATGTTCACGCGCCAGTTCGCGCGAGACTTCCTCAGCGAGCATGACGCCGCGCGCGATCTGCGCGGGTGAGAGGGAACGGCCCTGCGGACCGCGCAGCACCTTGCCTGCACCCTCAGCCTCGCGGCGGCCCGCCATCAGCTCGTTGCAAGAGAGTTCGCGCTTCTTCGTCTTGAATGCAAACAGGCGCACACCCGAGGCATAGGCATCAGGGCCAGCCTGATCGTTGACCCAGTGCCGGTCGGAACGGGAGACGAGGTGGCGAAGGGCGGTCTGGCGCTGGGCGATGCAATGGGCGCTGTCGTCCAGGCACGACATGCCCTGCCCGTGCGACATTTGCGGCTGGGTATTGCCAGCGCATGCGGCCACAAACAGCGCAGCGGCGGCCACCTGCGTAAGCCGTGCCACGCGCCGGGTAGGCGCCAAGTCTCGCAGTGTTGTCATCGTGCCGCCCCTTGTGGTCCGCCGCCGGAGCCCATAGAAGGCGGACATGGCGGGGTCAAGGCAGGTTGCAGCGGTGCTGCAGTTCTGTGAACAATACCATCGTCCTTCATACATGACTGTTGCAGCCACGCCGCTGCACGTTGGCGATCCCAGGGAGATACAACGCATGGTTCGCGCAATCCGAATCCACTCGTACGGCGGCCCGGAAGTCATGAAGTTCGAGGAGGTCGATGTCGGCAAACTCGACACAGGCCTGGTGCGCATTCGCAATATGGCAGTCGGGCTCAACTACATCGATACCTATCACCGAACAGGGCTTTATCCGATCCCGGCGATGCCGGGGGTGATCGGCATGGAAGGTGCTGGCGAGGTGCTGGCAGTGGGCCATGGCGTCAGCGATTTCAAGGTGGGAGACCGCATCGCCTACGCCAATCCGATCGGGGCCTATGCCGAGGAGCGGCTCATCCCGGCAGAGCGGCTCGTGAAGCTGCCAGACACAATAGATGACAAGATCGCAGCGGCGATGATGCTCCAGGGCATGACCGCGCAGTACCTTTTGCGACGTACTTTCAAAGTCGGACCGGAGACGGTGATGCTGTTCCATGCGGCCGCTGGCGGTGTCGGGCTCATTGTCTGCCAGTGGGCGCGGCATCTCGGCGCGACGATCATCGGGACCGTGGGGTCGGAGGAAAAGGCCGTGCTCGCCAAGGAGGCGGGCTGCACGCATGTCATCAACTACCGCAGCGAAAACTTCGTCGAGCGCGTCAAGGAGATCACCGGAGGCAAGGGATGCGATGTCGTCTATGACGGCATCGGCAAGGATACCTATCCGGGTTCGCTCGACTGCTTGAAGCCGTTCGGTTTGTGGGTCAGCTTCGGCAATGCGTCGGGAAAGATCGATAACTTCGATCTGGGATTGCTGGCGGCCAAGGGCTCGCTCTATGCGACGCGGCCGACGCTCTTTACCTACACGGCCAAGCGCGAGGATCTGCTGGCATCGGCGGGCGAGCTGTTCGACGTCGTTGGACGCGGCATCGTCAAGATTTCGGTCAACCAGACCTATCCGCTGGCCCAGGCGGCACAGGCGCATCGTGATCTGGAGGCACGCAAGACCACCGGCTCGACGGTTCTGTTGCCATAGGCATGTCTAGGAGGCGCGAGAATTCAGGGGGCGGGATAATGCACGGGGAGGCTGGTCCTGGCAACGTGAGCGACCGGCAGCGCGGTTTGCTGATCGCGCTGGGCGGTGTTCTTCTCTACGTGCTGCTGCATGCTGGTTTCCGCATGCTTGCGTCTTCGACGCTGGGCGAGGACGACACGCTTGACCAGATTCTCGTGCAGGAGCTGAGAGCCGGTTACAATCCGCGTCAGCCACCGCTCTACGACTGGGTTCTTTATGCCGTGCAGCAGGTGACGGGGCCGCGTCTCATCGGCTTCCTTGCCATCAAGTACGCAGCGCTGACGGCGACGGTGGTGTTCATCTACCTGTCTGCATACCGCATTCTCAAGGACCGGTTGTGGGCGCTGCTGACGGTGGAGAGCCTGGCGCTCATCTACCAAATCTCATGGCGCTACCACGAGGGCTTCACGCATGAAGTGCTGGCCATGGTGGCGGTATCCGCAACGCTATGGGCCTTTCTGCGGCTCTATGATTGTGGCCGCACAGGCGACTATGTCGTGTTCGGTGTCATCGCCGGTCTGGGCATGCTCACGGAGCCCAACTACAGCGTCTATCAAATCTGCCTTTGGATTGCGGTTTCGCTGCAGCCCTCGGTGCGGTGCGTTGTGGTGGGACCGCGCCTGCTGATCTCGGCGGTGATTGCGCTTGGCATCGCCTCGCCTTTCATCCTGTGGGTGGTTGGCGACTCGGCGCATTTCGATCACTACTTCAGGGCGAGCACGCACGGGCACTTCAAGGACATGCTCATCGGCGTGAAAGACGCAGTGCGCGGGCCGTTCATGTATCTGGCGCCGCTGATCGTGATCCTGCCGGCAGTGTTCCCGGGGTTTGTCAGAACGGGGTGGGATGACATCCGGGGTGTGAAGGAGACCGCTTTCGCGGAGGGATCGCCGGATCTTGAGCGGCTCGTCCTGACGACGATGCTCACGGGAATCGCGTTGTCGATTTTCGGCGGTTTGGTTTTTGGCATCGGCGGCTATGCGATGCATGTGCTGATGCCGCTCTACGTGACGAGCGTCATCTGGCTTTTCGCGGTAGCGCAGCGGGTTGAAAGCGGATTGCGGCGCCGCCCCGTGCTGGCGCGGCTGGCGCTGGCGATTGCGGTGATCGCGTTGGTGGCGCGGCTTGCCAATATGTTCATTCACGATCCGGTCTGCGGCAAGTGCCGCTGGGGTATTCCCTATCCGGAACTGGCGCAGACGTTGCGCGTTTATGGCTATTCGGGTGGTGGAACGATCCTGGTGCCTGACGATGAACTTGGCGGCAACCTGCGGCAGCATTTTCCGGCAGCTCGCGTCGGTGTCGTCGGCAGGGAGGGCATAACGCCGGACTTCTCCAACCCGTTGCAGCCAAAACAACGTAGCGGGCCTTTGCTGCTGATCTGGGATGCCGACGTTCCAGAGCGGTTGTGGCTTGGCACCTACGGGCGGGCGCTAGGCCTTGATGGCGCGGCCTTCAAGGATTCAGGCCTGATCCGAATTCCCTGGACGCACCTGTGGAAGGCCAAGGGCTATCGCACGTCTGACTGGCGCTACATTCTGTTGCCGTCGCAGGATGGGCAGCCCGGCCGCCGGAACTGACGTCGGTTACCTTCAGCGCAGTTCCTTGAATCGGCGCGGATCGGGCTTGCGGCCGGTTACGCGCTCCAACGCTATGGCGGAGAGGACCTTGCCACCCAGTGTCTGCTTCATGTGGCCGGGTGCCGCCGGCGCGGCGGCGTCGGCTATCACTTCAGATGCGATCTTGGCGCCATTGCCCGTGACGGCAGGCGTTTCATTGCCGAGCTGACCGTGAAAGCCCAGGCCCATCGGTTGCATGGGCGCCTGATTGGCGCAGGCCGCGCACGACAGCGCGGCGGCCGCAGCAGCTGCAATATGGAGTTTCACGACGAAATCCCTCTTTGCCTCATACCCCTAGGCACATGCCGCATCCAGGGATTCCCTGGTGCAACTCGCCGGATCCGCTTCACTCGATCCCACTGTGTCTCCGGCGAGTAACCATATTCCAGAAGCGCCATGAACCGAACCTGAATGTGGCAATCGGGTCTTGCCAAGGCCGCAGCATCGCCATCGTTGCCATGCCAAGAAATCGCAATGACGCAGCGTCTTGGTCGGACAAGCGGATATTTGGCCTTCAGGGTTCACGACAGATTGCCGCAACTCTTTCCAATTGATGGCTGGGCGTTACGTTCCGCTCCGATTGCTCCATTTCGAGTCAATGCAGCAAGACATCCTGAAGAAATAAATATTTGAAAAGGCGAGATAAGTTGTTGGCGTTTACCAATTTTCATCCGGGCGCTGAGATGCTTTTGGCATCGGGACGCACACGGCTGCGTTCCGTTCGCCAAGCCAAGGGGCCGTCAAGGTTCGCGAGTGGCGGGCGTGTAGGGAGTTGTTGGACAGGGGAAACGTGATGGCACGTATTGAGTTTGCCGCGCGTGACATCGGGCAGCCTGCGGTTCACGCGGGCGGGGCGGATGCACTATACGAATTGGGCCTGATGTACTGCACGGGCCGTGACGTCGAATACGATCTCATCGAAGCGCACAAGTGGTTCAATCTTGCTGCTTTGCGCGGCAATCTGGATGCACGGCGCTATCGTGCGGAACTCTCGCGGGAAATGTCGCGCGGTGACATCGCCGTCGCGCAAAGGCGTGCCCGCGAGTGGCTCGCGATCCATTGATTTGTGCGATTTCTGTGATTGATGCCTGCGTGATCGCGTGCAGCTCTGCTGCTCTGACATTTGCTCCGGCCTCGACGTTTTCTTTGGCCTGTCCGATCAGTTCTGCGCGAAGTGTTTGGCCGTCAGGTGCTGATTGATGCGGGCGACGGTTGGTCGTCGGCTAAGGTGGTCAAGCGCTCAGCACTTGGAAAACAGCGAAGAGACGCAATCCCACGTCTTTTTAGCGGCGCCGCCAATGCTTTTGCCTGCCTTGTCGATGGCGTCACCTGCTGCTTCGAGCGGCTTCTTGGCAGGCTCAGCCTTTTGGCTATCACCGCTGCTGTCCGAAGGAGTGCCTGGCTGTATTGCGGCTGGCTTCTGCCGCGCTTGTGATGTCCTGTTGCCGTCGCCAGCCGGGGCGTAGAACTCCGGTCCGCCTGGCTGCGCAGAGCGAGGAGACGAGGGCATCGGAGCGTCGGCATTCCGCGATGATGGGGGGTGTTGTGCCGGCAGGCCTGGGCTGTTTTGAGCCGGCTGGCCCACCATGGCCGGAGGAGCTGCGGTCAGCGGAGGGAGCTTCGCGGAATCGGAATTTGCTTTGGACGCTCCTGGGGGCGCTCCTGGGGATGCCACTGACTGCGCCGCTGATGGTGGTCTTGCGGTGGTTTGCGGGCTGGGTGTGGGGCCCGGGGCGATGGTGCCTTGCTCTACCCTAAAGCCGGGCTGGCTGTCTGTTCCGTCCTGGCCGGCGGTAGAGATGACCCAGGGCTGCCCGTTGCAGCTCGCTGGCTCGGCGCGTGTGACCGCGCATGATCCATGGCCGGCGCGCTGGGCAATGTCCTTGATGCAGACGAATTGCGCCGCACTAGGGGCGGCAGAGGTCGAGCCGCCGAACTGGCAGCGGTAGACGGCGTCGGGGGCACTGCACGTCACGCACAATTCAGCCGCATCGGCTAAACCAGTCCCCGTGGCCATGACGAATGTTATCGCGGCCAGACGCCGGGCAGCAGCAGGCCACCGGCGGAAAACAACGCGGTCTGTTGCGGCAAGAAAAGGCATGATTCGCCGATCCGGTTTATGTGGCTGCTGTGAACCGCGAGAACGGCGACAATGTGGCTTTGGCGGGAGGGACGGCGACCCGACCACAGCCTTCAAATGGGCTCGCGGGCCCATCGGCCAAATTGACCACAACGGGTGTGTCTGGCTCGCTTGCATTCGATGAGGTGCCCGCTTATACGGGTCGCTTGGCAGGGAGACGTGGCCGAGTGGCTGAAGGCGGCGCTTTGCTAAAGCGTTATACGGCAAAACCGTATCGAGGGTTCGAATCCCTCCGTCTCCGCCAGCTTGACCTCCATCAGCGTCTGCCCATGTCGCCCGGTATCGAAAATTTCCTTGCAAAATAAAGACAATCGTGCGCCTGGCGTTTGTGAGTGTCCGCCAAAGTCGTGTAACATCGAGCTCCTAAACATGGGCAGGAACATGGGCAGATCTGCCCTTGGCCTAGGAGGGGCATGGTGGCGAGGACTAAGCACCGCCTAACCACAAAGACCGTCGAAAACCAGAAGCAGCCAGGGCTCTATGCCGACGGCGGCAACCTACTCCTGCGGGTTGCGCCAGGCGGGACGAAGGGTTGGATCTTCCGCTTCGCACTCAAGGGGCGAACCCGTGACGCAGGCCTCGGGCACTATCCGGCCGTGAGTCTTGCGAATGCACGAGAAGAAGCGGACCGCTTCCGCAAGCTGCTTGCCGAGGGGGTCGACCCAATCGAGGCACGCAATGCTGAGCGTGCCACTCTCCAGGTTCAAGCGGCGCGCGCCATCACCTTCGAGCAGTGCGCGAAGTCTTACATTGCCAGCCATGAGGTGGGCTGGAAGAACGACAAGCATCGGGCGCAGTGGTGCTCGACGCTCAAAACTTACGTCTATCCGGTCATAGGGAGCTTGCCTGCTGCGACCGTAGACACGGCCCTCGTGATGCAGGTCCTGGAGCCGATCTGGAGCACCAAGCCAGAAACAGCGTCGCGCATCCGCGGCCGGATCGAAGTCATCCTGAGCTGGGCCAAGGTGCGAGGCTACCGTGACGGTGAAAACCCGGCGCAATGGCGTGGTCATCTCGACCGGCTGCTACCCGCGAAAGCCAAGGTCCGCAGAGTCGTTCACCACAGCGCGTTGCCGTATTCCAAGGTGCCATCATTCATGGCGGCACTGCGGGAGCAAGATGGGTTTTCCGCACGTGCCCTGGAGTTCCTCATCCTGACTGCGACACGCACCGGTGAGACGCTTGGTGCAACTTGGGACGAGATCGATTTGGATGGTCGGCTTTGGACCGTTCCCGGGGCACGGATGAAGGCTGGAAAGCAACATCGCATTCCCTTGCCCGCCCCGGCGATCGATGTCCTCTTCAAGATGAGTGAGGTCCGATCCAGCGGATTCATATTTCCAGGCGCAAAGTCTGGCCAGCCACTTTCGCAGATGTCGCTGCTCATGTTGCTGCGGCGCATGAATTTTGCTCACGTAACCGTCCACGGCTTCCGCGCGACCTTCAAAACTTGGGCGACAGAACATACCCCCTCGTTTCCATGGGAGGTCGTCGAGCAAGCATTGGCTCACGCAATGTCAGATGCAGTGGCCGCCGCCTACCAACGCGGCGATTTGCTAGCGAAGCGTCAAGAACTCATGGCGGTCTGGGGCGACTTCTGCAAAGAAACCTGAATTTCAATAGTAGGATATCGCATGGCAATAAAGGCCAAGAGCCATCGCCCGGGTGGCCGCAAGACCTCATGGAGATTGCTTACCAACAAAGACATCGACCAGATCGTCGCAGAGACTCGGTTGGAAGGGGTCACAGCCGAGGCCAAGACCGAGCTTAAGATGCGCATCAATCCCTTCATTTTGGATTTTGGCGCCGTCCGCGACAGCCGGAGACGCTTCCCCCCTCGCCAACAAGCCGCGCATTACAAGCAGATTTCCATTGCGGCGAAACGATTGCAGTTAGTTCTTAGAGGCGCCGACACCGGATTAGCATTCGAGTGGGATCGTCTAATGAAATCGCCGACCACTTACGCCACGTACGAGACCCTTCGCGATCGATTTCCCGAAACAAGCGAACTCATGCTGCGAGCAGCTGCGGAAATGAAGCCGGTGCTGCAAACTAAGGAAGCATATGATGCTGTCCGCCAAGCGAAGTTTCATGCCTATCTACTGCAGAAACTGGCGGAGAACGCCGAGAAGACAGCAATGTCTGAGCACGAACTTCTTGGACGTGACCGACGCCAGGTCGATGACGTGCGGTTGGGTCTCGTCAGCTCCGTTTCGCATGTATTTCACGACGTCTTGCGCACTCAACCGACTGCTACTCTTGACGGTCCATGGATCCGGTTCCTAGCCGCCCTGCTTGAACGCTGCGAGGACAAGCCGATCACTCCTGAAAGTGCAAAGGTTGTTTGGCAGAGGGTCCGCGAATGGCAAATAGACGATCAGAACGCCGTTGATGAACCTCTGTGACGCAGACTTTTCCAGCGTGATTATCGACACATTCAGCGGCTCGCTTGGGGTCTCGCTCCGGGGCCCTACTCGGCCAGGAAGGCGCAGGGTTAATTTTCTCGTGTCAAATTTTCTCGATTGTTGACCTGACGCGCACGGGCGGACGCGCCACGATGTCCCGAAGTCGATCACCGATGGAGGAGAGATATGGAACTCCCAACGAAGTCAGCATTCACTGTAAGCGAGGTCGTACAACGCTCTGGGCTCGGGCGCGACAGCATATACGCGGCGATACGAGAGGGTCGGCTGTTCGCACGGAAGGCAGGCCGGCGAACGCTCATTCTTCGCGCCGACCTGGAGATCTTTTTGGCCAGCTTGCCCAAGCTAGACCTTAGGCCCACGCAATCTGCCGACGTCAGCGCATCATGCCCTCCTCCAGTGCGTGGCGCCAGTCGTGGGGGTTGCTGATAGCCGCGGGCAGTCGCGACGCTTCACCCTCAGCATGGTCCCAGGACCAACGGAACTGAGCGAACAAGCGGGGGGCAAGAATGTTCGCGAGATTGAAGAATTGGACAGCAAGTTTTCTTCGACCAAAAGGTCCCAAAACCGTCACTGTCCCTGGGACAGAACAGGTTGTCCTAGGACAACAAGCCGTCCGCGCTCCCTACACGAAGGCCGACTACTCGGACAAGCGCACCAAGACTTTCGTGTGGCCAGCCGACCAACTGGAGCATCCCGAGCAGGCGACAGCTGTCGGCTTCGCACGCTGGCTTCGGGAGCACGACAAATCGAACCTCCCAAGACAAATCCTCGTCGACCTTTGGTGGGACTACGTTGTCGGACATGACCTGCGACCGCTGCCGTGGCACGAGTTTGACCGCTCCCTGAAGCGTGCCGGCATCGTGCGTTACCGGTCGAGCTTGCCTAGCCGCCCCTGGCTCTACCGCGTCGAAGAATTGCCATCGGCGGAGGTGATCCGACTAGATCGGGGCGCGGCATGACGAGCGCATCACAGTTTCGGCCTCACCTAGAAGGCGATGCCGTCGTCATTGAGTTGGAGCCGATTCGCAGCAGCGCGCGTGCGACCTCGTGCTCGGGATCCCGGGCGCGCTGCAACAGAACCCGGCCGCGAATCACACGTTGGGTGCAGTTCCCCGTCGATACCAGCCAGACACGTCGGCAAACGCGTCGGGTGGAACCCCAGAATGCCAAACGCAATGCCGCCGAAGTTCCCTAGCCGAAATCTGAAAAGCTCGCCCAGCACCGCGACCAGACACGAAGAAATGGAAATCGCAAAAAGCGAATCGAAAATGGAGGGCCGATGCCCACCAAATCGCAACACTTCCAGGCGAGACAACTACGACATTCGCCATCTGGTCCAGTCTGGATGGACTGGCAGGAACGCCTGCCGATCTTTCCGTTGTGCGGTGACGAATTCGGTGACGGGCTTTGCCGCATGCCGCGCAAATCCGCACTTCAATTCAAGCATATCGAATTAAACCCGCCTGGTCGCGTAGCTTGGCTCCCGTTCGACATCGATCGGGACGACGCATTTGACGCGGCAGACGACGCCGACCTGCCGGCCCCGAACGTCGTGAGTGTCAATCCGAGCAATGGTCACGCGCATCTAGCCTACGCACTCAAATCCCCGGTAGGCACCGCCGGCAACAGTCGCGAGAAGCCCCGCGAATTGCTGTTCGACGTTGAACGCGGGATGATCCGGCGGCTTCGGGCAGATCCCGCCAACTCAGGCCGGTTCGCGAAGAACTTTGGGCACAGTCGGTGGCGAACGATCTGGCTCAGTCCCGAGCCGTTTGAGTTGAAACTCCTTCTCGATCATCTCGATAGAGCAGACCTCCGACCCTATGAGCGACTTTCGGAGCTTGCAGGCCAGAGTCGGGCAGTAGAGTTGTTTGATCGCATTCGTGGATACGCCTACAGGCATGTCCGTGATTTCAAATGCGGAGGCGGAAATCACGCTGCATGGTTGCAACGGTTGACCGACGTTGCGCTCGCCTGGAACATGGACTTCGTGCTGCCGCTCTCTGCCCAAGAAGTTAAATCAACCGCGCGGTCTGTTGCAAAGTGGACGTGGCGACGGTTCTCGATGAAGCGGTTTTCGATACTCCAATCCAACCGGGCTCGAACCGGAAATTTGGCCCGAGGAAGAAAGACTGCTGAAACCCTCTCGGAACTGTTCGAAGCTGCCGGCAGAGCAGGCCAAGGGCCTGTATACCCTGATATGGCGAATGTCCTACTTGTCTCACGAGGTGACAAATGAGCGTGCTCAAGCCATTCCGCGGACGCCGCCCCTTCTCCATGGCAACTGCTTGCGAAAAGACGGGAAAGTCCTCGCGCCAAATCCGCCGCCTCGCTGCAGAGCCCCGTGAGGAGTACGAGGCGCGTGGAGTTTCGAGGAATGAACCTTGGGAGAAGCAAGGCATCAGCCGAGCGACTTGGTATCGCCGTCGGAAAGATGGCGTTGCATGAGGCTGTTTCGAGGCATGTCCAAGCCGCCAAAATCACGAGTCTTGTGTCGGGCACGAACGCGCGCGGGCGGCCAATGCCAGGCACCAGCGCGCAAGAACGGCAGGTGCCGGATGCATGGCGGATTGAGTACGGGGCCAAAGACCGAAGATGGAAAGCGGCGTTCACTCATGGCCCTGCGAGCCGGTCACGCAAGGTGGCGAGCGGAACAGCACGGCAGATTGTTCGATGAGGTCTGAGAGAATTTTGACAGACCACGCGCGGGCGTGCGCGCATCATGGGGTACGACGAATTCTAACACCTCGCTCAACCGGTGAGGCTGCAGCCAGAGCCTCGGGGCATAGGAGCAGCAACAGAGATTCTGCACTGTAGGTGATATGGGATAAATCGGGAGCGACACATGCCAAGGCGACGACACAGGGTTTGCCTGCAGGGTGGTTTGAGGCTCGATATCAATTTACTGGTCCGTCAGGGATACATTCGGCCCGGAGCGTCGCGCGGCCCGTACTACCTGCCGTGGACCAACACTGCGACCGGCGAAGTGGTGGACATTGCGATCATCAGCTCCAACATGACGGGCCCCGGGGAGTGGTGGTTCCGCATCCGTCTTGGGGATGTCGACCAGTGGATTACACTTCGCGCCCAGCCGCGGCGGTTCGGAGGACGGCAGTGGTATTTCCAATGCCCATCGACCCATCGTCTGTGCTCCGTCGTGTGGCGGCGGCCTGGCGCCACTCGATTCTGTAGCCGCCATGCCTGGCGCGGTCAGGTCGCCTATGCCTCCCAGTTTGAAAGCCCGGTCGATCGCGCCCATCGGGCGCAGGCTCGCATCAAGGCCCGGCTGATCGGTGACCATGATCCAGACCTATGGGAACTGCCGCCGAAGCCCAAATGGATGCGTTGGACCACCTACAGCCGCCTTGAGGAGAAATACGACCACTATGAATGGGTCCTCAATGACCACCTGATTGGTCTCGTTGCCCGCCTGACGGCACTGGACGCAAAGCGAGGTTAGCCAAGAGATTTCGATTGGATTTCCGGACCGCCGACTTATCCGTCTGCTTTAGCCTCACTGGCGGAAGTCATGCGGCTGTCCAGCCCCCTCAGTCTAGGCCACTGATTTGGGGCTTCTCTAATATCGTTCCGGGGACCGGCGGGCGCATGCCGAGTGCGTGATGCGGGCGGACGTGATTGTACTGGCGGAGCCAGGTGTTGATGACGACCTGTGCCTGACGGGTCGTCGCGAACCACTCGGCGTTGAGAACCTCGCG
>JAGRKV010000018.1 GCA_020442165.1 Hyphomicrobiaceae bacterium | reverse complement strand
CGACTACCTTGGCATGCTGAAGGAGGACAGCCTCAACATGCGCGCCAAGGACCTGCACGAACTGCTGCGCGCGTGGGAGAACTATCACCGGATCTGGGCTGGCGAGGCCCATCTGCGTCACATCCTGTTCCGCGAGGAAAGCCGTTATCCGGGCTTCTACTATCGCGCCGACTTCCTGGATCTGGACGACGCCAACTGGAAGGTGTTCGTCAACTCCCGCTTCGATCCGGACAAGAAGGAGTGGGAACTGAAGAAGGTCCCGCACAAGGATCTGGTACCCAAGTCCTACGGCGGCCAGGGCAAGCACTGATCCGCCAAAGCCACCTGGCTGAGGCCAAGCAACAGGGGGAGCGCCAGCAAGGCGCTCCCTCATGCGTTGTGCGCGCTTGTTGTCAGTTGTGCTGGTGTCGCCTTGTCACTGCAAATTGCGCGGCGCCAGCGCTATCGGGCCAAGAGTTTGGCCCGAACCAAGTTCGCCCCCGCGCGATGCGGAGGAAGCGTTCTCATTTCTTGCAGCCCGCCTATTTGGGGCCCTTGTCAAATCCCGGCAGGGAACTGTCGATTGGATGCCATGGCGGCGCGGATGAAAGCCAGAACTCCGCGGCGGGCTTGTAGAGCGACGGGTCGTCCAGGCTGCCGGCCTTGACACTCACAATATCGGGAAAGCCAGAGTCTTCCGCGAAAATCGGCGTACCGCAGGTGCCGCAGAAATATCGCCTTCGCCGGTTCCCACTGTCGGCCAGGCTATCGAAGTGTGCCGGCACGCCCTTCGTGATTTGAACTGCGTTCTTGTTCATCACGAAGACGTAAGCAGGTGCACCGCCACTCGCATACTGGCAATCACGACAGTGGCAGGTCGCCTGGCCGAAAACCTTTCCGGATGCGCGATAGCGGATCGCGCCGCACCGGCAGCCGCCCTCCGCATCAATCTCATGCATACGAGCTTACTCCGTTGTCTGCTACTAATTGGCCGGGAACAGCTGGCCGCGTGATTGGAAGTATCCTACGGGATTCAAATAGGCTCCTCCTTGCAAAAGGCTGCGTCAAGGCAAGTTCGGTCAATTTCATGATAGGCCCAATGGAATTTACAGCTGGAATGCATGCAAGGCAGGCTGCCGACCATGGCTGATGAAGCGACACGCAGACGCTGCTTGAACAGGCGTGCCACCGCGCGCGGATGTCATCCGATTGTGGTGGCGCCACAGCGGCAAGTTTGATTTCGCACATGCGAAAATAATGCTGTTGGCCTCCGCCAGATGTGACGCTGGTCAGGAAGTAGTATCAAGACCTGCAAGGTTTCAAACTTCTGAGCATTGTTGAAACCGATGAGGTTGGGGAGAGCGAAGGGCATGACAACGGTCGAGTGGCCTAGTCTCAATGAGATCGATGGTGACAAGTTGTCATCAGCGCGGCGTCTGGCACACAACGCCATGCATTGGCTGGTTCGCTTTACCAGCAGCTATGGTGAGCCTGAACTGGTGGGCAACCAGCCACCGCTCGTCTGGAACACCCGCGAATCTGCGATTGAAACGCAGCGGTTCCTTGACACCTACTCTGTCGAACTGCGCATCGCCCCGCTAGAGTTGCAGTTCCGCGAGGACGGAGCGCTCGTCCCCCACACGCTTGGCCTCGAAGAGCACACGCCTGCCCATGTCGAAGCATGGGTTCTGGTTGAACTGCTGCACCGAGGCATCGACCGCAGCAGGTTCAGCACGGATCTGCCCTACAGTCCAAACGATCTCATGACCGGCGATCATGAGGAGTATGAGCCCAAAGCCTACGCACGCGAACTGGCGGCCATCGACCAAAGTCTTCGCGCCGGCGCCACGGTTATCGAGGCCCTGCATAGGCAGTTGAGCGGAACGGCGGGCGGCACCTCGCTGTCCTGCTGGCCTGATCTTTTCCAGATCGGTTTCGAAATCGATCTGCCACCGGGCAGCGGATCGAAGAAATTGCGCATAGGTATTGCTCCGGGCGATGGCGTGCGCACTGAGCCTTATTTCTTCGTGGGAACCGAGCAGCAGGCACAAACGGCTGGCTTCACGCGCGATTGCGTCGTGCCGCTGCGTAACGCTGCTTCAGAGGGTATGGATGCAGGCTCGGCGGTAGCGTTGCTCGCCGAGATAATCGCGTCGCAGAAGAAAAGGCTGGCGGGCTAAAGCATGTTTAGCTGAAGTGCGTAGCGGTTCAACGTGAAAAGCATGCTCAAGACAAAAATATAGAGCGTATTGCCAGGTCTGTTATCAGTGAGCACGATCGAACTGCGTGAGCGCAGAAATCTGAATCGTTTCAACGCAAGTCTGAAACGATCCAGTCCGGAAAACAGCCGCGCTGTCTCACAGTCCGCTCAAGTGCCTTGCTGTTGCAGTTTGCGCCCGCGTTGAGCCTTCGACGCGGCCGGCTTAGCCGGTCTGCCATTACCGCCTGTGGGTGGTTTCTGCTCCGGGCTTTCGTCCAGGAGCCGTCGCAGCTCTCCGGTCTTTTGCAATTTCTTCGCGACACTCACCATCACCCCGGCCATGGGCATCACCGTCTCGCCTTCCGCCCAAAACAGGCCGACTTCCTGGCTGACGACCGGATCCACCAGATCGAGTGCCTTCGTGCCTGTGCGCAGGCCAGGCATGTGCCGGAAGTGGGTAGGGATGATGGTGCACAGTTCAGTGAATTGCGTCTGGAACATCAGGTGGAGAATGGATTCCGATTCCACCTTCGGCTCGGGAATGGCACCGACCTTCTTGAAGACGTGATCCACGAAGCGGCGCTCGTGCATCGATGGCCGTAGCAGCGCCAGTGGCAGCGACGCCGCCTCGAACCAGGAGATATCCGTGCGCCCTGCGAATTCGGGTGTGTCAGGAACAAGCAGGCTGAGCTTTTCCTTATAGATCGGCATGACATTGCGCCGTCCCAGATCCGCGCGTTCGATGTAGGTAAGGGCGCAGTCCAGTGTGAAGTTGTCGAGCCCCAGCTTCATCGCTTCGTTGCCGATGAAATGCACATCAACGAGAACGCCGGGATGGTCGTCGCGAACCATCTGAAGCAGCACGGGCAAAACAGGCGACATCGAGGGCATGGCGCCCATGCGCAATGAGCCGTGCAGATTCTTCTGCATCGACTTTATCTCGTCTTTCATTGCCTCGCAGTGCGAGATAATGCGCCGCGCCCAGCCTGTAACCCGCTCACCCTCCGCGGTCAGGCCATGAAAGCGCTGCCCCCGTCCGCGCAAGAAGATCGGCACCCCAAGTTCGAGTTCAAGCTGCTTGATGCCGCTCGACAAGCTTGGCTGTGTCACACAGCACCGTGCGGCAGCCCGTCCGAAGTGCTCTTCCTCGACGACTGCCACAAGATATTTGAACTGTCGAAGAAACAAGGCACACCTCGCAGCAAGCAGGGAGGCGGCAGCTCCAAGTCGGCACGTCGGGAAAGACGTCTCCGCGTCGGACTGCCGCGCCTCGGTTGATTGATATCAAACATAGCGTCAAGCTATGAAGAATGCCAGTTTGCATGGCCTGATCGATCATAGAAATTGTCTATTTAGAGTTAGGCAATACGATTTCACTGCGGTCTGGCTTCGAATCCCCGCCCTTGCGAAACTCATTTCCGCCTACTCTCCCCCGGGTTGGCTGTTTCGCGCCCGCTCATCAGGCATCTGCAGACCTCATGCGACGCGCAGACGGGTACGCAGCGAGGGATATGCGCGCACTATGATGACAATAGGCGAATTGCTGCTATTCGGCGGCTTCGGGCTGATCGCAGGTGGCCTGATCGGTTGTGTTGGCGTCGGGGGAGTGATCCTCGTTCCAGCGCTCGTCTACCTTGCGGGTGTCCCGATCAAGGTGGCGATCGCTGCAGCGATGTTTGCCTTCCTGCTGTCGGGCGCAGTTGGCACATTCGTTTTTGCGCGAAAGAAATCCATCCGCTGGAATATGGCGTTGCCGCTTTGGCTTGCTGCCATGCCTTCTGCGCTTGCGGGCGCACTGACGGTCAGCATCGCCCCCGCACGCCTGTTGGAATTTACGATAGCGCTGTTGACCGCCGGCTCGGGAATACATGCCTTGCGTCGCCCGCCCGCGCCCAGCGAAGCTGGAGAAGCGGGAGAAGCAAGTATCGGCACGGGCAAACTCGCACTGGCCGGTGGCGTGACGGGCTACCTGTCCGCCCTGACCGGAACAGGTGGACCGCTTGTCTTGATTCCAATTCTGATGTGGCTGCAGCTGCCTGTGCTGACCGCCATAGGACTGGCGCAAGCCATCCAGCTCCCGATCGCCGTTTTAGCAACTGCCGGTAATATCTACGCCGGAACACTCGATGTCGTGCTGGGACTGGTCATTGGGCTCGGCATTGTTTTTGGAACCTGGGGCGGTGCTTGGCTCGCTCATGTACTGCCGCGCGAAATGTTGCGGCGTATCGTTGCCATCCTGCTCGCTCTCGTCGGCGGCACCATCATGGCAAAGCTCGTGTGGGGCATGGCCCACTGAACAAACGCGATTGCGAGAGGCGACAATGGGATTTGACCATGCCAAAATCGTCGCCGATTACGGCGATGCGCGCCAGGAGGCATTGGCTTGCCGAACCGATGCGGCCCTTTTCGATTTCTCTTTCATGTCGCGGGCGATCATCCAGGGGCCAGGCTCTCTCGCCGCAATGTCACAGATCACCCGGCGGCCGCTGGCCGATCAGCAAGTCGGCAAAATCAGATATGCCGTGCGCGAAGCCCCGGATGACCGCCTCCTCGCCGATTTGACCATCTGGCGCATTGATGCGGATACCTGGGAGGTCATGAGCGGACGCGCAATTGACATCGCTGACCTGTTGGAAGCAGCAAATGAGGTCGGCAATGCGCAGGCAATCGATTTAACCCACGCCGCCCGAATATTCGCTGTGCAGGGACCTGGCACATTTGCCGCGCTGCATCGTCTGCTCGCTCCCGTCGATGCGCAGCGGCTGGCACGGCTGCCATACTTCGCCACGGTTGATCTGGCGCTCGCTGACGTCGATGTGCGCGTCGGCAGGCTCGGCTACACCGGCGAACAGGGTGTCGAATTGCTGGTTCCCGCTCAAGGAGGTCAGGAGATTTGGGACAGGCTTGCTGATGTCGCCCGCCAGGCTGGATTTATCGCCGCCGACATGTTGCGCATCGAAGCTGGCTTCGTCCTGTTTGCCAATGAGTTCAGTTTGCCCGTGACGGCGATGGAGGCGGGTCTCGATGGCTTCTCCGGCGCCAAAATGGCCCCTGTGGCGCATGCCGATCTCGAACTCGTGGCCTTCCGCGCTGCAGCGCAAAGAAATGTCGATCTCTTTCGTCCCAAACACCCACTCACCCGCCCTGATGAAGCCGGTACGTTGGTCGTCACATCCGCGTGCAACAGCATCGCCGCCGGAGGCGTTCTAGGTCTCGGCTATGTGCACCGCAACCGGCCTGCCGCGACAACGCTTCGCGACCCATCCGGAATATTCGACAGGATCGAAGTCGTCGCACGGCCCTTCTATGACCCGATGAAAAAGCGCCCGCGCACACCCTGGCACGACGCACCGCGAGAACAGTCATAGGTTCGAGCGAACGCATCATAGCTTCTGCTCATTTGACTTGAGGCCACTGCCAACGCCCTGTTGTGGGCGTATCCGCCTGGACGTGCCGAGCGTCCCCGGATGCATTCAATCGAGACCAGCATTTCAAGTGCGTTCTGCAAGAACAACACGCGGTCAAATCCGTAAATATCCCTGGGAGAAACGCCATGGCGGAGCCGGCGAAACGCAAGAAGGTGACGATCAACACGCTGTTGGCGAAGAAAAAGAAAGGCGAGCCGATCACGCAGCTAGCTGCCTATGACTATCGAACTGCAGTCGTGGCTGATCGGCTGGGCATGGACATTTTGTGCGTCTCCGATACGGGCGGCATGATCCTGTTCGGCCACCAGAGCACCGTGAGTGTCAGTTTCGACGAAGTCATGATGATGTCGCAGGCCATTGATCGCGGCTCGAAATATGGCCTGCGCATGGTGGATATGCCCTACTGGAGCTTCCACGTCTCCAAGGAGCAGGCCATTCAGAACGCCGGTCGCTTCGTCCACGAGGCCAATGCCGAAGTAATGAAATGCGAAGGCAACCGTCATCACGCCCCCAACATCGAGGCGATCGTCAACGCTGGCATTCCGGTGCAGGGCCATATCGGCATCACCCCCATGCGCATGCCCCAGCTTGGCGGCTTCATCGCCCAGGGCAAGACAGCCAAGCGGGCTCAGGAGCTGATAGACGATGCCAAGGCAATGTATGATGCAGGCTGCTTCTCGATCCTGTGCGAAGTAACCACATCGGAAGTCGCGGAATATCTGGCGGAGACGCTGCCGATCCCTGTCATCAGCCTTGGCGCCGGAAACCGCGCCGACGGTGTCCACATCATTTCCTCCGACTTGTTCCACCTCTGGGAGGAGCACGTTCCCAAGCACTCGCGCATCTACACCGATCTCATTCCGATCATGGAAGATGTGATAACCCGCTACATGAAGGATGTCGTCGATCGCGACTATCCAGGCCCCAAAGAGACGATCCACATGGCCGACGATCAAGCCTTGGAGTTCGCCAAGGCCATGAAGTGGGAGAGAAAGATCGACGAACTCAAGTCGGGACAGAAAAAGGCAAGCTGAGGGTCCGCGCCCGAAATCAAAGGGCCAAACCCCAACCGCCTTGTCATCCGTAAAGCACGAGCTGACTGCATCACAGGTGTGCAGCGCCCACGCAGTTCAACAAGCTGGAAGGCGCTGGAAACAACAATGCTCCGGATTGGAAAACCAATCCGGAGCAAACTGTTTTGTGCCCGAACCACGGGCAGAACCCCTCGCGCGGCAGATTGCGCATCTGCATAATCCGGCAGCGCGCAGCGAACGCGCCACTGCGCTCAGCCGAAGAAGCGCGCGGCAAACCACCCAAGACCGACGAGGAAGATCGCGACAACCGGCCATGCCAGAGGCATTCCCGACATCGACCTGCGGCAGTCATAAGACAGCGAACAGTCCGAGCAGCCGCCAGGCGTTGCCGACCTGCAGGCAGGAGATCTGCATTCACCAGGATCCGCATCCGTCGACATAACGATATCCTCTTTCAGTTGGGATCTTCTGAGCTGAATTCATCTCTTCAAGGCGTCATCGCCAGCAAACAGCATTTGATCCTCTGTGTGCCGCAGGCGAACCCGCCTCTCCAATTCCATTGAATTCTAGAAAAACGGCAGTTTCCGCGCTTGATGCAGATCAAGAATTACAGGTTTAGCGACGCTTTTTTCGGCGCACCCAAATAAATGTCACGCGACATGAAGTGTTTTGCCAAGAAACGCCAATCTGAGAATGCACGAAAACTATTATGCCCGGCCTATCTGATAATAAACGCCTTCAATGGCGCATGAGAACCCGCCACCACATGGAAGCGGAAGAGGCCGCGAACGCACATGCGTCGCAGCCTCTTGAATACTATGAACCCGATCCCTCGAACGGCGGCGCCATCGCCGCATGTCACCTGTAATTATGGATGTCAGGCCGCGGATCGGGAATGAAGCCATCCTTGTTGGGCATCTCGACCTTGGACATGGTCTCCGCATTCATCGTTGCGTTCGCATCGATGATCTTTGCCTTGTTCAGGATGTAAGCCGATACCGCATAGACCTCGTCGTTGGTGAGAGAGCCCGGCTCGTTGAACGGCATCGCTCGTTTGACGTAGTCGAAAAGCGTCGATGCATATGGCCAGTAGCTCTCCACGGTCTTCTTCGTCTTTTCCGTGCCGATGCTGCCGCGCCCGCCGATCAGTGTATCTGCTCCGCTTCCCTTCACGCTTTCGGTCATGTCCGCACCATGACAGGCGGCGCATTTGTCAGCGTATACCTTCTCCCCCTGTGCGACGGAGCCCGAGCCCGGCGGATAACCGCGCCCGTCCGGCATCACATCGATATTGATCGCTGCAATTTCCTGATCCGTCGGCGTGGTGCCAAATCCGAACGGTTCGGACATCGCTACTGTGCTGACGCAAGCCGAGGCCAACAACGCGGCTGCAAGGCCTGCCAGCGCGTCATGGCGCATTCCCAGTTTTTTCATGTTATCCAGTCTCCCGGCCCGCAGCCCTCCAACAGAAGGCGCGGGCTCCTAACCTGTTCCTTGATGCTCTGTCCGTCACACCTTGTGCGCGCCGTTTGTTACAGTTCCGTCGGCCGCCACTTCCCACGCCATGATGCCGTTGAGGTGATAGATCGAGGCAAATTTCGGATGGCCGTTCACTCCGCGCACCGCGTTGAGTTCAGCAATCGTTGGCTGCACATAGCCTGTCTCGTCGGAGCAACGGCTGGCGATCAAGGCTGGCTTGCCGTCCCAGTACCAAGGGAAGCGGAAACGCGTATGGCAGATCGGCAGGATCGGTGTCTGCAACGAGGCGTAATGCCAGGTCTTTCCACCATCTGTCGTAACCTCGGCATCCTTCACGCATCCGCGGCCCGACCACGCCAGCCCAGTTATCTCGTAGAATCCGGGCCCCGGCAGCTTCATCTCGCCCGACGGGAAGGTGATGACCGACTTCGCCTCCATCGTGAAAGTGAATTGCCGGGCTTTGCCATCCTTCACGACGTCCGTGTACTTGGATGTCTCCTCACGGGTCATGAATGGCTTATCGCTGATCTCCAGGCGGCGCAGCCACTTGATGTGCGTGTTGCCTTCGAAGCCAGGAAGCAGCAGTCGCAGTGGATAACCTTGCTCCGGCCTGATCGCCTCGCCGTTCTGGCCATAGGCGAGCAGCGCATCCGACCATGCCTTGTCGATGGGAACGCTGCGCGTCATCACCGCGGCATCGGCACCCTCGGCAAGGATCCAAGCTGCACCAGGCTGCACGCCCACTTCAGCAAGGATTGTCGAAAGCGGAACACCCGTCCATTCCGAAGTACTGGTCAGGCCATGTGTACCCTGCACCGTCTTGAGATATGGCGCCCTGTATTCGGTGAGACCGTTGCCCGAACATTCGATGAAGTGCATCCGCGATACGGATGGAAACCGCTTCAGGTCAGCAATCGTGTACTTCTTGGGCTTTTCGCACATTCCATGCACGATCAGCGTGTGGCTTTCCGGGCTGATGGTCGGAATGCCGCCATGGTGGCGCTCGAAGTGCAATCCTGAAGGGGTGATAATTCCCTGGCTGTTCTCCAGCGGCGTCATCGTCCATGACGATTCCTTGGTGGCTGTCGGGAACCGCCAGCGGACCTCTTTTTCGAACTGTGACCGGGAACCATAACCGCCATCGTCGTTGGTCAGCCGCCCTTGAACCTTCGTGGGATCCGCTGGCACGTCGAATTCCTTGGCCCCTGGCGGCGCCGCGGCGCGCGCGATTACTGGAAGCGTTCCCGCAGCAGCGGCAGCGGCGGCACCAGCAAAAAACGACCTTCGGCTTGCAACGACATTAGGGAACATGCCCTCGCGGCATTCGCATGCTTCGAGTTCAGCCTTGCGCGCCAGCAAAGAGCGCTGCTCGGCCTCACGCATGGCATCGAATTGATCGCGAACATTGTCAGGAAGGTCGAGGTTGGAAATGTCAGGGTAATGCAGTCCGGAATTTTCTTCCTTGGTCATGCGTTCTCTCCCGAATTCAGGCAGGCGCTTCCGTTTGACGACAGCAAGATGCAATCGCCATTGAGCGCTCTGTTCTGACTTATTGTTGCCTGACCGTTTATCGAGCCAAAAAGGAAGGCAAGATCGACCACGGCAATATTTTTTGGGGCAGCTAGGCGCCCTCATTTACCCGGTCGAGATAAATGCGACCGATTGTTGCACGTTGTCTGTCTCGAAACACAAATTCTAATAAAAGATCCCTATCTGCTACCTGCTGCAACCTATTCAGTGCATTTGCAGCGCAACATGCTCATGGGAGGATGGCATTTGCAGTCATTATGAAAAACCAAGCGAGCGCATCAGGGATCGGCGTCTCCATGCATGTACTGCTCCAGCAAGCACGATGACCAGAACCGGACCGGCCAGCAAATTTAAGAGTGTCAGCCACCAGCCAAGGCGTTCGACGTCTTCGCGCATGGACTGCCGCAAAGTTCTAAGTTCGCGTCTGAAAGGCAGCAACGCGCGCCTGAGTTCAGCCACCTGGCCTTGGATGACGTCCGGAAGCTGATCGAGCGTGTGGGCGCCAGACAATTGAAGCGCTTTTTGAATGTTGTCTTCCACGCGCGAAATTCGCCCCAGTAGCTCCCCTTCTTTCTCGCGATAACGCTCTTGCGATGCAGCAAGCATGTCGGCCACGCGCGTGAAAGGCCGCGAAAGTCTGCCCCGCGAACGAATGCCCGCGAGGTCCGAGTGCCCGGCGGCAGCCTCGATCATGTTTGACAATGCAGCAATGTTGTCGTTGAGGGGCCGCGCCACACCACCACCACCTTGCACGTAGGTCAGCGGATCGAAGAGCCAGTCGACGTCGGCTATGGCAAATATGCGGGCGTTGTCTGTTTTGGCAGGTCCGGCGGCTCCTCTCGCGCCTGCTTGCTGCGGGAACGCGCTCGTCAGCGAACCTTCGATGAGTGCAGCAACGATACGGGAACCACCGTGGCTGGTGAGGCGCGAAGCAAGCGTCTGCGGATTGCCATCCTTGAATTCTCCTCGCGGCAGCGTCCCCGCCCGATTGCTGGTCGTGACCAAGGCGGCAGCGTGCGCCCCATCCACGATGGCAAACGCACCGGGCTCTGCAAAGGCAAGCTCGTTCAATCCCGCGACAGCCGGCTGTGTTGGTGAAAATTCTGGCCGGCGGATGCGCAGCCAGAAGGGATAGAGAAAGCGCTGGTCTCCGGCGCCAACGGTCGATGCAAGTGCCGGATCGCCGGTCACATCGTTTCCTTCGAAACGCAGGCCATAGCGCAGGAGCAGATCGGAAACATCGTTGATGTCCGCACCAGGCTGGGGCACCACGGCATTTGACGCCGGATTGAAGCGAACGAAGGGATCCACCATGACGATGAGGCCTCGCCCCGACATCACATGCCGGTCGATCTGCCGCAACATTTCAGGCTTCAGTATCGTCGCATCCATCACGATGAGGGCGTCGAGGTTCTCGGGCAACTGGTCTGAGAAATGAGGGATGATGGCGACATCGTACTGGCGTTTGATCTCTTCAAGGAACGCGAGCCCCTCGCGCGGATTGCTGGCGTTGCTCGGCGTCAGCAACGGCGAAAGGATTCCAATGCGTGGGGTCTTCGTCCGGCCAAGCGCTTCGAGCGTTGCCGCAACATCGTATTCCAGAACCGGCGCGCGATCCGGTGCGAAGTAGGAGATCGCCGATTGTCGCTTGTTCTGGCTGAAGGCCGCACCAAGCATGAAATGGCCACCTGCCGACAGCGTGACACGCTGCAGCCCCTTGAGCGAGGCCTGGTCCTCATCTTCCGAGTCCGGCGCCGGCTCATGGAGACTGAGCGAGATCCGGCCATCTGAGGTTTCAGCGATCTGCTTCAGCAACCGTATTGTGCGCCCTGCATGCTGACGTATGGCTGCCGGGATATCGGTGTTGGAGGCATTCCAATAAACTTCGATGTTCGTGCCCGGTTGTGCTGAAGCCGCGATCTCGCGCGTTTCAGGATGCAGCGTGAATTCGCGTTCCTGGGTGAGATCGATGCCCACATCAATATGCAGGCACACGGCGAAGAGCAGGAACACCGCCGCAACCCACGTGCCTGCGCGCAGCACACGATTAAGCCCCAGGCGCTGGCCAAGCCCCCTTCCCGCCAGCCGCCGCTGCGCGATCATGAATGCCGTGGCCGCAAGCGCCAATGCTGTGGTGCCCGCCAGATAGACGATCCCGGCAAGGGCGATCCTGCCGGTGCCAAATTCTGCAAGCCAGAAACCTGGCGTGACGTAGGGCAACTTATCGATCAACGGAGCAGCAATGGTGCCCCGAAGAAGGTTCGATGCCGCATCGCCACTCGCAAGTTGCAGAACCAAGAGCGCGATGACACCGACCACATAACCACCGATCGCTTCGCGCGTTGACGCCGCAGCCACGAGGGCGATGGCATAAACGGCTGCGAAATAACCGATCGCACCAATGTAACCTGCTAGAGTGGTGCCGATGTCGAGGTCGCCCAGGTAGGCCATCGTTAGGGGAAATGGGAATGTCAGCGCCAATGTCGCAAGCAGCACGAGCAATCCCGCCGCCCACATTCCAGTCGCCAGAGCGGCTGGCGACACGGGCAGGCTCGTGAGAAGCTCCATGCGGCGATCGCCGGGAGTGTCCTCGAAAGCCTGCATCGCAAGCGCCGGCACGAAGATCGCGGCAAGCCACGGCAGGAACATCCATTGCAGATCGACGGACGTGACGTCGCTCTGATATGCACGGCCGATAAGGAATATCGCCGACGCCAAGGCAATCAGGAACGCCGCCTGGAAAAGCGGTGTCATCATACCTGCCCAAAGCTGCCGCAGTGCACACTTTGCGATTGCACGCACCGCCTCGGAAAAGCGGGGTGGCTCTGCCCCTGTGAAAGTATGCCCGGTTTCGCTGTCAGCGCTCATGTTGCGACCCGGTCTCGGGCATCCCGCGCGCCACCACCGGTCAGCCGCGTGAAAGCCGGGGCTAGTCGGCCCGAGCCGTCAACCAGCTCCTTAGTCATTGCGTCAGCCACGACTAGGCCGTTGTCGATCACGATCAGCCGATCGCACAGCGCCTCGGCCTCCTCCAGAATGTGCGTGCTGATGAGCATCGCCTTGTCGCGGGTCAGCGTACCGAGCAGCTCCCGCAACGCAATCTTCTGGTTGGGATCGAGCCCGTCGGTCGGCTCATCCAGAATCAGCACTTGGGGATCGTGGATCAAAGCCTGGGCCAGCCATGCACGTTGGCGCCAACCTTTCGACAACGTCGCGAGGCTCCGACTCAGTGCCGATCCAAGATCGAGAGCATCGATCACTCGCGCGGCACTCTCCTTGCGCGCTCCTGGTGGGATGCCCCGAGCCTCCGCGGCAAACAGTAGGAATTCCGCTACCGTGAGTCGGCCAAATCCATTCGCGGCTTCCGGCAGATAGCCAATCGCACTCCGGGCCGTGAGCGGGTCGCCCAACACATCCGCGCTCGCAATTCGGGCCGTGCCACTGTCCGGAGCGAGTGTCCCCGCGAGCATCCGCAGCGTCGTCGATTTACCTGCCCCGTTCGCACCCAGAATGCCAACGCGTTCACCCCGCGCGACACGGAACGAAATACCGCGCACGGCCTCGACGGAACCGAATGATTTTTGCAGGTCCTCTGCCTCGATCAACATAAAGTCGGATAAGCATCCTGGTTTGCGATCACGGCATGGGCCGCTGGCACTGTTACCGCCCCGAGAGGAAACCCGCTGCGACGAACAGGAAGATGCTTGCTATCGTGAGGACATAGCCCGCCACCGTCAAGTACCGGACAAAGGGTTGGGGCGGCGCCTTGGGGTGAGGCTTTGCCATGAGGGCGCCAGCAGACACGAGGATGGCGCCGAGAATGGCGAAAGCCGCCACCACCGGCCTTTGTGCAAATTTCTCGAGTAGTTCGAGCATCGGGATGGGCCTTGTAAGGGTCGACCACCGCGGCAGAGGCTGCCAAGCCCCCCGCCTCGCTGCCGCTGGATACGATTGCGCCGAGCATGGCCAGTGACGGCGAACCGTCAATGGCCACTTGCGCTCGTGAAGCCTTGCTTGCCTCCCGTCGACGAGGACGAAGACGTGCGGAAGCTTTTCATAGCCTCTTCGTGCAGCAACTCCATTGCGTCGCGCTTGTAAGCGAAGGCCTCCGGCGAATTGAGCATGGTGTAGTGCCGCGGCCGCGGCAGGTCGATCTCGATAACCTTGCGCACCGAAGCCGGACGGTTCGAGAGTATGACCAGGCGGTCGGCCAGGAAAATCGCCTCGTCGATTTCCGAGGTCACGAACAGGTTGGTGCGCCGGTTTTCCTCAAACAGCCTGAGGAAGAACTCCTGCATCAGGCCACGCGACATCGCATCAAGTCCGCGAAATGGCTCGTCCATAATCATGACGCGCGGATCATTGATGAGGGCACGGGCAAGCTCTGCGCGCCGCTGCATGCCGCCCGACAGCTGCAGCGGATATTTGTGCATGAATTCGCCCAAGCCTACCTTGACGAGCAGGCGCTTGGCTTCGTCCTCAAGCGCCTTGCCTTTGAGGTCGCCTCTCAGCTTCGGGCCGAAAACAACATTCTGATAGGTCGTCTGCCAGGGTATCAGCGCGGTTTCCTGGAAAACCACCATGCGATCCTTGCCCGGCCCCTTCACCGGGTTGCCGTCAAGCAGGATCACCCCCGAATCTGGCTGTTCATAGCCCGCGATCAGGTTGACGAGCGTACTCTTGCCGCAACCCGATGGCCCCACCACGACCGTCATCTTGCCGGGGCGAATATCAAGCGACATGTCCGATATGACGTGCTGCCGGTCCCATTCGTCGCCGAAGGCCTTGGACACGTTCTGCAATTGCAGATGGCTCTTGCCCACGCCATGAGCATCGAGCGCCGCCTCAGCACCAATTTTACCAGCACCGGCCGATCCAGGTGTTTGTGTCGTTTCAGCGGTTTGCATGAACAGTTGAGCCTCTCGTCAATCTCGGACACTTGCTCCGGGAAGCGGAATTCATTCCGCTGCATTCTTCTTCCACCACGTCCTCTCAGAAGAGGCGGCGCCATGGCATCAGCCTGTCACCAAGCCAGCGGATCGCGCTTGAGGACAGAAAGCCGGCGATTCCGATCGAAATCATGCCGACCACGACCTGCTCGAGCGACCCGCCCATGTAGGAATTCCATATGAAGAAGCCGAGTCCGCCGCTGCCTTGGGTGCCGCCGCCCGAAATCATCTCCGCGGCAAGAACGACTTCCCAGGTGATGCCCATGCCGACAGCCGCACCCGTAAAGATGGAAGGCAACGTTCCGGGCAGAATGATCTTCGAGAAGAGATCCCACTGAGACGCCCCCATCGATTGGGCCGCCCGCAGATAGCGAACGTCGATGGTGCGGGCACCACCCAGAACGTTGATGACGATCGTGAAGAACGCACCAAGGAACGTGACGAATGCAATCGACATCTCGTTCGTCGGCCAGAAGATCAGCGATGCTGGAACCCAGGCGAGAGGTGGGATTGGGCGGAGCACTTCGAACGGCGGAAAAAACACGTCGCGGAAGTATTTGTTGACGGCGAGCGCCAGGCCAAACGGAATGCCAAGCAGCATCGCTGCCCCGAAGCCTGTCAGCACGCGCTGGAAGCTCTGCAGCCAGCTGTCCCAATATCCTGCCTGCGGAATGATCTTGAGCCAGGCATTGAACACCGCCGTAGGTGGCGGGATGAGGCCGATGAATGGCAACGTCCATTCCTTGCCGAACCATTCGTCAAAGCGCGCCCCGACCTCCCAGACGGCGAGGAATATCACGATCGCCAGCAAACCTCGCCAGATCGTCGGGTTCTCCATGAACTTGGCCAGCTTGGACCGCCGCCTTACCACCGGTGTGGAGCCATCAATTTGTGCAACACTTGCCATTCTGAGTAGTTCTCCCGCCTTGTGGTTCGGAGTGGCATCAAGACTTCATGCCAATTCACGTTCGCCCGCCTGGAAAGCCTTGACGGCCTCTTCGTGCACAGCCTCGTTCACCTCTGCCATGAGATGACGGAAGTTTTCCGAAGACAGGCTCTCGTACGTGCGCGGACGTGGGATGGTGACGTCGATGGTCTTCTTGAGACTGCACGGCCGCGTCGTCACGACATGGACCTTGTCACCCAGGAAGATCGCTTCCTCCAGATCGTGCGTGATGAAGAAGATCGTCACCTTGGTGCGGTCATAGGTCTCCAGCAGCGATTCATGCATGATAGATTTTGTCAGCGCATCCATGGCGCGGTAGGGCTCGTCGAGAAGCAGAACCTTCGGCTCGTTTATCAAGGCACGCACGATCTCGGCACGCCGTGCCATGCCTGAAGAAACCTCGCCGGGATATTTGTCGCCGAAATCTCCAAGCCCGGCTTCGGCCAGCATCTGATAGGATTTTTCAAGTGCTTCCGGCTTGCTCATGCGGCGCTGGACAATCGGGCCATAAGCCACGTTCTCCACGAGCGTCTTCCAGGGAAAGAGCGCACCGTTCTGGAAGACGACCATTCTATCCGCGCCCTGTGCGGCCTTTGGCTTGCCGGGCCCGCACAGCAAGTCCCCATCGAGTGTGATTTCTCCCGATGTGATCGAATGAAACCCCGCAATGGCATTGAGCAATGTTGTCTTGCCGCAACCCGACGGCCCGACGATCATGCACACTTCGCCTGCCGCGATCTCCATTGAGCAATCGTCGACCGCGCAGACGTTGACGCCCTCGGGATCATAAATCTTGGAAACGTGCTTTATGGACAACGCACCACCCATGGGCGCCCCGTTGTTGATCTGGGCGTGGGGCGCGGCCGTGCCGTTGACTTTGGTTTTAGACATGAATTCGTTCATACCGTTAACTGTTTTCCCTTGAGCGGCTCTTTATCAGCGGCCTTGCAGCGCAAGCGCCTTCACATGCCACTGCATCAACCAGTTCCCGACCATGCGCACGATGACGGATGTGAACCATCCGACGAAGCCGAGCGTAATCATCCCGATCACCATCGGAACCGTGACGTTGTTCATGTAGGAATCGACGATCAGGTAGCCGAGCCCGTGATCGCCAGACACCATTTCAGCCGCTACCAGCGAAAACCACGCGACGCCGATCGAGATCTGCAAGCCGGTGAAGACGTAGGGGAGTGCGCCGGGAACAACGACATTCTTGAAAATGTCCCAGTTGCTGGAGCCCAGACAGCCGGCCGCCCGGAAGTAGGATTCGTCGATCGACTGCACGCCGAGCATCGTGTTGAGCGTCGTCACGAAGAGCGAGGCAAGCGTGGCGAGAAAGATCACCGGGCCTTCGAAACCTGGGAACATCAGGATGGCCAGCGGTACCCAGGCTAGGATCGGAATTGGCCGGAGCGTTTCGAGGATCGGAAAGGTGTAGTCACGCACCTTTTTCGACCACCCCATGAACAGGCCCAGCGGTACGCCGATTCCGGTGGCAAGCGTGAACGCAATCAGAATGCGACGGCAGCTGACAAAGATATGATTGTAGTACTCGCCCGTGAAGATCGAGATCCCCTGGAACGGCGTTGGAGAGAACATATCTTTCGCGACGGCCAGTGGTCCGGGGATTTTATCAAAGCGATCGAGCCTCAAACCCTCGCACAGCAGCCAGTAGACGAAGAGCCATAGGAAAATCCCGCCGACCATCATGTATGGTCGTGGCGTGGCGAAAGACGTCTTGAAGCGATACCACAGCAAGGCCAAACCGGTTGGCGCCGTCATCTGACGCTTTACCGGATCGCTGTTCTCGGGGCTGGAAACGGATGTCATCCCTGGCTCGTCCATTTCTTTGGTTTGCGATCTGCCGCTTGTGCCGATCTCTGATGCCGGCTTGGCGCAATTTGCCTAACGCGGCAGAGACTTGTTCGATTACAAGAACGCGCTCGCCTTTCCCGGCGATTGGCGCTCGCGGCAAGTTTCGCCCGGCACTCCAGCGTCTGTCGCTGTAGTTCTCAAGTCTTCGCCGCCATGCGAAACGGCCCGTCCGCGTCGTGGTGCGGCCACAAAGCCGGCACCACGCGCGACTTCTTGTTGGCTTAGTCCTTAAAGGCCGATAGAGGCTGCGCTTTGATTTCGCCGAGTGGGCTCTTCAAACCGCGTTTTTCAAGCACCTTGCGCGCGATACTGTCATCGACGCCACCTTCGCGGATCGCCTCGGCGGCAGCCGGCTTCTTTGGCAGGCTGTAGAGAAACGCCGTTGCATCCTTGAGCAGCGATTTCACACGGTCGTTGATGACGAAATCGAGTTGGAGCTTGACCGATCCGGGCGCTGAATCAGAACCGTAAAGAGCGGCCCAAAGCACCTTCTTGTCGATCTGTTCGGTCTGGCTTTCGGCCATCTTCGCCACTTCGCCGGCGTTCTTCAGGTCAGCCAGGAACAGCTGTGAATCAAGCTCACCTTCCATCCATGCCTCGACAACATCCGGGCGCTGCTGGATGAGATCATTGAGCATGACAATGAAGGCACCATCAAGAGCGTCGAAATCTTCACCCGATGCCGCCCGGCGTGCGAGGCCGGCCTTGACGATCTTCGTTGCCGTCGGCTCCCAGATCGCCGCGGCGTCGAGCTTGCCAGCGCGGAAGTTCGTCGTGATTACCTCGATGTTCTGGTTGAGATAACTCGCCGGCTTGATCCCAACTTTTTCATAGGCGAGACGCACGAAGCGATCGGTGCATGCCCCGTGCGGAGCTGAGGTGATCTTGCCGTCCATCCACTTCACGGCGTCGGTGCCGCTTTTGAACTCCGGCGCATCGTTTCGTACAAGGAAGATGTTGCACTGCTGCTTGGATGTTCCAGCTACGCCGACAATGCGGATGTCGGTGCCTCCGCGGTCGGCCAGATTGCGGAAGGTCGATGCGATGGACGGCATGTCGCCCATGTAGCCGATATGCTGCTTTTCGCCTGTCATCGCATTGACGATGACTGAACCTTGCAGACCGACCTGGAACTCGACCGTGGACCCGGCCGGTAGATATTTCTTCCAGAACTGTTTGCCGTTGTTGACGACGCCAGACCAGGACTCCGTGTAGTAGGGCTGATAGCCAACGACCAGATTGATCTTCTCTCCGGGCTTGCCAAAGTCGACCGTGGCATGCGCCGCAACCGACGCAAACAGAGCGAACGTCAAGCTCGCAAGGCCGGTTCCAAGTGTAGTCCTTGATATCATATGCGCTTCCTCCCGAAGCTTCACGGTTTCACCTGGGAACTTCACCGTTCCTCTTGGTGTTTCGGGTGCAGCGCGAGATTATTGTTGTGTCGCCAGCTTTTGCGCCGCACCATCGGCGTATATCTGTGATGTTTTGAAGTCCTGCCTGTCCTCCCAACTCGCGGTGCTGTCTGCCCGCCGAAGTCCCATTGACCAGACTTGGCAAGATCGCTGACAGTCCGCCGGGTACGAAACCGGCGCTGTTTACGCCAACTTGTCGCAGGCTTCATGGCACGCTGCCGAGCCCGCTAAGTAAAATCGTTCGTATTGATGCAGTGATGCCTAGGATCTATCAAAGTAGCCTATTGCTTAGGTTCAACCTCACATGAGCCAGGCCCGCACGGAACGGGTTATGGCGTATTTTCATGCGCGTGGCCGGTTCCGGTCCTTGCCGCCTTGTACCACCTAGATTTGTAGGTTCGATCACATGATAGGAAGTTTTGATTGTTTTCATCAATGATCGATGTGGCAATGTTCCCCTCGCAAGAGGCCCATTGGCCATTGCGCTTCAATGCTCATTTCATGGGCCAATGCAGCGCGTCGGCGCAGTTGGGATGTCGGCACACAGATTTCCCTTAGTGTACCATGGCGGCTTCGCGACCGCTCGTCGGAAAACAGGCAGGAAACGCACCCGCCGCCACTTGTTGAGTTCATTCCCAATTTATCCCGCCAGTGAATGAGTGGGTGTCAGGAGGAGGTCCACGGATGCCAGCACGCAATCACAGTCAATGGCTAGCAAAGCCAAAACTCGAAGGCGGCGAGTGGATCGATAGCCGCGTGTATTCCGACCAGAATGTCTTCGATGACGAGATGGAACGCATCTTCAAGAAGGTCTGGATCCCGGTCTGCCATGAATCCGAGCTGCCCAAACCTTACGACTTCCGCACGACCAGCATCGCCGGGGAACCGATCATCATTGCACGCGGTCCAGACAACGAGGTCCGCGCGTTTTTGAATGTATGCCCCCATCGCGGCATGCTTCTCGAACGGCGTCCCTCAGGCAGCTTCCTTGAAGGCCAGCCGTCGGGCAACCCCAAGCGCATCACCTGCATGTTCCATGCCTGGCAGTTCGATATGAAGGGCAGCTGCGTCTACGTTGCCCGCGAGAAGGAAGGCTATCAGGACAGGCTGTGCAAGGAAGACGTTGGCTTGCGCAGGCTGCGCTGCGAGGTCAAGTTCGGCGGATTCGTTTGGGTATCGCTCGACGACAATCCGAAAATCAGTCTCGAGGACTGGGCCGGCGAACCCTTCGATTGCCTGCGCAAGAGCATCGACGCCGAGCCGCTCGAAGTATTCCACTACCACAAGGCGATCATCGATACGAACTACAAGCTCTGGCACGACACCAACAGCGAGTTCTATCACGACTTCATGCACTACCATAACCGCGTGACGGGCTTTAACGATGCCTACTTCGCGCGCAAGAACTTCGCATTCAAGCACGGACATGTCGTCGTCGGCACGTTCGAAGTGAACTATGAGAATTACGAAGGCTTCGAGAGCCGTGGTGCACTGTCGTTCCCGCACCTGCCGCCCAATCAGTGGTACATGGTTGATCTCTTCCCCGGCATGAACTTCAACCTGCGCGGATCGGCCCTGCGTTGCGATGTTGTCACGCCGCTCGGCCCCGACAAGGTGATGATCGAATTCCGTGGCCTTGGCCTGAAGCGCGATACGCCGGAAGAGCGCGAGACCCGGATAAACCATCACAACTCCATTTGGGGGCCCTTCGGGCGCAATCTGCACGAGGACCTGATCGGCGTCGCCGGGCAAGGCACGACCATGCGCCCGCACACCGAGCCGCGCCAGATCCTGCACGGCCGCCACGAAAACCAGACCATCCACGACGAGATCGGCATGCGTCACTACTATGACGAGTGGGGCCGTTGGATGGACCGGCTGCCGAACGATCCCGATCAGCCGTGGCACGAGCGCAATCCGGGTGAATCCGCCGAAGCTGCCGAATAGGCTACTGCCAAGGATCCAGGGCGGCCTCGAATGATGGACCGCCCTGTTTGCACCGCCGAAGTGCCTTCGGGGCAGGGGATTGTTCGCCTGCCTCACGATAAAAAAAGACCGACGACCGAATTGGGAGATGCGTCCATGCACAAGAACGGACACGACGCGGCGTCCGTGGTTCGCGACACCATCTATCGTGCAACCATGGCGCTTGACGACCAGAAGTGGGAAGATTGGCTCGATCTATGCGACGAGAACTTCCACTACAAGATCACTGCGTTCAGCCCCGAGATAAACAAGGACATGATTTATCTGCAGGGCCAGCGCAAGGAAGTTGAGACACTGGTGCGGCTGCTGCCCAAGCACAATACCGACCACTCTCCGCTTCGCCGGCATACATCGGTCTACACAGTGGATGTTGCCGACGACATGAGCACGGCTTCCGCGGTAAGCTCATTCGTGATCTACCAGAACATGCTAGACGGCGTGAACTCGCATCTGGATTCTGGCGAGAGCCGGCTCTTTCTCATCGGCAAGTATCACGACACCTTCAAGCTTGAAGACGGCAAGGCCAAGTTCGTCAAGCGCGAGGTCCGGCTCGACAACCGCCGTCTCGACAAGGGCTCTCACTGGCCGCTCTGATGTCTCGCGTCAAGGGCGTCTGATAGTCCTCGGCGCGCGCCGCGGATGACCCGCTGCCCACTTTCGCCAATCGTACGCCCGGCAGCATATGGCATCGTTTGGCGGCGCCCCACCGCGCGCAAGATGTAACGTACGCAAGATGTATCGCCCTGCAGGGCGAGGAAGGAACCGCGTCAACGATGAGCTGGAAAAAGGTCTGCAAAGCAACCGATGTGGCACCCAACACATTGAAGAAGTTCTGGATCGACGGCGGCATCCCGATCGTGATCGCCAACTACGGCAGCGGCTTTGCTGCAATTCCGCCGATGTGCCCGCACATGGAGGAGCCGCTTGAGATTTCCGGTGTGATTTCCAATTGCGTGCTCACCTGCACAAAGCACTTGTGGGCCTGGAACCTGGCGACCCTTGAGCAGCACGGGACGGAGACCGAGAAAGACATCAAGTCCTACCAGTGCAAGGAAGAGAATGGCGACATTCTGGCGCTGGTGGAGGAAGAGATCGTTTATGAATTCGACGATGAAGACGACATGGACGACGACTCCTTCTTTGCCAAGAGCTGATGCACCCCTGACGCCGGTCGCGATGCGAGCGCCGCTCGCATGACGGATTCGTGAGTCGATTCCAGAGAATGCACTTATCATGAAAGTCACAATCCAGAGCAAGACCGGCATCGCGGAGTTTGAAGCCGACGGCTCCAGCAACCTGCTCTATGAGGGATTGAAGCGCGGGCTCGGCTTGCCTTACGAGTGCGCCACCGGTACCTGCGGCACCTGCCGCGCCCGTGTCATGGATGGCAATGTCTCGCTTGCTTGGGACGATGCACCGGGACTGGCCTACGTGAAGCGCGCCAAGAACGAGGTCCTGCTGTGCCAAGCCCACGTACACGGCGACTGCGTCGTGCGCGTACCAGCCAAGGTCGAACCGCTGCCTGAAGCGGCGCTTCCAGCAGACTTTACCGGTCGCATCGATGCCGTGCGGCGTCTCACCCACGATGTCATTCACTTCGAGGTTCAGCTCGATCGCGCCATGTCGTTTGCCGCTGGCCAGTTCGCAGCCTTGAGCTGCGAAGACGTCACCGGCGCACGCGCCTACTCGATGGTGAACCACGCCAACAGCACCGATCGGCTCGCCTTCGTCGTCAAGCGCAAGCTCGGTGGCAAATTCTCCGATTGGCTGTTTGAGACCGACGTGAATGGCAGGACGTTGAAGCTGTTGGGACCGCTTGGCCGCGCCACCTTCCGCCCCGAAGAGGGCAAGAATTTTGTCTGCATCGCAGGTGGCTCCGGCGTGGCCGGCATGATGGCCATTGCCCAGCATGCAACCCGCAACGGTTATCTCGACACCCACACGGGTCATATATTTTTCGGCGTGCGAACCATGGAAGACTGCTTCTACACAGCGGAATTCGCCGATCAGGTGAAGAAGGCAAAGGGAAACCTCGAGGTGACAATTGCCCTGTCCAACGAGGAACCGCCCCAGCCGACCCACCCGGACCACCCTGAGATAAACCTCGCCAGCGGTTTCGTACATGAAGTCGCCGCACGTCAGATGGCCGGTCGCTACGATAACATGGTTGGCTTCGTTGCCGGCCCGCCGCCCATGGTCGATGGAGCCCTTCGCATGTTGATTATGGAAGCACGCTTGCCTGCGGAGTTCATCCGTTACGACAAATTCGGCTGAATGTGAGTGACCGCGCGGCAATGCCTGAATTAGCGAGCGAAGCCATTCACGAGTGAAAAATCCTGGCGCGCAATGCCCGGAACAGGAGCATACGATGATCGACGCAAGTGAAGCGCAGAAGGTGCTGAGGAAAGCTAGTCTTTTCGGCGGCCTGAACGAGGCCGCAATTGCATCGATCGCCAATTTTGCCCAGACCAAGAATTACGAGGAAGGCGACGAGATCTATACGCTCGGCGATGCCGCCCTCTCCGTCTATGTCGTCGTCTCCGGCCGCGTGCGCTTTTCCATCGGCGTGGGCAATCGCGCATCAGCCGCACAGTCGATCATGGAAGCAGGAGAAACATTCGGCTGGGCCGCGCTCACTGGTGAGGAGCCACGCCGCGTCGCGACCGCAAGCTGCCTGGAAGACACGACCGTTCTGACCATAGATGGCACCGCGCTCACCAGGTATTTTGAGACCGACACCGCGAGCGGCTATGCCGTTATGCGCCAGCTCGCCGACCGGATTTCACGGGACCTGCTCGCGGCTTTGACCACGTAACTCCCGCAACCCCACTCGCCGTCGATTTGCCTTGGCTGCACTCACCGTTGATGCGGCAGTTCCGAAGGCATTGCCGCATTACACGGCCGCATCGAGCGCCCGCTCATTAATCATCCGGCCGATTTCGGAACGGCACGACCCGCAGTTGGTGCCCGCGCTCAGGCGCTCGCCCACCGCCTGCACTGATCGGCATCCTTGCTCTATGGCGGCAGCGATCTCGTTGGCGCCGACTCCAAAGCAAGCACACACAATATGGCCGCGATCGACCGCGTCAGCTCCCGGCCGCCCGGCCAACAGCCTCAAACGCTTCTCTGGCGCAATTGATGCGCCCAACTGCTCGACCGCCCACGAACGCGCGACGACAACTGGTCCCCGCGAAGCAAACAGAAGTCCGACGCAGCGATCGCCAACAAATCCCGCAAATCGATAGGAGCCGTTTGCGCTGTCATGATAGGCCAGCAGTCCCGGCACCCCTTCCGCGACACCGATGATCGACCGCGCAAGCTCCGTCCAGTCGGGCGGCACATCGCGGGCTCCAATCTCGACGCGATATCCTGGTCCAGCCCTTGCGACCGCCGCGTAGTCGTATGGCGCTATGTCAGGCTCCTGCAGCGACACAGCGAACGCCTGCCACGCCGTCTCGAATTTCGACACCTTGACCGGCGTGTACTTGAGTTCGGGCTGTCCGGAAACAGGATCGGTGTTGGCGAGAACTGTCGCGTCGATGCGTCCGTTGCGCGATAGCTGGTCTGTCCAGTGCATGGGCACAAATACAGAGCCGGCACGCTGCCGCGCGCTCACTGAGACGCGCGCGATTGCACGGCCGGCAATGCTCTCCACCTCCGCAAGATCGGCAGCGGCAAGCCCGAGCGCAGCCGCATCTGCAGGGTGAACTTCGACGAACGGCTCCGCGATGTGGCTCATGAGTCGGGGCGTCTTGCTGGTCCGCGTCATCGTATGCCACTGGTCGCGCACGCGCCCGGTATTGAGCACCAGGGGGAATTCGTCAGTCAGTGCAGACTTGGGCGCTCGGTAACGGGTCGCAATGAATTGCGCCCTGCCATCCGCCGTGAAAAACCTGCCATCCGCGAACATCCGCTGCGGCGCAGATCGGTCATTACTCTTGAGCGGCCACTGAAACGGTTCGAGCCGGTCGTACTCACCGCCCTCAAGCGTCGAAAACGGCGAAATGTCGAGATCGCGCCTGCCATTGTTTTCCGCACCCGTCAGCGCGCAGTACTCGGCAAAGATCGCATGCGCGCCACCATATGAAAACGCATCGCCATGTCCCATGCGCTTGCCCACTTCGGCAAGCTGCCACCAGTCAGGCCGCACTTCGCCCGGAACCGGCAGAAATGCGCGTTGCCGCGAGATCCGCCGCTCCGAATTGGTGACTGTGCCATCCTTCTCGCCCCATGCAGCGGCTGGCAGATGCACATGCGCCAGTTCCGTCGTGTCGGTCTTGGCGGCTACATCGGAGACGACGACGAAGGGACAGGCCTTGATGGCTTCGCGCACCTTGTCCGCATCGGGCAGGCTGTCGACGGGATTGGTCGCAACGATCCACAGCGCCTTGATGCGCCCCTCGCCCGCCGCCTTGAACAAGTCGACGGCTTTCAATCCCGCACGTTCGGCAATTGCCGGCGACCGCCAGAAGGATTGGACGATGCGCCGATGTTCGGGGTCAGCAATCTCCATGTGCGCTGCCAGCATGTTGGCAAGCCCGCCGACCTCACGTCCACCCATCGCATTGGGCTGTCCCGTCACCGAAAACGGCGATGCCCCTGGACGTCCGATGCGGCCGGTCGCCAAATGGCAATTGATAATGGCATTGACCTTGTCCGTGCCGGACGTGGACTGGTTGACACCCTGGCTGTAGACCGTGACGGTCTTATCGGTTGCTGCGAACAGGTCATAGAACTTCGCGATCGCCGCCTCGGAAAGTTCAGTGCGTTGGGCCACATCATGAAGTGAAAGCTCAGCCGCCACCTCAAGCGCCGCGTAAAAACCCGACGTGTGGGCATTGACGAACTCTTGATCGACTTTGCCCATCCGCACCAGATGAGCGAGCAGCCCGTTGAAGAGACAAACGTCCATCCCCGGGGCAATCGGCAAATGCAGGTCGGCAAGCTCGCAGGTCGCGGTCTCGCGTGGATCAATAACGACGACCTTGGTGCCCCTCGTCTCCTTTGCCGCGGCCAACCTCTGAAACAGGACAGGATGGCACCACGCAAGGTTGGAACCGGTCAGCACGACCAGATCCGCCAACTCGAGGTCTTCATAGCATCCCGGCACCGTATCGCTGCCGAATGCGCGCTTGTGGCCGGCAACGGACGACGCCATGCAAAGCCGTGAATTGGTGTCGATGTTGCCGGAGCCGATGTAGCCCTTCATCAGCTTGTTGGCGACGTAATAATCCTCAGTGAGTATCTGACCCGAAACATAGAGTGCCACGCTATCTGCGCCGTGTTCCGCAATCGTATCTGCAAACCTGGCCGCCACGAGATCAAGCGCTTCATCCCAACCCGTCTTCCGGCCATGCACCAGCGGATGCAGCAGGCGATCCGATAGCGACAGTGTCTCACCGAGCGCCGAACCCTTGGAGCACAGGCGACCGAAGTTGGCTGGGTGCTCGGGATCGCCCTTGACCTCGGCGCTGCCGTCGGGATTGGCGCGCGCCAGAACTCCGCACCCGACCCCGCAATAAGGACACGTCGTTTTCGTCCAGCCAGCTTCTGTCATGTCGCCTCACGCAGATTCGCGAATGCCCACGGTATTTCCGTCAATGAAAATCTTGCCCTGATCGACGCGAACGCGGTGAGTCTTGACCTGTCCTTCGTCGGCACCCATGGCCGCGCCGGTCTCCAGGCTGATTACCCAGTTGTGCAGCGGGCAGGTGACTGCGTTGCCATGCACGATTCCCTGGCTCAGAGGGCCGCCGCGATGCGGACACTTGTCATCGATCGCAAACACTTCGTCGTCCATGGTGCGAAACATCGCGATGCAGCCATGCTTGGTCTTGAGAACCCGCGCACCGCGACGCGGAATATCTTCAAGCGCACCGATCTCTAGCCAGTTGCCATCCATTATTGTCATTCGTATTTCCCTACCCTCAGCATCACGCCACGGCACGTTCGCGTCCCGGAGCCGCCGGCTGGCAGGCGCCCTCGACATCGCAGATCGTGGAAGTGAATTCGCCGCTGCACCTGCCCGCGCCTGCCTTATCCGGCAATGCTGCAACGGCCACCGTAGGGTCCAGCGGTTCGCTTTCGGCGAAGTCTGGACCAAAGATCAGCGTGTCGCGCATCGCATCGACCGGTTCGCCGCGTCTGATGAGATCGAAGAACCACGCGCTATCGGTCGTATCGCCGTACATGACGATGCCAACGAGCCTGCCCTTCTCGATCACCAGCCGCTTGTAGATGCCGTGCGCAACGTCGCGCAGAACAATCTCCTCCCGCCCCGGCCCATCCCCGAAATCACCGGCCGAGAAAAGATCGATTCCTGAAACCTTGAGCTTGGTAGCCGTCGCACCCGGAGCAAAGCGTGCGGAGGGATCGTTGCAAAGCTGCGCGGCGGCGACAGTGGCCATCTCATAGAGTGGAGCAACCAGACCGAACACCTGGCCAGAAGCTTCCACGCATTCCCCGACACCAAGAATTTCGGGATCGCTGGACCTCATGTCGGCTCCAACGACAAGGCCGCGATTGACCTCCAGGCCGGCGTCCTTGAGAAGTGCAATGTTTGGACGGATGCCAACTGCCATGACAACGATCTCGCAGGCAATTTCCGTTCCGTCATCGAGTCTGACAGCCCTCACGCGGGCCGGCCCGTCTCCCGCATCCGTGCCAATAATTTCGTGCGTATTGGCCTTGGTCATTACTGTGATGCCGCGCGCCTCGACAGCGGCTTTGAGCAGACCCGCCGCTGCAGGATCGAGCTGGCGTTCCATCAGTGTCGGCATCAGATGCAGCACGGTCACATCCATGCCGCGCAGCCTCAGTCCAGCCGCCGCCTCCAGGCCGAGTAGCCCGCCACCGATCACAACCGCCCGCCCGCCATTCTTTGCAGCCGCAAGCATCGCATCGACATCGTCGAGATCGCGGTACGTCAATACGCCCGAAAGATCGCGTCCCGGCACCGGCAGAACGATCGGCACCGATCCCGTCGCGACGATCAGTTTGTCATATGGCGCCGTGATGCCGTGCTCGCTCGAAACCGTCTTGGCCGCGCGATCAATGCGCACGACCCTGTGGCCCTTGTGCAGCTTGATCCCACGATCCGCATACCAGTCGTCGCCATGAATGATGATGTCTTCAAAGGTCTTCTCCCCCGAGAGGACCGGCGAAAGCATGATGCGATCATAGTTGACGCGCGTTTCCGCATTGAAGATCGTCACGTCATAGGCATCGGGCGCATTCTCGAAGAGCTTCTCCAACGCGCGCCCGGGGGCCATCCCATTGCCGATGACCACCAGTTTCGGCTTGGCCGTCTTCATCACGCGACCATTCCCCCGTTGTAGGCAGCAGCCATCATCTCATCGGCAAGCATCCCATAGGCTGCCCGCCACGCCGTCTCCGCTTCCTCATCGAATTCCGGCCCAATAGCATCGGCAAGCGTCCAAATCAGCGCTTCACCAACCGCGTTGTAGTGGCTCGGCTCAACGCCATAATCCACATGCCGCGTCGCCAGGGCGCGCGCAGCCGGCAGCAGCGCGTCCAGATCCTTGAGGTCGGTCACAATGACCCCCAGCATCTGGATGAGCTTTCCTGCCTGCGCTTCCAGATCACCGCGAAACAGCCGTCTGACATCAGGTGCGATATTGAACAAGCGCCCATAGAAAATGCGCCCGGCATCATCGCCCAGCGGCGAGATCTTCGCGAATGACGATTGAACGAGATCGATCTGATGAGGTGTCATGACATCCTCCTGCTATGCAGCGTCAGCCGTATGGACCTTCGCACCTCGGCCCGCCCTCTTCTCGGTGATTGCAGCAAGCGCCTCCGGTGAAGGGTTGGCGCCACCCTCGTAGGCCTCCAGGAATTCCAGAAGCTCTTCCCGATAGCTGTAGTAATCAGGATGTTCGAGCAGCGTCGTGCGCGTGCGCGGCCGCGGCAGCTTCACGTCCATGATGTTGCCGATGGTGGCGTTCGGCCCGTTCGACATCATCACCACCCGGTCTGCCAGCAGGATCGCCTCGTCAACGTCGTGCGTGACGCAGATCGCCGTGACCTTGGTCCGGCTCCAAACTTCCATCAGCACATCCTGCAACTCCCAACGCGTCAGGCTGTCGAGCATGCCGAATGGCTCATCCAGAAGCAGCAGCTTGGGCGACAAGGCAAATGCGCGCGCAATGCCAACACGCTGGCGCATGCCGTTCGACATGTCGGCCGCCATCTTGTCCATGGAATCGCCAAGGCCGACACGATCGAGATAATACTCGACGATCTCGTTGCGCTCGGCCTTGCTGGCATGAGGATAGACACGATCGACGCCGAGGCCGACGTTGTCGCGCGCCGTCAGCCACGGAAACAGCGACGGCGCCTGGAACACGACTGCGCGATCCGGACCAGCCATCGTGACGTGAGTGCCGTCAAGAATGATGCCGCCCTTCGAGATCTCATTGAGTCCGGCGGCCATCGACAGAACTGTGGACTTGCCGCACCCCGAATGGCCGATCAGCGATATGAACTCACCCTTCTGTACCTTCAGATTGAAGTCCTCGACGACGGTCAGCGGTCCCTTCGGTGTCGGATAGACCTTGTGGAGCTGCGAGAACTGCAGATAGCGCTCGTCCATGCGCGCTTGTGAAACCGTTGCATCGACATAGGCTTTGGGCAGCCGCTCGCGACCCGATTTGAGCGTGATCGGCGTTACGTTCGGCAGTTTCAGCAGCTCATTGGTATGCGCGGCGCGATCCGCCGCAACCTTCGTCAGATAGCCCGTGATCTCCTGCCGCAGATGCTTGAAGGAATCGAGTTCGCTGAGAGTTGCGTGATCCCTGGGACGCGGCAGATCGACCTTGAACTCCTTGCCCAGGGTTGCATTGGGACCGGGCATCAGCGGAATGATGCGATCCGCCAGCAGGATTGCCTCGTCGACATCATTGGTGATGAGAACGACGGTGCGCTTGTCCTCGCTCCAGATGCGCGCGATCTCGCCCTGCAGCTTGGAACGTGTCAGCGCATCCAGCGCCGACAGCGGCTCGTCCAGCAGCAGGATCTCTGGATTCATCGCCAGCGCCCGCGCAACCGAGACGCGCTGGCGCATGCCGCCGGACAATTCCGCGGGAAGCCGGTCCGCCGCGTGAGACAGACCCACCATATCGATGTAGCGCAGCACCCGTTCCTTGCGCGCCTGCTTGCTCTCCGACTTGAACACCTCATCAACTGCAAGCGAGATATTGCCGAAAACGGTCAGCCACGGCAGCAGCGAATAGGACTGGAAGACGATGCCGCGATCTGGCCCCGGCTCGGTTATGGCCTTGCTCTTCAACGTGACCTCGCCCTGATCCGGCTTGGCAAGTCCCGCAATCGTGGAAACGAGCGTGGTCTTGCCCGATCCCGAAAAGCCGACGATCGCGATGAACTCGCCTTCCTTCACCGACAGGTTGATGCCCCGCAGAACATCAGTCCTCGAGTCGCCCGTACCGTATGACTTCGAGACGTTCTTGAGTTCGAGAAATGCCATTTTGTCTGCTCTCCTCGATCAGCGGTTGGACGAGTAGGTGAACGCCGACTGCAGCGCAAACATGACTCGGTCGAGCAGGAAGCCGATGATGCCGATGGTCAGCACTGCCACCATGATCTTGGCGAGCGATTGCGATGAACCGTTCTGGAACTCGTCCCACACGAACTTTCCAAGACCCGGATTCTGCGCCAGCATCTCTGCGGCGATCAGCACCATCCAGCCCACGCCCAAAGACAAGCGGAGCCCGGTGAAGATGAGCGGCAGGGCGGAAGGCAGAACCAGCTTGGTGATCGTGCGGCTCGTCGGCAGGCGCAGGACGCGACCGACATTCAACAGATCCTTGTCGATCGACGCGACACCCAGCGCGGTATTGATGAGCGTCGGCCACAGCGAGCACAGCGTCACCGTGATGGCCGAGATGACGAGCGACTTGGGCATCCAGTCCGTCGTATCGACATAGAGCGCTGACACGACCATCGTCACGATCGGTAGCCACGCCAGCGGTGATACCGGCTTGAAGATCTGGATGAGCGGATTGAGCGCCCCGTTCACCGTTGGAAACAGCCCGCACATGATGCCCAGAGGAATGGCAATCGCCGAACCGACGATGAAGCCAAGCGCGACCGTCTTGAGGCTGGTCATGATCTGGTCGATGAAGGTCGGCTTGCCGGTATAGCTACGGTACTTGACCTGATCGGCCTTGCCTTCGGCAACGAGCTTGGCATTGCGGTCATCCTGGCGGGCATAGAATGCCGCCTCCTTGGCGCGCTCGTCGAGATGGTCGGCATAGAGGTTGGTAGTCTGTTGCCAGACCTGGACGGGACCAGGGATGGCACCGAGCGATGTCTGGACCTTGGGTGCCGCCCAGGACCAGGCCGCGAGGAAAACGGCAATGCCGATGAGTGGCACGACAAGCTGCTGCCAGAGCACCTTCATCTGCGTTTTCGGGCTGTCACCGGCGGCGATCTTCAACAGAGCGACGACGAAGCCCAAGCCAAAAACATTGAGCACCCCTGATGCCTTGTTGATTCTCTGGTGCATGCGTTGGCGGCGCCGCTCTTTTGCCTCGCCATCGCTAACGTCTACAAAATCGCTTGCCGCGCTCATGCCGGTTCCCCTGTCGCTCATCTCAAGTCATCTCAGTTGAAGCCGGAGGAGCCCGGCGCAGGCTCCTCCGCAATTTTTATTGGTGGAGCGGCTAGCCGCCGACGACCGTTGCGCCATCCACCTTCTGCTTGCCCTTCAGGCCGATCGGCAGGCTGTCGATGTAGGCGTTGGGTGCTTTGCCATCGAAGGGAATGCCATCGATGATGTCCGATCCGGGAGTTGGCGCGCGATAGCCGTCGGTATCCCAGGGGAAGTCTTCCTTCTTCGCCTTGCCTTCATCGACCAGCATCTTTGCTGCCTTCAGGTAGACGTCGGGTCGGTAGACGCTCTTGGCCGTCTCTGCGAACCAGGCATCGTCCTTGGGTTCGGCAATCTGCCCCCAGCGGCGCATCTGAGTGAGATACCAGACCGCATCCGAATAGTAGGGATAGGTGGCAAAGTGCCGGAAGAAGACGTTGAAGTCGGGAACGTCGCGCTTGTCGCCCTTCTCGTATTCGAACGTGCCGGTCATCGAGTTTGCAATGACGGCCTTGTCGGCACCCACGTACTCCGACTTGGAAAGCATCTCCACGGCCTTGCCGCGATTTGCGTTGTTGTTCTCGTCAAGCCAAATGGCCGCGCGGATCAGCGCCTTGGTCAGCGCCAATGTTGTGTTGGGATATTTTTCGGCGAACTCGGCAGTGATGCCGAACACCTTCTCCGGATTGTTCTTCCAGATCTCGTAGTCCGTGATGACTGGAACACCGATGCCCTTGAACACTGCAGCCTGGTTCCACGGCTCGCCGACGCAATAGCCGTTGATCGTGCCGGCTTCCAGCGTTGCCGGCATCTGCGGCGGTGGCGTCACCGACAGCAGCGCCTGTGCCTGCACGGTTCCTGTCACATCCGTCGGCGAGTAGAAGCCCGGGTTGATGCCGCCCGCCGCCAGCCAGTAGCGCAGTTCGTAGTTGTGCGTGGAGACGGGGAACACCATGCCCATCTTGAAGGGCTTTCCCTCGGCCTTGAACTTGTTGATGACCGGCACGAGCGCCTTTGCGGAGATCGGGTGCTTCGGCTTGCCCTCTGCATTCTTCTCCAGCGAAGGCTTCATCAGCTCCCACACCTCGTTGGAGACGGTGATGCCGTTACCGTTCAGATCCATCGAGAATGGCGTGATGATGTGGGCCTTCGTGCCGAAACCGATCGTCGCCGCCAGCGGCTGTCCGGCGAGCATGTGTGCGCCGTCGAGTTCTCCCGTGATGACCCGGTCAAGCAGGACCTTCCAGTTCGCCTGCGCTTCGAGCGTGACGAAGAGCCCCTCCTCTTCGAAGTAGCCAAGCTCCTTGGCCACCGCCAGCGGCGCCATGTCGGTGAGCTTGATGAAGCCGAACTTCAGTTCGTCCTTCTCCGGTTTCAGCGTATCTGACACGGCGGGCACGGTTCCCACCAAAACGGTGCACAGGGCAGCCGCAGCCAAACCTGCAGAACGCGCACGCCAACGCGCCGCGACGTTCCGGTGTGCATGATGGAGGCTCATGTATCGTCTCCTGGTTTTCACAAAACTTCTGAAACCGCAGCCAACCCCCTCAATTCGGTCCAACCCCGCGCCGCCATCGGCACAAAAAAACGCTGCGCGATACGCAAGCAGCCTCGCCTGTGAGGCCGGTGCGCATCGGCAGCGTTGCCGAGATCCCTTTCGACGGGAGACCGAAGGAGAGAGACCGCCGTGGCCTCACAACCTATAAAGGCAAGCATTGTGCCAAGCGGCGAAATTCAAAAGAATTTCGATATAAATCAATATGTTGGATGGTGTAGTGGTGCCAATTCTCAATCGGAACCAGATTGCTCACCTGATGGAGTTTTGTGCACTCGCGAGTGCCACACGCCTAGAAATAATGCGCTGCAGCAATTCCAACGTGCGCAAACCGTTCACGCCTTTGGCGCACGCACGGCAAAACTGTCGCAGTACTCGACCAGTTTGTCTGGGTCGAAAATGCGCCCGTCGAAGAAGCCATCAGGCCCAAGTACAAGCTGCCCGCGCGTCGCGCCCACCGGCGTCGGCACCGACAAGGCGCCTTCGATCTTCGCGTTGGCGCTCGGAATGGTGGCGTCCAGTTGTGCCAGCGCGGCCCGGTAGATGTCAGGGCGGTACGTCCGGCGCACAATCTCGATGTCCTCCTCACGGAACTGCACCTGCTGCCACCGGATCATCTGCGAGTAAAACCAAAGCGCGTGGCTCTGCCAGGGAAAGCTCGACGCCGAAGCTGCGAACCGGAAGATCCGCTGTGGCCGGCTATGCGCTGCCACAGCCGGTGCATGTTCGCCATCCAGCGCAGCCTTAATAACCTGGGCGTCAATGTTCAGGTGCTGTGGCGCCGCCAGCATGCTCACCAATGCGTCCCTGTTGTCCACCTCGTCACACCACAGAGCGGCGCGATAAAGCGCCCGCAACAGCTTTCCCAGCCCCTCTGCGTTCGCCTCTGCCCAATCCGCGCGCAGACCCAGCACCTTTTCTGGGCTCGACCGCCATATGGCCGACTTCGTCGTCGCGATAACGCCTGTGCCCTGCATTGCGGCAGCCGTTCCCCACGGTTCACCGGCACTGAAGCCGTCGATCTGCCCTGCCCTCAGGGCGTCGGGCATGAGTGCCGGCGGCACCACCACCAGCTGGACATCGACATCGGGCCTGATACCAGCGTGTCCGAGGAGGTAGGCCAGTTCGTAATGATGCGAGGAATGCGGATGCACGATCCCGAAAACCAGTCGGCGCTCGCCGCGCTCCGCCCGCTCGTTAATGACCTTCTTGAACGCCTCAGCGAGCCGCGCCGCATCGCCATCCCGCACAACGCCATGCTGCGAAACCGCAGCGTTGAGCTCACGGGAAATGGCAATGGTATTTCCCCCGGTCCCGAGCGCCATTGGCGCGACAAGTCGCGCAGGAAGCGGCGCCAATCCGAGATTGCTGGCAATCGGCATGGGGGCGAGCATCTGCGCGACATCCATGTGCCCGACGGCGATCTTGTCGCGAATGTTGGCCCACGACGTTTCGCGGACGAGCTGCAGATCGATGCTCTCTTCAGCCGCAAATCCCTGTGTCGCAGCCGCCAGAACGACGGCACTGTCGATCAGCGGAATGAATCCGGCCGTTATTGTCATCTTGGAACTGGGGTTGTTCACCACTCTCGATCTCCCTCGAGCAGCCCCGCTGCCAGAATCAGGCTCTCCGCCACCTGGGCGATCTTGCGGCTTTGATTCATCGCCGTTTTGCGTAGCAGCTGATAGGCTTGTTCCTCGCTCAACCCGCGCGAGCGCATGAGGATGCCCTTCGCACGGTCGATCATCTTGCGTTCGCTGAGCTCGGTTTTCACCGCTTCAACCTCGGCACGCATCCGCTCGATCGCATTGAACCGCTTGATCGCCATGTCGAGGATCGGCTTGACGCGATCCTTCCTCAGCCCATCGACCACATAGGCCGAAACGCCGGCATCGATCGCCGCTTCGGTTGCCGCCGCATCCGTGGTGTCGACAAACATCGCAATCGGACGCCGCGCCGCGCGGGAGACCTGCAGCGCATGCTCGAGCATGTCGCGATTGGGGTTCTCCAGATCCATGATGATGACGTCGGGCTCGGCATCGACCACCCGCCGCATCAGCTGGCCCATGTCCGAGATGATGACCACATCGTCATGACCCGCCTCGCGCAGACCCTCCTCGATGATCGAGACACGGATGCGATTGGGGTCAATGACGAGGATTCGCAGCGGGCGTTCTTGCATCGTCATTTCTAGTGTGCGGCGCAGCAAACTTGCAAGTGGCTGCCCTCGCGGCGCTACGCCGCCTCATCCAGCGAAAACAGCCCCTGCACACCAACGGCGATTTTCATGCGTGTACGGTTCGGTCCGGCCACTCGATCAGGAAGGCCGCGCCACGATCACTGTCGAGCAGTTGCAGTCGGCCACCGTGCGCCGCTGCCAGCTCCGCCGCAATCGCGAGCCCAAGCCCCGTCCCGCCCTTGCGTGCACCACCCTGGAAGGCCCGGAACAGATTCTCGCGCGCCTTCGCGGGCACTCCAGGGCCATTGTCGCGCACCTCGATGGAAACGCGGCGCCCATCCCGCCAGGCCCGTACCTGCACCACACCGGGCTGCACACCGTCCTCCTGGCCTTCGATGGCCTGCACCGCGTTGCGCACCAGATTGCTCAACACACGGAACAGGTGCTCGCGATCGGCATCGATCCGCAGCGTGTCGTCAATGTCGACCTGCCAGTCGACCGCACCCTCCCGCGGCAGGCCCAGCGCATCGCCCACCTCTTCGACAGCAGGCCGCAGCCGCATCAGGTCGCGCCGCGGCGCTGCTTCCTCCGCGCGGCCGAACTTCAAAGAGTCGTTGCAGAAGTTGATGGCGCGATCGAGCGATGCGATGAGCTTGGGCGCAAACCGCTGCACGGTGGCATCTGGAATGGCGGTCAAGCGATCCGAGATCAACTGCGCGTTGGCCAGCATGTTGCGCAGATCGTGATTGACTTTGGAGACCGCGAGGCCGAGTTGCGCCAATCGATTCTTTTGCAAAAAGAGCTGCGAAAGTTCGCGCTGCATCCGCGCCAGTTCGCGTTCGGCCACGCCGATCTCGTCATTGCGCGCCGAAGGCGAGATGATGCGCTCCGGATCTTCCGGATTTTCCGAAAAGCGCACCATGTTGCGCGTGATCCGCATCATCGGCTGCACCAGCAGGTACGAAAGCGCCAGATAGACCAGCGCCGCCGTGATGAGCGAGATCATGATCGATAGCCCGAGAATGTTCAGGCCATAGCGGACCATCACCTTCTTGAGCGGAATTTCCGGAATGACGATCTCGATGAAATCTTCCGGATTGTCCCCGACCGGCCCGATCACGCGGATCGTTCGCGTGTCGCCATAGGCAAACGTGGCGAACGCATCACGGATCAGCCCAAGCCTGGCGATGATGCCACCGAAGAAACCATGGTCGATCGGCCGCAAGTCGTAGTGCGCATCAATCTCCATGGGCTCGCCCGCCGGTAGCACCAGCCGCCTCCGGCCATCGCGCCTTACCGCAACAGCCTTGACCTGGGCCGTGCGCAGCAGCTCCGCGCGAACCTTCATCGGCACGTCGCCCCCTGGCACCGCTTCTGCCGCCAGCGAAGCGACTTGCGCCGCGGTCAACCGGTCGGAAAGCCAGGAGACGCGATAGTTGGCAACGGACGGTACAAAAATGAGGATCTCAGCCAGCATCACGAAGCCAGCCGTTAACAGCAGCAGTTTGGCGGGCAGGCCGAGACTGAGCCAGCGTGCCCGGGAAGCGTCGAGCACGCGCAAGACCGAAGGCGGCATCCGCTTGGCAGCGGCCGCCCCTTGCTCGGTCACATCGTGCAGCTTCTTGTCCAACAGGGCCTCTATGCTCTGAGCCGGCCCCGCATCCTTACCCCAGTTTTGCGAGGAAACCGATCACCTTACGAACCAGAGGATTACCGGGGGCAGCTGAATAATAGGTGATCGCCGCGCGCTTGTTCACTTCCGATAGCGTCGGATAGGGCGAGATGAAGCCAGTCATCGCCTTGATCTTCAGTTTCTGGGATATGGCGAGCGACCACATCTGGATCAATTCGCCGGCATGCGCACCCACGATTGTCGCGCCTAGAATGCGTCCGCTCTTGCCCAAAACCACTTTCACATGACCGCGCGTGGCGCGTTCTGCCTGCGCCCGGTCATTTTCATGATAGGGCCACCGCAGTACCGAGACCTTGCCGTGTTTGGCCCTCGCCTCATCCTCCGTCAACCCGACATGTGCCAGCTCCGGATCGGTATACGTTACCCACGGCACGACACCGCGATCGACGGTCGCGGGCAACCGGAACAGCGCCCGCCGGATGACGATCCCGGCGTGATAGTTCGCAACGTGGGTGAATTGCAGGCCTCCGGTCACGTCCCCGATGGCAAACACCTTGGGATTGGACGTCACCAGACCGGGAGAAACCTTGATACCGGTGCGCTCCGACTTGATGCCCGCAGCATCAAGGCCGAGTTCGCCGATATTGGGTCGCCGCCCAACCGCCACCAGCACATGCGTACCCTCCACGACCTCGGTCGCGTCGCCCTTGCCTATGGTGACTCGGATCGAACCAGGACCACCATCGACACGCTGCACCATCGCGCCTTCGCGGATGTCGAGTCCCTCGTGACGAAGCGCATCGAGCACGACAGCGGTCATTTCCGCATCGTCCTTGCCCAGCGCCTTCAGGCCTTCCAACACCGTAACCTTGGAGCCAAGCCGCAAGTGTGCCTGCGCAAGCTCGATGCCGATAGGACCACCACCGATAACGATCAGATGTCCGATCCGCTCCTTGTTGTCGAAAATCGTCTCGTTGGTGAAATGGGGAGCCTCCGCTAGTCCAGGGATTGGGGGGACCACCGGCGACGACCCAGTTGCGATGACGAACCGGCGCGCGGTGATGCGATAATCGCCAGCCACAACTGTCCGCTTGTCGACGAACCGTCCGGCCGCCTGGATCACCTTGACGCCAAGCCCCTCGAACCGTTCCACGCTGTCATTGGGCGCGATGGCCGCAATCACTTGGCGAACATGATCGTGCACGCCAACGTTGTCGATCTGCGGCTCGACGGGTGCGATACCGAACGCTGCCGAAGAGCGCATGACATGGGCCCGATGCCCCGCCGCGATCAGCGCCTTGGAGGGAACGCACCCGTAGTTGAGACAGTCGCCGCCCATCTTGCCCTTCTCGATCAGCACCACGCGCTGGCCGAAAGCAACCGCCGCCGCCGCCACCGAAAGGCCACCCGAACCGGCGCCGATCACGCAAAGGTCCACATCAAGCGTGGTGTTATCAGACGTTGCCATGGCGCGTGCTCCACTTCTTCAGCGCGACCGGGATAAGGGCGACCACGCCGAGCAGCGCAAAGGCAGATAGCAGCTCGGGCGTGACCAGGGCTTTGGTATCGATAGTATAGGTGCAGGCCGCGGCGGCATTGCTACCATGGCTCGCAAGGCAAGCGTTGTAGATCGCATTCTGACTCTCGACGGCGCTGCCGAGCCCCGCGCCCAGCACCGAAAACGCCGTGGTGCCCGGGATGATGCCGAAGAATGTGCCCAGCACATATGTTCTGAGCGGCACGCCGAGCAATGCCGGCGCCAGATTGACAACGAAGAACGGAAAGGCCGGCACCAGACGCAGGAACAGAAGATAGCTGAGCGCATTCTCCTGGAAGCCGTCCCGCAGCTTGGCAAGCCATGGTCCAGCCTTTGCCGCCAGTGCTTCTCCAAACGATGTCTTGGCGATGAGGAAAACGATCGTGGCACCTATCGTCGCGCCGATCACCGTCGCGACAGAACCGGTAAACCAGCCAAACAGCAGCCCGCCCGACAACGTCATGACCAGACCGCCGGGCAGCGACAGCGCCACCACCGCGATATAGAGCAGCACATAGGCGAGCACCGCCAGGACGATGTTGTCGGCGATGAACGCCCGCAACGCTTCGTAGTTGAGACCGATGGTCTTGAACGATAGGTACTTGTGCCAGCCCATCGCGAACACCAGCACCATGAAGGATGCCAGGATCAGCAGCGGCAGCCATCGCCGGATTACCCCAGATCCTCGGCCTGCTGCAGTACCTGCGGCACCACCTTTGTCATCGGAGGTTTGCTTCATCGCTCCTGCCCCTTCCGGCTGTGCCGCGCCTACGCCCGGCATCTTCAGCGAATTTGTCATTCGGGTCATTTGGCTTCTCGCTCTAGGAACGTCGTTATCAGCGTGAAATATCGTTGAGACGCCAGTCGTAGTCATAACTGTCGATGGCCGTAACACCCGCCAGCGCTGCCTTCAGTTCCGGCGTCGCGTAAAGCCGCACATGCTGGAGCACACCAGCATCGCTGCCGCCAAAGTCGGTTTGGAACCAGTTGTAGATTGATGAAGCCTTGACGCGGCCATCCTTCACCGAAATGCCGCGCGGGTGATTGACGTAGGCCTTGGCGCCCTCGGTCAGCATGGCATCGGCATTGGCTCCGGTGAATGCCGCCGCCTGAAGATTGGGGCAACCGTACGAGGCGCAATTGACCGCATAATGGACGCGCGGATCCTTGAAGACCGGACGCAGTATGTCGTGCTCGATATTATCGAGGCTCAGCCGTCGCCCCTCTACATTCACAATGGGCGTTTTCCACGGCCCGCCCGCTCCGACACTCTTTTTCAGGAAACCGAGCAGGCTTTCTTCCAGCGAGATGTCGCGGATCGACGCAACGGGATAGTGGTCGAGCACGATGTCGACCGTCTTCGCATTATAGAGGTTGATCCAGAAGGCGAGCTGTACGGGCCGGTCAAGCGCTGAGACTTTCGTGCGCTCCAGATCCGCGACATACGCCTTGAGCGCCGCACCGCCATTTGCCTTGAAACTCTTGTAGTCGACCCGGTTGACGCCGTCCGCCGCTGGCTTGACGTAGGATTTCAGCAGCTGGTCCCAGGCATGATGATCGACTTGAACCGTCGCGCCCACCTTGTGGGCGGAAAATGCGGCCGTCACCTCGGGCGACGCAGCGAGCGCCACTTCAGCAGTTGCACACACACCAATGAGCGTGGCAGCCAGCGCCATGGCAGAACGTGCAACAGACCGGCAAGATATCGGGGGTCCCGCACGCTGAATAACTGCTCCAGAAAAAGTATTAGTTTCTCGCATTTCTTGGCCATCCCCATAAAATACTTGAAGCACATCATGATGCGCTTTGGTTAGTGGGCAGAGCCAAAGTGAACGATATTGAGCGCAAAGAAAATAGGGTCTCAACCGACCGTGAATTCTTCAAAAAAGTTGTGATGGGCCGTTACAATCGGCACGAATCTGCGTGAACGTCTGACGCTTCCTTCGCAATCACGAACCCAATCGTTACAGTGCCTCGCACGGCTACTTCTGCCGCCCGCCGGCCAGGCCACGGCAACGCCCACCTGCAGCAGTGGCTCGCTGCGGCCATGACAGAGGCAAATCCAGCCCCCCGGAATTTGCCGCAAGGGGCCCCTTCCGCCTCGATTGACTTCAATTGGGTGCACCCCTATAAGCGGCGAGCTTCCAATTCATGCCAGTATTGGCAGGCGCGAGGCCCGCGAAAATCAGGCGGATGCGCGTCGTGACTAGGCTTTTGCGGAGCCGCGCCCAAGCCGCGCTCCGGACGATCTATGGAGTTAAGACCGTGAAACGCACCTATCAGCCGAGCCGCCTCGTTCGCAAGCGCCGCCACGGCTTCCGCGCCCGCATGCAGACCAAGGGCGGCATGAAGGTTCTTGCCCGCCGCCGCGCCAAGGGTCGTAAGCGTCTGAGCGCATGACTTTTTCCGGGCTGCCGCGGGAACAATCCTGAGGCCAGGAGCTGTGCCGCTCGAAACGCTCAAGAAGCGCGCTGAATTCCTAAGAGTAAGGGGCGGGGCCCGTTGGTCCAGCCCCAGCGCGACGCTTGAAACCCGGATGCGGCAACACCCCGATCAGGCACTGGCGGTACCGCGCTTCGGCTTCACCGTGACCAAGAAGCTAGGAGGCGCCGTTGATCGCAACCGGATTCGCAGGCGACTAAAAGCGGCCGTCATGGAGTTGGCCGCTGAACATGCCCGACTTGGCCATGACTATGTACTGATTGCCAAGCCTCTTGCGCTCAGCCGTCCATATGATGAGCTCAAAAAGGATCTTGAAGTCGCGTTCCATCGCGTCCACCACGCCAGACCGGCAAAGCGTCCGCGTCCTCCCACCGGTACGACACGCTAATCCCGCCCGCCAACGCCGCCTCGATTTGGCCGATTGGCATGAAAGCCCAATAGAAGTAACCGCCAGCCGAGGCGCAGATGAGCAACCGCGACCCCGATAACACTCAGAACGTCCTGATCGCCCTCGCGCTATCGATGGTCGTCCTGTTCGCCTGGCAGTACTTCTACGCCGGCCCCAAGATGGAGGCGGAGAAGCAGCGCATTTCGCGTGAGGCCCCCAAGACGGCGGCTGGCACGTCAGCCACGCCAACGGCGCCACCCGCTGCATCGGGTTCGCCATCGGCCCCCGGCGTTCCCGCAGCACCGTCCAGCGCGACGCCAACAGGTGTCCCGGCCCCGCCTGTCGAACCCGGCACCATGGCGCAGCCGCGTGAAGCCGCTTTGGCGGCCAACCCGCGCATCAAGATCGAGACGCCTTCTGTCTCCGGCTCGATCCCGCTCAAGGGCGCACGCATCGACGACATCGTGCTGACCAAGTATCGCGAAACGGTCGCGCCAACGTCGCCCAACGTCGTCCTGTTTTCACCCACCGGCACGCGCCAGCCCTACTTCGCCGAGAATGGCTGGGTCGCCGAACAGCCCACCGTGAAGGTTCCCGATCGTGACACTGTCTGGACGCAAAACGGCAGCGGCACGCTGACACCATCTTCGCCCGTCTCCCTGAGCTGGAATAACGGCGCTGGCCTCACATTCCACCGCACCATCTCCGTCGACGCCGATTATCTCTTCACCATCACCGACAAGGTGGAGAACGCGAGTGGCACCGACATCAAGCTTTATCCCTATGCCCGTATCTACCGGCTCGGAACGCCGCTGGTGCAGGGCTACTACATTCTCCATGAGGGATTGATCGGCGTCGCGGGCGCCGAAGGACTGCAGGAGATCACCTATAAGGACGCCCTGAAATCCGACAAGCAGAAGTCGTTCAAGGACATCAAGGGCGGCTGGCTCGGCATCACCGACAAATACTGGGCGTCCGCATTGATCCCTGATCAGAACACGCCCTACCGCGCCAACTACACCGGCCACGCCACTGGCACCGGAGGTGCGACCGACAGCTACCAGACCGATTACTTGATGGACGGCGCCGTCATCCCCAACGGCCAGAGCCATACGGTCGAGCAGCACCTCTATGCCGGCGCAAAGAAGGTCAAGCTGATCGAGGGCTATCAGGACAAGCTAGGCATCAAGCAGTTCGACCTGATGATCGACTGGGGCTGGTTCTACTTCATCACCAAGCCGCTCTTCCACCTGCTCGACTGGCTCTACAAACTGCTCGGCAACTTCGGCCTCGCCATTCTGGCCACCACCGTGCTCGTCAAGGCGGCGTTCTATCCGCTCGCCAACAAGAGTTACGAGTCGATGGCCAAGATGAAGAAGCTGCAGCCGCAGATGGAGCAGCTGCGCGAGCGCTTCAAGGATGACAAGGCACGCCAGCAGCAGGAACTGATGGCGCTCTACCAGAAGGAAAAGATCAACCCTCTGGCGGGCTGCCTGCCGATCCTTTTGCAGATCCCGGTCTTCTTCGCACTCTACAAGGTACTATTCGTGACCATCGACATGCGTCACGCGCCCTTCTTCGGCTGGATCAAGGATCTCTCCGCGCCCGATCCCACCTCCATCTTCAATCTCTTCGGCCTGCTTCCGTTCGCGGTGCCTGAATACCTGCACATCGGCGTTTGGCCACTGCTCATGGGCATCACGATGTGGATCCAGATGCAGCTGAACCCCAAGCAGCCCGATCCGACGCAGCAGATGGTATTCAACTGGATGCCGGTGCTCTTCACCTTCCTGCTGGCGAGCTTCCCAGCCGGCCTCGTGATGTACTGGGCATGGAACAACGTGCTTTCCATCGCCCAGCAGGCGACCATCATGAAGCGCCAGGGAACCGAGATCCCGCTGAAGGAGAACCTCATGTCGGCCATTGCACCGATCAAACGGATGCTCGGTGGCGGAAGCGACAAGAAATAGCGCAATGTGCCAGGGCCGGTGAACCAGCACCGGCCCTTCTTCTTTCACGGGCCCTGGGAACGGAATCTTATGTCCGCCGCGTTCACCGACGACGAGATACTGGCAGGCCGCCGCCTGTTCGAACGGCCGTGGACGTTTCTGAAGGGCGTGCCCTCGCTGGAATTCCTGCCACCTGCCGGCGGCATCGAGATTGCGTTCGCCGGCCGCTCCAATGTCGGCAAGTCTTCACTTATCAACGCGCTCGTGCGCCAGAACGGACTGGCGAGAACCTCCAACACGCCAGGCCGCACCCAGGAACTGAATTTCTTTGTGACCGAGCACGTCCCGCTCACCGTCGTCGACATGCCAGGCTATGGCTTTGCCAAGGCGCCAAAGGAAAAAGTCGAGGCCTGGACCGAACTGGTCTTCGCCTACCTTCAAGGCCGCGCGACGCTGGCCCGTGTCTACCTGCTGATCGACGCTCGCCACGGGATCAAGCCGGTTGACGAAGAAATCCTATCGATGCTGGACGTGGCCGCCGTCTCCTACCAGATCGTGCTGACCAAGCTCGACAAGCTCACCGAAGCGGCGCGGCCCAAGATCATCGCGGCCACCGAAACCGCGCTGTCGAAGCATCCAGCAGCTTATCCTGGCATCATCGCCACATCGTCGGAGAAGGGTATCGGCGTCGACCACCTGCGCGCCGCCATCGCCCGGCTGCTGGCCGAGCGCTCGGGCGCTTGAACTTCTAAGTAAGTGCCGGGCGACAGCCTACTTCACCACCATGCCCACCAGCTTCGCCAGCGTTGCGGGCAGATCCTCGCCGAACCGCGCCAAAACACCACCAGCGATCGCAGCCAGTGCCCAGCCGCCGACCTTGCGTGCGGTGCGGGCATAATTGATCCGCACCTTCACGTCGACGATCTGGTCTGGCAGTGCTGTTTCCGCTGTCAGGCCATCAGTGCCGACCGTGCGTGCGGAGATGACCAGCTGAAGCCTCTTGGACCCGCGCTCTCGTGGCGTCACCGTCCAGCGCCAACTGGCGTAATCGTCTGTGATGAGACCCATCGTGTTCTCGATCCATTGGGTCTCAGGTGACGACGTCTCAATGAAGAAGCCGCCGTCCGGAGCCCGCAGCCGTACCGACATCGCTTTCGTCACAGTCAGCTCGTGCCGCCAAACGGCGCCGCCGCCTTGCAGCCCATCAGCGACAGCCTTGACCTCCGCCCGTGCAACGCGCGCTTCGACAACGACGGGCATACCCACGCGCATGGAGCGCGGTATGTTCTCCACCATCTGGCCAAGCGACAGCTCGCTGGCGCGCGGCCGCGCCTGGGCACCGATACCGGCACCAGGCGGTGGCCCGGAAGGTGCTGGCCTTGCGTCAGGCCGCCGCTGCATGGGCATGGTAGCCGAAGGTGAAGGTGGTGACGGCTGGACCCCACTTGCGGGACCAGGCCGGTGCGGCGGCAATCCCGGTAACGGCGGTCCAGGCGGAAAACGCCCAGGCGGACCCGGCGGTGCGGGGGGGGATGGCGGTGATCCCGTCATGTTTGGCGGTCCGCCCATGGGCATGGGCCGCTGCGGACCAGCTCCATGTTCACCGGCGCGCGATGACCCGAACGGCCCGCCATTTCCAGGACCACCACGCTGAGGCGGCATTGCAGGTCCCGGCCCCGGAAAAGGTTGGCGCTGTTGCTGTGGCGGCGGCCCCGATGCACCACCGGGAGGTGGGGCAGGAAACGGCGGAGCTGCGCCTTCCTGGTTGTTCGGGGGCAGACGCCCTTCCTGCCATGATGGGTTTACGCGATCTCCGTAAGACCCCTGTGGCGCTTGCGGCATTTCATTGCTCGGCGGCGGCACAGGTGGCTGGGTTGGGAATTGCCCCGTCTGCTCCCGGCCGAACTCATTCTCCTCCGCCCTCTTGGCGAGTGGAGGCGACTGTTCGCGATGCGGTCGGATCGCCCCCGGCGGCAATGGCCGTTTGGCAGGCAGCGCGGGTTGCGGTCCTGGTGCTGGCGCGGTTGCATGGGGTTCCGCATCAGCTGCTTCGGATTGCGCGACGGCTGGCGGAGGTTCGGTTTCGTCTGCTCCCGTTCCCCGCTCCGTCGCAGCCACTTCCTCTGCCATGCGATCGAATTCCGCATCAGCCGCCTCTTCGGCTGCCCGCACGTCGTGTGGTAGAGTGCGATGAGGAGCCTCCACCTTGGCCGCCTCATCTTCACCGGCCACGCCGCCGCTCTCGGTGAAGCCCGGCACACTGCGGCCTTGCACACGTTGCCGTGCCGTAGCCAGAATGTCTTCGGCATTGGATACCTGAGGATGCCTGATCGGCGGTTGGTTCTCATACTCGGGCACCACCACATTTGGCACCGTAACATCGGGCTGCGGTGGTTCCGCTGCTGGCGCCGGACCAGCAGAAGGCGGCACCGGCCGGTCAGCCGCTTCACTGGCTTGTCCAACCTGCTGCAGCGCCTTGATCGCCTCTTCGAAGGTGAGCCCGTGCGCCCTGAGCATGTGCGCCGCCGTGCTTCGGCCATCACCGACGATGGCGGCGAGAACGATGGCACCATCGATCGCCGCCCTTCGGCCACGCGCAGCAGCAGCAGCAGCTTCGAGGATCTGCCTGAGATCCGCCGAAATACCGGCCGCACCTCCGAAACCGGATCGATCGTCCTGGCGCCCCAGATGCGTCGAAACATCACCCTTGAGTTGTTCTATCTCGATCTGGCTGATTGTCAGTACAAGCGCCGCATCGGGATCCTCGGTCAGCGCCAGCAGAAGATGTTCGAGCGTCACCTCGGGATGCGACTGCTGCCCCGCGTAGTCAGCGGCGCGCGCCAGCGTCTCGGCGAAATTGGGCGACGGCGGCAGAATGCGGCCGATCTCGTCGATGATGGAATGCGCCATAGGCGCTGCCCCCTCGTCCAGCTTCTGTCGCTCGCGTTTCGGGTTCACCATTTGCCCGGCTCCCGCCCTCGGCGCTGCCCGAATCCTCAAATTTCCACCAGAGGTTAGCCGATCATCGAAAGCATGGCACGCCTCCAGATCCAGCCAATCCAAGTGTTTCCGGGCATAAAGGCTACCTGCGAAATATGGGCGAAATCCGTTGTGGCTCCATGGCAACGGGCTATAAGTGCGCCGTCGGGCAGACAAGATCCTGCCGGCTGGCGGCCACAACCGCACCTCCATGAGCAATCAGACCTGGAACTCCACGAGATGACGACCAAGGCAAAGTCGAAGCCGGCCATTGCTGTACGTCCGGCAGACACCTCCGACATCAGCGCTCACGCCAAGGCGAGCATCCTCGCCGAGGCGCTGCCGCACATGATCCGGTATGATGAGGAAACCGTCGTCATCAAGTTCGGCGGCAACGCGATGGGCGACCAGGAACTCGCCGACGCTTTCGCCAAGGATGTGATCTACCTCAAGCAGTCGGGCATCAACCCGGTCGTCGTCCACGGCGGCGGGCCGCAGATCGCCGACATGCTGAAGAAGCTGGAAATCAAAAGCGAGTTCCGCCACGGCCTCCGCGTGACCGACAAACCCACCGTCGAGATTGTCGAGATGGTGCTCGCTGGCAAGATCAACAAGGAGATCGTGGCTGCGATCAACCGGCAGGGCGGCAAGGCCGTCGGCATCTCCGGCAAGGATGGCAATCTGATGATTGCCAAACGCATCACCGAAATGCCCGACCCTGAATCAAATCTCATGCAGGCCGTAGACATCGGCTACGTCGGCGACCCCGTCGAGGTCAACCCGTACATCATCGACGTGATCTCGAAATCCGACATCATCCCGGTGGTGGCGCCAATCGGTTTCGACCGCGAGGGCCACACACTCAATATCAATGCCGACACATTCGCCTCGGCCTTGGCCGCGCGGATGAAAGCCAAGCGCCTGCTGTTGCTCACTGACATTGCAGGCGTTCTCGATGACAATGACGAACTCATTGAGGAACTGTCGATCGAGCAGGCCCGCGCACTGATCCGCGAAGGCACCATTACCGGCGGCATGATCCCCAAGATCGAGGGCTGCATCGAGGTCGTGGAAGCGGGTGTCGAAGCCGTCGTCATCATCGACGGCCGCGTGCCGCACTGCGTCCTGCTGGAGTTACTGACCGAGCACGGCGTAGGCACCCTCGTCGGCACCGCCAGAAAGTTGCCAAGCAGGACCCAGGGATGAGGTGCTTGGCGCAGAGCCGTCGGTCCTGTGTCACACGCCCGGCGTTCGAGCCCAATCGGGCCGTGCAATGTTCCTTGCTGGCCAATGTAACCGCCACACAATCGAGAAGGTTGGCCTGGCAACACGCCGATTGTTTGAGCTCAATCCGAATCTGTTGAGCGTTTAGGCGCAGGCTAAGTCACCGAACTCTCGCCGCTCCGCATGCAGCATTCGGGCATTCGGGCGTCTTCAGCAATCGTACACCGTGTTACAGATCTCCCTTGAACTAGCCCCGACACCGGCGTGAATCTGCCGTTCCGTCCGCTTCGGCCGTTGCAGGAACGGACAAGTACTGCACCAAGGCACGGACACTCAGTTCCGATTTTTATTGTGCTGGAGAGTTCCTGATGTTGCCCTTTTGCAAATCACTTATTGCTGCCGCCGCGCTCCTTCTTCTGACTACCCTCTTGCCACTTACCGCCACGCCCGCGGTGGCGCAGGACGCCATCGACACGACCAAGATCGTACGCCTGCCCAACAGCAAGGAGCTGTTCGCCTTCCCGCAGTCGACCTCCTTCACGACTTCGCTTTCGGTGCCCGAAGCGCTGACCGCGCTGAGCACATTGCTGGTGGCCGATAGTTGGCAACCTTATGAACGAGCATTCTCCAGCAGCGCCACGAACGAAGAACTTGCAATCGTGCAATTTAAGAAGGATCGCCAGCTGCTGTCGGTCATGGTCAACAAGGCGCCAGCCCAGAACAACGCCACCGCCATCAGCTACACCGGCCTTGTGACGGGGCACGATCTGCCATTCCCGAAGAACGCGAACACGATCAAGTACGATCCGACGCGCCCCTATCTCAACTGCATTTCCGCGACTGATCCAAAGAGTCTCAGCGATGAACTGCGCGAAGGCTTGACCGCGCGTGGCTGGCGGCCCTGGTCGGCAAGTGAAGCCAAGCGCGTGGACAACGCCGATCAAATCACTGAGCAGGGCGTTACTGCATTCTATGTGAATTCGAACGCTCCCTCGCTGCGCCTGTCGATCGGCAAGACCAAGGATGGCCAGTCATCCGTCACCATCGAGGCGATATCGGCAGAGGTGCTGGCTACAGTTGCGAAGTCGGCCACCAAACCGCAAACCGAGGCAAAGGAGCCCGATCCACCAGCAAAGCCTGAAGCCAAAGCCGATGCCGGTGCGCACAACGAACCCGATCCGATGAAAAGCCTTGCCGACGACATCATGAAGGAAGCGCAAGCCGCCATCGGCGAAGCATTGCGCGGAATAAAAAAGCCCGATGCCGCCAAGAAGAAAGGGCATACCGCCGAAGCCGACAGTGGCACGCCGCTTTCGGTCATGCAGCCAGGGGATACCGATCCCGCCGCCCCTGTCCCGCTGCCGGAGGGAAGCGAAGGCATCGAGATTGATAACGGCCAACTCGAATTCACCAATTCAGCGAGCGTCGCGCGCGTTGCTGCCTTCTACCGTTCGACAATGAAAGGAGCCGGCTGGAAGGAGCGCAAGACGCCCATCAACCAGCCCAACATGGTTGTGCTTGAATTCGACAAATCCGGGTCGAGCGCGCAGATGACCATCATGCGAATGGGCGATCATACCCAGGTGACGGCAACGGGATCGGCAATAAAGACAGCTGAGCAAAAGCCCGACGCCAACGAACCACAATCGGAATCCACAACCGGGCAGGCAGGAAAAGAAATCACCGCGGATCAGCTGGAAGCGGATGAAGCTGCTGGCCTGCCGGTGCCCAAGCAGAGCACAAGCAAGGGTTCGGAAAAGACAATGTTCCGTGTCAGCGCCCTGGCGGATGTCAACGCTCCACTCCAGGCAGTGCTTGGCTTCTATCGCCGTGAACTTGGCAAGCGTAATGATTGGCAGATGCAGAATGAGACGACGGACACGTCCGGTTCGGCGCGCATCCAATTCGCGACGCCCGAAGGGCCTGCCATTCTCACGCTGACCGAAAAGTCCGGCACGACATCCGTTGTGCTGCTGGTGCGCAAGCAGAAGGCGGCGCAGGCTTCCGGCTTGATGCCAAAGCCCGGACAGGTGAAGCTCCTCATTGGCAATATCCTGGAAAAGGACGCCAAGCTCTCACTGGCCAAGAAGACGATCAAGGTCGGAGCCGGCAAGGGCGCCAAGGAGCCAGATGGACCCAGTCTGGAAATCAAACCCGGAAGCTACGATGTAAACGTGAGCGCACCAGGTGTTAGCGCCCCACCGGAGAAGATCACCGTTGGCGGCGATGAAATATGGGGTTTGATAATCGGTCCAGGCGGCGTTCTACCGATTCAAATGTACTAGGCCGAAGTGGGAGAAGCGCGGCAGGGCAGTATGGCGGGCAATTCAACTTCCCCTGAGACCTGCCGGGCTGCCTGCCGAAGCCTCAGCCTCTCCCCTCGATCCCCAGTGCCGCCAATGCGCGCTGCCGTGCTTTCGCGCGCTCGCGATCGTCGACCTGGATCAGCGCCGCCACCTGCCGGATCAGTGCATCCTCATAGGCATCGAGCACACCGTCGGCATAGACCACGCGCCACAGCATCTCGATGATCTGCGCGCGTTGTGGACCGTCCATGCTCCTGCAGATGATACTCGTAAACGGATAGTACTGATCGGAACCCTGCACGCGCTGCTCCGCTTCATCAAAGATGCGATCAAGCTCGGCCCCTTCCAACGCAAACCTTTCGCTCAGAAGTCCACGGATAGCCTGACGCTCGCGATCCTCGAACCGCTGATCCATGCGGCCTGCCTCGATCAGCAGCGCGGCCACCGCAATCCTCAAGGCTTCCTCATCGTTCGCGTCCACCTCCGGATTCTTGCCCACGAGAAGGCCGAGCAATTTCTCCAGCATCAATATCCTCCTTGAGGCATCATCATTTGCTGTTGGCTTGAAAGTTGGACCGCTGACGCCCTGGGAGCAAGTGCCCGCACGCGGTCAGACCAATCGACCAAACTCGCCGCATTGCATTTCTTGCCGCCACTGCTAGCCTTGAACCGCCATGACAGAACAGCGTCAAGCCATTCTCGAACTCGTTGCCAATTGCGGCCTGCCAGTGCATGAGATCGCGGCGGGCGACAAGCTCTTCCTCAAGGGCGACGCTGCGGGATGCATGTATGTGGTGATGTCCGGTACTGTCGAGGTTCTTATGTACGGTCGCATATTGGAGCGGGTCGGCAAGGGCGGCATCGTCGGCGAAATGGCGCTCATTGACGGCAATGCGCGATGTGCAGCAGCCCTCACCGGCGAAGCCACCAAACTCATTGCCATTGACCGTGCCGCGTTTCTCGACCTTGTTCGCCGGGAGCCACAATTTGCCTTGGCCGTTCTCGATGTGATGGCGCGCCGCCTGCGCGCGATGAACGCCCGCGTGGCCGACGCCCTCTAGTGGCATGCCCAAGTATCACTTATACGGGACTTGCGCGCCCGCAACCGCTCTCCGTCCCAGCGCGGCGGGGGTTTCCGCGCCGAAGCCGCAAGCAAATGTGACACCTGCCCGTAGGTCGCACACCATGAAGCCGCTGGACGACATCTTTGCCCGACTTGCAAAGTCACCATTTCGCTGCCGTTTCCAGCTCGGCGCCCAGGACCGCGCCTACCTTGATAGCAAGGGCCGTGAGGCGGTTCTCGATCACGCGGCGACGTTCATCGCTGAGCGACTTGCACCCGCCAATCCTCGCAACGACGGCCAGCAGACGCCGATGCGTGGCCATCCCGTCTTCGTCGCGCAACATGCAACCGCCACCTGCTGTCGCGGTTGCCTGGCGAAATGGCACGCAATTCCCGCGGGCGGCGCCTTGACCGATGACGAACAGCGGCACGTTCTGGCTGTCATAGCGCGATGGCTCGATCACCAGGCGACACGAGAGACGCCCCCACGGCAGGTCGCTCAGGCCAAGTCACGCAAAAAACAGAAATCGCCTGCCGGAGCGTATCAAGCGTCACCCGAAACAACGCTGCAGCTCGACATGTTTGCGGCAGAGCCCCCACCCGATGACGACTGAAGCAGCGCCCACTGCTGACCAATGCCAACGCCCTGTCACCGCTCATGGCATGGGTCAAATCAGCCGCATGGCCCGGAAGCTCGCATGCCCGTCACGGCCGACGATGATGTGATCGTGCACCTCGATATTGAACGTCTTCGCCGCTTCGGCGATGAGGCGCGTCATGTCGATGTCTGCGCGCGAAGGCGTCGGATCGCCGGAGGGATGATTATGCACGAGTATCATCGCAGTCGCCCCCACTTCGAGCGCACGCTTCACAACCTCGCGCACATAGACCGGCGTGTGATCGACAGTGCCCCTTCCCTGCACCTCATCGGCAATCAGCTTGTTCTTCTTGTCGAGGAACAGGATGCGGAACAGTTCCCGCCGCTCATAGGCCTGCGCTGCCCGCACATAGGCCAGCACTTCAGCCGATGACGACAGCGCCGGGCGTTCCATCATGTCGGAGCGCATCAGCCGCAATGCCACCGCATGCATCAGCTTCAGTTCGGTGACCACCACATCACCGACATCCTTGATTTCCTTGAGACGCTCCGGCGGTGCGTTGATGACCTCGGAGAACGAGCCGAAACGCGCGATCAGCCGCTTGGCAAGGTCCTTCGTATCACGGCGGCGAACCGCACGATAAAGGACAAGTTCAAGCAGTTCGTAATCCGGAAGCGCCTCCTCGCCGCCGACGTGAAACCGTTTGCGCAATCGTTCGCGATGACCCGTGTGGAGCGGAGGCGCCTCTTCCAGCAGCGACGCCTGGCGGAACTCGCCAGTCGCGCCCGCGGTGGAACCCCGCGCCTTGCCTCGCGCTATTTTGGTCGCCGATTGATCGGACCCGCTCATCGCAGACCCCGGAGTTGGTGGCTATGCACAGGTCGCAGCATTCCGCGCCGCTCATTGCTTATTTGAGATCTGGCACCGCATCGAAAGGCGGCTGGTGAAATCCGGCTGGCGACAAGGTGAAGATCTCGCAGCCGTCCTCGGTCACGCCCACCGTATGCTCGAACTGTGCTGACAGTTCCCGGTCGCGCGTCACTGCGGTCCATCCATCCGGCAGCACCTTCACATGCGGCCGGCCCAGATTAATCATCGGCTCGATCGTGAAGAACATTCCGGGCTTCAACTCCGGTCCTTCGCCAGCCTCGCCGTAGTGCAGAATGTTGGGCCGGTCATGGAACAACCGTCCAAGGCCATGGCCGCAGAAGTCCCTCACCACACTGCACCGCTCCGCTTCGGCGAATTTCTGGATCTCCGCTCCGATGTGCCCTGTCGTGTGGCCCGGCTTCACCGCCGCGACGCCCCGCATCAACGCCTCGTATGTCACTGCGATGAGACGCTCGGCCCGCCGGGAGATCTGCCCAACCGGATACATGCGACTGGTATCGCCATGCCAACCGTCGACGATCAATGTCACGTCGATATTGACGATATCGCCTTCCTTGAGCGGCTTCGGTCCAGGAATGCCGTGGCACACGACATGATTGACTGATGTGCAGATGGAGCGCGGAAAACCCCGGTAGTTGAGTGGCGCCGGAACCGCACCGTTGTCCATGGCGAACTCAAAGACCAGATCATCGAGTTCCTCTGTCCGCACACCCGGCCGAACATGCGGAACGATGAGGTCAAGCGCGGCTGCGGCCAACCGGCCTGCCTTGCGCATGCCTTCGAAATCGGCCGGCCCGTGCAGGCGAATACCGCCCTCGCGCGTCTCATGGAGTTGATCGAGCGTCGTCATAATATTCCGGAAGTCACTTCTGTATGTTTCAATTCTCTGGAATCTAGTGCAAAACAACGAAATGGCAAACGGATGAAGATAAGTCCGATGCTCAACGGATCGACAAGGGAGGATGTGTTCGATGCGAGACGGGTCCGGGGCGCGTACCGCGCTCGTAATCCTGACCTCAGTGGTTTCGGCCGGCGCGGCTAGCGCCGCGGTCACCGGCAATATCAACATCAAGCCTATGCCGAGCGCTATCACTCTGGCATCGAACAAATTGCCAGGTTGGAATATATCCGAAATCTGCGCTTCCGACAGCGCCCGCGGTCAGTGCCGCATTCTTGAGGCGGAAGCCCTTCGGACGCTCACGGGCGGCTGGGATGCGGTGCCGGAAAATTTCAGATCAGACTGCCTCGCCAACATCAAAAGCCCATACGACCACAGCTATCGCCTGCTGTCACAGTGCCTTGAGGCGCAGGTCATCAAGGGTTACGCGCGCGTTGCCGCCGCCGGAAACGTGAGAACGGAAACCGCGCTGCCCGCAGCAACAGCCACCAAGGTTGCACAGGTCGCAACTCCTGCCGCTGCCGCCACCACCGCAACGGGCCTGGCCGTCTTGCCAACCACATCGGTCGGCGATTTGTTCAAGGCCCGTGAGGCATGGGGCAAGGGCGCTGCGGCGTCTGAAGTTGCAGCACCTCTCGCGGCCGGAGCGGTATCGCCGCTGCCGCAAGACAAATTCGCCTTGCCCAAGGGCTTTGAAGGTCAGCCGACCATCCACCCGCTGCAGGCAACGCCGCTCGCCACGCTGACCCCCGCTGCGGAAGGTCAGATTGCAGATGCCATGAAAAAGCTGCTCGCCGAGCGCGAGGGCTGGCTCACGGCGCAGACCAACGTGACCGCACCCGCAGCGCCGGCCAGCACAGCGCCGGCCGCAACGGGCTATGCAGTCCTGCCGACGAACTCCGTTGAGGACCTGTTCAAGGCACGAGAGGCTTGGGGCGCAGGACCGGCTGCAAAGGAAATCGCCGCACCGCTCGCAACCGGCGCCTACTCCCCACTGCCCTCCACCGGCAGCGAGCCACCCAAAGGCTTTGCAGGCCAGCCCACCATGCACCCGCTGGAGGCGACGCCTCCCGCCAAGCTGACGCCGGTGCCCGAGGGCCAGATCGCAGAAGCAATGAAGAAACTGCTCGCCGAGCGCGAAAGCTGGCTCAAGGCCCCGGCTGGAGCAGCTGCGGCACCCGCTCCCAAAGCAGCTCCGGAAGCGGCGGCAACCGCACCGGCGGCACCGCAGGCCGCTGCGCCCAGCTCAACGGGTTACGCCATCCTGCCGACGACCTCGGTAGCCGACTTGTTCAAGGCACGCGAGGCATGGGGAACGGGCGCAGCCGCAAAAAAGGTCGCGGCTCCCCTGGCAAAGGGCGCCGTTTCACCCTTGCCGCAAGGCAAATTCAAGGTCGCCAAGGGCTTTGAAGGCCAACCCACCGTGCATGCACTGCAGGCAACCCCCGTAGCGGAACTTACGCCGGTACCAGGAGCGCAGCTCGCGGACGCCATGAAGAAGCTGCTCGCAACGCGCGATGGCTGGGGCACCGCGCCAAGCAAGCCATCGGCCGCAGCACCAGCGAAAGCGGCCGACGCTCCGAAGAAGTCGGCTGAAGCTGCCGACTGCGAAGCAAAGCTCAAGGAAGCTGCCTCGGCCGGCGTCATACTGTTCCGTTCCAGCAGCGCCAGGATCGATGACAAGAGCAATCGCACACTCGATGCCCTGGCAAAAGTTGCCAAGGGCTGCTCGAAGGGGCGCATCCGCGTCGAAGGCCACACCGACTCCACTGGCCGCGCCGAGTACAACAAGAAGCTATCGCAGCAGCGTGCCGAAGCGGTTGCTTCCTACCTCACCAAGGCCGGAATGCCCAAGGATCGGGTCGAGGCGGTTGGCTATGGCCAGGAAAAGCCCGTGGCATCCAACGACACGACCGATGGCCGCGCTAAGAACCGGCGTATCGAATTCACCGTGATCGACTGAACCGGCTCCTGAACAAACTGCCCGCCGACATACATTTGCTGGCGGCAGGAACGGCAAGACAATGAGAATGGCGGGCCCGGTGGTCCGCCATTTCGCTTTTCTGAATTCCGCTCAAGGCACCCGCAAAGCCGCGCTTGCAGCTCCGGCATCGTCATGTTGCAGCCACAATTGAACGTCGTCGCAAACCGGGCGCGATGCTGCAGTGCACACCGTTCGGCCGATAACACCAGCAAGCGCCCCAAATTTACCAGCGGGCGCGATGCGACAAAGAATCCTTATCCAATTTGTTGCCTGTCTAGTTCTATCAGATGAATATGCTGGTTTTTCAGGGGCTGCGAGCGCATCGACAGAAGCTTTCCCCCCTACCGCCTGGCGCATGTGTTGCATTGCAACTGCGACGGCTATGCCTCATAGCCCCGGCACCCCACTGATGGCGCCTGACTGATGATTGCCTCGGGCCGCGAGATCTTGGAGTGAAGAGTTGTCCCACACCGACGTCACAGCATTGCCCGCCTCCGTCGAGCAGCAACCCGCTGCCCGCTCGCTCTGGTATCTGCCTTATGAGATCTTCACCGCCAGTCTCTCGACGTATTTCCTGATCGTCTGCTGGTCCCTCTACTGGATTGCCGCTGGCGCGGGCGCCCTCCTGTCCTGGGTCCTGCCACGCTCTCTTATCGAGCGCGCGCCCCTCTTGTGGCTATCGGCTTCGTCGATCGCGCTAGCGGGCATCACGCAAGCGTTCGCCTATTTCCTGCCCGACTATTCCAACCCCCGCGAGATCGCCTACGAGATCGTCTTCTGGCTCACGATCGGGGTCTTTGCGCGCAGCTATCTGATCTATACCGACTACCCGGCCACCTTCGAGGGGCTCAAGCAGTCGATCGACGAGCGCCCCCTGGAGCGCTGGTTCGCCAAGCATCTGCACCATCCAATCGACGCGATATTCACCCGCATCTGGGTCGCCAACTCCGTCGCCCTGATCCCGCTGACCGTGCTCCTCATTCTGCCGTGGACGATCAACTATTACGTCATCACGGGCTATGCGCTGGCATTGTTGCTCAGCCAGTTCCCATCGGAGCTGATCGATCACACCCACGTCCACACGCGCGTTTTCCAGCCCCGCCTGGGTGCCTCGGAGCGCATCAAGTCGCTGATGAAGGTGCTGCAGTTCTACTACGACTACGTGCTGACGCTGCTGGTCGCCCGCGTGCCGCACTATTACCGCGTGCAGCACCTTTACATTCATCACGTTGAAGGCAACGGACCCGCCGACTCCCAGACCACCGAACCCTACGACCGCGCCAGCTTCACCGACTTTTCCCGTCATGCGTTCATCCAGGGCGTGCATCTGGTCTTCGGATGGCCGGTCTATCGCTACCTCGCCGGCCGCGGCAAGAAGCGCCCGATGCGCATGCTCGTCCAGGGCCTCGCGATCTGGTGGACAATTCTCATCGCACTGGCGTGGTTCAATCCCATTGCGGCCGTCATTGTCTTCATCACCCGCTTCATCGGCGGCAACGTGCAATCGCTGGTGGCGTTCTGGCAGCACGGCCTCGTCGATCCCGAAGAGAGCCACGAGGCACACGGCAGCACGGTCGACTTCTTCGGCCCCGAGCACGGCAATCTCGGCAATGACTATCACGTCGAACACCACATCCAGCCGGGCCGCCATTGGAGTGCCTATTACGACGTCTTCTCCAAGCAGTCGGCTATCGATGGCGCCCACAATGCCGTCGTCTTCCAGAAGGAGATGTTCGGCCCGCTGGCGATGGTTGCAGCCCTGTGGCGGCGCGATTATCAGGCCGTCGCGCGCTATGCGCACTTGCGCGGCGTCGACCCCAACGACAAGGCTGAACTGGCGCGCATCGTCGAGGAGCGGACCCGCCCGATCGGTGCGCCGGAGCGCACGGGCTTCTTCCTGTGGCTCGACACCGCCTATTCGCGGCTGATGTCCCACTTCATGCCCACACGTTTCTACGTCTAGGCCATTTTTAGCTGAAGTGAGTAGCGGTTCAGCGTGGAAAACATGCCCAAGACAAAAGGATCGAGCGCGCTCTGGATCTCGTCGAACTGAAGCGTGTCGCGGGTGAGCAGCGCCTGCAAACGAAAACGGCGGACCGATGGGTCCGCCGCTCGTAAATTCACGCGATGCGCTGAATTGCTCAGCCCTTCGCCTCGCCCTCGGCCTTGGCCGCGGCTTCCGCTGCAGCGGCATCAGCGGCATCCTGCTCTGCCTTGGCTTCGGCTGCAGAGGCTTCCGCGATGATGCGCTGCGCCTGACCGACCCAATCGTCCTTCTCGATCTTGCCGTCCAGTTGCAGATTCTCGTCGACGTTGGCGATGTCCTCGTCCGAGAAGTTGGCGATCTGCTCCAGCTTGAAGCAGTTGAGCTGCTTCAGGCGCGCCGTCAGGTCGGCATCGATGCCATTGATCTGCGTCAGGTCTTCCGCCTCGCCCTTCGGCTTCTTGAAGCCCTTCCAGGCGGCGTTCAGGCGGCGTGCGCGCGCGTCGGTACGCTCCGCGATACGGGCAGCCTTGCCGCGGCGGCCACGCAGATAATAGAGCTTCGCCCGGCGCACCTTGCCGCGGCGCAGAACCTCGATCGATGTGATGAACGGCGAGTAGATCGGGAACACGCGCTCCACGCCTTCGCCGTAGGAGATCTTGCGAACGGTGAAGCTCTCGTTGAGGCCGCCGCCGTCGCGGGCAATGCAGACGCCTTCGTAGGCCTGGTTACGAGTGTTGTTGCCCTCGATGACCTTGACCATGACCTTGAGCGTATCGCCAGGGCCGAACTCTGGAACGGAACGCTTGGCGGTGATCGACTTGATCTGCTCCTGCTCGAGCTGTTCGATGATGTTCATTGTCGTAAACCTATGTTTTTGTTCATCAAAGCAGAGGAGCCGCCAGACCATGACCCAGCCCGAAAGGCCGAGCGGCTGCGGCTCGTGCGGCCCGGTTTTCCGGGCATCCCAGCTAAAGGGGAATTATTGTTGGCCGGGTGATAGCCGAACTGGCGGACTTTGTCGAGCCGGGAACGGCAAAAGTCCTTTTGCGGATCACGCCTATTGGCGGAGGTCAAGGCACCCAGCCCCGGTTGGTGATTAAGCTTCGCTCCGGCACCAGGCGGTCAGTCGCCGGTATCACCCGCAGACCTGCAGTGGATGCTGGCGCCGATACAAGCAGGAACGGACGAGCCGCGACCGTGAGTGCAAGGCGGCCCACTCCCGTGGAGCGAGCTCGCCCACCACACGAAGGAGCCTGCCATGATCGAGATCCTGAAGGACTTCCCCGACGATGTCCTGGCGATATCTGCGACCGGACGCCTCACCGCCGCCGACTACCGCGATGTGCTGATCCCCGAGGCCAACCGCCATTTCAAGACCGGCCGCCCACTTCGCATGCTGGCCCACTTCGGACCTACATTCACCGGCATGACCGCTGGCGCCGCCTGGGCGGACACCCGCTTCGGCATCGGCCACTGGAAGGAATTCGGCCGCATTGCCATTGTCAGCGACAGCACATGGATCAAGGACAGCGTGCTGCTCTTCGCGCCCTTCTTCCACCACGCCATCCGCATCTTCTCAAACGACGAGCTGGCGACCGCGAAAGAGTGGATCCTGGAGAAAGAAGAAACCTCCTGACCAGGGGCTTCGCGGCAAGCAGCCGCGCCAAAACGTCATGGGCGGAGCCTCATAATATCCGCTGCTTCGTCTTCGCCCAGTCAGCCATGAACATCTCCACCCCCTTGTCGGTTAGCGGGTGATGCACAAGCTGCTTGATGATCGCTGGCGGTATCGTCGCAACATCGGCGCCGATTAGCGCGGCATCCTTCACATGGTTCACGGATCGGATCGACGCGGCCAGAATTTCCGTCGACAAAGCCGGGTAGTTGTCGAAGATCTGCCGGATCTCTTTTATCAGCATCATGCCGTCGAGACCGATGTCGTCGAGCCTGCCGACAAATGGCGAGACGAACGTCGCGCCAGCCTTTGCCGCCAGCAGTGCCTGATTGGCCGAGAAGCAAAGCGTCACGTTGACGAGCGTACCCTCAGAGCTGAGCGTCCGGCAGGCTTTGAGCCCCTCCAGCGTCAGCGGCACCTTGATCGTTACATTCCTCGCGATCTTCGCGAGTTCATGCCCCTCCGCCACCATGCCGTCAGCATCGAGCGCCGTCACCTCGGCCGAAACCGGGCCTGGAACAATTTCGCAAATTTCTGCAATGGTCTGCTTGAAATCCCGCCCCGACTTGGCAACAAGCGATGGATTGGTGGTCACTCCGTCGAGCAGCCCCGTGGCCGCCAACTCGCGAATCTCTTCGACATCAGCCGTATCGACGAAGAATTTCATTGGAAAAGCTGCTCCTCCGGCCCCGCGGTCGCCGCATCCCGGCGGCATGTGTGATGATGAGAAGATTGACCACGTCCCCGAATTGGAGCGGTGGTTTCTTCTGTCTGAAACAGACTGGCGTCACATCGGATCTGTTTCCTGAGATTGCTTCTGAAGTTCGCGCCTGATCTTGCTTCAGGCAAAGTAGAATTGCTGGAACCCGTCACCAGACGATCGCTGTGAGTATCGGGTTTTAGGTTCTAGTCCGCAGGTAGGCCGTTTGGAAAGTCTTCTTGGAGAGCTCGATGAACATGGAAACGCGCATGCAGCGCGCGTACCCGTGTTGCTGCCGGTAGCGCTTGACCAGACCTACGATTACCTCGTGCCGCAGGGGCCTGACGCCGAAGCGCTTCGGCCAGGCGCATTCGTCATCGTACCGTTCGGTCCGCAGCGGCGCATTGGCGTGATCTGGGACAGACCCGCCGGCGAACCCGGCAAGGCCGTTGATCCCAAGAAGCTGAAGTCGATCGAGAGTGTACTTGATGCCCCGCCCCTGCCTGAAATGTCGCTGCGATTTGCCGAATGGATCGCACGCTACACGCTGACGCCGCTGGGCATGGTGGTGCGCATGATGATGAGTGCGCAGTCGGTTTTCGAACCGGAGAAGCCACGCTTTGGTGTGCGCTATGTGGCCGACGCCGCTGACCCGCCGCGCATGACACCTGCCCGCCAGCGCATTCTCGATGTCGCCTGCGACGGCATGATCCGTATCAAGTCGGCATTGGCTCAGGAAGCCGGCTGCTCGACAGGCGTCGTCGACGGCCTCGTGGCGTCGGGCAATCTGATCGAGGTCGCCGTCCCCGAACGCAAACCGGCACGGCTCGATCCCGCCCACATGCACAACACGTTCGCCACCGATCAGCAACGCGCCGTGGAAACGCTGCGCGCTGCCGTCGATGCGAAAAACTTTTCGGTGTCGCTCCTCGACGGCGTGACCGGTTCCGGCAAAACGGAGGTCTATTTCGAGGCGGTGGCGCGCACCCTGGAACAGGGCCGCCAAGCGCTCATCATGCTCCCTGAAATTGCGCTCACCAGCCAATTCATGAACCGGTTCGAGGCCCGCTTCGGTGGTGCACCTGCAGAGTGGCACTCCGCCCTTTCCTCCACTGACCGCGGACGCATCTGGAAATGGGTGGCGAACGGCGAGGCGCGTGTGGTCGTGGGAGCGCGATCGGCACTCTTCCTGCCATACCCCGACCTCGGCCTTGTCATCGTCGATGAGGAACACGACCAGGGCTACAAGCAGGACGACCGCGTCCACTATCAGGCACGCGACATGGCCGTGGTCCGCGGTTCCCTGGGCAGCTTCCCGGTCATCCTGGCCTCCGCGACGCCGTCGATGGAAAGTCATGTCAACGCCCGCACCGGACGCTATCGCCACGTTGTCCTGCCCGGCAGGTATTCCGGTACGGAGCTGCCCGAAATCACCGGCATAGATCTGCGTGTCGAACAGCCCGACAAAGGCCGCTGGCTGTCGCCTCGCCTTGTCGAGGCGATGGCGGAGACACTGCAAAACAACCAGCAATCGCTGCTCTTTCTCAACCGTCGCGGTTATGCGCCGCTGACGCTGTGCCGAACATGTGGCCACCGCATCGAATGCCCGCAATGCACCGCCTGGCTGGTCGAGCATCGCTTCCGCAACCGATTGCACTGTCACCATTGCGGCTTCTCATTGCCGGTTCCTGAAAAGTGCCCCAAGTGCGGCGAGGAGGGCGGCCTCGTCGCCTGCGGCCCTGGCGTCGAGCGCGTTGCCGAGGAAATTGCCGAGCGCTTCCCCACCGCGCGCCTGGCTCTGCTGTCCTCCGATCTCATTCCGAGCCTTGTCGAGATGCGGCAGGTCATCAAGGGCATCGAGAACCGCGAGGCCGACATCATCATTGGCACCCAGATGGTTGCCAAAGGCCACCACTTCCCTGATCTGTCCCTCGTCGGTGTTGTCGATGGCGACTTGGGCCTGGCCCAGGGCGCCGACCCGCGCGCCGGCGAGCGCACATTCCAGCTCCTGCATCAGGTCACGGGCCGCGCGGGTCGCGCCTTTGCCGGCGGTCGCGGCTTGGTCCAGACGTACAATCCCGATCATCCCGTCATGCAGGCCATTATCAGCGGGGACCGGGAAGCATTTCTCGAACAGGAAATCCAAATCCGCCAGCGCGGCCTGCTCCCGCCCTATGGCCGCCTCGCCGCTCTGATCGTTAGCGCGCGCGACAAAGGGCTTGCCGAAAACGTCGCCCGAGATGTAGCCCGCCGCGCACCATTCTCCGAAAAGATCCAGGTCCTCGGACCAGCGGAAGCACCTTTGGCCATCATCCGTGGCCGCCACCGCTGGCGCCTGCTGGTCAAGGCATCGCGTGAACTCGACATTCAGGGCTACATTCGCGCCTGGATGGAAGCGGTGCCTCCGATCAAAGGCGATGTGCGCCTATCAATCGACATCGACCCATATAGCTTCCTTTGAACTGGTTCACGCCAGCAAGTCCAGATCGTTTGCAAGGCGGTTCAATGAGAAAGACAGGCGCAATAAAAAGATTTCGAGCGCACCGGCATTTCGATCTGGCTTGAACGCGCTCAAGGCATGAACCCATGGCTACCGCAAAAGACGTCAAAAGAATTGCACTTGCGCTCGAAGGCACCAGCGAAGCACCGCACTTCGACCGCACGGCCTTCAAAGTGGCACGCATCTACGCAACCCTCGCAGCCGACGGAAAAACCCTCAATTTGAAGCTCAATCCCGGCGAGCAGGAAATGAAATGCATGACGGCCCCGGCAGCGTTCCAGCGCATCCCCAACGCCTGGGGCGATCAGGGCTGGACCACGGTTTTATTGAACGCTATCGGCGTGAAGGAATTGCAGTCGGCCATGGAGGCGGCATGGAGCCATGCACAGCCAAGAAAGAAGGGGCGAAAAAAGTCGTGATGGGCAGCGGCCTACCGCCTTACCCCGCCGCGCCAAACCGCTTTTTCTGAGTTGCACGCGGCTTGTTGAGCTCGGTGTGGAACTGGCCATAGTAGCGCACGCCGCAGCGCGTGCCGTCGATCCACATGACGTCACAGAACACCGATGTCCGCTCCTGCGCGTAGTAGAACGTCAGCGTCAACCGCTCGCCCACCGAAATACCAATTCCCGAACCCAGATAGCGATCCGGCTCGACATTGAGCTTGGCACCCGTCGACGATTTGTCGATCAGCGTGCATGACAACGCCTGGCTCATGCCTTCGCGCCACAATGACACCGGCATGCTGGAAGCAACACGCTGTGCCCGTCGGCGGTTCTTGTCATTGCCTGCCTTGGAGACGCCTTCGCTACCTTCCCCAACCGACTTGCGCCGATCAATCATTGCAGCCGGCGCATGTTCTTCAGGCGTGGAAGGCTTGCCCTTGAAGACGACGGGAAGGTTCTTGCTGCTTCCGCCGCCATCGTCCCCATCCGTCCCCACGACATCGCTGGCAATCAGTTCGCCATCTTCGTCGTCACTTTCGATGTCGACATCTGGCGCGTCTTCCGCCACAGCCGCGAAATGGACCGATGGCACACGGCCGACATCCGCCACACCGGCAGATGATGCCGCCGCCGCTGCAATATCGACCAGTCTACCAATGGGGCCTGTTTGCGAACGCAAGGCCGCCATCTTTTCGTCCTTGGCAGCAAGCCGCTCCGCCTTGCGCAACTTTTCCTCGGCTTCGTGCCGGGACGTCTTCTCGTCTTCGAGTGCCTCTTCGAGTTCGGCAATGCGCTGCTGATATTCTTCGAAGTCTCCGGCAGCACTTTGGAGCTTTTCAACATCGTGAGCAGCGACGCGCAGGTTAGCCAGCTCGCTGCGAATGCTGGCCGCATCAAGCTCGGTCTGCTCGACGAGTGACTCTGCCTCACGCCGCAAGGCCTGCTCATGCTGAACGTCGGCCTCGAGCCGTGCGATGCGGGTGCGCAAGTCGTTGGCCTCGGCCAGCGCTGCCGCCAGATCGCCTGCTTCTTCGCCGTGATCCGATGTCGACCCAACAAGCTCGGCCGCGTTGCGCAGGTCTTCGACTTCCGCCCGCAACTCGGCCAGCTCGGAGTCCCGCGCCTTCAGTCGCGTTTCCGTTTCACGCCGGCCCGACTGCTCGCTCAGCAGTTTCGCTTCGAGCCGCACCACTTTTTGGGCGTCGCCTGAATGCGTCTTGCCGGCGCTTTCCGAAGACGACTTGAACGACTTGAATTCCGCTTCGACTTGCCCCAGCCGCTCTTCAAGGCCCGCGCGGGTGTCTTTTTCCCTTGCAAGCGCAGCTTCGAGTTCTGCTACACGCGCCAGATGCTGTTCGGATCCATCGGCCTCGTCTGCAGCAACCCCCAGACGTTCAATCTCTGTCCGTGCGTCAGCCAGTGCCTGTTCGGCCTCGGCCTTCCGGCCCTCTGCTTCCTGATGCGTCGACTGCAGCTCTGCGACGATGCCTTCGAGAACCCCAATCCGTTCGAGATGCGCCGCAGCCTCTTCAGCCACCCCCGCTGATGTCCGCAGATCCTCGATCTCCCCGCGGGCGGCTTCCAACGCTATTTCTGAAGCTTCGCGCGCAGCCACCGCCTCGCGTCGTGCCGACTTCTCGTCCTCAACGCTGCTTTCCAGCGACGCGATGCGTTCTGCATACTCATCGACAATGGCGGCCTTCTCGGCTGCCAGTTTCAAGCCGTCCACTTCGCTTCGCAAGTCGGCGAGCGCACTTTCCGAATTCCGCAGCAGCTCGCCGGCCTCTTCGCTCGCGCTCTTCTCGAGCTCCAGCTCGGCTTGCAGGCGTTCCGCCCGTTCCACCTCGCGGCGGCTGGCCGAAGATGCTTCCTTCGCCGTACGCCTGAGATTTGAAAGTTCGGTCTCGGCTTCTGTTGCAACCTTTTCGGCTGCTTCGACGCGCGCCTCGATATCGTTGAGAACAGCATCTGCCTCTTGCAGCGCAGCCTCAGCCTCTTCCGCGCGGGTACGCAGCTGTGTTAGTTCCTGCTGCGCAGCCTGCTCACGCAGCCGCGTCTCGGCTGCCTGCCCTTGCAGTTCCGCCAGTTCGCTGGCTGACTGGCGCGCTGCTTCCAGCTGCTTTTCAAGGTCTGCGGCGCGGCGGTTTGCGCGAGCAGCTTGCGTCTCTGCCTCGCGGCGCGCGGCCTGCTCCGAGCCGATCGATGCTTCAAGGATGTCGGCCCGTTCCCGCTGCGCTTCCGCCTCCTCGCGCGCGGCCGCCTCACGCTGGTCAGCAAACTCGAGCTGCTCGAGGGCATCGCGGATCAGCGCAACGTCGTCATCGCTGGCATCTTCGATGCCTTGTGCCGCTGCAAGTCCTGCCCCGTCAGCGCCAACGGCGCCATTTTCCGAACCGGCTGCGTTCGCGATGGTGGATTTGCGTTGGCGATGCAGTTCGGCGGCTTTTTGCTGATCGACGTAGCTGGTATCGATGGTGACGCGCGGCGTGGTGTTTTCATAGGATTCGCGGGCGCGCTCCACCGTCTCGACCGCCGCATTAAGACGTTCGATCAAACGCTGGTTTCTTCGCCGGAATAACGATGAAAGCAAGGCCCACGCCCCCGATAGTCGCAATATCTGCAATAGTCGCTATAGCACTACCCGCATTAAACGAGATTTAATCTTGGCAGACCGTTTAGCAATTCTGATGCGATGGAGAAATCACGGTTAGAGGGCCGTTAAATTCGATTCAAAATCGTTTCAAAAAAGACCCGAAATAGGCGCATGAAGAGCAAAGTCAGCACACATTGAACCGCATCCAGAAAAAACAGTTACAATCCTGTCAGGGGAAATGAAGTGTAAAACGCGCCAACCACTTCGGCGGCCCGATCCGTGGACACATTTTCATTGTTTCGCAACGATTGCTGACCACTCCGGAGCCACCTTGCTCAAGCAAACAAGGCCGGGCCACTTGCGTCCAATATCAGTCTTCGGCACCCAGGCAGCGACACGGGCTTGTGCGCACCGCCAAGACTGCGGCAGGTTCCAGGTACACCAGCGCACCTCATCGCCAACGCAGACTGGCAAACGAAATGCAAAAAGCCATTGAAAAAATGTGCTGGCCGAGATCAGACGAGAGCAACACCACGGAGCAACGCCGATGACGTCCGCCGCAACCCCGCCACCCAAGCAGACGCCGCCCATCCGGTTTGCCCTCAGCACTCCAGCGGGCGATTTGGAACTGGCAGCTCGGCTCGATCTGCCCACTGGGCCGCCGCGCGCTTATGCGTTGCTGGTACATGGCTACACATGCTCAATGGATCTCGCCATCACCCGCCGCATCGCCGAAGGTCTGGCGGGCGAAGGCTTCGCAGTTCTGCGCATCGACCTGCCCGGTCATGGCAAATCCGCAGGCGCATTTGCTGAAGCGAATTTCACTGCGTTTCGCGGTGCCGTACTGGCTGCGGCCGAACTGATGCGCACCCGCTACGAAGCGCCAACCATTCTCGTTGGCCATTCGCTGGGAGGCGCCGCAATACTCTCCGCCGCTTCCGAAATCCCCGAGGCCAAGGCCGTCGCCACCATCGGCACGCCGGCCAAGGTTGCAGACGTGGTCCGGCTAATCGGCGCTTCGCCCGAGGACGTGCGCGCCAACGGCGAGGCCGATGTTGAAATCGACGGCCATCGCTTCACCATTCGGCGCCAGTTTCTGGAGGATGCCGCCGCCTACGACATCGAAGAAACGCTGCCCCGGCTGCGTAAGGCGCTCCTGCTGCTGCATGCCCCCCGTGACGAAATCGTTGGCATCGACAACGCCGCCCGGCTCTATTCCGCCGCCCGGCACCCCAAGAGCTTCGTCTCGCTCGACCACGCCGACCACCTGCTCAAGGACCCCAGGGACGCCGCGTATGCGGCCCGCGTCATAGCTGCCTGGTCCTCCCGGTTCCTGGAGGAGGCGCCCCAGCCGACGCCCCAAGGCCACGACGCGGTGCTGGTCAGCGAAATCGGCCAGGGTCAGTTCCAGAATACGGTGTTGGCTGGCCGCCACCGCCTGTTCGCCGACGAGCCGGTGACGGTTGGCGGCAACGATCTTGGCCCCTCGCCCTACGATTATCTCGCGATCGCATTGGGCGCCTGCAAATCGATGACCTTGCGGATGTACGCACGCCACAAGGGTCTCGATCTTGGCCGCATCTCGGTCAACGTCCGGCATGGCAAGGTGGCAGCCGACCATTGTGAGGATTGCGGCGCGGTTGCCGAAGGCAGAACCGGCCGCATCGATCGTTTCGAATGTATGATTGCGATTGACGGCGAGGTCGCCCCCGAACTCCGCGATCGTCTCGTGGAGATTGCCGGAAAATGTCCTGTTCACAAAACCTTACAACAAACAGCGGCAATCGTGACGCGTGTCGGGGATACCCATGAACCCACAGAAATCACCCCAACGGGAGATGCTGGAAACCTGGATGGTCAGCAAGCTAAGCCGAAAAGCTAATGCGAACTGATGGAAATTGGCCCTTCTTGTAAGGCCGTCCCCGTTGATGCCCTGAACCGGCCATGTTAGAGAACCCGCGACTTGCATCAGGAGCAGGCCAACCAGCACGGGATGGCTCCCTGCAAGATCGCATCTTTCCCGCGACGGAATGGAGCAGTTACCGCTCCGTCCAGCACCCGAAACGCGCTCAATCCAGCGCTTACGAGAGCCTTTGACGTGGCGACAGACGATCCCATGATGGCCAGCGTGGCCGGCCGATATGCCGCCGCCCTCTTCGATCTGGCCCAGGAAAATAACCAGCAGGCCGATGTCGAGAGCGATCTCGGCAAGTTCCAAGCCCTCCTCGACATGAGCGACGATCTTTCCCGTCTGGTGAAGAGCCCGCTCTATTCCGCCGATGAGCAGGGTGCGGCGATCGAAAAAGTGGCCTCCGCCGCTGGAATTGGTGCCATCACCACCAACTTCCTCAAGCTGATCGCCCGCAATCGCCGTCTGTTCGCGGTCGACGACATGATTAGGGCATACCGGACGCTTGCCGCCCGAGGCCGCGATGAAGTCACAGCCGAAGTGACGAGCGCGGTCACCCTGAACGACGAGCAGGTCGCCCAGCTGAAGGAGACGCTCAAGGCCTCCGTCGGCAAGGAAGTTCAGCTCGCAACCCGTGTTGATCCGAGCCTCCTTGGCGGTCTGATCGTCAAGATCGGCAGCCGCATGGTGGATTCCTCGCTCAAGACCAAACTGTCGAACCTGCGGCTTGCTCTCAGGGGCGCCGGTTAGGCAACACCAAACGGTGTAGCTGCCCCCGGCGCTGCACCACACGAGGCTTCGGCTGCCGTGCGCGAGCGGGGCGGCCATGTTTGAAACGATCAAGATCGCCCGGCTGCTCGCCCGAGTTCCGGCGCACAATGAAACCGCCCATCAAAAGAGGTCACAGAGATGGAAATCCGGGCCGCAGAGATCTCCTCGATCCTGAAAGAGCAGATCAAGAACTTCGGCAAAGAAGCCGAGGTGTCAGAGATCGGCCAGGTGCTGTCGGTTGGTGACGGCATCGCCCGAGTCTACGGTCTCGACAACGTCCAGGCTGGCGAAATGGTCGAATTCCCTGGCGGAATTCGCGGCATGGCGCTGAACCTCGAAGCCGACAACGTCGGCGTCGTGATCTTCGGCGACGACCGCACGATCAAGGAAGGCGACACGGTCAAGCGGACCGGCGCCATCGTCGAGGTTCCCGTCGGCAAGGGTCTGTTGGGCCGCGTGGTCGACGGCCTTGGCAATCCGATCGACGGCAAAGGTCCCATCGCCTCCGACACCATGAAGCGCGTCGACGTCAAGGCGCCCGGCATTCTGCCGCGTAAGTCGGTGCACGAGCCGATGGCCACCGGCCTCAAGGCCGTTGACGCTCTGATCCCCATCGGTCGTGGCCAGCGCGAGCTCATCATCGGCGACCGTCAGACCGGCAAGACCGCCATCATTCTCGACACCTTCCTCAATCAGAAGCCGCTGAACGACGGCGATGACGAGAAGGCCAAGCTCTACTGCGTCTATGTCGCGGTTGGACAGAAGCGGTCGACCGTCGCCCAGTTCGTCAAGATTCTCGAAGAGCGCGGCGCGCTCGACTACTCCGTCGTCGTCGCCGCAACCGCATCCGACCCTGCGCCGATGCAGTATCTGGCGCCCTTCACCGGCTGCGCGATGGGCGAATTCTTCCGCGACAATGGCATGCACGCCGTGATCGCATATGACGACCTCTCCAAGCAGGCTGTCGCCTACCGCCAGATGTCACTGCTGCTCCGTCGTCCGCCCGGCCGCGAAGCCTATCCCGGCGACGTGTTCTACCTCCACTCCCGCCTGCTCGAGCGCGCCGCCAAGCTCAACGACAGCCACGGCGCCGGCTCACTCACGGCGCTCCCCGTCATCGAGACGCAGGCCAACGACGTTTCGGCCTACATCCCGACCAACGTCATCTCGATCACCGACGGTCAGGTCTTCCTTGAGACGGACCTCTTCTTCCAGGGCATCCGCCCAGCCGTCAACGTCGGCCTCTCGGTTTCGCGCGTCGGCTCTTCGGCCCAGACCAAGGCCATGAAGACCGTCGCCGGCAAGATCAAGGGCGAACTGGCGCAGTACCGTGAAATGGCAGCATTCGCGCAGTTCGGTTCCGACCTTGACGCCGCCACCCAGAAGCTGCTTGCCCGCGGCGCACGTCTGACCGAGCTGCTGAAACAGGCGCAGTTCTCGCCGCTCAAGATGGAAGAGCAGGTTTGCGTGATCTTCGCCGGCACGCGCGGCTATCTGGACGCTCTGCCCATCTCCGCCATTTCCAAGTTCGAGCGCGAACTGCTCAATCACCTGCGTGACCAGCACAAGGGTATCCTTGAGGACATTCGCTCGAGCAAGGCGCTTTCGGTCGAGACCGAAAAGAAGCTGACGGAAGTGCTCGACAAGTTCTCCAAGGCCTTCACGGCCTGACGCCGAATAAGCGTCGCCGCGGGGTCTCAGCCTCGCGGCAACGCCCTGCATTGCCCGAAGACCGCACAAGAACGAACGGGATGCTCGAATGGCGAGCCTGAAAGACCTACGCAATCGCATCGCCTCGGTTAAGGCGACGCGAAAGATCACCAAGGCGATGCAGATGGTCGCCGCCGCCAAGCTGCGCCGCGCGCAGGAGGTGGCCACCGCCGCGCGTCCCTATGCCGAGCGCATGGACGCGGTGCTGGCCAATCTTGCCGGCAAGATCACCAGCCGCGATGGCGCTTCCCCTCTCCTTGTCGGAACCGGCAAGGACGACACCCAGCTTCTCGTCGTCATGACCGCCGAGCGCGGCCTGTGCGGTGGCTTCAACTCGAACATCGCAAAGCTCGCCCGCGCCGACGCCGTAAGGCTCCGTGCCGCCGGCAAGACCGTCAAGATCATGACGGTTGGCCGCAAGGGCGCGGACAACCTCCGCCGCGACCTCGGCAAGCTGATCGTCGAGCGCCGCGATTTCCGCAGCATTCGCCAGGTGGGATTTGCCGAAGCCGAGGGCGTCGCCAACAAGATCCTGGAGATGTTCGAGGCCGGCGAGTTCGACGTCGTGACGATCTACTTCTCCGAGTTCCAGTCAGTGATCTCCCAGAAGCCGACGGCACTCCAGTTGATCCCCGCGCGCCTGCCCGAAGCAGCGCCCGATTCAGGCGCCGCCAAGAACACAGCGGTCTACGATTACGAGCCCGAGGAACAGGTCATTCTCGGCCAACTCCTCAAGCGCAATATCACCACTCAGATCTTCCGCGGCCTTCTGGAGAACGCGGCATCCGAGCAGGGCGCCCGCATGAGCGCCATGGACAACGCTACACGCAACGCCGGCGAAATGATCGACAAGCTGACGATCACCTACAATCGCCAGCGCCAGGCACAAATCACCAAAGAGCTCATCGAAATCATCTCAGGCGCTGAAGCGCTCTGACAAGCTGACCGGAACTCAAGGACGAGAACAATGGCTGACAACAAGGTTGGTAAGATCCGTCAGGTAACGGGCGCTGTCGTCGACGTGCAATTCGACGGGCATCTCCCCGCCATTCTGAATTCGCTGGAAACGACGAACCAAGGCAATCGCCTGGTGCTTGAGGTCGCTCAGCACCTGGGCGAGCACACCGTGCGTACCATCGCCATGGACTCCACGGAAGGTCTGGTGCGCGGACAGGAAGTGACGGACACCGGCAATCCGATCTCGGTCCCGGTGGGCGATGAAACGCTCGGCCGCATCATGAACGTCATCGGCGAGCCGATCGACGAGGCAGGCCCGATCAAGACCGCTCAATTGCGTGCGATCCATCAGCCGGCACCCGCTTTCGCCGACCAGTCGACCGAAGCGGAAATCCTCGTCACCGGCATCAAGGTCGTCGATCTTCTGGCCCCCTACGCAAAGGGCGGCAAGATCGGCCTGTTCGGCGGCGCCGGCGTCGGCAAGACCGTTCTCATCATGGAACTCATCAACAACGTCGCCAAGACGCACGGTGGCT
>JAGRKV010000002.1 GCA_020442165.1 Hyphomicrobiaceae bacterium | reverse complement strand
GCCGCCACGGCCTCTCGACATTGACCGACCTGCCGATGGACTGGGCCGAGCAGCTAAAGACATTGGGACTGTCCAGGTCCGAAGGCTAGATGATCCGAGCAACGCACTATCCCATGAGCCGACATCGGCTAGGTAGTTCTGAGGCTCGCCACACTGCCCATTTCGAACGTCCGCAATTGGAGGATGACCGGCCGCCTACTGGCCGACGCCAATCATCGATCATAACCCATTGAAGATCTGCAATAGGCCGTTCACATTGCGGCTATGGTGCATGACCTCGCCGAAAAGATCGTTGAGCATTACGAGAAGCACGCGGTGGCGTGGGATCGGGATCGCCAGAGCCACGTCCGGAATGGCATCTGGAAGGATAAGGGCTGGCACGACCGCTTCATCGGCAGGCTACAGAGAGGGGCGAGTGTGCTTGACCTCGGCTGCGGTCCGGGTCGTCCCGTCGCACAACATTTAGCCAACGCGGGTTTGCGCGTAACCGGGGTCGACGCATCACCGACAATGATTTCACTGTGCCGCGAGCGCCTGCCCGATCACCACTGGATCGTCGCAGACATGCGGACCTTGGCTCTGGGACGGCGCTTCGGCGGCATCCTCGCCTGGGACAGCTTCTTTCACCTCAACCACGACGACCAGCGGCGGATGTTCACTGTCTTTGCCGACCACGCATCCACTGGTGCTTGTCTAGTGTTCAACACCGGGCCTCAGCACGGGGAATCTATCGGCGAGTACCAAGGCGACAAATTATACCACGCAAGTTTGTCGCCCGCCGAGTATGAGTCACTGGCCGCCGCATCCGGATTTGAAGTGATCCTGCATGTCGCGAACGATGCGGCGGCAGGAGGGCGAACGGTTTGGCTTTGTAGACGCCGCACGACGGGGTGACGTCGGATCCTGGCCCGGTCTCTGCCGATGCCGTATCGGCTGCCAAATCCTAATTGGCGACATTATATTATTGAGCAGATCAGGTGGCACCCTCATGCAATTCAAAAATTGGTCCTTGGTAATTCTGATGATTACAGCTTTCGCATGTTCGCGGAGCGTGTTTGCAGCCATCAATGACCCGGAGGGCCCGAATCTTCTCATCGTTTCTGTGCTGGCGGTCGTCCTCTTCCTCCCCTCCTCCGCAGCCTATCTCTCAACCTTCCGCCCGTCGCTCGCGGGGTTCAAAAGAATTTCGGCCGCGGTTCTCGTCCAGATAATCTTCGCAACATGCATTTGCGCAGTGCTGATAACCGGAATTGTGTGATATGCGGGCTCAGCGGCAGTTGCTGATGGCCCATGACGTTTGAGCCACGCTGGCTCGCTGGTGCTCGATCCCAGAAGCGGTCATCGGCCAGCCACCAATCGGCGCGACAGATGTCGTGACCTATGAGGTCTGCTCTTCGGGTTGGACCGGACAAGTTTGAAGGGCCGCTGACGCGTGCTCGTGACCCTGAGCCGCCACAAGCTGTTGCAGCACGCGTAGCACACGTTCGAATGCCCGGCAGTGAATTCGGACATTGACCGCAACCGATGCTCAGCAGCCCGGTTGGCATTTTTTATGGCCGATTCTGCGTTGTAAGCAGACTTATGTTCGCGCTCTTTGGGGAGCGATCCAGTACGGCGGCGGCGGTTCACAGGTCTATGTACCTCGGAGGTCGCGACGGTCGGAATCCGATCGTCGATCCCCAAACGACATGGCCCATGTGTGGACGGCCCCACTTTGGCTATGGCATTCATCTTTCAAGTATTAGAAAGCTCGATGATGTAGCCATCCGGGTCCGAAACGAAAATCTGTGCCACAAGGTCAGGACGCACGTGAGGCCCCATGGCGATCTTGATTCCGTTCGCCTTCAGTTGGGCTTCGACGGCTTCGATATCGCGAACGCGCAGAGCAAAGTGGTGATTCCGTCGATTCGACGTCGGAACCAGAGACTTTTCTTCGATCAGATGTAGCTGCTGGCTTTCGCCGAGCACATACCAAGCTCCGGCGAAGTCGAAATCAGGTCTGGGAACCTCCTTCAAACCCAGGCCGACGCCGTAGAATTTTTTCGATGCTTCCAAGTCGCTGACATTCAACGCGGCGTGCTCAAGTGATACGATTTCCACTTGCTTTCTCCTTTTGTGTTTCCTGCACAGCCATGTTGCGCTGGCGTTTGCCGGGGATGAGACGAGAGCGGGCAAGCCGCCACTCATCCGAGCGCTACAGACTACGAGCTGGTCTTCGGGAGTTCGGTCACGACATTTGCCTTCACCGTGTCGCCGGTGCGCTCCAGGCGCAACTTCACCTTGATTGCGTTGTTGCCGAAACCGCCGACCGAATATTCGGCGCTCTCTCCATCACCGAGCGAGTTGACGAATTGCATCGGGTTGCCCTTGCCATCAGGTCCGGGGGCGACTGTCACGACGGTTTTGAAATTGGCCTTGTCGACCGTGTAGTAGGCCGTCGCATAGCGGTCGGCGAAGAACATCGTGGCACCGGCCATCGGCTTTGAGAGTTCGAGTGACGTGGCCGCGGATGGCTGGGCTCCGATGGCGAACAATGCGGCGGCAAGAAGCGTGGCGGCGGTGGCGGATTTGGTCGTACGGGTCATTGCAATTTCTCCTTAATAGCCGGAATTTCTGGATGTTTTTTCTCTGTGTTCTGCCGGGGTGCCGTTTGTCGTCCCGGTGTGATTGCAATGTGCGCTATGAGGTAAAATAATTGAAATCGATAGATCGTATCTCTATCATAACTTAAATGGATATACGGCAATCCGACCTGGGGCTTCTGCTTGCGCTCGATGCCCTGCTGGCTGAGCGCAACGTGACACGCGCGGCCAGGCGGCTGAACATTTCGCAACCGGCGATGTCGGCGCAGTTGGCCCGGCTGCGGGATCTGTTCAGTGATCCGCTCCTTGTTGCTTCGGGCAGACAGATGGTGCCGACCGCCCTGGCGGTTTCGCTACAAGGCGAATTGCATCTGAAACTGCTGGAACTGACCCAACTGGTCCGGGAGCGGCAGCCGTTTGATCCGAGCAGCACCTCCCGGATATTTCGGATTATCGCCCCCGATTACCTGCACACGGTGGTGAGCGTGCCGCTCATCCGGGAGGCAAGCCGCGTCACAAATAACGTCCAGATTGTCTTGCTGCCTTTCGAGCGCAGCTTGGCCTGGCGGATGCTCGAAAATCTCGAAGCAGATCTGCTGCTCATGTGGCGGCAGCTCACTCCTGAAGAGGCACGGGCCACTCCGTTGTTCCGCGAACAGTTGTGCTTCGTTCAGCGCAAAAATCACCCGCGAGGCAAAAAGAATCCGACCGTCGAAGAGCTCTGCCAGTTTCCGCACGCCATTATCGCTCCGGATGCAGGCTCCTTGTGGGGGGTAGTTGATGACGAACTGCAAAAGCTCGGCAGGACGCGTCATGTCGTGGCATCACTGCCTTCGTTTATGGCGGTGCCAGCTCTCGTCGCATCGACTGATATCGTAGCCGCCATTCCCCGCAAACTCGCCGAAACCACCTCCGAAAGGTTGAACGTTTTCGACTTGCCATTCGAGAACATGGATTTTGAGATACTGATGTCTTGGCATCCGCGAATGCATGGCGACCCGGGACACGAATGGCTGCGCAAACGAACATCGGCCGTGCCTTCCAACAAGTGAAACTGGCCGCTAATCCTGGCAGCAAAGGTCCGGCAGGGGTCACTTTCGTCGTGGAAGTTTTTGCCTACGGTGACTGTGCAGAGTTTGTGAACATTCGATGCGCCTTCGCACAAGAACGGTTGCCGCCGGGAAGCTACGTAGGCTCCGCCGTCAGAGGCGGAGAGTCGCCGATCTTCGGCTTCCGGTCGATGCTGTCGAAACAGCCGGCTGTCGGTTCTGTCTGGCCTCGGCCATTGATTGGTGCCAATTTTTCGTGATGGGTTGCCGCTCAGAGCAGTTCAACTCCTTGGTATGGCGAACTCTGACGCGCTACGCGAATTCACCGGGCGGCAGGATCGGGTCGCGGCTTGACGAGGCAGAGCGTCAGCGGGTTCAGGTTCTGGACGATGGCCGCCAAAACGAACTCGTGGCTAGCGCCGGAGAGGCCGCAGGCGCAACCGCTTGAAGCTGTGGCAGGGGCAAGTGATCGGCTCTTATGACCGGTGTTTTATCAAAAGTGGCCCGAAAATGATGACAAAGCCCCCGAAGGCTAGAACCCAAACGATAGCTGCCAATTGCAGCATCGGTTCTCGAACGATACCAAACGCCGCGATTACCCGCGCAAGGCCAGCGACGACTGAGGCTGCATAGACAAATTGGATGGCGCGGGTCGCCCGCAATGGTTGCCCCGTATGGCCTAAGCTGGCTCGTGTCATGACAGCCAACGTCATCACTCCGATTGCCCCGGCGGTCCAGCCATGCAGAGCACCTGCCGATGCAATATATTGCAGGCCCAAAATGCTGAGGGTTAAGAGCAGGAAGCCAAGCGGTACGAATGCATAGCCGATGTGCAGAATCAGGACCAATGGCTCAGCACTTACTCGCTCACCGGCCCAGCGAACGAGCCGACCAGCGTTGCCGACGAAGGCAGCCATCGCAAGCAACGCCGTGAGCAGGGAGTCCGGACTGAGTATCCAGCTCGTAAGTGCTGCCGCGCTCACAAACATGGCGACAGCATCGAATTTACCGAAAGGCAACGGAAGCCGGCCCGTAGGCCGTCGTACCAACCAATTGCGTGTGAAGCTCGGGATGATGCGACCACCAATCAGCATGATCAGCAGTACGATTGCAGTGATCCCCACACGCTCTCCATACGCACCCTCACTATCGAACGTGACCTCGAGATGGAACAGCGCATTGCCAATCAGTAGTAACACAATCACCACCAGCACCTTGAGATTGCGCTTGTGGTCACTGACAATAATTTCGCGTGCGATCACGATGGCGAGTAGGGAGAGAAATGCAAGATCGACAAAGGCAGCGATAGGTTGCCCAATCCACGCCGATGCAAGAATGGCCGCGCGACCCGCGACCCATATTAGGAACAGCACGAAAAGGGGGAAGCCGACGACGGGCAGCCGCCCCGTCCAATTTGGTACAGCCGTCAACAGAAAGCCCGCCGCGATTGACGGCACAAAGCCAAACAACAGCTCATGGACATGCCATTGGATCGGCGTCAACGCTGTTGGCAGCGAGATACGTTCGTTCAACAGGGGTAGCCAGATCGCGACGGCGAGAACGGCCCACAACGCACCGAACAGAAAGAATGGGCGAAACCCGTATGAAAGGAGTGCGGGTCCCTGATAGTCACGAATCTGCTGGGCTGTCGTTACCATGGAATTTCGCGAATGGCCTGCACGCCTGTTTCCGTAAGGATGACATCAAGCGGGATGTCATGGGGTTGCGGGTGTATTGTGGCCAGTTGAGCCGACTGCCAACCAATCCCGATAGTGAACGGACGCGGGTCCAGTACCGCCAGCGTACGATCGAAATAGCCGCCGCCGTACCCCAGGCGATAGCCGCTGCAATCCCAGCCAACAAGGGGCGCAAGCGTTATCTCCGGCATGACCTGATCGGACTCTGGCGGGGGCACAGGGATGTTCCAGTCACCACGAACCATCTGGGTTGTGGGTGTCCAGCGGCGAAAGACCATCGGCGCAGCCTTCGCCTCGACCACCGGCAGTGCAACAGTCGCACCGGACCCGTGCAATTCCACCATGGTTGGACGCAAATTCGGCTCACCCTTGATCGGCCAGTAACCGGAGAACACCCGTCCCACAGCGCCGCCGAAGTGCTGGTTCAGCAATGCGCGCAGGTGATCCGCCAAAACAATGCTTGCGGCGCGACGGGTCTCCGCGGTTTGCAACATCCGCTCGCTCTGCAAGCGCGTGCGCTCAGCGCGACGCCAACGCGTCAAGTCGCTCCCCATGATCATGCTCCGTTTCCCTTATTGCTGCTGTCCGAGCCGATCCGCGCCAGCAGTTCAGCTGCCTCGCTGGCCATTCGCCGCAGCCGGACAGCCGCCGGGACCACGTCGCCGATCCGACCCACTCCCTGACCAGCGTAGTGTGGCATAGCTTCCAAATTGCCCTTCGTCGTGCGCAGCGGCGAATCCGTACTGTAGCGCAGCCGCGCCGCGTCACCATCCCAGGCGATTGGCTCCCGCGGGAGCTTCTTCGGATCGTGCCCCAGTAGATTGGCGCCAAGCGCCGCCGTAACGCTGTTTCCAAGGACACGTACGGCGGACCCGGCAGGCCAGTTCAGCACGAAGACATCGGTCAACACTGTATCTACGGCAGACGCATGCACAATCCGCGCCTTGTGACAGGGGTGCGCAAAAGACTCGTCGGTAGCAAGGAAAGCAGTTCCACATTGCACACCGGCCGCTCCCATCGCCAATGCTGCGGCCAAGCCAGCTCCATCGGCAATGCCACCGGAAACGACCACCGGCAAGCGCGTCTCGCGTAGCAAATCGGCAGCAAGTGCGAATGCGCCTATTCGGCCATGGACGTGGCCGCCTGCTTCTAAACCCTGCGCGATCAGTACATCTGCTCCGACTGCCTCGGCTTCATTAGCCGCTGCAAAGCTGCCCACCTGGTGTAGGACAAGGCAGCCCGCCTCCTTCACCCGCTCTACCGCCTGTGGCACAACATCCCAGAAGAATGAAAATGCTCCAATGCCAAGATCAAGGCAGCGACTAATCTGCGCATCTAGCAGTCCGGTGTCGGTTGCTGCCGGAATAAGATTGACCGCAAACGGGCGACTCGTTGCAGCGCGCAGCGCAGTCACTTCACATTCAATCAGGTCCGGATCTTCGCGCACCATGCCGAGCGTGGCATATCCGCCTGCCTCGGCCACTGCGGCGGCGAGTTCCCAGCGGGAAACGCCACCCATGCCCGCAAGCAGGATCGGTACGTCGCAGCCCAGCAGATCACATAACGAGGTGTGGATCCTTCGATCGGCGCGATAGGTCACGTTTTAAACTCCTGCGCCAGCGCCTCAGCCAGGTAATCGTGCAACACGACGACCAGGGTATGATTCAGAACATTCGCCGAATAGAGCCAAACAACCGCGCCCGTTCGGCACCAGCCCAAACAGCGCACGACACCATTGGAGTTGGCATCTCGCTCTGCGAGATATCGCCCTTGGAACCAGGTCCGCTGGCTCGGATCATGACCGAACCCTCTGTGCCAAGATTTGCTGCGTGCAGCCTCTTTGATCGAGCCGCCAATACTAGAATGTCATTCTTGCGCACACCCCGAGGCCAAGCCAGATCGCCTAGCAAAGAAGCGCCCGCACACTCATGCATCGGATCTCAGACGCGTGCGACATTGGGGCCATCCCATGTCAATCTGCTTTACCGTGCGAGATGATCTCCAGGGCCTTGACCGAGTGAGCATAGGCAGCGCCCGCGCGCATCTCAGCCGCAATCCAGATTGCTTCCATGATCTGCTCGTCGGTGGCTCCCGCGTGACGCGCAGCCTTCACGTGACCTTCGATGCACCACGGGCATTGTGTCACGTGTGCCGTGGCAACGGCGATCAGCTGTTTGGTGCGCGCATCGAGCGCACCATCTGCAAAGACGGCTTTTGAAAATGTGCGGAATGCGTCCTCGGCCTGTGGCGCTAGTGCCCGCCGCTGCTCGGCGTGGGCGCGTGTTGCTTTCGGAAAGCGAAGATCAGGCATATGTTCGCCCCTCAGGTTCAAATTGAGGAAATAGCACTTCATTTTCCAGTCGGATGTGCTCCTCCAGATCAGCAAGGAACTTAGCCAGCCCATCATAGAGCGTTATCCAGGTCCGGGAGGCGCTTTCCGGTAGCGAAAGATCGCTGGTCAGGCGCCTGATCTCACAGATCTCAACTTCGTGGTTGTCATGATCGGCGCGCATGACCGCGATGGGATTTTCGATACCAGGCGCACCACCGTTTCGAATAGCGGGGAACAGGATGAGTTCCTCTTTCTTCATGTGCACTTCCATCGCGCCAATCATTCGTCGCAGCAGGTCGGACAGGCCTAGCGGTACGCGGTCGTGGGTGGCGTGTACGCTCTCAACTTTCACAGCCAGCTCTAACAGCGCGGGTAAGTCTTCTCGGTGACGCGCGTGGTAATGCGTCTCGATATAACTGGTCAGTTCAGCGGCATCATCAATTGAGGCAACGTCAGTCATGGGCGAACTCCTGCGTTATCGCCGAATTGACTCTTTGGTTGTGCGGTTCGGCGTTGAATCGCACCATCCCCCCAGTGGAAGCCACTGGGATTATTCCTGGACTAATTCACTTACCCAGTGCTCCAAGCGCGGGGCTGGCGCATTCCGCTGATACGACAGGCCTGCCCGACGTAGCCGTAGGGAAAAAGTTCAAACAGAAGATCACGGCCCGACTTGCCTCGCGCGGTCGCGCGGTCGTCGAGAAAGCGCATGACAAACCGTGCGTCGGCCGCTAATCCGTGCTCAGTGAGGAACTCCCGCATGAAGGCAATCACGTTCCAGTGGTCTTCGGTAAGTTCAATGCCCTGTTGAAGCGCGAACGTCCTGGCCACGTCGGCATCCCATTGCTCCGGATCGACAAGGAAGCCGTGCTCGTCGATCTGGACAACACGATTTCCCACGTTCAAGTCCGTGATCACATCAGGGCGGGTTCGCATCAGCAGTCCTCCGTGACTTTAGTGCGTCGCGTTCTTTTCGCAACTCGTGGTGAGGTACCCGTCTTCGTTCCGGCACACTCAGCGAGCGTGGAGCGATCAAGATCCGCGAGAAAAGCTTCTTCGGCGCGCCTAAGCCGGCTCTTCAAGCGGCAACCCGGATTGAGAATGCAGTTCCCGCCGTCGGCGCGGAAACATTCGACGAGCGCATGTCGTGCCTCGAGCCAGCGGACGACCTCGCCGATCGTGATGTCGCCGGCCGGGCGCGCCAGCTGCATTCCACCGCCTCCCCCGCGCCGCGTACGAACAAATCCAGCCTCTGCCAGATCGCGGACAACCTTCACAAGATGGTTGCGCGAGATGCCGTGCTCCTCGGCGATCTCTTCGGTCGTGATCGTCCGGTCAGGCTCATCTGCAAGCCGCATCAAGACCCGCAGCCCATAGTCGGTGAAAGTGGTCAGTCGCATATTGGTGAGTTGACCTCATCTGCTGATGTAAACGCTGCTCAGCCGGCTACGGCAGACGTGGCAATCAAGATCCTCTTCATTGCGCCACTCCTGCCTTGCCCAACTTGCCGCCTCTCTATCCGGCCCGAGCGCTGTACTACGAAGCGTTGCATAAATAGGTATTGCAGATACCTATTCTAAATGCAATGAAGTGGTATTGTAAATACTAATTTGAGGAACGGCTTGGCGTGGCGGACGATCAGGACTTAGCGGAGACGACGAGATTTGAAAGGCGGGAAGCCTTCGCTTCAGGTGTCAGCGCGCGCACCGGAATCAACGAGGCGATGATCGAGCGCCTCGTACACAATTTCTATGCGCGCGTTAGGGCAGACACGGTCCTGAGACCGATCTTTGCGGAGCGTATCGCCGATTGGGAGCCGCATCTGGAGCGCATGTGTGCGTTCTGGTCGTCCGTAGCATTGATGAGCGGTCGCTATCATGGCCGGCCAATGCCCGCGCATGCCAACTTGCCCATAGGAGGCAGCGATTTCGACCGATGGCTCACGCTGTTTGAGGAAACCGCACGCGAAGTCTGCCCGCCTGCGGCCGCCGAACTATTCATTGGCAAGGCAAGGCTGATAGCCAATAGCCTTGAACTAGGTGTGGCAAGCTCCCGAGGCGAGATACTGGCACCGGGTGAGCGTCTGAGGTCTGCCGGAACGTAATGTCATCGCGGGATTTGGGAATATGACTAGGGTCTGCGAGATGCGTTCATGCCTCACGACGCTGGCCGGGAACCTTTTCTGTTTCGATGCATCTAACAGTCGGCTTGGGATTGTCCGATCAGATAGTCCTCGACAATATGCGAACCAGTCTTGGAGGTGTGCATGCTGCCCCCGAAACCGGCGGTCGCCTCGCGTGATGAAGCCGAGCTCATTGCGCGCGCACAGCGCGGCGACGAAGCCTCTATTCGCATGATAATCGCTCGGCACAACAGCCGCATGTTCCGACTTGCGCGCGGCATGATCCGCGACGACAGCGAGGCGGAAGACGTGCTGCAGGAGGCTTATTTCAAGGCCTTCCGATCCATCGGCACGTTTCGCGGTGATTCGAGCCTCGCAACCTGGCTGAGGCGCATCGTCGTCAACGAGGCTCTGCAGCGCCTGCGCCGACATGTCGAGCCCACAGTCCACGCCCCGCCGGCTGGCGGAGACCAGGCTGACAACGTCGTGCCGTTTCCGTTTTCTTCGAACCCGTCACTTGACCCGGAGCGTGCCGTGGCCCAGCAGCAGATTGGCAGGCTCATCGAACGCGCAATCGATAAGTTGCCCGACGACTTCCGTGTGGTGTTCGTGGCGCGCGTACTCGACGAGATGAGCGTTGAGGAGACCGCCGAACTTGTGGGCATCCGACCGGAGACGGTGAAGACACGCCTGTTCCGGGCCCGGCGTCTGCTGCGCGAGGCGCTGGCCGAGCATATCGATCCAGCCATGTCGGATGTGTTTCCCTTCGCAGGCCGCCGTTGCGAGCGCCTGGCGGAAGTGGTTGTTCAACGCCTCAAAGAAAATTCCTGAGTCGCGCGGGAACCTCCGTGCGACTGAGCTCATCCAATACTCCATCGCTGAACCCTTGTTCCACTTTACCAGCAGATGGAGAAACCACATGCGCCACGCCCTGATTATGATTGCGAGCGCGCTTAGTTTTGCGAGCGCGCCATTCATCGCCGCTCCGGCCGCGACTGCCGCCGGGCACGTGCACACGATGGCGGCCCCCGCCACAGCATCGAAACTCAGTGCCACGAATGCCGTATTGCGAGACTTGTGGCTCGGACACGTCTTCTGGGTGCGCAATGTCGTCACCGCGGCACTTGCCAAGGACGATCCCGCGCGCGCCAGTGCGGAGGCGCAAGTCGTCGCAAATGCCCGCGCAATCGCCGGAGCCTTTGAGCCGTTCTATGGTGCCAATGCCAGGGACAAGCTCTTCAAACTGCTCGCCGGCCACTATGGCGCGGTCAAGGCCTATCTCAACGCGTCGATCGCCAAGAGCGAGTCGGGTCAGTCGGAAGCGACGTCACAACTGGTTGCAAACGCCAAGACGATCGCTGATTTTCTTGCTTCGGCGAACCCCAACCTCCCGGCTGATACCGTCAATGGCTTGTTGCAGGCGCATGGCGGCCATCATATCGCGCAGATCCAGGAGCTGCTGGCGCACGATTATCCCGCCGAGGCCAAGACCTGGGCTGACATGACACAGCACATGTACGTCATTTCGGATGCGCTCGGCGGTGCTCTCGCCAAGCAGTTCCCCGACAAATTTGCCTCACGATAGGAGCATGCGAGCGGTACGCGACCCGAGCTTGGATTCGCGTACCGCACGCTTGCAGCGCGCCACAAGGACGACACACGCCATGAGACCAATGACCGCCGCAGTTTTGAACTCATCCATCGACTCGGATCCGACGCGTGACCTATCGGCGAAGCCTGGCCGGGCAGCCGCGGAGGCCGCCATCCGCACGATAATCTCATACCTGGGCGAGGAGCCGGACCGGGAAGGGCTCTTCGAAACGCCAGCGCGCGTCGTTCGCGCGCTTGGAGAGCATTTTTCCGGTTATAGGATCAATCCGTTGCGCTACCTGGAAACGACCTTTGGGGAAACAGAAGCCTACGATGAGATGGTGCTATTGCGCGGCATCCCGTTCGTCAGCCATTGCGAGCATCACATGGCGCCAATCATCGGGCGCGCTTGGGTCGCATACGTGCCGGACGGTCGCGTTGTCGGCATCAGCAAGCTTGCTCGCGTCGTCGATGCCTATGCGAAGCGGTTGCAGATTCAAGAGAAAATGACTGCTCAGATCGCTTCCGCAGTCAATACGGGCTTGCACCCGAAAGGCGTGGCGGTGGTGATCAAGGCGTCGCATGCATGCATGACGGCGCGCGGTGTGGCTAAACCTGGCAGCGACCTCGTCACGAGCCGCATGCTCGGCTGCTTCCGCGACGATCAGCTACTGCGACAGGAGATGCTGCGCCATGTCGAGTGACTGCTTAATCCATTCACCATTGTCTCCGCCAG
>JAGRKV010000017.1 GCA_020442165.1 Hyphomicrobiaceae bacterium | reverse complement strand
GTCATCACCCTCTCCGCCAGCGTTTTCCTGCCGCTCCCGATTACGCCGTCCGCCACGGCGGCCACGGCGACGTCGGCGGCGCGCGCCAGAGCGCTCATCGCCCTCGCCTTCCTCGCCATCCCCGCGCGCCTCACCTGCCGTCTGCTCTTCGCCGGCATCGGCCTCCTCAGCGGAGTCTTCCTGTTCGAACTCCTGCTCGTCGGCCTCCATGCCATCGTTGTCATCGAGCGTGTCTGCATTCTCCGCGCCACGCGCTTCGCGATCCCCGCGCCGGCCACGCCGTCTGCGGCGTCTGCGCCTGCGGCCATCGCCATCACCGCGGTCGAGGCGCTCCTCACGTCCGCCGCGTTCTTCGCGCCCACCGCGTTCATCGCGATCATCACCATCGGCCGCGATCTCGTCGGCCTCGTCGTCAACCTGCTGCTCGCCGTCTTCGTCAAAGCCCCAGTCCATGTTGACCGCGGTCTTTTCGGGGCGCCGCAGGTGTTGCGCCGGTGCCGGTCCTTTTTCGACGGAGAAGTTGGCACCTTGCATCTTCTCGGAGCCCTCGACCGAGATGGGCAATCCATGGCGGGCTTCCATATCGTTGATGAAGGCGCGCTTCTTGTTGAGGATATAGAGCGCGACAGTCGACGTCGTAACAGCTGTCAGCGAGGCGCGAGTCCCCGCCATGACGGCGTCTTCCAGCCCGCGAAGCACCGCTAGCGCAACGCTTTCTGTCGATCGGATGATGCCCGTGCCCTGGCAATGCGGGCACTGCGAGGTCGATCCCTCGAGCACGCCTGTGCGCAGCCGCTGGCGCGACATCTCCAGAAGACCGAAGTGGCTGATGCGGCCGACCTGGATTCGCGCCCGGTCGAGCTTCAATGCCTCCTTCAGGCGCCGTTCGACCGTGCGATTGTTGCGCTTCTCCTCCATGTCGATGAAGTCGATCACGATCAGGCCGGCAAGGTCGCGCAGCTTCAGCTGCCGCGCAATCTCTTCAGCCGCCTCGCAGTTCGTGACGAGCGCGGTTTCCTCGATCGAGAACTCGCGCGTCGCCTTGCCTGAGTTGACGTCGATCGCAACTAGGGCTTCGGTCTGGTTGATGACGAGGTAGCCGCCCGATTTCAGCGTCACATACGGGCTGAACATCGCATTTAGCTGCCGCTCGATCTGGAAGCGGGTGAAAAGCGGCTCGGGCTGCTGGTATTGGATGACGTTCTTGGCATGGCTCGGCATGAGCATGCGCATGAAGTCGCGAGCCTCGCGATGCGCTTCCTCGCCGGCGACAATGATCTCCTCGACGTCCTTGTTATAGAGATCGCGGATCGACCGCTTGATGAGGTTGCCCTCTTCATAAACGAGGTTGGGAGCGGTCGACTGTAGCGTCAGCTCGCGCACGCTCTCCCAAAGGCGCAGCAGATACTCGAAGTCGCGCTTGATCTCCTGCTTGGTGCGGGCGGCGCCTGCCGTGCGGATGATAAGGCCCATGCCCTCCGGCACGTCGAGCTCCGCGGCGATCGCCTTCAGTCGCTTGCGGTCCTGTGGCTGTGTGATCTTGCGGGAAATGCCGCCGCCGCGCGCCGTATTCGGCATAAGAACGGTATAGCGTCCGGCGAGCGACAGGTAGGTGGTGAGTGCCGCGCCCTTGTTGCCGCGCTCTTCCTTGACGACCTGCACAAGCACGACCTGGCGGCGCTTGATGACCTCCTGGATCTTGTAGCTGCGGGGCCGGCGGCGCGGACGCGATGGCAACTCCTCCAACGCATCTTCCGAACCAACCTGCTCGACGGAAGCTTCAGCCCCGCCATTGCCGTTCTCAGCCTCGATCTCCTGCACGCCCTGGTCCTCGACGAGGCCATGCGGCTGGGGGGCGTCGTCGGCATCACCGTGGGCAGGGCTGCCATGCTCGTCAGCTGCCTCTAAGTGAGCTTCGGCATGGCTCGAAGGTGAAGCTGCTTCAGCCGCAGCCGTCGCCGCGCGCGCTGCTGCCGCGGCAACCGAAGTAGCGGTGTCGGTCTCAGCGTCCTTTTCCGCGTCGTGGGTATCGGCGGCGTGGTGGTCCTCGTACCGTCGGTCGTCGTCCAATCCGGCGCTCTCGGCCATTGTGCGTGAGGACGGCTCGGTGACGCCGTCATCCTCGCCATCGTGGTCCGCATCGTCAGCGGACAAATCCTCGTCCTGAAGGTCGACGACCTCACCGCCATCGTCGTCGACGGAGTGATCGTCGTCATCGTCCTCGTCATCATCCTCGTCGGCCTCGCTGCCGCCGCGTGCCTTCTGTTGTGCAGCCTTTGCGGCAGCCCGCGCGGCTTCACGGCGGGCACGCGCCTCTGCTCGCGCCTCGGCGGCAGCTTCCTCCGCGGCTTCTGCCGCGGCTTCCTCTTCCAGCAGCGCCTGACGGTCGGCGACCGGGATCTGGTAGTAGTCGGGATGGATTTCGTTGAAGGCGAGGAAACCATGGCGATTGCCGCCATAGTCGACAAAAGCCGCCTGCAGTGACGGCTCGACCCGTGTCACCTTGGCGAGATAGATGTTGCCGCGCAGCTGTTTGCGAGCCGCCGACTCATAGTCGAATTCCTCTACGCGGCCTCCGCGCAGCACCACGACCCGAGTCTCCTCGGGATGCGTGGCATCAATGAGCATTTTGTTGTTGTCTGCCATTTTGCTAAGTCCTCCGCGCGGAGGCGTGCCCAGCTTGGGCACCGGGCGTCAGGGCCAGGGTTCTGGCGTGCGACGCGGCCGCGCGATTGTGTCAGAAGGGTTGGAATTGGGTTGAAATCGCAAGCGTTGGCGCACGCCTCGCCAGCCCGAAGCCATTGCGGCGCCTGGGCCCGGAATGCCTGTCGGGCAACCGGTCTTGTTTGGCGGGACATGCGAGTGTTGGGCATGTAACCTGTCTTTCGAACGCACCCCTGCTCGTTTTTCTGAGTGGGGCAGCCGCCGGATCAGCCCAGTGCCGTCCGGCGAATAGTCTTCAATGTGGCCTGCGGGTTCTGCTCCGGCGCGATTTTCATCACGCAAATCGGGGCTGGCCGTTGGCCTGCATAGTGCTCCCGGCGCGTAGACCAGGACCCGCAGCTGCCAAGTTTCCCGATATGTGCCGGATATTCGGCTAAGAGCGAACGCTCGTTGTTGCGGGGATGGCTGCTGCCAGACTTGTCTCTACGCAAGGCTCTGCAACACACAGGACCAGCAATGGCAGCACATGCAGCGCGGCTTGGAGCATCTCGAGAGAATTTGGCCACGTCCTGAGCCCGCCATGGGCCAGCCCGACCGCCAAGTCCATTCAGGCCAGCGAAGGCCTCTCGAAAAATGCCCAGGGCAGCATTGGGCCAGGGCGGTCACAGTCGCCACAGAGCGACACAAACTTGTACGGGTTCCCCCATTCGATAGCAAGAGTGATATAAGCGACTCGTGCGATCACTTGAATAAATCCAAGCCGTGTCAGCTGAGCTATAATGCCGATCTATTTGACAAAAATATGTAAATTTTCATCTGCTTATGGGACATTCACGGTGGCGCCAACCGCGATGGCGGAGTTTTGATGTCTGGTCGGCGGTCAGCGCTGTCGACGGCGAGAAGGCGGCCCCCGCAGCCCAGGGTATCCGTCTTGTCACAAGTGTGGCTTTCCTGCTGCCTGACCCTCGTAGCGCTTCTTGCCAGCACCGCCGGGGTGACAGCGCAACAGCATGACTCGAAATCAGTTTTCGATACGGTCATCACCCGCAGCAACGACAGCAAGGGACCTCCGCCGCCGCCCGCGAGGGGGAATGCGAGTGGTTCTCCGGAGGCAGAGTCTGCGCCCGAACCAGCGCCGATGGCGGCACCGGAGACGGCAGCGCCCGTGACGGGAGACTGGTCGGCGGAGGCGCATGCAACCAAGAGCCAGCCGAAGGCCATGGCCAGGAAAACGCGCCGAGAACAAAAGAGCGTTTCCCCGGATGCCAATGGGCATTTAGCCAAGGACGAGCCGCCGGACGCCGGCCCAAAATCGGCGGGAGGCGGCGCCGTTGCCGCCTCGATCGTCCGCCAGGCCCAGGTGGAGGCCAAAGGCGATCGAACGATTTTTCGCTTGCGCCTGAGCGTTGGGGTCCGGGCCGAAGTCTTCACGCTGGCAAATCCCTACCGGATCATCATCGACCTGCCCGACGTTGCGTTCGCGCTGCCCGATGGAACCGGGAGAAAGGGCGATGGTCTCATCTCCGCCTTCCGGTATGGCTTGTTCGCGGATCGCAAAGCCCGTGTCGTGCTGGATGCGACAGGCCCGGTCCGCATTGACGGCGCGCGCATGACGACCTCTGCCGACAGGCGCGACACCAACCTCGAAATCGAGTTGGCAGCTATATCTGCTGATGAATTTGGCGCTGGAACCGGCGCGGGAACGCCGCCGCCGGTGAGCCGTTCGGCCATCTACGATGATGTTCCAGCGCCGGCAAATGAGGCCGAGAAGCCGCTCATACTCATTGATCCCGGCCACGGAGGCATAGACCCCGGCGCATTGGGCGAGAACAATATTCTGGAAAAATCAGTGGTTCTTGCCGTCGCCAAGAAGCTGCGCCGGCGGCTTGAGGCAACTGGACATTACCGCGTGGTCATGACCCGTTCGTCGGACGTATTCGTCTCTTTGGATCAGAGACTTCGAATGTCCCATAAGCTGCACGCCAGCTTGTTCATCTCGCTGCATGCCGACGCCATTGCATCGAAGACTTATGCGTCGGTGGTCCGCGGCGCCACCGTTTATACCTTGTCCGAACGTGCATCCGACGAGCAGGCCCGTCTTATGGCGGAAAAGGAAAATGCGTCGGATTTGGTTGCCGGCCTCGAAGGTGCTGCGAGCGACCATGCCAGCGACGAAGTGCGCAGCATCCTGTTCGACCTGATGAAACGCGAATCAGCGAATTTTTCGACGGACTTCTCCAACATATTGGTGAACAGGCTGAAAAGTGAGATTTCGCTGTCCCGTGACCCGCAGCGCTCGGCTGCCTTCAAAGTCTTGAAGCAGACTCATGCGCCATCGGTGCTGGTGGAGCTGGGCTTTATGAGCAATGCCGTCGATTCAAAGCTCATGCGGCAGTCCGAGTGGCAGGGCAAGGTGGCTGGTGCGATCGTATCTGCGGTGAATGCATTCTTCGCCAAAAGGACAGCGCGAAAGGCGCGGTGAAGTGGACTTCATGGCCTGCTGCGATGCCCCGGAGGCGGGCACTTGATCCACTGATTGCGAGAGTGTTGCCCTCAGGCACTATGACTGTGGCGATATTGTGCCTTGTGGATGATGGTATATGGCCGCCTGGAAATTCTCCGTTGCCGGGAAACGGGACGACGTGCTGCCACATTCCGTGTTAGATTCACTTGAATTGCCGGCCGCATTGGTGCATCGCAGCATGGTCTTACGCCTCGTGCATGCTGCCTTGCCGAGCTAGGTCGCGTTTGCAAAGCAAGATGAAGGTCCATGCGAGCCCCAACGCTGCCACCACCGTCGCCGCGTCCTAAACGGCGTCGCAAGAGCCTGCTTCTGAGCTTTCTCGGATGGAGCTTTGCCACTGGCGTGCTTCTGTTCGTGATTGCGTCCGCGGCAGCGGGCTACATGATCTATCGGGCGTCGGGCGACCTGCCGGACTACGAGAGCCTCGCCAAGTACGAGCCTCCGGTGATGACGCGCATTCACGCCCACGATGGCTCGCTCATTGCCGAGTACGCGCGTGAGCGCCGTATCTTCGTACCCATCAACACCATTCCGAAACTGATGATCGCGGCATTCCTCTCAGCTGAGGACCGGCGCTTCTACGAGCACGGTGGTATCGACGTCACAGGCGTTGCGCGTGCCGTGGTCAAGTATGCCGAGCGCAAGCTGACAGGTCACGGCTCCATCCAGGGCGCATCCACGATTACGCAGCAGGTCGCCAAGAACTTCCTTCTGACCAGCGACCGCACCTTTGATCGCAAGATCAAGGAAGCAATCCTCGCTGTGCGCATCGAGCGCGCTTACACAAAGGACAAGATTCTCGAACTTTATCTGAACGAGATCTATCTGGGGTTGGGTTCCTACGGGGTCGCCGCGGCAAGCCTCAACTACTTCAACAAGGAGTTGAAGGACCTGACCGTCGAAGAGGTGGCCTACCTCGCGGCTTTGCCCAAGGCTCCGAATAACTACCACCCCTTCAGGCACAAAAAGCGCGCCACCGAACGCCGCAACTGGATCATCGACCAGATGTGGGAGAACGGATACATCACGCTGGAAGCCGCGAAGGAAGCGAAGAAGAAGCCGCTCACCGTCAATCTCCGGCCGTTCGGCGCACACATCTTCGCAGCTGAATTTTTTGCCGAAGAGGTCCGCCGTTCGCTGCTCGCAAAGTATGGCGAGGACAAGCTCTACGGTGGTGGACTTTCGGTGCGCACAACGCTTGATCCCGATCTCCAGGGCAAGGCGCGCAAGGCGCTGGCGAACGGCCTCGTCGAATTCGACCGTGGCAAAGGCTGGCGCGGCCCGGTCAAGAAAATCGACATCGCCGGCGACTGGGGCAAGGGACTGGCCGAGATAGAATCGCCCGATGACATCGATCCGTGGCGACTTGGCGTCGTCCTCGATGTGCAAAAGACCAAGGCCATCGTCGGCCTGAAACCAGCACGTCGCCAGGATGGCGAATTGATCGACAAGCGCGAAGCCGTCGAGATCGCGTTCGACGAAATGAAGTGGGCCAAGAAGGTTGGCGGTGGCGCCACACCGAAGACCGCGGCCGATGTGCTGGCGCTGGGCGACGTCATATATGTGGCGCCCAAGGATCCGGAAAAACCGGCCGGCGTCTGGTCGCTCATGCAGATCCCCGAGGTATCTGGCGGTCTCGTCGCGATGGACCCGCATACCGGCCGCGTGCTCGCCGTCGCAGGCGGTTTTTCCTTCGACATGAGTCAGTTCGATCGCGCCGTCCAGGCACGGCGCCAACCCGGCTCATCGTTCAAGCCGCTAGTCTACGCAGCAGCCCTCGACAACGGCTACAAGCCGACCAGCATCATTCTGGACGCGCCCATCGAGATTGAGCAGGGTCCGGGCAAGGAAATCTGGAAGCCGGAGAATTACAACAAGGAGAAATCCTACGGTCCCACAACGCTGCGGGTCGGCATCGAGAAATCGCGCAACCAGATGACCGTGCGATTGGCCCAGGACATGGGCATGCCGCTCATCACAGAGTATGCGCGCCGCTTTGGTGTTTATGACGATCTGCTGCCCGTTCTGGCGATGTCCCTGGGCGCCGGCGAGACGACGTTGCTCCGCATGGTCAACGCCTATTCGATGATTGCCAACGGTGGCCGCCAGGTGCAGGCAACCTTCATCGATCGCATCCAGGATCGCTGGGGGCGCACGGTCTGGCGCCACGATGATCGCAACTGCGATACGTGCAAGGCCGAGAGTTGGCAGCATCAGACAGAACCCGTCGTCGCCGATGATCGCAAGCAGATCATCGACCCGCACACCGCCTACCAGATCACGTCAATTATGGAGGGCGTGATCCAGCGCGGCACGGCGACGTCGCTGCAGAAACTGGGCATGCCGCTGGCCGGCAAGACAGGCACCACCAACGACGAAAAGGATGCCTGGTTCATCGGCTTCACCCCCGATCTCGTCGTCGGCGTCTTCATCGGCTACGACATTCCCCGCGCTATGGGTAAGGGCCAGACCGGCGGTTCGGTGGCCGCTCCGGCATTTGGCGAATTCATGCAGATGGCCCTGGGCGACAAGCCTCCCGTGCCGTTCCGCGTGCCGCCGGGCATCAAACTCATCCGCGTCAGCTTGAAGACAGGCCTGCGGGCACAGGGCGACGCCAAGGACACGATCATCGAGGCATTCAAGCCCGGCGAGGAGCCGGATGACGCCTATTCGGTGATCGGCTTCACCGATCCCTCGACCGATGCCAGCGCGGGCGGCGATGCCTATTCGCCAGCGGCGCGCGACGGCCAGCGTGAGGAGCAGGGGCTGAACAGCGGTCGCGGCGGCCTCTGGTAGCCCACACCGGCAAGACCCGGACGACCCCACTACTTCATTGGCGAGGCCGGCGTTTGGCGATGGTTCGCCCGACCGCTATCGGCCTCGTTTACACGCTCCCCCAGGACAACTATATGTGCGCCATCCCCGTCATGAGCGCCGGAGAATGAGGAGCCAGCAATGCGCGCCGAAGCAGAAAAACACGTAGAATCGATCGAGGAGGCCCTGGTCCTCCTGAGGAGGCATCTTTGACTGGGATACGGCTGAAGCCCGCCTCGCGGAGCTGAACCGGCGCGCCGAGGACCCGGCGCTTTGGAATAACCCGCAATCGGCGCAGAAGGTCATGCGCCAGCGCCAGCAGCTGGAGCAGGCGGTCAAGACCGTGAGCGCCTTGCAGCAGGAACTCGACGACGCCGTGACGCTGATCGAGTTGGGCGAGGCGGAGGACGACGACGCAAGTGTCGCGGAAGGTGAAAGCTCTCTCAAGAAGCTTAGCGAGGACGCACAACGCCGGTCCGTCGAGGCACTGTTGTCCGGCGAAGCCGACGGCAACGACACCTACGTGGAGGTTCACGCCGGCGCAGGCGGCACCGAGAGCCAGGAGTGGGCCGAGATGCTGACGCGCATGTACGCGCGCTGGGCCGAGCAGCGTGGCTTCAAGGTCACCATGATCGAGGTGAGCGCGGGTGAAGAAGCAGGCCTGAAGTCGGCAACGCTCGAGATCAAGGGCGAGAATGCCTATGGCTGGCTCAAGACGGAGTCGGGCGTACATCGTCTGGTGCGCATCTCGCCCTACGATTCCAATGCCCGCCGCCACACCTCGTTTGCATCCGTCTGGGTGTTCCCCGTTATCGATGAGGAGATCGACATCCAGATCAACGAGAGCGACTGCCGCATCGATACCTACCGTTCGTCGGGCGCCGGTGGCCAGCACGTCAACACGACCGACTCCGCTGTCCGCATTACCCATATGCCGACGGGCATCGTTGTCGCCTCGCAGCAGGAACGCAGCCAGATCAAGAACCGCGCCATTGCCTGGGCCATGCTGAAGTCGCGTCTCTATGAGCGCGAGCTGAAGGCGCGCGAGGAAAAGGCCAACGCGGAAGCCGCCTCCAAGACCGAGATCGGTTGGGGGCATCAGATCCGCTCCTACGTGCTGCAGCCCTATCAGATGGTGAAGGACCTGCGCACGGGTGAGACCTCGACCAATCCCGACGCCGTGCTCGACGGCGAAATCGATGCCTTTCTCGAAGCCTCGCTCGCCCATCGCATCAAGGGCGGCGGTCCTGCCGAAGTGGAAGATATTGCGTAGGTGCCTGGGTTGGTTCCAGGGACTGCGAATTGTCAAACAGGGGCCGGAATTATCGTGCCGGACAGACCTCAAGTGCCGCGCCGAATTTCGCTGATTGAAACCCCGGGCTTTGCCGGTTACGCGCTGCTCGACAGCGGCGATGGCCGCAAGCTTGAGCGCTTCGGTGACGTCGTGCTCGACCGGCCCGAGGCGCAGGCACTTTGGCAACCGGGCCTCCCGCGCGCGGCCTGGGACAAGGCGCACGCCGTGTTCTCCGCGTCAGGCGACGAAGAGGAAAAGGGGCGCTGGCGCATCGACAGGAAGGTCGCCGAGAGCTGGCCCGTCGATATTGGCGGCGTCACCATGCAGCTGCGCCTGCAGGGGCTCTGGCATGTCGGCCTCTTCCCCGAGCAGATGCCGCACTGGCAATGGATGCTGGAAAAAATTGCGGCGATGCGCGCGAGCCACCCCGATCAGCGCCCGCGCGTGCTCAATCTCTTTGGCTACACCGGCGCCGCATCACTACTCGCGGCCAAGGCGGGAGCGGAGGTCACGCACGTCGATGCTTCCAAGAAGGCGGTGGCATGGGCGCGCGAGAACCAGGCAGCGTCCAAGCTCGAAAGCGCGCCGGTCCGCTGGATCGTCGATGATGCGGCAAAATTCACCGCCCGCGAGGTTCGTCGCGGCAAGACCTACGACATCATTCTCGTCGACCCTCCCAAGTTCGGCCGCGGTCCGGCCGGCGAGACTTGGGATCTCTTCGCTGGCCTGAAGCCTCTGCTGGAGGATTGTGCCCGGCTTCTCGACACCCGCCACGCGGCGATGGTCCTCACCGTCTATGCGATCCGCGCCTCCACGCTCGCCTTTGGCCAGCTTGTTGCCGACGTTTTGAAAGACCGCCGGGGCAGCTTTGATGTTGGCGAACTCGTCATCACGGAACAGGGCGGACGCCACGCCGTACCGACCTCTCTATTCACACGCTGGGCATCATCATGAGCGGACCCGCCAACGCGCCCCTCGTTGTCACCAGCCTGCAGAACGACCGGGTGAAGTCGATCCGCGCGCTTGACATGCGCAAGGAGCGGAAGGCGACGGGATTGTTCGTCGCCGAGGGTGCATCAATCATCATGACGGCGCGTGAGCACGGCTGGCAGCCCGAGACGCTGGTCGCGCGGTCGGATGCACTGGGTGATGGTGTCGCGAAAGACCTGTCAGCCTGGGTCGTGGCAACGGGTGGCGACGTCATGGCGGTGTCGGAAGCCGTACTCGCAAAGCTTGCTTCCAAGGAGAACCCGCAGTCGCTGCTTGCCGTCTTCAAGCAACGCCTTGCGCCACTGCCCGATCCACGCACGCAAGACGCAGACGACGTATGGGTGGTGCTGGAGGAAGTGCGCGACCCAGGCAACCTTGGCACCATCATTCGAACCGTCGATGCGGTTGGCGCCAAGGGGGTGATCCTCGTCGGACAGTGCTGTGATCCCTGGAGCCGCGAATGCGTGCGCGCCACCATGGGCTCGATCTTCGCGGTGCCGATAGCGCGCGCCGAGCGCGGCCCCTTTCTCGACTGGCGGCAGCAGTGGCCGGGAGATGTTGTTGCAACGCATCTGTCCGCGCGGGAGGATTTCCGTAGCGCAGACTATCGAGGTCCCGCGTTGCTGATGATGGGCAGCGAAGGACCGGGACTAGGCGACGCGCTGAGCGCGGTCGCGACCCGCCGCGTCAAGATCCCGATGGCAGGCCGCCTCGACAGCCTCAATCTGGCCGTGGCGACGGCGCTGGTGCTCTATCAGATGCGCGCCAGGCACCTGAAGCTCACAGACTGATCGGGATATTCACATGCGCATCGAATATCACCGCACCCTGATTGCCGACCGCGTGCGCAACCGCGCGCTGTTTGAAGCCTTGCGCAAGGTCATCCGCAAGGGCGAGACGGTAGTGGCGGATATCGGTGCAGGCACGGGTCTCATTGGCATGATGGCAGCCCGCCTCGGCGCCAAGGAAGTGTACCTTTACGAGATGGCGGAAGTGGCGGGCGTCGCCAGCGAGATCCTGAAACAGAATCGCGTCCGCAACTGTCATCTCATGCCGTGCAGTTCCCTTGAGATGGTTGATCCTCCGCGCGTTGACGTCGTGATTTCCGAGACGCTGGGCAACTACGCATTTGAAGAGAACATGATCGATACGCTGGGCGATGCGCGCCAGCGGCATCTCAAGTCTGGCGGCACGATCATCCCTGGCAAGGTCCGTCAATTCGTGGCGCCCGTCGTCTCCAGCAAGTTCGACGAGGAAATGCGCGCCTGGGATGGTGTCGGTGCGGATCTGGGTATTGCGCTCGACCTGGGCTTTGCGCGCACCATGAGCCTCAACAACATCTACGTCCGTGCGATCTCGCCCAAAGATCTGCTCGATGCAGGGCAGAGTGCCGTGCGGTGGGACGAGGTCGATTTCAATTCGGCGCGCAACAACAAATCGGCCCGCAAGGGCGAGGTGCGGTGGACTATGGACGGCGTGCACCAGGTTTTCGGCCTGGCGGTTTGGTGGGAGGCGGAACTGGTGCCGGGCATCACGCTCTCGACCGCGCCCGGTTCTCCGACGACCCATTGGGAGCAGCTCTATTTCCCGATGCTGGAGCCCATGCAGGTGCAGCCAGGCGAGGTATTGCAGGCAAGCTTGCGTTCCAGGTCGTCCGAAGCCGAGGGGACGCATCTTGCCTGGACGGTGACACGGCTCGATCGCCAAGGCAAAACGCTCGCCCGCCAATCGCTTGATCTCGACAAGGGCTACCTGCCGTGACGCGCACGAATGTTCGCGCCATGCGATAAGCAGAGCACCTCAAAATTATTCGGATAGTTTTTCCAGATTTGCCGGCGGGCGGTCATGCTGCCCGACGCTGACCAGCCGAGGCGATCTATCGCGCATTCGTGACGTCTGCTGCAGCCACGGCTTCCGTTGATGACCCGGCGGATGCTTGGGGTGCCAAGGTCCGCGTCATGTCAATCGGGCGCACGCGCAATCGCTCGACGTTCGGGGCCGATCCCGGCCACCCGAACATGGCAATACTGATCGCGGCAACCAGAACAAGCGAGACGGTAATCGAAACCATCCAGCTGGCTGCGTCTCTCATGTTGGCGCGAAACCGCTGACGGCGCGCCTTACGCACCCAGGCGGCAGCTGATGCAGCATCCAGGCGCGGCGCTGCCGTTTCCTCATGTTCGCGTGGTCCACTGGAGTCTTCGCTTGCCGCGGACTGCTCGAGCGCTTCTTGCGTCTCTGCCTGCTCAGCGGAAGCGCTCTCGTCCCCAGCAGCCAGATAGGCGGAAACGGTGTCACTATCGGCATCGTCTCCCAGCCACCGGGCCGGTGCCGGTGCCACAGTCGCGATGTGGGGCGGTCGCTTCATGATCCGCGCGATTTCAGCAGCCAGATCCGATTCGCTCATGGGAGGCGAAATAGACGCGCCGGCAAGCTGCTCTGGCAGTTCGTCGCCATGACCAAACGCACGCAAACCCATGCGCGAAGGCCGCAATTGGTCGGCGAAACGGCGAACGCTCATGACACGCTCCCGTAGATTTGCGTCAAGGTTGGCCGCCGGCGTGAATATGCCCGGTTGGCCAGTAGGTATGGCCGTGCCACGTTCTGTTGTCCCGAAAGGTGGCCACGAAAAAGCCGGCCGCAACAACGGCAACCGACCGTTGAGACAAAATCCAAATCAGCAGAATTCAAAACATGAATGTGCCCGCGCCCATAGCTCTTGGGACGCCGCGCCACCACACCGGAGCTGGTGCTCCACACTGACATTTGACCCACCCGGACGAACGCCACGTTCCGGGCCAAGTCGCCGCGCTTGGCACTACAAAGACTTATCCACAGCACGAGTCCCTCGATCCGTGCCCCTGTGGAAAACTACACAAGACCAATTGTCCCAGCAACAAAAACATGCCGGCCACGGCAGACTTTTTGTCGTCATCAGGTGTCCTATCGCGCTATCAGGTCGGGAAGCAGTTCATCCGATGTGGCACCTAGGGCATGTTTAGCTGAAGTGGTTGCGTTTCAGCGTGAAAAGCATGCCCATGGCAAAAGGATAGAGCGCGTTCCCGATTCCATCGAACATGAACGCGCGCTAGCGAGACAGTGGCCGGGTGGCCCGAAGCGACGAGAGGCAGGCAATATGATTGCTATGATAATTGGGTTGGTGGCGTTCTTCACGATCCATCTCATTCCGACCAGCCCGGAGATGCGCAAAGGTCTCGTCGATCGTTTTGGCGAGGGGCCATACAGGATCGCGTTCTCGATCGGCTCCTTCATCGCGCTGATTGTCATTGTGCTCGGCTATCACAAGCTGCAGGTGATGACGGGCAAGAACCCAGTCCTGTGGGAGCCGCCTCTTGCCCTTCGGCACGTCACGCTGGGCCTGATGTTGCCCGCGATGTGGTTGCTGGTGGCGGCCTACGTGCCTTCCAAACTGCGGACAATGGTCAAGCACCCGATGCTTGCGGCTGTGAAGGTCTGGGCGCTGGCTCACCTTCTTGCCAACGGCGATATGGGCTCGATCATCCTGTTTGGCTCGTTCCTGATCTGGGCGGTCTATGACCGCATCTCAGTCAAGAAGCGTGGCGGCGGCCGTGGCCCGCTGGGTGAAAAGCAGGGGTCGCTGATTGGCGACGCTGTCGTGATTGTGGTGGGTTCGGCCCTTTATCTCTTCATGCTCCAATATGGCCACCAGCTCCTGATCGGAGTCCCGGTCGCCCCATGAGTGGCGATGGTCGCGCCGGACGTATCAGCGCGATCGCAAGGCGCGCAGCGCGCCGTCTGCCTATGGAGGAGGTGGCGCGCGTCCGCATCGATCGCCTGCAAGGTGTCTCAGGCGATCATAAGGGCCGCAAGTTTCCGCGCCGGGCTGTCACCATCCTTGCGATGGAGGATTGGCAGGCTGCTCTGAATGAGCTGCAAGACCTCGCCGGGCCAGTCGCCCTGCCGTGGACGGCGCGCCGTGCCAACCTGCTCGTCGAAGGGCTGCGGCTGCCCCGCGCCATCGGCGCAATTCTGACGGTGGGCAACGTGAGGCTGGAGGTCACGGCCCAGACCGTGCCGTGCGCCCGCATGGAGGAGGCACACCCAGGGCTGATGCGCGCACTGCATCCTGAATGGCGCGGCGGCGTGACGTGCCGCGTGTTGACGGATGGCGAGGTAAGCGTCGGCGATGCCGTGCGCATTGAATATGCGCCCGTGGAGCATGTGCGACGTTTGCCCTGATATGGAGCCCCGGCCGCCAGGAACTATCTAGTCAGCCGGATAGAACCGATTAAATCGCATAATTGGCGCGCTTGCGGATTGTAACCAAGGAACGCCGCCAACCGCCGCCGTCATGGAACAATCCAAGCGCCAGTGAGTCCCAGCTGGTGAGCGAATGCCAGCAGCCCTCTTCAGTGCTTGTCCGAAACGATCTAGCTGCGGGGCTGCACGATGATGTCCGTGTAAAGTCCGGTCTCGGGGCTCGCCCCTTCATCGGAGATGATGAACGCAGAGCCAGGCTTCATCAGCTCAACAATCCGCATTTTTGTCTCGTCCGACATCTCGATCCGCTCAAGCGCGTTGCCGGCACTTGGAGCAGGCGCAAGCTCCTCTGCCTCTGCTGCGTCCGACCCATTCCGGTGGGCACGCTGCGGCAGTTCAGGTGACACGCTGGTCAAGGTCATGGCCTGCCAGTCAAGGATTGTCTCGCTGCGGTCCGCAAATCGCGTTGCCGTGAAGACGTGGGTGCCAATTCTCGAAGTGGGGAATGTAATCTTGACCGGCGCCGCGTAGACCTCCTCGTAGCCTTGGCGGATGACCAGCTTGCCGGTGCGGCGGCTAACGAACACCGTTGCTGGCTTGGCGAATTGCTTGAGAGCGGCAATCGCGCGCTTGTGGTCAGCAATGGCTGCATCCAGCGCATTGCGTGCCGTCGCGTAGGCTTTGCGGACACCAATGAGTTCCTGTGCGACCTCTTGCACGCGAGTTTCACGCCGCTCAATGATGCCATCCTGCTCGGAGACGAAGCGCTGAGCCAGCTCCAAGTCATGAATGGCGTCGAGATAAGCTCCTTCCAGGCGGCTCTCGGTCAACGCAGCCTCGTCGCGCTGTTGGGCATCGAGCGCGTGCGCTGCGGAGCGCTCGTCTGCGCGCTTCAGCAGGACTTCAGACGCAAGATCGCTGCCAGCGTCCGCCAGATGTTCCTTCATGCGCTGCTCCTCGCGCGCTTCCATCCGGCTCATTTCGCGAGTTTGCTGCTGAATGAAGTCCTTCAGCCGCCGCTCTGCTTTCTCGATCTCTCTTTTGGCATGGTCGGCGGCGCGCTTGAGTTGAGGCAATGCAAGCCTCGCACCTTTCAGGTCCTGCCGCGCGGCATTGAGGCGGCCGTTGACTTCAGCAATGTGGTCGGCTGCTTCGGCATGTACGGCCTCCATGCCTTTGATGGCGGCAGCGCTTTCGTCGATCGCAGCCTGGCGCTCAGCGGTGGCCATGATGCGCGTGCGCTGTTGGGGCACCTTTGCATTCCCCACATCCGGGCCACTTCCCATGGGACGTGCAGCCACCCGCATGGCTGCTTCCGCCGCCGCAGCCGGCGTTACGCCGAGCATCGCTGAAACATTGCCTAGCCCAGCGGCAGCCGAACTGTCCGCCTGGCCCTCGACAGGGCGAACCGGCGGCGGGATATCTGCTTCTCCCGGCGGTAGGGCCGCAAAGAGCATGGGATGACGGAACGGCTCGGGCTCGACCATGTTGTTATTGACGACCACGCGCGTGCCGAGCTGAGTCATGGAGAACAGCGAACGCGAAAACCCGTAAGGCAGGCGTATGCAACCATGTGATGCGGGATAGCCGGGAAGCGCCCCGGCATGTAGCGCAACGCCCGACCAGGTGATGCGTTGCATGTTCGGCATCGGCGCGTCGCCATAGAGATTGGAATAATGTTCGCGGTTCTTTTGCAGGATCGTGAAGACGCCGGTCGGCGTGCTGTAGCCAGGGCGGCCCGACGAAATCGGCGACTGGGCGACGAGGCCCGCGCTGTCGAAGACCTGAAGACGCTGCTCCTTGAGCGAGACGACGATTGTCAGCGGTGAGCCATCTGCCGGCTGGCGGATGATGCGGGTGTAGCCACCCCGCCGCGCTTCGGCCGGCTCCGGGATCACGACGGCAAAGGCCGCGGTGAGAGCCAAGGTAGAACACGCCGCCGATAGAAAAATCCGGGATTGACGCCTTGGCATCTGCAACTTGGAGGCGTTGGTACGCACGCTACTAATCCCTTACAAAAGAACCCGGTGTTGAAAGCTCGAGACTCTAGCTTCCACAGCCTAAATCCTGGTTACCAGCGTGGTTTTATTGCCGCAATTCAATCTGGGCGGGCACCATGAATATTTTGTCATCTGTGTGGCAGAGACGCAAACTTGCGGAGGCAAAGCCGCTTAGGTGCTTGACGCGGTCATCCAGTATTCGCAGCAGCGGCGCGCATGCATTCGCCGCCAGAATTTTGCACGCAACCGACTGGCAAGACGCTTTGCCGGCGATAATCCCGAAGTGCTGATCTAATAGGCCGCTGGCCCATCTGGCGTGGCTGCGCTATGCCACTATTTCCTTAAGGGCCGCAGCACGCCCGCAAGGTTTGCAGCACAGACAAATCGATGAGATCGCACCATGTCATCGCAAGTAAGCGCAGGCAATTCGGCAGCCGCCAACGTCAAGCGTCTCATGGCGCCCGATATCCAGGCAAAGAAGGGCGTTGAGCCGATCGTCTCGTTGACGTCCTACCATGCGCATACGGCCGCGATTGCCGATCCCTACTGCGATTTCCTGCTTGTCGGCGACAGCCTCGGCATGGTGATGCATGGCTATGAGACGACGGTCCCTGTGCCGCTGGAACTGATGATTATGCATGGCCGAGCGGTCGTGCGCGGTGCCAAGCGCTCGCTCATCGTCGTCGACATGCCCTTCGGCACATATGAGGAAAGCCCTTCGGTCGCCTTTCGCAATGCAGCCCGCGTGATGAAGGAGACCGACTGCGGCGCGGTAAAGCTCGAGGGCGGCAAGCGTATGGCCGAGACGATCCGCTACCTCGTCGATCGCGGCATCCCCGTCATGGCCCATATTGGCTTGACCCCCCAGTCGATCAACGTCATCGGCGGCTTCAAGGCGCAAGGCCGCGAGGAGGCGCAATGGGCCGCCATCGAGGAGGACGCCCGGCAGGTTGCGGACGCGGGCGCCTTTTCCGTCGTGCTGGAGGCCATGGCCGAGCCGCTTGCTGCACGCATAACCAAGGCAATCCACATACCCACCATCGGCATTGGCGCCTCGGCGGTCTGCGATGGTCAGATCCTGGTGATGGAGGACATGCTCGGCCTGTCGCCGCGCGTACCCAAGTTCGTCAAGGAGTTCGGAGCCATCGGCGCGGCGATCGAGCGGGCCATCAGCGGCTATGCAGAAGAAGTCCGGGCGCGGACATTTCCAGCCCCTGAGCATACCTATGCCATGCGCAAGGATGTGCCCGATCATGGCGCCCAGTCGGGCAGAGCCACGAAAAAGACCAAAAAACAGGAAAGCTAGGGCGTTCGGCGGAGGGTTTTGATGGGGGAAGCGGCCTTTCGGCCGTCGCTTTCCCTTGCGTCACCCCCCTGCTCCGTTATCTATGCGGGCGCCGCATGTCAGCTTGCGGGAATGCGCTCGAGGCAGTTGCACGCCGCCGACACACGGGCGGATGCACACGGGCGCAAGTTTGGTTGCAGCAATTGTTTGATTGCCGGCATCCCGCGGGGAAGCCGGCCAGGGACTGGGACGCACGCATCGATGGCAAATAACGACGACTCCCTGCTCCGCGAGGTCGAGGAGGAGCTGCGCCGGGAGCGCATGGAGCAGCTCTGGAAGCAGTATGGTACCTATTTCGTGATCGCCGCGCTCGCCGTGGTCGTGGTGGTGGCAGGGTGGAAATACTATCAAAGCCAACAGATTAGCGCGGCTTACACTGCTGGAGCCGCCTATGAAAAGGCGTCGAGCCTCGCAGATGACTCGAAGTCCGACGAAGCCCGTAAAGCATTCGAAGATATAGTAAAAGCAGCGCCGCCCGGTTATGCCGCTCTGGCTCGCCTGAAGCTGGGCGGATTGGAAAACGCCGCTGGCGAAAAGGCCAAGGCTCTGGCCCAGTACGAGGCGCTGGCGGCGAGCAACGATGCCGATCCGCTGTTGCGGTCTTTTGCCAAGCTGCAGGCCGCAGCGCTGAAGATTGGGGATGCCGACTTTACCGAGGTCGAGAATCGGCTCAACGATTTGACGGCAGATACAAGTCCATGGCGTGCCAACGCGCGCGAGCTTGTGGCACTGGCGGCTTTCCGTGCCGGCAAGAAGGATGTTGCCCGCAAGACGCTGGAGCAACTTCTCGCGGATCGGAATGCGCCGTCGGACGTGCGTGAGCGTGCGCAGGTCATCATGGCGCAGATCATTGCTGAGGAACTTGCCGCAAAGGGCACGCCGCCAGCGGCAGCCGGCAAGCCGGACGCGGACGGTAAGTCGGGTACGGATGCAAAATCAGGCATGGCAGGTGCTGCGGACAAGTCAGACGCAAAGCCGGAGCCCAAGCCTGAAACGAAACCGGCGGGCCAATAACAAGGGGCACGACGGTCTGGGACGGGGAGATGCAGGCATGGTCAGCATGAGTCGCTGGATGGCGATCACCGCGGTTCTCCTGTCGGGAGCGCTGGCGGCGGGTTGCGCCGACAGCATGCCGAGCCTTCCCAAGATCGGTGATCTCAATCCCTTCAAGGAAAAGCAGACTCCTCTCCCGGGCAAGCGCATCGCCATCATGCCGGAAGCCGAGAAGATCCCGGGCGAACTGGCAGCTGGCGACAAGCCGATCGTCCTGGTCGCAGAACATGAGAACGAAACCTGGGCACAGCCGGGTGGCGAAGCCACCAATGCGCCGGGGCATCTCGCACTTGCAGGCGCCGTCAAGCAGAGCTGGCGTGCTGACGCGGGGTCCGGCTCAGGCAAGATCGGCCGCGTGACAGCGAGCCCGATCGTCTATGGCGAACGCATCTATACGCTCGATGCCAACGGCACCGTCACGGCATTTTCTGTCTCTGGCGGTGGTTCGGCCTGGCGCAGTTCGCTTGTGCCTGACAAGGAAAATTCGAGCGGCAGTGGGTTCTTCTCACTCGGGGCGGGCTCGCCGGCAGGCGGTTACGGCGGTGGTCTGGCAGCCGACAGCGGTAGAATCTATGCCGCGACAGGTTATGGCAATGTCGTCGCTCTCGATCCGCAATCCGGCAAGCGTCTGTGGGAGCGCAACCTTGGCGTCCCCGTGCGCGCCGCGCCGACCGCTTCCGCGGACCGCGTCTTCGTCATCACGGTCGATGGCCGTTTTTATTGCCTGTCCGGGCTCGATGGCTCGGAACTGTGGAACGTGCGCGGCCTGCCGCAGCAGGCAAGCCTCATCATGAGCGTGAGCCCGGCCGTATCGGGTGACGTTGTCGTGGTGCCCTACCCCTCAGGCGATATCCTGGCGCTCAAGGTCGCGGACGGTAGCGCGGTCTGGTCGGAGAGCCTATCGCGCACGCGCACCACCTCGCAGTTGACCAGCCTGAGCGATGCGGCACGTCCGGCGATCGAGGATGGCATCGTCTATGCCGTGAGCCATGCAGGCCGCATGGTGGCCACGCAAATGTCCTCCGGTGAGCGGCTGTGGTCGCTCAACATTCCAAGCACCCAGACACCATGGGTCGCGGGCGACAGCGTTTTCGTTGTCGACACCTCAGGTCAGCTCATGGCGATCACCCGCAAGGAGGGCACGGTGCAATGGACACTCCAGCTGCCGGGTGACAAGACCTGGGCGGGCCCGGTCCTGGCGGGTGGCAAGCTGTGGCTGGTGTCATCCAAGGGCACACTGGCCAGCGTCGATGCCATGAGCGGCCGTGTCATGTCGCAGCAGGGACTGGGCGACTCCGTCTTCATCGCGCCGGTGGTGGCCAAGCGCCGCATGTTCGTGCTGACCGACAACGCCAAGCTGATTTCGCTGAACTAGAGCGATTCCGACCAAGGCGGAATCGTTAAGGCCGCGACTACAGCCCGGCACCTTACGCCGCCCCCACGGAGCAGCCCAAGCGATAGCGAGGGTTAGCTGCGTGAGCGAAAAAATCTGGATTGATTCAACGTAAGACTGAAACGATCTAACGCCGCGCCGCGACAATTTCCACGGGCCGTCCTGAGCGCAATCTGCTGTGTGTGCAGTGGGTTGGGCAGCTTCCCGGTTAGCCATGACGTGTGACCGGCCACCGAAGCGGTTTGCATTATCCAGGCTTTCGGGCATAAGCGGCCTGAATTCGCTGCGCTGGCTGGCCGAAACGCTGACGCGCACTGCGACACCGTTTTGCACGGTGAACCCGATACAACTTCCCCGCGAGCCCGCTGCCCGATGTCCGCTCAACCGATCGTCGCAATCGTCGGCCGACCCAATGTCGGCAAGTCGACCCTGTTCAACCGCTTGACCGGCAAGAGATCGGCACTCGTCTCCGACATGCCCGGTTTGACGCGGGACCGCCGCGAGGGCGAGGCCCATCTGGGCGATCTGGTGATCCGGCTTGTCGACACCGCCGGGCTAGAGGAAGCAGGGCAGGGCACGATCGCAGCGCGCATGCGCCAGCAGTCCGAGGCCGCGATTGCCGCGGCGGACCTCACCCTATTTGTCATCGATGCGCGTGAAGGCGTGACCCCGGCGGATGAGGCTTTCGCGCGCGGCGTGCGCGCATCAGGCAAGCCCGTGATCCTGGTAGCGAACAAGGCCGAAGGGCGTGCAGGCGAGCATGGGTTCTACGACGCTTTTGGATTGGGCTTCGGCGAACCGGTGGCGATCTCAGCCGAGCATGGCGAAGGCGTGGGCGACCTTGTCGTCGACATTCTGGAAGCGCTGGGCTTTGCTCCGACACCGGCACCCAAGCGGCGGCGGCGCGGCGGCACCGGTGATGATGAAGGTGCAGCCGAACCATCCTTACCTGAAATTGCACGCCGAACGCAGCCGATCCGCGTTGCCGTCGTTGGCCGTCCCAATGTCGGCAAGTCGACGCTGGTGAATGCGCTTCTCGATGAAGAACGCATGATTACCGGACCGGAGCCGGGCCTGACGCGCGACACCATTTCCAGCGAGCTCGATTGGAAGGGCCGCAAATTCCTGATGTTCGACACCGCCGGTCTGCGCCGCAAGGCGCGGATCGACGAACTGGCCGAGAAGCTTTCGGCAAGCGACACCGTCCGCGCGTTGCGCTTTGCCGAAGTCGTGGTGCTGCTGATCGATGCGGAGCGGCCGTTCGAGCATCAGGATCTCACCATCGGCGACATGGTGGCTTCGGAAGGCCGCGCGATGGTCGTTGCCATCAACAAATGGGATCTGGTCGAAGACAAGCAGCGTATGTTGAAGGAACTGCGCGAGCGCGTTGCCGAGAAACTTTCGCAGGTCCCCGGCGTGCCGATGGTGACAATTTCGGCGCTGGGCGAGCGCGGGCTCGATCGCCTCATGGAAGCGATCGTCAAGGCGCACGAAACCTGGAACCGGCGCGTGTCGACGCCCGATCTCAATCGCTGGCTGCAGGAAGCCGTCGCCCGCCATGCGCCGCCAGCCGTCGAAGGCCGCCGCATTCGCTTGCGCTATGTCACGCAGCCGTCCGCACGGCCGCCGACGTTCGTGGCCTTCTGCTCGCGGCCCGGCGAGCTGCCCCGCTCATACATACGGTATTTGACCAACAGCCTGCGGCAGGTGTTCGATTTGCCAGGGGTTCCGATACGCTTCAGCCTAAAGAAGGGGGAAAATCCCTATGCACCTGATAGAAGGCGGCAAAAATCCCGGTGAACGGAACGCATGACCCGCGCGGCCGTTCACATTACGGCCCGGGCGTTCACATGTCGCACTAGCCGATGCCACAATGTGAGACTAAGTAGCGCCCGATCGCGCCGTGCCGGAAAGAGCACAACACATCTGGTTAGGATCAAGATGCCGATGAAAAAACTCATGCGAGCAGCAGCCATCGCTGCCTTTGCCGCGACGGCTACCTTCGCCGTCGGCACCACCGTTCATACCTCGGGAGCGTGGGCCGATAGCGGGCCTTATTCGGCCCGCGTGCGTCGGGCCTGCAAGTCCGACTACAATCGATTCTGCCCGGGCTACTCGCTTTACGGGACCGAGCTGCGCCGCTGCATGCAGGCAGCGGGCAAGGCGATCTCAAAGCGCTGCATCCGGGCGCTGATCGATGCGGGCGAAGTGCCGCGCAGCATGCTCAAGGAAGGCTACTGAGGCCCTCTTGTCGCCCGGCCGAGCCAGGTCGGGGCAACGGTTTGCTAGAGGCCCCGCCCGCCAGCTGCCATCGTCGCAGTTGCTGGGCGGGGCGATTTTGCTTTTCAGCATGATCGTGAAGATTGCTAGAGTGATTCCGACCCAGGCGGAATCGTTCAGGCCGCGACTGCGGCCCGGCGCCTGGCGCCGCCCCCACGGAGCAGCCCGAGCGGCAGCGAGTATCAGCTGTGTAAGCGAAGAAATCAGGATCGTTTCAACGTCAGTCTGAAACGATCTAAAGCCGCGCGTCTCGCCGCGGAAGACACGACGCACCTGCGCCGTGCCGGAATCGCAGCGGGCGGGAGCCTCACAGCGAACCCGAAGAGGCCGCAAAGCTCACCGCCCGCACGGGCGTCAACCATTGGTATGGCGCCGCTCCGGACTGCGGGATATAGGCTCTAGTGGCTGGTGGTGCAAGTGTTGAAGCCATCCTGCGTGAATGCGGCGCAATCCACGAAATATTAACGACTGCTGATCGCGCGCGACTCGAACACTATTTGTAGGTGGCGGTAGTGTGAGCAATCGCCAGGAGACGGAGCAGACCACGGTGTCCGCCATAGCAACAGAGGTGCTCTTTTATCATCTGGAGCGTTTTCCGCTCGATCGTGTGCTGCCGGCGCTTCTGGAAAAGACCATCGAGCGCGGCTGGCGTGCCGTCGTGCAATCGGGCTCCTCGGAACGCCTGGAAGCGCTCGACTTGTCACTGTGGACCTATCGTGACGATAGCTTTCTCGCGCACGGCACCGCCAAGGCTGGTCCTGCGCACATGCAGCCGATCTATCTCACGACGGGGTCTGAAACACCCAACGAGGCTGGTGTGCGGTTCCTGGTCGACGGTGCGACAGCAGAAAGCTTCGAAGGCTTCGCACGTGTGGTCTACCTGTTTGACGGCAACGATCCCGATGCTCTCGCAACGGCGCGCAAGGAGTGGATCGCGGCGCGCCAGGCAGGGTGCAGCGTCACCTACTGGCAGCAGAACGAAAACGGCCGCTGGGAAAAGAAGGCGTGAGCGTTGCGCCATGAACTATCGCCATATCTTCCATGCCGGCAACTTCGCGGACGTGCTCAAGCATCTCGTCTTGACCCACGTCATCACGCACATGACGCAGAAGCCGGCGCCGATCCGCATCATCGACACGCATGCCGGCGCGGGCCTCTACGATCTCACTTCGCCGGAAGCCGCGCGCACGGGTGAATGGCGCGATGGCATTGGCAAGCTGATCGGTCACACGATGCCGCCTGATGTCGAAGCGGTCTTGAAGCCGTTCCTCGATCTGCTCGCTGGAGACTTTAATGTAGATGGCGGGCTGCTGCGCTATCCGGGCAGCCCTCTCGTTGCTCGCCGGCTCATGCGCTCCCAGGATGTGCTGATTGCAAACGAGCTGCACCCTGTGGATCGCGACAGTCTCGCCGACGTGTTCCACCGCGATCGGCAGACGAAGATCATGGGTCTAGATGGCTACATCGCGCTGAAGTCCCTACTGCCGCCAAAGGAACGGCGTGGTGTCGTCCTTGTTGATCCGCCCTTCGAAGTCCCGGGCGAGTTCGAGCGCCTCGCCGGAGCCGTGATCGAGGCCCACCGCCGCTTTGCCACTGGCACCCTCATCCTGTGGTATCCGGTCAAGGACCAGGCCGCCGTCGCTGCCTTTCATGCGCGTCTGGCCAATGCGGCACTGGCAAAGACCTTGGCGGTGGAACTGGCGATTGCCGACCCGGCGGCACTCAATGGCCGTCTAGCGGCGACAGGTCTGGTCATCGTCAACCCGCCCTACCGCTTGGCCGAACAGCTGCAGATCGCACTGCCATTCCTTGCCGAAGCACTCGCAGTCGACGGGAAGGGTGGCTTCAAAATGAACTGGATTATCGACGAGGCCACCGCTGCGCAGGCCGCCAAACCGATAAGCGGCGAGCGCTGATATTCGATGCTTCCAACACGCGTTAGATGGCTGAGTGACTAGAATTTGTGCAGCACCCGCAATCTCGACTTAAGTTCTTGTAGCCGAACACTTTCTTCAAACTTGCGAAGATTTCGACTTTGGTCGATACTGTGCTTAGCTACGATTTGACGCAGTCATCTCGTACCTACGGCCATACCTGACCGAGATGCGTCGCGCGCAATGCATGCCAAGTCTGCGCCTCAAGTGCCCCCATTACCTGGAAGACGAGACTGCACAGCGGCTCCGTCATGCGGCGGGGCTCGGGGTATTGGTCGCTCGCATCGATTGGGGACCTCGGGAGACTTCGCATGCGCCAGACTGGCATCGTGAAATTCTTTAATTCGCAAAAGGGCTACGGCTTCATTACGCCCGACGATGGCGGCAAGGACGTGTTTGTTCACGTGACGGCCGTCGAGCGGTCTGGCATCGGTCCGCTCAACGAGGGCATGCGCATTTCCTTCGAGACCGAACCCGACAAGCGCGGCAAGGGACCGAAGGCCGTGGAGCTGAAGGTCGAAGCCTGAAACAGGCGGATCATGCCGCCAGGATCGCGCAAATTTCGTCTCGCCCTGCGCATCTGCCCACAATCGTGCGTGGTTCTGCGCGCCGGTGAGGTCTAGTTGCGGCATGCGAGTACGAATAGGGCCCGTCACCGCCGCGCAACAATCTTGCAAGAAAAAGTTCTCTGCCAAAGTGGTGAAGATGGCTGCGGCGAGCTGAATGAGGCAGTCTCGCGAGTCGCTACCATAACCGGAGAGACGCACCATGATGCTCTTGAGATCCAGTTTTGCTATCGTCGCGTGTTCCGCTGCAGCGCTTGCCGTTTCTGCTTCTGGCGCGGCGGCCAAATCCTGCATGGTCAAGGCCGCGGAAGGCACGGGTTCGGACGAAAAGGCGGCCAAATTCCAGGTCGATGAAGCACTGCTGCAGGCGGTCGATTGGGGCGCCTGGGCGTCCTGGATGGCGAACGGCACGACGCCGGGCTACGATTTCGGCAAGCGCAAATACAAGTGCAAGAAGGGCGGCATTGGCGTGAGCTGCCGCGGCCAAGCCAAGATCTGCAAGAAATAGGTCAAGCCAAGTTAGACGGGCGGTAGACCGCATCAGACTCGTGGTGGCAGTACCGTTTTGCGTGTGCTGCCACCCATAGAGTCCGCGCACCGACCCGCAGGGCGTATGTATCCTGCGTGCCCGGCAATATGCTCCCACTCAGCCGTGTCCTGTCAGCCACGCGGCAACTCTAAAGCTGCGCTTCGATTGCTAAGCAGACCTGTCTGCCATTTTCGCCCAGCATCGCCGGCGCGATAATTCACCCGCGCTGGCGAAGTGCCGCGCTCTTTGAGGAGAGATATCAATGTCCGTCATGTTGAAGTCGGGCGCGCTTGCTGCCGCCTTGGTGCTGGCCGCCGTGAGCATCCCTTCATCCGCTTATGCCAAGTGCGTGATGGCCGGCGGCGAGGGATCCAACTTGCTGCCCGACATCGCCAAGTTCATGGCGAATGCCGCGCTCAACAATTCACTCGCCGCTCACGGTCTGAAGGCCAAGGGCAAGATCAAGCAGACCTGCAAGTCGGACGCCGTGCTGACGACGTGCGTTTCAAAGCAGCGCGCCTGCAAATAGCCGCGGCATCGCACGCAAGATGCCCAAGGTGCGGGTGCCGTTCGGTGGACTGCGTGTCGAGAAGGTCAACAAATGAAGAAGTCCGCATCTTTCAGGTGCGGACTTCTTTTTGTTCTGGGTCTTCGGGCAGCTGGCTTGCGTGAAGCAAGGCTCAGCGTCTGGCGGGAACGCCTTAGCGCCTGCCGCCGAGCATGCTCTTCAGGATGCCGATGATGACCATCACGATGCCACCGCCAGCACCACCGCTGGCCACTTGGCCGAGGATCGACCCGATGTCGAGCCCGCCGCCGCCAGTCGGAAGGCCGAGCAGGCCGCCAAGCAGCTGTCCGCCAAGGCCGCCGCCCAGAATGCCGGCGAGCGAGTTGCCAAGCAGGCCAAGGCTGATCTTTTTCACAAGACTGCCGACTAGATTTCCGCCAACCGCACCGCTCAGCAGCTGAATGATGAGTGTTGTGATGTCCATGGGGTTCCTCTCCCGGTTCATCGACCAATGGTCGTCATTCCGGCCATAATCTTGGCACGGCGAACGATAGGATCGTTTGGAAAAGCCAAACGCCTTTGCCCTATAGCATGGCCCCGATCAGTACCCACCACACCCACTCGGAAATAGATTTGTTCCAATAACTCAAAATGATGAGGCAACAATGAGCCGTTGCCCCTTGGCGACAGGCGCAGGCGAAACGCGGGGAACAATTACCCTTTGTTAAACGTTTCGTTGACGATTTGTCCTATCCTGGGCTGCATGCCATGGGGCTTTGAGAGAGGCTGAAAGTCATGATGCGTTCTGCTTTGGCGGCAATCACCGCCGTACTGGTCGCCGCTGTTGCGCTTCCCGCGCCGTCCGACGCCGGTTTCCGCCGTCATTATCGTCAAGCTGACGGAGACGGCGCACATCCCAAATCGGGCTACTATCGCGGCCGGTCTGAAGTACGTGGCTATGTCAAACGCCGCGGCGGCTATTCCTATTCCAAGGAAGATACCATCAATACGTATGGCGACTCGCGCGGCCGTTTCGGCGCCGCCAACAGCTTGCGTGACCCTTCGATGGATACTCAGACCCGGTCGGGACCGTTCGACCACGGCTACTTCTTCAATACACCGACCGGTCCCTTGGGCGGTGACTCCCCCTACATGCACTGATCTTGCCGGCTGTTATCTGGCCGCCGACGCCGTCGGCGCAGAAAAAGCCATTTGGTTGAAGAGATTGCGGGCGTACTCTCGTGTGGAGCGCGCCCGCAACACGTTGCGGGAATGCGATTCTCAGCGGCTAGGCACGCTATGCCGTGCTCGCTATATCTGTCTCCAACGTATTCAACGGGACAAGCCTGAGAGGTCGTAGATGTCCTACCGCAAGCTCGGTACGGCTGCAGCAGTCGCAGCACTTTCGTTGGCGCTCGCACTCCCTGCCCATGCAAAGTGCACGCGCCTTGGTTTTTCCGTGAACGACTACGGCAAGGACGGCCCGACCAACGACGCCAAGAGACTGCTCGACACATACATTGCCAAGTGGGCTTCGGAGAACGGCATCTCCAAGTACAGGACCGGCAAGAAGGATGTGACGTGCGAGCTGTTCCTCAACCTCATCGTCGTCGACGAACATACCTGCAAGGCCGAGGCCGATGTCTGCTGGAACGAAGGTGGTGGCAAGACGAGCAAGCCGGTTTCGGCTGCGGTGCCGGCGGCTGAACCCTCCGGAGCAACCGTCAAGAATGCGGCCGCGAAGCCCCAGTTGACCGCCAAGCCGAAGGTAACTGCCACTGCGAAGAAGGCGGGAGCCGAAATCACAACGGGAACGATCGAAAAGGCGGCGCCAGAGGCAGCCAAGGCCAAGGCGGATTGACGACAAGCTTGCTTGATCGACCAGGCGATACCACGATCTTCGCCATTGGACGGTAAAGCCCTCGACTGGCGACGAAAGCCGACACCGGTGGCTCACGCTGCCGGTGTTTCCTTTTTCGTCACCAGCCTGTCGATGCGCAACCGTTGCCGCTTGTCGGTGAGCAGTAGCACGCCGCCAAATGTTGCAATCAACACGCCGAGTGCGGTCGAGCCGGCGATCAGGAACATAATCAGGATCTGGTACTTGGTCGCCTCGACAGGATCGACGCCGGCAAGGATCTGTCCTGTCATCATGCCCGGTAGCGAAACGACGCCGGATGCCGCCATGGCATTGAGGATGGGCGTCATGCCGGTCTTGAGCGTGCGTCGTGTGGTTTCGCCGAGCGCCTCCATTCGCGTGGCGCCGAGCGCGAGCCGTGCCTCGATCGCGCTGCGGTCGCGCCATGCCGCTCCTGTCAGCGTATCGAGGGCAAGAGCGATACCTGTAAGCGAGTTGCCAAGTACCATGCCCAGAATGGGCAGCACAAAGCGCGGCGCATACCAGGGATCCGGCTGGATGACGCCGCCCACGGCAAACAATGTCGCAAATGTTCCGACCGCTAGTAGTGTTCCAGTGCCAAGGCCGTATGTGAGCCAGCCTGCGATGCGCCGTTCCTGCCGCGAAATGGCCTCGTAGCCGGCGGCCGAAATCATGATCGCAGCAAGCAGCAGCGTCCACAGCGGCGATGTCTGGGCGAAGATCCACTTCAGCACCAGACCGATCAGTGCCAATTGCACGACCATGCGGGCGGTCGTCAGCAGAAGGGTGCGTTCAAGACCCAGGCGGAATGCAATGGACACGCCCGCGTTGACGAGAATGAGCAACGCGGCGAGACCAAGATCGAGTGGCGTCAGGACGACATAACTGCTCACGGCTGCTCCCTCGTTTCGGCCTTGCGGGGGGCGGCGAGCTGCAGGCGCAGATCGGAGAGCCGCTCGATCTGGCCAGGGTCGTGGCTGACAAGGATGACGCTGCGTCCGGCGAGGACCTGATAGCGGATGAGCTCCTCCGCCAGCGCTGCCGAAGCAGTGTCGAGAGCACCCGTCGGCTCATCCAGCAGCAGCACCCGTGGCTGGTCGCTCATGGCCCGCACCAATGCCAGGCGCAAACGCTCTCCGGTCGAAAGCTGAGTAAGCGGGCGGTCGAGCAGCGCACTGTCGAGCCCCAGATCGCCAACGAGTTTCAGGACGCGCGCTTCGTCGCTGCCCGGCGGCAGCAGCGAGACACGCGCCGTCTCCCCCCACCAGCCAGGTTCGGCGGCGGCATAGCGCACATGTCGACGCCATTGGCTGGCAGGCATTTCATGCCGCTCTGCGCCATCCAGAAAAACATGGCCAGGCGCTTCGTCGAGATCAGCGATGGCGCGCAGCAGTCGGGTCTTGCCAGTCCCAGACGGACCTTCGACGGCAAGGCATTCGCCGTCCCCCACCTCAAACGACAGGCTTGGCAGTCCTGGAATTGTCAGTTGCTCGACGCGAAGCAACGCCAATGTCCCCCTCGATTGCAGGCCGGAAGCGGCCATGACCAGGGGGCAAGCAATATCAGGGACGGTTGGATCCGGTCCACCCGTTACGTGTGGCAGGCGGGTCAAGCCGCGCCATGGTGTGGAAAAGCCGGCGGCAGCTTCAAGAGTGGGTCAGCCACGCCAAAACTTTGCGGCATGCCGGACAAGCAAGCGCAGGCTCAGTTGAAGCGCGCGATCTCGTTGATCTTGCCTTCGAACGACACGCGATCGAATGGCTTCAACAGCACTTCGTTGGCTCCGGCGAGTTTCGCGCGTGCAATGTCGCGCTCGTCGTTCTCGGTCGTCATGTAGACCACGACCGTGTCGCGGCCACCCTTGATGCGGCGCAGCTGTTCGATGGCATCGATCGGCGGGGTGCCAGGCATCATCCAATCCATCAGCACGATGTCCGGCATTGCGCTCTCTGCCTGAGACAAGGCTTCCTCGCCGGTAGATGCTTCACTCACTGAGTAGCCAAGGCGCTCAAGGAAAGTTCGCGCCACCTTGCGGATGACGTCGGAGTCGTCGACGACCATGCAATGCTTCATCATTCACCCGCTCCATCAATCCTCTGGTTGGCCCGCCGCCGGTTCCGCAACCGATCAGCACAGCCATACTGACATTTGACGAACAGAGTTAAGTGTAGGTAAACGGCAGCGCCATTTGTCGCGGACCGAGGCAAAAAAATGCCGTGCCAACGCTGCAGAAGCAAATGGGTCGATTGGATCAGGCGAACGGCTTTGCCGAAAGCAGAATGTCGCTGCCGTCCTTCAGGATTTCCAGCCGCATCTGGGCCGAGCCCGCAAGGCGCCATGTGTAGTAGGCCTGGATGTTCAGTGCATCGAGATCCGGAGCCTTCGATCCGCCAACGAATTCGGTGAGATACTGCGGCGGACGCGCGGCGGTGCCGCGGCAGCGGATGAGGAAGCTCGGCTGTTCCACCGAACCACCCATGAGAACGTCGATCTCGCCGCCGCGCGGCAGTGCGGTTGTGGCCGAAGCGATGAGGTTCAGCAGCAGCTTGACCTTGTCCTTCGCCATGTACCCGACAAAGCCGCGCCAGTTGAGCTTGTGCTTGCCGTTGCCGATGAACCCGCGCGAGATCTGTTCCGCAGTGCCCAGGTCGATCAACGCCCCGGCCGATCCGGCGGCGCCGAACGCGAAGCGCGCGAACTGGAGACGGGCGGACGCCTGTTCGGTGACATTGCGGATGACGTCGAGGGCGTAGGATTTTGATTCCGCGCCCTCGTCCTCGTCGAGGATTTCCAGTCCGTTGTAGATTGCGCCGACAGGACCGATCACGTCGTGGCAGATCTTGCTTGAAATGAGGGCAGCAAGTTCGAGGTCGGTCGGCTGCGTATGCTCGGTCATGTGGCCCTCTTGTGTCGGAATGACATTCGCGCGGCTGCACGGGCGCATGGCGCACAAACGCGAGCAGACAGGGGCCGCAGCAAATCACTGTGAAAGAATATCACTGATTTGCTTGATACACGCGAGGTTTACGCATGCAAAGGGCACACCGGGCAATTGTGCCGTCGCAGACGCTTTTGGCCGCCGTTGGCACCCTGCTGCAACGCCATTACGGGTGATGGTCAAAAAGATAAACCGGATCAAGGCAAACGCAGCCGTTTTTGGCGTTTCCCGCATGAGGAGGCGCTGCAACTCGTGATGCCGCAAAGCCCGCCTCGAAATGCTATTTCGCCTTTGCCGTGCACTAGGCCACACTTTGGCAACAGTTCCCCGTGAGATTTCGGCCAATCTGTCTAGTGCGCCGCTGATTTGATTCGGCTGAAGCGTGTCTGTGAGTTGGGGGTGCGCGCAACGCGCAAGACACGGACATGCGGGGAGTCTCGGAGCAGTCCGGCGAACGCGAAAAGCGCCCTGCATTGGGCACGCCCGAAGTGGCGGCTGTTGTGCGGGCGATCATCGAGGGATTGAAAGATGCGATTGGTTTTGAGCCTCGCCATTGCGGGTACGCTCGCCCTCGGCGGCGCCTGGGCGGCGCCAGCCGCTTATGCTGATGCTGCGACGGCGGCACAAGAACTTCTGGCGCCGGCAGACGCGACGTCCAGCCCGCCATCGGTGGTCCGTCTGGCACAACAGGGCGCCTCCCAGTACGGAGGCACCTACGGCTCCCAGGCCGAGGAAGACAGCTATCGACCGAGCGACGACAGGTATGGGGCTGGCAGCAACGGTACATATCGTCCGCCGTCATCGGCGCGCGTCGATGACGCCTACCGCCCGCCGAGCAGCGGTGGTTATGGCTCGGGAAGCGCTTACAACTCTGGTCCCGCACCATCGGGCGGCGGTTCAGGTTCCACCTATAACGATGCCTATCAGGGCCGCTCCGCGCCTCCGAGCGGCGGCTATGGCGAGCCATATGCGCCGCCGCCAGCCGATTTGGCGAGCCGTCATGATTTGCAGGACGGCTATCCAACGCCGCGCGGTCCCGAAGCCAGGGACGATCGTGACTACCCCGACCAAAAATACTACTCCAAGAATGAGATCATCGACGCGGGGCACGGTTTCTTCGGTTCGATCAGCAAGGGGCTAGCAAGCGTCATCGAATACGCCTTCAAGAAGTCAGGTCGGCCCAACGGCTATATTCTGGGCGAGGACGCCAGCGGTGCATTCGTGGCGGGGCTGCGCTATGGCGAGGGTCGCCTCTACACGAAGGATGCCGGAACCCACAAGGTTTACTGGCAGGGACCGTCGGTTGGCTACGATTTCGGAGGCGCCGGCGCCAAGACTATGATCCTGGTGTATAATCTTCGCACCCCGCGCGATGTCTATCATCGCTTCGGTGGCGTCGAAGGTTCCGCCTACCTCGTCGGCGGCGTTTCGATCCAGTTCCAGAAATACGGCGATGTTGTAATGGCGCCAATCCGTGCCGGAGTCGGTCTTCGCCTAGGTGCCAACGTCGGCTATTTGAAGTATACCCGCAAACCAACATGGAACCCGTTCTAGCCACAAGGCGGCGGATTGCATGGTCGGGGTGGCCGCACATTTGCGTGCAAGGCCGGCATTTGCTGCTAGGTTCTGCCGGGGGTCGAGTCGCGGCGCCCGGTACATAATGAGACTCGGGAACGCGCGTGATTACAATCCAGACGGTAATGCTGGTGGCGCTGGGCTTCCTGACGGCAGGATTCCTGGTCTTGCTGGTCATGCCGTTCTACAGGCGTCGCGCCGAGCGCTTGGCGATCGCCGAACTGAAGCGCACCTTGCCCATGTCGGAAGCCGAAATCCGTGCCGTCACGGACAGGCTCCGCGCGGAATACGCGATCCGCATTCACCAGCTTGAAAGCCGCGTGGACGACGCAGGCCATCAGGCCGCCCGCCAGCGCATTGAGCTGAACCGCCGTGACGGCATGATTAGCGGTCTCGAAACCGAGATCGCCGCCTTGCGGAGTACGGTGGAGGAGCATGAGAATGCCCGCCGCGTCCTTGAGCAGACGATCACCGATCGCTTGCCGAAGGTGGAAAAGCGGTTGGAACAAGCCCGCCAGATGCTGGACGAGCGCGACCAGGAGATCGAGCGCCTGTCCCGCTCGGCCGACACGACCGCGCGGGCATTGGATGAGACGCGGCAGATCAATGCCCAGCAGCGCGACGAGTTGATGCGCACCAATGCGACGTTGACGACGCGCGCTGCGCGCAATCGCGATCAATTGGCCGACACCCGGTTCGATGGCGAGGTGGCGCTGCGTTCGGAGATCGAGGCGCTGCGCGCCCGCGCCCGCGAACAATCCGAAATGATAACGCGCCTCCAGGGTCTATTGGTGCGCGGCGGCAAGTCAGCCGATGGCAAGGCCAACGGTGAGGATGCCGCCGCTTCCCAAGGTGGTGGCATCGTTCAGGAGCAGGAGCGCGAGATTGCTCGCCTGCGTGGCTTGCTGGCCGAACGGGAGTCTTCGCTCAAGGCCGCCCAGTCAACGGCGGAAGCCGGCAAGGTAGGAACCAAGAAGAGCGACGAGGAATTGCGGGCGGCAAAGCTGCGCCAGGAAGAGCTGTCTGCCGAAGTTGCACGCTTGAAGGCCTCCTTGGCCGTCTACGAGTCCGCGCAAAAGGACGAGCACGCCATCAAGGACAGCAAAGTTGCGATGAAGGCACGGCTTGGCGCGTTGGAAGCGGAAGTCGCGACACAGACAGAAACCATCCGCAGCCTGCGCGCGGAGATTGCCGGCGCCAATGAACGTCTGGCTCGCCAATCCGCGCAGTATCGCGACGAGCTGCGCCGGTTGGGTGCTGGTACGGCACCGGCTTCCGCCGAGCCGCGCACGCAGCCCGATCAACGTCCCGCGCGGCGTCAGTCGCTGGCGGAGCGCATGGGCGCACCCCGGCCTGTTGCGTTGAAGTCGATCAAGAGCGAACCCGATGCGCAATCGGCGCAAAGTTTCCTGAAAGCTTTGACCGGACGCGAAGGCGATGTGCAGTCCCAATCCGCCGCCTCAAAGGATGCCGCCACGGCTGCGCAATCCACAGCAGCTGCCGAGTCCGCAGCAGCGGTGTCGGGCAAGGAGGAAAACCCGCCGCAGGCAGGTCGCCGCTCAGGGTTGCTGGACCGCATCTCCAGCATTTCCAAATCTTAGGGCATGTTTAGCTGAAGTGTGTTGCGGTTCAGCGTGAAAAACTTGCCCATAACAAAAGGATTGAGCGCGGCCCTGCGCCTTGCGCCGCCCTCGCGGAGCGGCCCGGGCGATAGCGAGGAGTTAGCTGCGTAAGCGAAGAGATCTGGACCGCGTCAACGCAAGTCCGAAATGCTCTAGCGGCGAAGCGTTGGCGGCGGCCCGTGATCGGTTGCTGTTGATGCCAATTCTCTGACCAGCACCATTGCGACCGATGCGCGCCCCGTCAGCTGTAAAGCTTGCCGTAGGTGTCGCGAAGGATGTTCTTCTGCACCTTGCCCATCGTGTTGCGCGGGAAGGCATCCACGAACATCACCCGCTTGGGCATCTTGAATGTAGCAAGCCGCCCCTTCAGCGCGCCGACGATATCGGCTTCCGCAAGGCCGGCCCCGTTCTCCAGCACCACGACAGCAGTGACACCCTCGCCGAAGTCGGGATGCGGCACGCCGATGACGGCGCTCTCCAAAACGCCGGGTATGGCATCGATCTCCGACTCGATCTCCTTTGGATAGACGTTGTAGCCGCCGGAAATCACGAGATCCTTGCCGCGCCCGACGATATGCACGTAGCCATTGTCGTCGATCCGGCCGAGATCGCCTGTGATGAAGTAGCCGTCGGGACGGAATTCCGCCGCCGTTTTCTCCGGCATCCGCCAGTAGCCCTTGAAGACGTTGGGGCCCTTCACTTCGATCATGCCGATCTCGCCCTGCGGCAGCTCGTGTCCCGTTTCCGGTTCGGTGACGCGAAGGGAAATACCCGGCAAGGGAAAACCGACGGCGCCGGGCACCCTGTCCCCGTCATAAGGGTTGGACGTATTCATGCCGGTTTCGGTCATGCCATAGCGCTCAAGGATCGCATGACCGGTCCTGGCGGTGAACGTGCGGTGCGTCTCCGCGAGCAGCGGTGCCGATCCCGAAACGAATAGACGCATATGTTTCGTCGCCTCGTGATTGAGCCGGGGATCTTGTATGAGCCTCACATAGAATGTCGGCACCCCCATCATCGTGGTCGCGCGCGGCATCACCGTGAAAATGTCGTCTGCATCGAACTTGGCGAGAAACAGCATCGAGGCATTGCACCACAGCGTGATGTTTGTTGCCGTGAAGAGCCCGTGCACATGGAAGATGGGCAGCGCGTGGATGAGGACGTCATCGCTGGTATAGCGCCAGTATTCCGCGAGCGCCTGTGCGTTGGAGGCAAGGTTCTCGTGCGTCAGCATCGCACCCTTCGAGCGCCCGGTGGTGCCGGACGTGTAGAGGATCGCGGCAATGTCATCCGCAGCGCGCGGAACGCCCGCGAAGGTCGAGGGTTTGCTATCCGCCCGCGCCATCAGCGACCCGTCGCTGTTCGTGCCGAGCGTGAGGCAATGTTTGACGCCGAGGCGGGCGCACAGTTCGGCCGTGGCCGCTTCCTTGGCGGGGCTGACCACCACTACGGTCGGTTCGGCATCCGATAGGAAGTATTCGATTTCAGACAGCGTATAAGCGGTATTCAACGGCAGGTAGACCGCGCCAACGCGCAGGCAGGCCAGAAACAGCAGCACCGCCTCGGGTGATTTCTCGGTCTGCACGGCCACGCGATCACCCGGTGCCACACCAGCTTCAGCCAGGGCGTGGGCAAGTCGCGCCGAACCCTCATCGACGTCCTGATAGGTGACGATGCGGCCGTCCAATGTCGTCAGGAACGGCTTGGCGCGATCCGTCCAATGCTGGGCGAGCCGGTTGAAGAGATCGGTGGGCTGGGACATTGGCAGTCACTCCGCGCGATTGCGCTGCAATTACGGGCAGGCGTCATATTGCAATTGACGAAACTTCCATCCTCTAGCGCGAGCTGCCCATCAGTACATCGGGCAGCCACGTCGCTATCTCAGGCACGAGACACAGGATGACGATCGCCGCGATCATGCAAATGACATAGGGTAACGAACCCTTCAACACGGTGCCGAGCGGCACGTCGGGAACAATGCCGTTGATGACATAAAGGTTGAGTCCCACCGGAGGCGTGATGAGGCCGATCTCCATGTTGATGGTCAGTATCACCGCGAACCAATAGGGGTCGAAGCCTGCCTGCGTGATGATCGGCAAAAGGATGGGCGCGGTCATCAGGATAACGGCGACAGGAGGAAGGAAGAACCCGGCCACCAGCAGGAACACGTTGATGATCGCCATCAGCACCCAGCGGTTGACATCGAGGCCTGAGATCCACTGAGCGATCGACTGCGTAACGAAGGTCGAGGACAGTGTGTAGGCAAAAAGTTCTGACGCGCCGATAATCATCATAATCATGATCGACTCGCGAATGGAATCGCGGAACATGCGGATGATCGGCGCTGGCTGCCAGATCCGGTAGATCACGACGACAAGCACGAGGCAGAAGAGCGCGCCTGCACCTGCCGCTTCCGAAGGCGTCGCCACGCCGCCGTAGAGCACGAAGAGGATGCCCGCGATGATCGCCAGGAACGGTAGCACCCGCGGCAGCACTTCCAGCTTCTCCGCCAGCGAGTATTTGCGTGTCACGTCCGACAGGCCGATGCCCTTCATGCGGCAGGAAAAGAGCGTCCAGGCCATGAACATGACGGTCAGCATCAGCCCCGGCAGGATGCCGGCAATGAACAAGCGCCCGATCGATGTCTCGGTGGCGATGCCGTAGACAATCATGGTGATCGACGGCGGGATCAGGATGCCGAGCGTGCCGCCCGCGGCGATCGAACCCGTTGCGATGTCGGCGGGATAACCGCGGTTGCGCATCTCCGGGATGCCCATCTTTCCTATCGCCGCGCACGTCGCAGGCGAGGAGCCGGACAAGGCGGCAAAGATCGAGCAGGCACCGAGATTGGAAAGGACGAGCCCGCCTGGAACGCGGTTGAGCCAGCGATCGAGCGCCGCATAAAGGTCCTTGCCCGCTGGACTGGATGCCACCGCGGCACCCATTAGGATGAACATTGGGATGGACACGAGGCTGAACGAATTGAGGCCGCCAAAGAATGTCTCACCCAGCGTCGAGATGGCGCGCGGCCCGTCCGTCAAAAGCAACGTGCCAACTGAGACTGCGCCGAGCGCGAAGGCGATGGGCATGCCCGTGGCGAGCAGAACCAGCAGCGCGATGAGAACAAGAATTCCGATCTCCAGAGGGCCCATTATTCGCCCTCCCGGATGACCGTCAGCTCCGAGGCTGTCAGTCCGGTGCCGCCCTGGACGAGCTTGATGAGTTCGGCAACGTACTGCAGGCAAAGCATACCGATGCCGACGGGCAGCGGCAGCAAGGGTATCCACAGCGGCAGCGCCCAGACAGTGTCCGTGGTCCAGTTATGCGCCCATGCCTCGTGGAAGTAGGTCCAGCCCGAGTAGGCGAGCACGGCGCAGAATGCGAGCGAGACAAGGCCGCCAAGAAGTTCCAGAATGAGCTTGCCGGTGCCGCCGATCATGGTCGGAAAGAAATCGACGCCGACATGCCCGCGGTGCAGAAGCACATAGGACGACCCCAGGAACGTCGCGGCAACCAGAGCGTAAATAACGAATTCCGTCTGCCAGATGGTCGAAGCCCGGAACACATAGCGCATCAGGATCATCTGGCACACGACGAGCACCGCAGAGGCCAGCAGCATCATCGAGATGGCGCCCAGCACCTCGGAAAGCCGGTCGATGACGCGGACAAACGTGCGCATGGCATCAATCCTTCCGGTGAAGCCAATTTTTCTTCTTCGAAAGAAGGTTCAGCATGCCGGGTTGGATTGCCCGGCAGGTTCTGACGAATAGTCGCTGTCGTGTTGTCGTCTGGGCACCGCAATGGTGGCGGTCGACACGCATCAAGGTCATGCCCCTGATGCGTGTCGCAGCGTTCATCAATCGACGGCGAGCGCCTCGTCGATCAGCTTCTTTCCGTCCGGAACCTTCTCGGCGAAGTTCTTGTAGGAGCTTTCCTTGGCGATCGCGAGCCAGGCGTCGTAGTTCTCCTTCGACATCTCGACGACTTCGACACCGGCCTTCTTGAATGCGTCTATCATCTTGTCATCAAGCTTCTTCGCCTCGCCGACGAAGTATTGTTCCGCGTTCTTGCCCGCTTCCATGATCGCCTTTTGCTGGTCGGCATTGAGGCTGTCCCAGGTACGCTTCGACATCAGAATGGGCTCGTACATGAACCAGAGCGCATTGGCGCCGGGAGCAGTCAGGCATTTGACCTGCTCGTAAAGGCGGTAGGAAACGAACGAGCCCGACGACGTGTTGGCAGCGTCGAGAACACCGGTCTGCATCCCCGTGTAGATCTCCGAAGACGGCATCGACGAAATCGAGCCCCCGGCGGCAACGAGCATCTGCTCGAAGGCAGGGCCAGCGGCGCGCGTTACCTGGCCTTTGATGGTATCCGGTGCGGTGATGCACGTCTTCTTTGACGCAAAGGCGCCCGCAAGCCATGCGTCTGCAATGACTTTGACGCCTGCTTTTTCGATGATCGCCTTGATGTCCTTCATGAAGGGTGAGTTGTTCATGCGTTGCGCGCGCTCGTGGTTGCGCACGAGGCCCGGCATGAGAGTTGCGGAGAATTCCGGATGCCTGCCCGAAGCATAGTCGAGCGGGAATGCGGAAATATCGATCTGCCCCTTGGTCAGTGCCCCCCACTGCTCTTTGGGTTTGACCAGAGACGCGCCGGGATAAACCTGGATCTTGAGGCCCACGTTTGCCTTTTCGACATCGCGCGCGATCATCTGCACCATTTCATCGCGGGCATCGCCCTTGCCGCCAGGCCATTGGTGCGAGGCCTTGAGCACGGTTTCTGCGTTGGCGGGCACGGCAAGAGCCAACGCAACGGCTGCGGCCCCTGACCAAGCCGCATTCCTAATCAGCAACATCGGGCATTCCTCCTTGATGCGAACTTCTTGGTGTTCATGTCTTCGCGGCACGTTGCCGGCTGACTGCTGCCCCTTCTGAGGAGGGCTTCTGAATGACTGAGAACATGCTATTGCATGCGATGTCAACAAGATTGTATACAATATTTACGAGCGCGGATTGTGTTTCCGCACGAAGAAATTTTCCTGGTCTTGCGATGATCCGGCGCTTCGACACGGTGCGGTTTGGGATATTCTGAGGGCGCATAATTTTCGAGGTTTGCTGGGATGGCGAAAGGCGCGGCAGGTTTCGTGGCCACATTGGAAGACGACATCGCAACCGGTCGTCTTCTCCCGGGTGCGCGGCTCGATGAAGTCTCGCTCGCCAGCCGCTTCGGCGTTTCGCGCACACCTGTGCGGGAAGCATTGCAGCAGCTGTCCGCCCAGGGACTGGTCGAGATCAGGCCCTACCGTGGCGCCATCGTTTCATCGCCCGATCCACGAAAACTGATGGAAATGTTCGAGGTGATGGCAGAGCTTGAGGCGATGTGCGGCCGCCTTGCCGCGCGGCGGCTGACGCCGGAGCACGAAACGAACATCAGACAGAACCTGTCTGCGTGCGCGCAGGCCGCCGAGATCGGCGACCCGGATTCCTATTATTTCGAGAACGAGCGGTTCCATCGCGCAATTTATGCCGCCAGCGCCAATGCATTCCTCGAAGAACAGGCGCTGACATTGCATAAGCGGCTGTCGCCGTTCAGGAGGCTGCAGTTGCGCGTCCGCAATCGGCTTGGTGTTTCGCAACGAGAACACGAGGCTATCGTCAGTGCGATAGTGGCTGGCGATTCAAAGGCCGCCGCGCGCGAGCTGCGCCAGCATGTGATCGTGCAAGGTGAGCGCTTTGCCGACCTGATTGCATCTCTGGAACTGCAGTCGAGACAGACCGCTTGAGCTCTCAAAAAACGCTCGCTCTTGAATGAAGGCCAGCATCGGCCCTCGACACTTCTCGCGTCAGTGTGATGGTGCCGCCGCTGTCACGGAAATGGGAACCGTGAACGTGAACTCGGAACCCGCCTCTCGCCCAGGGACGACCGAGATGTGGCCGTTGAACTGGCTGACGATACGCTCGCAAATCGTAAGGCCCAGGCCAGTTCCCGTGCCGGCGGGGTTTCCGTCGCCCTGGTTGCGGCCCTTGACCTGATAGAACTTGTCGAAGATCGCTTTCCGGTCGGCCTCCGGTATGCCCGGCCCATTGTCGATAACGGAGAAGCGCATCATGTCTCCTTCGCGGCGCACGATGAGGGAGACGACTCCATTCGGCTTCGGGCAGAACTTTTCTGCATTCGAGATCAGGTTTATCAAGACCTGGATGAGGCGGTCGGCGTCAGCGCGGACAGGCGGCAGGTCATCGGGCACGGGAGCAACGTCAAGCCTCACGCCATCTCGCTGAAAGATCGGTTGCAGCGCTTGCGTCGCTTCCCGCACGACGGGAGCAACGGCGACATCCTTGATATCCCACTGCATGCGTCCGGCCTCGATTTTTGCCAGATCGAGAACCTGGTTGATGAGTCGGGTGAGCCGTTCGCTCTCCGATACGATGATGCCAAGGAAGGAATTACGCTGGTCTTCTGGCATCTCCGGGTCGTCTTGCAGAATCTCCGAGAAGGACCGGATGGACGTGAGAGGCGTTCGCAGCTCATGGCTGACGGTTGACATGAACTCGTCCTTCAGCTTGTCGGCCTCGCGCAGCTGTTCGTTGGCCGCTGACAGCTCTCGGCTGGCGATCTCCAGCTCGCGTGATTTCTGTTCGAGTTGCCTTGAGTATTCCAGTACGTGCGATGTTTCGTCGAGAACCTCCATGATCTCTTCATAGCTCACCCTCTCGGCCTTGACCGCGGACGCCATTGCAACGCGCGCGGACGCCGCGCCTATGGCGCCGGCGACCAGGCGCTCGACGAGCCGCATCAGGCCGCTGTCGACCTGAAGCCCGGCTTCGTTGTCGAGTCCCTGCCGACGTGCATAGATGTTGAAGGCCTCCGCAGTTCTCTCCTCGCCGACGAAACGCGCAGCCAACCGTCTGAGACTGCCGACACTCGCCCCGCCGCGTGTGAAGTGGGGCAGTCCCGGATGTGAGGGCGGCGATTGTTCGCTGAATGCTTCTACGAACACCGTCCCCTGGATATGTTCGATGCGCGATTGCCTTTCGCGAAGCGCTACCAGGAGGAAAGCGCCGACGTTCGCGATCATGCTCCAGAACAGCGAATGGGAGATGCTGTCGAGACTTTCCAGGCCGAACAGAGCATAAGGCTTCAAGAGCGCTATTCCCAATGGCCCTTGTTCCACAAAGCTCTGAGGCAGCAGGCCAGATTTGGCGAATGACGGCAGCAGCAGCGTGTAGATCCAGACGAAGAAGCCGGACGCGAGACCCGCCAGAGCTGCATTGCGCGTGCCGCCGCGCCAGTAGATGGCAAGCAGCATGACAGGCGCTAGTTGTGCCGCTGCGCAGAACGATACCAGCCCGATGGTCACGAGATGGTATGTGCCTCCGACCGCGGCAAGATAGGAATATGCCAGCAGCAGGATGCTCACGATCGCCACGCGGCGGATGTTGAGGAGCAGCGTGGTGAGGTCCTCTCGGCCAGCCAGGCGCCGCTCGAAGAAGCGGAACAGTACAGGCATGATGAGATCGTTGCTCACCATCGTCGACAGCGCGATCGTCTCGACGATCACCATGGCCGCTGCCGCGGATAACCCCCCAAGCAGTACCACCAAGGTCAGCAGCGATTGGCCGTGGGATAGTGGAAAGGCCAGCACATATGTGTCTGCGTTGATGCCGGAGCCCGAAAACGTGACAAGGCCGCCGAACGCGATCGGCAACACGAAAATATTGATGACAACCAGATAGAGAGGAAACATCCAGGTTGCGCGCTTGAGATGCGCTTCATCAGTGTTCTCCACGAACGTGACCTGGAATTGCCGAGGCAGGCAGACTATGGCCGCCATCGACAATAGTGTGAGAGTCATCCAGTTATTGCCGGCATTCTCCATCGTCATGAGCTGGGACAGCTCCGGCAGCTGAGCGGCCCTTGCGAAAACGTCGCCAAACCCGTTGAAAATTCCGAAGGTGACAAAGATGCCGACCGCCACGAACGCGACCAGTTTGACCAGCGACTCGACCGCAATGGCGACGACCATGCCGGCGTGATGTTCTGTCGCTTCGATGTGTCGCGTTCCAAAAAGCACGGCAAATGCCGCCAGCACCAGTGTGACGAGCAGCGCGAAGTCGTAGGCGGCAAGGCCAGATGCCACCGATTCCATGTCCTTGGCCAGGACCACGCCGAAGCTGTCTGCAACGGCCTTCAGCTGCAGAGAGATGTAGGGGATGATGCCGATCACAGTCATCACCGTGACGAGCCCCGCAATGAGCTGGCTCTTGCCGTAGCGCGAAGCGATGAAATCGGCGATCGAAGTGATGCGTTGCGTTTTGCAGATGCGCAGGATCTTGCGCAGTAAAAACCAGCCGAGCGTGAACACGATGGTCGGCCCCAGGTAGATGGGAAGGAAGCCGACGCCCGATGAAACGGCGCGGCCGACACTGCCGTAGTATGTCCAACTCGTGCAGTAGACCGCTATTGAAAGAGAGTAGATGTAGGAATTGGAGATTGCAGCCTGGTTCCGCCCACTCCTGGACAGCCGGTCGGCGAAATGGGCGACGGCGAATAGAGCCAGCAGATAAGTGAGCGAGGTCGCCAGAACCATCCAGGTTGAAAGCATGGCCGCGTCCTCACGAGCCGCTGTCTGAGGCGGCGGCATCACGGCCGTTGTCCGCCGCTGCAACATCGCCTGATGTCACCGGTCCCGCACCATCTTCCCCTGGCGGGATATCAGGTGATTGGCGAGATTCCATCACGACGCCTGTCAGCGCCACGATCACCGTCCACGCGGCGAAGAGATAGACGAACAGCAACGGGACGCCCGCTACCGTCACGCTGCTACCACGATCGAATATGCCGAGAAAGGGTTGTGCAAGTAGCACCAAGCCGAGTGCTGCAACCGCAATGGCTCGCTCCGGCCGGGCTGGAGGCGTGGTCGGGCGATTGGCAGAGCCTATCCCACTGAACGGCATGAGCGACAGCGCCTTCCTTCGCTGCAAACGGTTGGACCGCTAGGCCCGCCGGAAGCGGACAATGTAACTGTCAGTACTTCGCCTGGCGGCGACGGATTTCGACGATCTTGTTGGACGCCTCGATCGCTTCGCCGAGTGTGCGGATGTTGTGGACTTCAAGTAGGTCGATAAGTTTCAGCAACACGCCGGCGGTCGCCAGCGAGTCGCCAAGTGCCGTGTGCCGCGTCTCCGGCGGTATCTCGATGGAGAAGCGTTCGGCCACCGCGTCGAGCGTGTGCTGGTTGGTGTGATCGTGAACGATCGCCGAAAGCAGGACGGTGTCAAGAACTGGGTTGTCGAACCGGAGATTGCATTGGTCCTGCTTGAGTTGCAGGAATTTCATGTCGAAGGCCGCGTTGTGCGCCACCAACACCGCGTCTCCGACATAGTCGTGGAAACGCGGCAGCACGTCGGTGATCTTGGGCTGACCGTTGACCATCTCCTGGCTGATGCCGGTGATGCGTGTCGCAAGTGGCGGTACGCGGCGGCCCGGATCGACGAGCTGGTCGAATGCCTCGCCCGTCAGAATCCTGCCGTTGAGAATTCTCACCCCAGCAATCTGGATGATTTCATCGCCGTTGGAAGGTTCCAGTCCGGTGGTCTCACTGTCGAAGACGACATAGGTGAGGTCACGCAACTTGCGATCGGCGACCGCACCGAGATCGGCAGACTTGAGAAGATTGAAGTCATAGAATTCAAGCCGGATCGGCAACGGTGCGGTCGAGAGTGAGGCTGTGTGCGCGGCCTGCGGCAACAGCAGCGGAATGCGCACGCGGGCCTTGCCGTCTTCCACCGGCTCGCACCAGGCTTCCGATTTGTGATGTTCGAGAATCTCCGTTCCGGTCAGCCCCATGCCGCGTTCGATTGGGTCGGCAAGCCAGCGCTCCAGCATCGCGGGACTGGCAACGCCGCCCGTCCAGGTGATCTCGATATAGGTGTGGTTCTGGCTGGTGCACGCTGATAGCAGGAACGTATTCGCGTCGAGTTCCGTCAATGCCTTCCTGATGATGTGGTCGAGTAGCGCAACCACAGTCGTGCTGTCGCATCTGAGCCAGATCGGCTCGCCCGTCACGTCGCAGAAGATGCTTTCGTCATCGCGGAAACGGCGCGTCAAGGCGTTGAGCAGGTTGCCGGAGTGCACGTCGCTCATCGGCCATTGGCTGGTGACGATGGCGCGGTATTCTGACCCGAATTTTTCGAGCTCGTTGGAAAGGCGCATAGCCTCTTCCGAAAGCACGTTCTGGAACGCGCGCCGACCTTCCTGGTCGTTGTCGGGTATATCCGCCAGCATCTCCACGGCGGCGCGCAGGCTGGCGACAGGGTGGCGCAACTCCTCCAGCGTGGCCCGCATCAGGCGGTCCGATTTGATGAGTTCTTTCAACTCCGCCGTGACGTCGTCGAATGTTAGCACGTAGCCGGAGATGGATTTATCCGCGTCATCGACGATCAGGTTCATGCGGCCTTCGAGAATGAGGCTGCCGTCCGTTTTCGCGAACACCAGATTGGTCATTAGGTGTTCGGAATGCCCGACATGCCGGCCTTCCAGGTATCGGCTGGCCAAGCGGTCCATCGTCAATATGAAGGGCTGCTGGTTGAGAATGGAAAACAGCGGCCGGCCAAGTCCCATCTCCTCCTTGACGCCCAGGATCTGAAGTGCGCGCCGGTTGTAGAGCAAAATGCGGTGGTTGGAGTTGCAGACGATGACGCCTTCGTTGAGCTCGCGCAGGATCGCTTCAAGCTGCAGCCGCTGCTCTTCCACGGATCGAGTGGCCCGCTCGATTTCCTGGCCAACGTCGCGTCGCGCGGTGGCGAATGCATCGGCAACCTCACGGACTACAGGATTGAGAAGCCCGAGATAGCGTCCTTGCTCCTTGGCGATTTCATGCTCGGGGTTGGCGTGCATGATCGTTTGAAGGTCTCGCACGATCGACTGGATGGGCTTGGCCACGTTGAGGTCGAACATCTGCCAGACCCAGATCACCACGCCGATCAGCGCAAAACCCGCAGCACCGCCGAACAGCAGGAGGTGCGGGGTGGGGTTGCCTTCAAGACGCTGGGCAGCGAGCCACAACCCACCACCGAGCAGCACAGGGACTGCGGCAGCGATCAGTGCAAAGAATAGAAACAGGCGAACTCGTAGACTGAGGCTCTCAAGCATGTCAGGCGCCGGTCCCGTTCAGCAGTTGGGCAACACGCTCCGCCAATTCTTTTGTGGAAAAAGGCTTCGTCGCATATCCATCCGCGCCGAGCGCCATGCCCTTCTCGATCTCAACTTCCCGGCCCTTGGCGGTAACCATAAGGATGCGGACATTCTTCAAGGCTGGGTTGGAACGGATCGACTGACACACCTCGTAACCGTTGCGTTTGGGAATGTTAATGTCCAGCAGAACGAGATCGGGAGGTGTCTCCAAAACCGACGCCAGGGCCTCGTCGCCATCCCGCGCCAGGCGCACGACGTAGCCCGCACGCTTCATAAGATATTCCAGTGATAACAAGATGTTTGGCTCGTCATCGACGACCAATACGGACTTAGTCATGCCGTTCCTCCCAATCCTCTGGCCAGGCGTCCGTTCTACGGACGTTCTCTCAGCCGCACCCCAATTCCCAAATCTGAGCGCCCAGAGTTTGTCAGGCGAGCTTAGCACGTTCCAGCTTGGACTACGGCAACCCTCATTCGAAAGTCTTTGAACCGCCCAACACAACCGGAAATTTCCGCATCAACGCGATTGAGGTCAAAAATTTTTGGCTAGATCGACTTTTGGCGCGTTGCATGATTGCCGTGTGTCAGGTCAATTGGGATACAGGAACCCAGCATTGTCATCGCGCACCCGCGCGGTGGCGATGTCGTTGGGTTGCTCAACAGTGTTAGCTCAACAGTGTTTTACTTGACTGCGAAAATAAGCTTCTGGGGAGAAGTCCAAGACAATGGCTACGCAAAATGGGAACGGAGCAGCCTACTGGGCCGCAAATTTGCGGTTGGTAGCGTTCTGCCTCGTCATATGGTTCGTGGTTTCCTTCCTCATGGGGATCCTGCTGCGTCCGATGCTCAAGGGCATCATGGTCGGCGGCATGGACCTCGGCATGTGGATGGCCCAACAGGGCTCGATCTACGTGTTCGTCGTTCTGATCTTCTTTTATGCGGTGCGCATGAACCAGCTCGACCGCAAATTTGACGTTCACGAAGACTGAGGCGGGGAGCGCACAATCATGGATCTGAGAACTATGACCTACCTCGTGGTAGGCGCATCTTTTGCGCTCTACTTCGGGATCGCCATTTGGGCTCGCGCCGGTTCGACGGGTGAGTTCTACGCCGCTGGCCGCGGCGTCCATCCGGTTGCCAATGGTATGGCAACCGCAGCCGACTGGATGTCGGCGGCTTCGTTCATCTCCATGGCGGGCCTGATTGCCTTCCAGGGCTACGAAGGCGCCAAGTTCCTTATGGGATGGACCGGCGGCTACGTGCTGCTGGCCATGCTGCTCGCCCCCTATCTGCGCAAGTTCGGCAAGTTCACGGTGCCCGAGTTCATCGGTGATCGTTTCTATTCGAACACGGCGCGGTTCGTTGGCGTGCTCTGCCTCATCACCATCTCGATCACCTACGTGATCGGCCAGATGCGCGGTGTGGGTGTCGCCTTCTCGCGCTTCCTCGAAGTGCCCGTCGACGTCGGCATCTATGCGGGTATGGCCATCGTGTTCGTCTATGCGGTGCTCGGCGGCATGAAGGGCATCACCTACACGCAGATCGCCCAGTACATCGTGCTGATCCTCGCCTACACCATCCCGGCCATCTTCATCTCGATGAACCTGACCGGCAACCCGATTCCGCAGCTTGGCCTCATCGGCAACCACGTTTCTGGCGTGCCGCTTATTCAAAAGCTCAACGAGACCATCCAGGCGATCGGCTTTGGTGCCTATGACGGTCCGGTGAGAAGCCAACTCGACATGTTCCTCTATACCATGTCGTTGATGATCGGCACGGCAGGTCTGCCGCACGTCATCATTCGCTTCTTCACCGTTCCGAAGGTTGCGGACGCACGCTGGTCGGCAGGCTGGGCGCTCGTCTTCATCGCCATTCTCTACACGACCGCTCCGGCCGTTGGTGCGATGGCCCGTCTCAACCTGACCCAGACGCTTTGGCCGAACGGCGCTCAGGGCGAGGCGATGTCTATCGAGCAGCGTCCTCAGTGGTTCAAGAACTGGGAGACCACCGGTCTCTTGAAGTATGAGGACAAGAACAAGGATGGTAAGCTCGAGTACTACAATCCAAAAGGTGCGAAGGCAGGCGAAAACGAGCTCACCAAGATCGACAACGACATCATGGTGCTGGCAAACCCGGAAATCGCGGCGCTGCCAAACTGGGTGATCGCGTTGGTCGCGGCAGGTGGTCTCGCGGCCGCTCTGTCGACGGCAGCCGGCCTATTGCTTGCGATCTCGTCGTCGATTTCGCACGACTTGATCAAGGGCATGATAAATCCGAACATATCTGAACGAGCGGAGTTGAATGCCGCACGTCTTTCAATGGTGTTCGCGATTGGTGTTGCAGCCTATCTTGGCCTCAACCCACCAGGGTTTGCGGCTCAGGTGGTGGCGCTGGCATTCGGTCTGGCGGCTTCGTCGATCTTCCCGGTCCTCATGATGGGTATCTTCTCCAAGCGCATCAACTCGCATGGAGCGATCCTCGGCATGGTAACGGGCATCCTCACGACGCTTGTTTACATCTTCTGGTTCAAGGGCTGGTTCTTCTTCCCGGGAACCGAGATGGCCAAGAACGTTCCTGAAAACTGGTTCCTCGGCATTTCGCCGGAAGCCTTCGGTGCAATCGGCGCCTTGATCAACTTCACGGTCGCCTACGTGGTATCGATGGTGACGGCGCCGCCGCCCCAGCACATTCAGGACCTCGTCGAAAGCGTCCGCATCCCGCGCGGTGCTGGTGCTGCAACGGGCCACTGATAGTTTGACCTGACAGGTCGGACTTAATGAACAAGGCAACGGGCTCCGCGTTTGCGTGGGGCCCGTTGTCGTTTGCGGGGGAAAATTTCCCGTCCGTCTACCCAGGTGCCGCAAAGTGCTAAGGACAACCGGCGCAGCCCACCATACCGAAGTCTCACTCCCTCTTTGTGGGGTGTCACAGCATGCTTCAGCGATGCTAAAAGAGAAGGCGGACGCTTGCCGGTTTGCCCTGCCTCAGGCAAATTTTTTTGCAGCGACCATCGCATTCGGACGGGATGGAAATTAATGCTGACCCAAAATGAAATCGTCACGTTCCTGGCAAGCTGCCATCCATTTGAACTGCTGCCCGTGGAGGCTTTGGAAAAGCTCGCAAGAGTGATCGAGCAGCGGTCCATCTCCACCGGACAAATGGTCCTCGACCTCGGTCAGGAAAACCAGCAGCTCTACATCATCCATTCCGGACAGATCGAGATCCGCTCAGCGACCGGCAAGATCTTCGGTCGTATCGGTCCAGGCCAGGCGTTCGGCATTCGCGCATTGCTCGGCGGATCCCGCTCGACATATCGCGCCGTGGCAATCGAGGATGGCAGCGTCCTGAAGGTGCCCAAGGCTGAATTTCTGCAACTCAACGACATCCATCCACAGTTTGAGCGATACTTCGAGCCCGTCGGCATCGAGCGTGTCGGGTTGACTCCAATGGGCGACAGCCCGTCGGCGGCTCCTGCCGATCATGCCCTGCCGTCAGCGGGTCTGGACCTCATGGTCTTGACCGCACGCGACATGATGACGAAGGATCCGGTTTCCGTAACCCCGGCGCAGACAGCCAACGCCGCCGCGCGCATTATGCGCGACCGCCGCATCTCTTGCGTCCCGGTTGTCGAAAACGACGAGATCGTCGGCATTGTCACTGACGCGGATTTCCGCGATCGCGTCGTCGCGGAAGGTTGCGCTTGCGACGTCACGATTGGTCAGATCATGACCCAACGTCCGCTGACGCTGGGACCCGACGCGCTGGCTTTCGATGCGCTTGCGGCAATGATGCAAAGAAAGATTAGCCATGTGCCGGTGGTTGCCGGGCGGCGGCTTGTCGGCATTCTGACCCAGACCGATCTCATCAGGGCCCAGTCGCGCTCGGCGGTCTACATGATCGGAGAGATCGGGCGGCGTCCCGATGTCCGCTCGATCGCCGACATTGTTGCCGATGTGCCCAAGCTTCTGGTGTCCCTGGTATCGAGCGGCGCGACGGCGCACAAGATCGGTCATATTATTTCAAGCATCACCGATGCCACGACGAATAGATTAATCACGCTGGCGGAAGATCGACTGGGTCCAGCGCCGATACCGTATCTGTGGCTCGCGTGCGGGTCTCAAGGCCGCCAGGAGCAGACAGGCGTGTCCGACCAGGACAACTGCCTGATTCTTGCCGACAGCTACTCGGAAAAGGAGCACGGCGCATACTTCAAGGCATTCGCACAGTTCGTATGCGATGGCCTCAATGAAGCTGGCTACGTCTATTGCCCAGGCGACATGATGGCGATCACCGACAAGTGGCGCCAGCCGCTCAGTGTATGGCGGCGTTATTTCCGCAAGTGGATCAGCGAGCCTGAGCCCATGGCGCAGATGCTGGCGTCGGTGATGTTTGACCTGCGGCCGATACGGGGTGATGAATCACTCTATCGCGCGCTGCTCGATGAGACGCTGCCGTTCGCTCGCTCCAACTCAATCTTCCTCGCACACATGTTGTCGAACTCGCTGACGCACCAGCCGCCAATAGGATTCTTTGGCAACATTTCGGTGCCACGGATCGGCGAGCACAAGGGGGAGATCGACATGAAGCACGGTGGCGTCGTGCCTGTCGTCGATCTGGCGCGGCTCTATGCTCTCGAGGCATCGATACCTGAGGTCAATACGCACCGCCGGCTTGAGGCGGGGCGGAAGGCCAGCGTTTTGTCGGAGGAAGGCGCTCGCGACCTGCTCGACGCCTTCGAGTTCATTGCAAACACCCGTTTGCGCCACCAGGCCGCGCAGATCCGCGAAGGCAAGAAACCGAACAATTACCTTTCGCTCGCGGAAATCTCACATTTCGAGCGGAATCACTTGCGTGATGCCTTCACGGTTGTCAAAACGCTGCAATCGGCATTGTCTTCAGCGCATCAGGTAGGCGCGCGCTAGAGCAGTCTTGCCGTTTTGCGAGTGCCCGCGCCCGGTGACAATGCCCCACGTCTCGGCCGGGAGCGCGTTGCCGGGCCCATGAAAAAGAATCACGTCCTGGCATGAGCTGAGCCGGTGCCCGTCGGCGCTCCGCACCGGACACAGGAGATCCATCGGGAATGCTGTTCCAATTGCTCGCCTCGTTCATGATGGGTGTGCTGGCCGCATCGCTGGCCTACATCGCCTACCGTATTTCAGGGCGGCGGCTTTCAAGGGCGATCATTCCCTTCGCGGCCGCATTGGGCATGCTCGGTTTCAGCGCCTGGAACGAAATGACATGGTACAGCCGAACCGCCGCGGCGATGTCCAGCCGCCTGGTCATCATCGAGCAAGGCAAGCCGGTCTCCAATCCGCTTTCGCCCTGGACCTATCTGTACCCGACGATCGACTCGTTTCGTCTATTGGACACCGAAAGCCTGCAGCCCTTGCCCGGCAATCCGGGAATGATGCTGGCTCAGGTTCACACGGTCACGCGCTTCCTGCCCACCACGAAGAGCGCATGGGTTCTTGATTGCACCCACTCCCAACTTGCGCACATCGGCCCGCAAACCAAGTTTGGCGAGCAGGGCATGCCGGTGAATCTGACATGGGGAAAGGTCGGAGCGGGCAACACCATCACGACGGCCGCTTGCGCGCCGCCATCCAATCCTGCGCCCGGCGCCCCATCAGGAAACTAGAGTATGATTAGCTGAAGTGTGTGTAGCGGTTCAGCGTGAAGAAGGCGCTCTAACGCAAGACAAGCCCCGCGCCGGCGATAGCCAGCACGATCAGGATGAGCGTCTTCAATTTCGTTGGCTGAATGCGATGCTGCAGCCGCCTGCCGATCTCGACGCCGGCCAGTGCTGGAACGATGGCGACAATTGAGACGGCAATCCGCGTGTTATCGATCACGCCTGAGGCTGAAAGCCCTGCCGCCAGTGCTGCTGACGCCATGAGCACGCCTAGATTGATCGCCTGAACGACACGCGCTGGCTCCAGATCATGCGCAAGGAAATATGGCACCATTGGCATGACTTGCGAGCCGGTGAGGCCGGTCAGTATCCCGTTGGTGAGGCCGACGGGAACCTGCAGCACAGACGCCTGCTTGGCGCCTAGTCTCAGTTGTGGCCGCGCCAGCGAGAAGACAACGTATGCGATGATCGAAATGCCCAAGGTCTTGACGGCAAGATGCTGGTCGACGAGGCCGAGCAGCCAGATGCCCGCCGCAACGCCTGGCAGCATGGCAAGATAGAGTGCCGCGAAGTCTCGGCAAGTCGTGCGCAGATGTCCGTTGCCGAGCGCCACAGCGACGTTGGTCGCCATCGCGGGAAAGAGAACCAGCGCTATTCCGTTTGTCAGGCCAAGCGCATGGACGAGGAAGGGCAGGGCGCAGGACGAATAGCCCAGCCCCGTCGCCCCCTTGACCACGCCTGCCAGCAGCAGGCCGAGGCCGAGCGCGACAAGCGAGTGCCAGTTCAGACTTGCCAGCAACTCCATCATGCTTGTTACAGGTCGCTGCCGCCTGCAGCGCCAGCGTTCACGTAAGGCTGGCAGTCCTCGTTCATGAACCATGGCTTGACCGCGGTGCCCCGCCGGAGCGAGTTCATGTAGAAGACGGGGAGCGATTCAGGAAACAGGTTGCGATACCCGCTGCCGTTGAAGGTCAGGAATATGCTCTCGTGATAATGCGCGGCGACTGCCTGGCTCTCGACACGGTTCATGCCGAGATAGGTGAGCGCGCCTTGACGCGGATCGTCTCCGCCGCGGTACCAGCGGGCCGCACATCGCACAAGGGAATCGAGCATCTCTTCGGGAAAGGGTTTGTCACTAGAAGTGCCTGGCCCGGCACGATCAACCAGAAGGCTCAGCCGGACAGCCGCCATGTTGCGGACGCGGGCAGCTGCCGATATGTCGCCGAAATAACTGTCGATGACAGCCTCGGCATGGCCATTGAGGCGCGCGTGCGTGTCTGTCAGGCACAGATGAAACTGCGCGCCGGGTTCATACACGGCGGCAATCCGGTCCCCCATTGCCTTGAGGTAATCGAGACAAGCAATATCCGGGCGGGCAATCCTGGCGCGCGGGCCCTTGCCCCAATAGAGCACGAACGATACCGGCAGGTTGTGCAGCACTGCCGTGGCCACGACCTGCGCCAGCATCTCCGGCTCGGTCGGCTGTTCGCGTTTGAAGGCCCAGGTATTGAAACTCTTGAGAATGCATTGCGTCTCCCGGTCCAGATCTGAAACACGGTCTTCAATGGAACCAGATCTTGGAAGAGCGACGGCACATGCCTGCTGTACTCTGAAACCCATACACACAACCTCCTGATCGCTGTTGCCGAACAGCGCCGCGCGCTGCTGGAACCCGCAAGTACGCCTTACGTGTGAGCGTATTAACCAGCGATTTTTGGTTAAAAAAGTATTAATGCAAAAGTAAAAAATAAGAAAATCCCAGGGGGATGAAGGTAAATACAATGAATATATTTATATATACTATGAAGAATGAGGTATCGCAGGTTCCGGAGCTCTTGATTGCCGGGCTGCTGGCGCGTGACCGAATAGAGTTCGTCTCGGTTGCCATGCGCCTTCGCTTCATCGGACTGCCTTGTGGCGGACCATGATTTGCCGAGCAGTTCAGTCCGTGCTGCGTTGGTGATGTCCTTTGCGCCACGACCTGCAGGTCGTAGCGGCAAGCCAAGCTGGGCTTTGTCGAGGGGTGGCGGAAGAGGTATGGCGCGCGCCTGACGCGCTACCTGCTGTCGCCTCATCGCGCATGTTGTTGTGCACGCCCGTGTGATCGGGAGTGTTCGGATGGCTGCGACAGGAAAGCCATGCGCCTGACCGACGCCTAGGCCTTGTTGCTGGTCTCTGAAAAACCAGGAATGTCTTCGAAGCCGAAGCCCCTCAAGATAATCATGATCTGAGGCTCGAGGTGCTGCACGAGCCGGTCGGCATCGTAGCGCTCGAAATTGGCCTTGCGCAGGCCTTCGACGTAGGCCGCATAAAGCAATGCCGACGCGGCATGAAAGTCGCCGTGCCGGATCTGGCCGCGTGACGCCGCATCGCTGAAAAGCGACATGACAAGCTCATGATATTCAAACAATCTAACATTATTTTCGCGCTCCTGCGCCGGATCCCACTGCCACGAATAGGCACGCAATGCCGACACCAGCTTGAGGTTGGCGATGTCGCAGACGTAGCAGGCGCGAATGAGGTATTTGAGGCGGGCGGCGATCGATCCGTAGCGCGGCGGCATGCGGCGGATCTGTTCGAACAGGCTGTCGTTGAGGCGCTTGATGAGTTCGGAGAGCAGCGCCTCGCGCGTTCCGAACGTCGCCTCGAACTGCGCCTGCGTAACGTCAGCTGCGGCGCAGATAACATCGACCGATGCTTCGCCAATACCGATTCTGTCAAACAGCCGTTCGGCGGCGTTGAGTATCTTGTCGCGCACGTCCTGTGTGGGGGCCATGATGGTGTCGATAGGCACGCGCAAGATCTTGGCCAGCTTGGCCAGTCTTCGTGAGGACGGTTGCGTCTCCCCGGTTTCCCACTGCGAGATTGCATTGCGGGAAACGTCCATCATCGACGCCAGTTTGGTTTGGGAAAACCCGGCAGCCTCACGCAATTCCCGCAATCTGCGGCCATTTTCCATCAATGTCCCCGTATATTTCCAAAATACTACAGTTTAGTTCGGCAGCATATATATTGCAGACTAATAGTTGACAAATGAGGTAAGCAGCACTTACCTACAGGGGGCGCCGGTAGCTCGCCGCCAATTGCTTGATTTGACGCCTCTTCGCGGGAGGGAGCGATGACGCTTCATTCGAATTTCAGCGGTCCCCTATATCAGCAGGTCCACGATAGCTTGAAAAGCCGTATCACGAGCGGCGAGTGGAGCAAGGGAATGGTCATTCCCGGCGATGCGGAGCTGTCTCGGCAGCTTGGTGTGAGTGTTGGTACGGTGCGCAAGGCTCTCGATGAATTGGCGCGCCAGCGCCTCGTTGTCAGGGAGCGCGGGCGCGGCACTTTCATCAAGGACGAATCGGCGTGGACGGGCGACCTGGAGCGCTTCCTGCATGATCGTTCCGGCAAGCCCATCGGTGTCAAAATCGCAGTCGTGGCAACCGAAACAGCCAAGGCAAACCCAGCTGAATTGCGTGCACTCCAGCTCAGGGCTCCGCGAGAAGCGCCGCCATATGTTCATCGGATTATCCGGACGTGGTCGCACGCTGAGCGCGTCGTCACCGTGGAGCGGATCACCGTTGACGCGGCGCGCCTGCCTGATCTTCTTGATGAGGCTGATCTGACAGCGCCGGTGATGACGGCCATTTACGCGCGCAAACTGCGCAAGCCGGTCGGGCGTACGGACTGGACCTTCGCGACGGGACAGGTCGACGAACGCCTTGCGGGCTACGCGGGCGACCTCGATCAATCTTCACTGCTGATGTGCCGGCGCATCATGCACGATGCATCCGACGCGCCCTTCGAGATCAGCGAGCAGTTCATCGATCTGACCGACGGCAGCTACCGGTTGTCACGCTGAGTTTCCAGCAGATCGTGTTGCGCGGGGCGCGCTGTGTTCCGCACGGAATGCCGGTTCCGAGTGCTCAATACAGGCCGATGCGACAAGTCTCGCACAAGCGAATTGGCAACATAGTGTCATGAACTTGGGAGGCGTCACGCTGTCCGGCTCTGGCGCCGGCTGGAGGGCAACTTGGCTAACATCTGGGCAATTTTTGTTGCGGGATCGCTCATAAGCTTTTTTCCAGCATACATGGTGATGGCGCGCATGGAGCAGCGCCAGAAACTCAGGTGTCGCAACTCCATCGCGCCGCACGATAGTCAAGCTCGGCGCCGGTCTGATTTTGTCGGACTGTTGCGTCACGAGTCGGCGCGCCGCATCGATCGCGTCTTGACAACCGCTATCGCGAACTTTGATGACACGTCGAACAGTGGCGCGCTTTCGCAAGCAAAAATGCGCCAGTCGTGCCAGTTGCGATTGTTGGAAATCGAGCCGCTGGTGGCGCAACTATTCGGCGATGAGTTGACGGCTTCTTATCGCCGGTGTGTGCACGCGATTTCCCAGGCATCGCCAGGCTCGCGGCCCGCGCTTGATCGCATGCGGGCTGAGTTCGTCTCACGCCTTGAAGGAGCGATGCAGTACAGGCAGTCCCGCGCCGTTCCCTCTGCAAAGCGGCGGCTGGGATGGCATGGGAGGCGGCGGAACGCGATCGCGGCGACGAAGACATGAAGAAGCCGACCGGTCGAGGCACTCTCACAAGGCGCGCAAGGGTCGGTGGGGAAGCGGGCATGGCCGGCCCGTCTGGCTCGCAAATCGAAAGACGACAGGCCCGCCGGATATCGACGGCATACAACGGCGTCTGCCGCCTCGGCACGGTCAGCTTTAATGTCGAGATCATTGATCTGTCGACGAGCGGCGCCCGCGTGCGCATTCGCCACGGGTTGGTGCCCCGCGAGGGGCAGCACGCAACGCTCAAGCTGATGAGCGGAAAGGTGATGGAATGTGAAGTCATTCGGTCTGATGGCAGTGAAATTGGCGTTCGGTTTATTTCGCCAATCCAGGACGTCGATGATGTATTGCATTTCGACGAAATGGGGGCTGAATTCTATAAATGTATTTTGAGATTCCAGGTGGTCACTAGATAGAAAATAGGCGTCTTCGTCTCTCCTTGAAATATGGGATGGCGACGCGTCATGCTGCCACCCGATGCGACTGTCTCAAGTTCGCATGTGAGCCAAAATATGCCATTTTGTGAGGGTGAAGCATCTGGGACGGTAATGGCGGCGCCATGCTACTGGTTGTCTGGAGTCAGGGTGAGTTTGTCTAAATAATAAATTTCGCAGTTCGTAGATAAAGTGCCCGTCGGGATACTTTTCATATTCCATTGAATAAGGGATTAAACTTATCTGTCCGACATTCAAAATCATGAGGTATCCAGAAAATTAATTCTGTGGAAAATGATTCGAATGGGGAAGCGATGATTGTCATTGTGGATGACCGCGACATTGTCACCGATGCCTATCGGACATCGTTCGATCGCGAAGGCATCTCGGCGGTTGGTTTCGGCGCCGAAGAATTCCGCGGTTGGGTGGAGACGGCGGCCGAGGAGGATGTGCGCGCGATTGATGCGGTGCTGATCGGTGAGCTCGACGTGCCAGGAAGTCTCGCCAGCTTGATAAAGCGCCGTTCGGCAGCCGCCATCATCGCGATGAAGGAGCAAAAGACACTGGCGACGACGCTGGAGCTGTTCGCAGATGGCGTCGACGACGTCGTCTCGAAGCCATGCCATGTCCGCGAAATCTTGGCGCGCATAGAAGCAATTTCGCGACGCGCCCGACAGGAGGCACAGGGGCGTGAAGCTGGTCAGATCCGGATCTTCCGCGATGGCCGCGACCCGATCGTCAACGGGCAGATGATGCCGCTGCCGCGGCGTGAGCTTCGCATCCTCGAGTTTCTCGTTGCCAATCAGGGCCGGCGGGTCACGAAAGCGCAGATCTACAGTTCCGTTTATGGCCTGTTCGTGCAGGAGATCGAAGAGAACGTGATCGAAAGTCACATCTCTAAGCTGCGCAAGCGCCTTCGTCGCGTGCTCGGTTACGATCCCATCGAGTCAAAGCGTCATCTTGGCTATCGGCTTGTCTGCCAGACGTCAGCGGCCTGAGGCGGCCCAGGCGTCGTGCGTGCAAGAGGCAAAACGGTTCCGCGCGACAAATCAGCTCCGCACAAGTTGTGCGGTTGAAGCTGGCATGCGGATGGCGTTGGAGACGGGGGATCATTATGAGCATCTACGGGGCAATGCGTACGGGCGCGTCGGGCATGGCGGCGCAGTCGAATAGACTGGGCACGGTGGCGGAAAACATCGCCAATGCCTCGACCACCGGCTATCGCGAGGCGTCAACCGAGTTCAGTTCGCTGCTCGTCAACGTGTCTTCGTCGTCCTACTCATCAGGTGGCGTCGAGACAAGCGTACGTTACGGCATATCGCAGCAGGGCACTCTGGCATTTTCCAATTCGCCCTTCGATCTTGCCATCACGGGCAGCGGATTCTTTGTGGTTGCCGACCCTTCCGGAAAAACCATGTTGACTCGCGCCGGCGCTTTCGTGCCCGACGACAATGGCCAGCTAGTCAATGCGGCGGGCTACACCCTGTTGGGAATTCCGGCGGCGGCGGGCGGTGCTTCAGGCCTGGTGCTTAACGGCATGGCGGGGCTTCAGCCCATCGTGGTCAACTCCAACACGTTGCAGGCGGAAGCGACGACGGCCGGTCTGCTCACTGCAAATCTGCCCGCGAACTCAGATTCGGTCGCCGCAGCCGACCTGCCCTCGCTCAACGCCGCGAGTTCATTGTCGACGGCGCGAAGTTCGATGGTGGTCTATGGCGATCTCGGTCAGGAGATCATTCTCGATATCCACTTTGCGCATACGGCAACGCCAGGCGAGTGGGAGGTGGCGGTCTATGACGCGGCGGGCCGTTCGGCTGGTGGCGGTTTTCCATATAGCGCAGCAGCGCTCGCGCAAGACACTCTGGTGTTCGCAAGTGACGGCACGCTCGATGCGGCGAGCCCGGCGTCCTTGAGTATTCAAGTACCTGGCGGTGCGGCGATGACGCTGGATCTGTCGCGCATGACCCAGTTGTCTGCGGATTATACGGTTTTGGAAGTGAACGCGGACGGTAATGCGCCGAGTGATGTGGCTTCCATTGAAATCGCGGGCGATGGCACGGTGTATGAAACTTACGAGAATGGCACGCGCCGCGGTACCTACAGGATCACCCTCGCCGATGTGATGAGCCCCGACAGGCTCAATCCGATCACCGGCAATGTCTTCGAGCCGACCAGCATGTCCGGTGATGTGCGCCTGGGTTTCCCCGACGAAGCAGGCATGGGTTCAGTGGTGTCCGGTGCGCTGGAGAACTCCACTGTCGATCTCGCCGACCAGTTGACCGACATGATCGAAGCGCAGCGCAACTATACGGCCAACTCCCGCGTATTCCAGACCGGCGCTGAGTTGCTCGATGTGCTGGTGAACCTCAAGCGCTAAGGCGCGGACATTGGGCTGAGGGTGGTCCCGCATGTCGCTATCACTTGCCTATGACATTGCCCGCAGCGGCCTATCGGCGACTGCTACGGCAACATCGGTTGTATCGCGCAACATTCAGAATTCCGGCGATCCGAATGCAGCACGCAAGTCGGCGGATATGGCGACGAACAGTGGTGGCGGCGTCTACGTGGCCGGCATCACGAATGCCATCAACAACGCTCTGCTTGATCCAGCACTCGAATACGGCGCGAAGTATCAGGAGCTGGGTGTCATCACCAATGCTCTGGACCGGCTTGATGCCATCGTGGGGGATCCGGAGCTGGGGACAGGGCCAGCTGCAAGCATCGCCGCACTGCAGTCCGCATTGCAGTTGGCTGCCGCCTCACCCAATGACGAACTCCAGCTGGCGCAGGCCGTCGCACGTGCCGGGGATGTCGTGTCATCGATGAACGATGCTGCCGCCGTCGTTTCGGAGGTTCGCATTTCCGCGGACGCCGGTTTGAACGATGCCGTCAGCCGCCTGCGTGAGTTGCTCGACAACTTTGCCCGAGTCAATTCAGAGGTCGTGAGAGGGACATTCACCGGCGGCGACATTACCGATCAGATCGATCAGAGAAACGCATTGCTGCGGCAGATTTCGGAAGTCGTTGGTGTGCGCGCCACGGTGCGCGGCGACAACGATATGGTGCTGTTCGTGGCCAACGGTGCAACGCTGTTTGAGCGTGTGCCAAGGCAGATTGCCCTGATAGGCGCCGGCGCGCTGCAGCCCGGACAGCCGGGCGCCATGATGACCATAGACGGTGTGCCGATCGGGCTAGACGCTGCCGCCGGACTTGGTGGAGAAATTGGCGGATTGATACAGATCCGCGATGACTACGCGATTGTCATGGGGCGTCAACTCGACGAGCTGGCCCGTTCGCTGATTGAAGCGTTCGCAGAAAGCGATCAGGCGCCAACGCCGTCGAAGCCGGACTTGCCGGGACTGTTCACCTCTATCACCGGCGTCATCCCATCAGCGGGCACGGTGATGGATGGGCTCGCTGCGCTATTCCGTCTTAACGCCAATGTCGACCCGGCGCAGGGCGGCGAAGTTGCACGGCTCCGCGACGGCGGCATCTCCACGATCCTCGATCCTAGCTACCTCTACAACGCCACGGGCGCGGTGGGCTTCACTGCACGCTTGCGCGAGCTGGCAAGCGTACTGGGAGAGCCTCGCAGCTTCGCGGCGTCCGCTGCACTCGCAACCTCCACCGACATTAAGTCCTTCGCGGCGGATAGCGCTGGCTGGCTGGCTGCGGCGCGGCAGACGCAAGGCGATCGTCTCGGCGACGTGCAGGTCATCAGCCAGCAGGCGCTGACGGCATGGCAGGACAGTGTCTCAATCAATCTCGACGACGAGCTGACGTCATTGATCGCCCTTGAGCGGTCGTATCAGGCGTCGTCGCGCCTCATCACGACGGTGAATTCGATGTTTGATGCGCTGCTGGGAGCGACCGGATAGTTCCATGAAGGCGATATTTCCATCGAGCGTTGGGCAATACGAAACCCTGCGCATGACCATTCAGCGTAAGCAGTCGGAATTGACGCGAGCGCAGATCGAAGTCAGCAGTGGCCGTCACGCCGACATGGGGCTGGCATTGGGCACTGAGCTGTCGCGGGTTGTCGACCTGCGCGGCCTGGCCGACGAATTGGACGCGATAACAGCTTCCAACGGGATCGCGGGAACTCGGCTTGATATGATGCAGTCGTCGTTGTCGGCGGCAGGTGAACTGGCTCAGGATTTTTTTGCATCGCTCACCGCCGCCCGCCAAAGTGGCGGCGACCGCGGGCTTCTTGTGGAAGATGCCAAGGCTCGCCTTGGCGCCCTTATCGGCATCATGTCCGCAAGCTCCAACGGTGCCTACTTGTTCTCAGGCACAAGCATGGACACGCCGCCTTTGCTCGACTATTTGGCCGATCCGCCCGGGCCGGCACGGCAGGATGTGTCCGCTGCGTTCCAGAGTATCCTGCCACCGAGCCTCGATCCAGCCGACATTACCGCAGCTGATATGTCGAGCTATCTACAATCGACATTCGCAAGCCTGTTCGACGATGCGGGCTGGAAGGCCCGGTTCTCGGGTGCTGATGATGGCGCATGGGTGAACAGGATCTCGACTTCTGAAACGATCACCACATCTGTCAGCGCCAATACGCCAGCGGTGCGGAACCTCGTGCAGGCTCTGGTGGCCACCATCGATACCGATATATCGAATCTCAACGCGGATGCCTTCGAAGCCTTCATGTCGCATGTGAGCAATCTGACGGCCACCGTCAGCGCCGACATGGCATCTGCCTCGTCACAGGTTGGCATCGCACAGGAACGCCTCGCGAAAGCTAGCGAGCGCATAACTCTGCAGCGTTCTGCACTGGAGAGGGATGTCGGCAGCCTGGAGGGTGTCGATCCCTACGAGGCAGCGACGCGGCTGACAAGCCTGATGAACGCGCTTGAAGCAACCTACCAGGTGACTTCACGCCTGCAGAACTTCAGCCTTCTCAATTATCTCTAGAGGGCTTCGCACGCACGAGCCAGGGACGGAACGGATCGATGTCGCATATGTATTCGCGCCAATATGAAGAGACGCTGGAGGATGACCAGGCCGAGCAACGAAACCGCGAACGCGCAGCGATCGATCATTCGATCATGCTGCTGGAGCAGGCGCGCGACACCTGCGGTGGCGCAGTGGATGTGAGCAAGGCGGTGTTCTTCACATCGAAGCTGTGGGCGGTGCTGGTCGAGGATCTTGCTGATCCTGAAAACGCCCTGCCGCAGGACCTCAAGGCACAAATCATATCGATAGGCATCTGGATCCTGAAGGAGCTTGAAAGGCTGCGATCTGGCGAGACCAACAGTTTCGATGACCTCATAATCGTGTCGCGATCAATCAGGGATGGACTGCCGTGAAAAGCCAATTGAGGATACACCTGAAGCCCAAGGAGCGCATCTTCATCAACGGCGCAGTCATTCGCGTAGATCGCAAGGTCACGTTGGAACTTCTCAACGAGGTCGTCTTTCTTCTGGAAGGCCATGTGCTGCAGGAAGAGGATGCGACAACGCCGCTGCGGCAGCTCTATTTCGTCGTCCAGTCGATGCTGATGGAGCCCAAGACGCGGCCACTGGCGATGCAGATCTACCACAGCCAGCATCTGCAACTCATCGCCGCCTACAAGGATCGCGACATTCTGGAAGGTCTCGTCGAGATTCGTTCGATGATCGAAGCGGAGCGGCCGTTCGATGCCATGAAGCGCATCCGCTCTCTCTACCCGATAGAAGCTCTACTCATGGGAACAGCGCAGGCCCCGGCCGATAGCGCCGCAGTCGCCTGAGCAAGCTAAACCTCGATATGGATGACGATGGCATGAGCACCTCCAGCATCGCAGCGCTTTCCGGTTCACAGCAGACGGCGAACGCTGAAACAGCGGCATCCTCCAGTGCCGCGTCCGGGCCATCGCTGGACTACAACGCATTCCTGAAATTGCTCATAGCCCAGATGCAGAATCAGGATCCCATGCAGCCGATGGACTCGAGCGACTATGTTGCCCAATTGGCGACATTCTCCCAGGTCGAGCAGTCCATCCAGTCAAACGACAGGCTGAGCGAAATCCTGACGGCATCGCATATCGCGCAGGCCGGCAGTCTGGTAGGCCACGAGATCGTGTCGGCCGATGGCCTGACCAGGGGCGAGGTGGTCAATGCGCGTATCGAGGCGTACGGCGTCGTTGCTGTTCTGGCCGACGGACGCGAAGTGCCCGTTGTCCCCGGCGTCGTCGTCGGGAGCAGCAGTGAATGAACGAGGCCGACGCACTGGATCTCGTGCAGTTCGCGATTTGGACTGTAATCATGGGCGCGGGACCGGCGGTGGCAACCGCAATGATTGTCGGCGTCGGTATCGGCCTGCTGCAGGCGGTCACTCAGGTGCAGGAGGTCACGTTGACTTTCGTGCCAAAGATCATGGCGATCTTTCTCGTCACGATTTTCACCGCCCACTACATGGGGGCAAGCGTGTTCGCCCTGGCCAATATGTCTTTCGCGTTGATCGAGAAGGGCTTCTGAAAGGCTGGTTGAGTGTGCCGGCCGCAAAACGTCACCAGTACATTGGAGTGATGTGATATCCGGTGCGGCAACGATGGTGCGATGCCGTACCGCGAGCCCGGCACAAGCCCCGCACGCGACAACCCTAGAAGGGAGAATAGCGACGAAGCGGGACTGACCAATGGCAGAAACGGCAACGGGCGATAAGCAGCTCGAAACTATCTCTGGACTAAGGGATGTAGGCTTCGCGCTTGGCGTTATTGTTATTCTGACGGTGCTGTTCCTGCCCCTTCCCTCGGTACTCATCGATCTGGGGCTGGCGGTGTCGATCGCAGTGTCGATTCTCATACTCATGGTGGCGCTGTGGATCCAGCGCCCGCTCGATTTCTCCGCCTTTCCCACCGTCCTGCTGATTGCAACGATGCTGCGGCTGGCACTCAACATCGCCACCACCCGGCTGATCCTGACGAATGGAGCTGACGGCCATACCGCAGCGGGTCACGTCATCGCCGGCTTTGCCAAATTCGTGATGGGTGGCGACTTCTTCATCGGCATAGTCATCTTCCTCATCCTGCTCACGGTGAACTTCATTGTCATCACCAAGGGGGCCTCGCGGATCGCCGAGGTCGGCGCCCGTTTTGCGCTGGATGGAATCCCTGGCAAGCAGATGGCGATTGACGCCGACCTTTCATCCGGGCTGATCGACGAACGCGAAGCGCAGCGCCGGCGCCGCGATCTGGAGGAGGAGAGCTCCTTCTTCGGTGCCATGGATGGTGCCTCGAAATTCGTGCGCGGCGACGCCATCGCCGGTCTCATCATCACCGCCATCAACGTCTTCGGCGGCATCGCAATCGCAACGTGGCGGCATGGACTGCCTGTGTCGGATGCAGTCGACGTCTTCACCAAGCTGTCGGTCGGTGATGGTCTGGTCTCGCAGATCCCGGCGCTCATCATCTCACTGGCCGCCGGCCTGGTGGTTGCCAAGGGCGGCACGCGGGGCTCGGTCGACAAGGCGGTTCTCGGCCAGATCACCAGTCATCCACGAGCGTTGATGGTGACAGCAGCCATGATGGGTCTTCTCGCCTTGATGCCCGGCCTGCCTTTCTTCCCGTTCGCAGTGCTGGGCGGATTGAGCGGGTTTGCAGGCTATCTGATCCCCAGGCGCTGGCAGGCAGAGCGCGTAGCGGCCGAAGAAAAACAACGTGTCGAAACGCAAAAAGCGGCCGAAGAGACGCGCCAGTCGGTGAAGGGCGCGCTCAAGATCAGTGAAGTTGAAATCGTCTTTGGTCAGCAGCTATCGGCGGTGTTTTTGCGCAAGCATGACCAACTGGGCCAGCGCGTCGCCAAGTTGCGCCGCAAGTTCGCGCGTCAGTACGGTTTCGTGGTGCCGGAGATACAACTGTCCGACGATCTGTCCCTGCCGCCGCGCGCTTATCAGATACGTATTCACGGTGCCACCTTAGCCAATCACGAGCTGCCGCTCGGAGATGTGCTGGTGATTATCGGCGATGGACCAATGCCCTCGGTGCCGGGCGTCGAGACGTTCGAACCGGCATTCGGCCTCAAGGCGCTTTGGATTCCAGAGGCGTTCGCCAAGGAGCTGAAGCGTGAAGGGTTCACAACGGTCGATATCATGACGGTTCTGCTGACCCATCTGAGCGAGGCGATCCGAAATAATCTCGCTCAGCTCTTTTCGTATCGCGACATGCAGCAGCTGGTCGACGGTCTGCCCCCCGAATACAAGAAGCTGCTGGACGAAATCCGCCCTGCGCACATCTCCTATTCGGGCATTCAGGCCGTATTGAAAATGCTGCTTGCCGAGCGCGTATCGATAAGGAACATCCAGCTCATCCTCGAAGCGATCGCCGAGATCGCGCCGCATGCGCGCCGGACGGAACAGGTTGCCGAGCATGTGCGCCAGCGCATCAGCCAACAGATCTGCGGCGACCTGGCAATCGATGGCGCGCTGCCTGTCTTGCGTCTTGGAGCAAGGTGGGATCTCGCTTTCCACGAGGCATTGAAACGCGACCAGCGTGGAGAAGTGGTGGAATTCGACATTGACCCGAGACTCATAGAGGATTTCTCCAAGGATGCCCGGAACGCCATCAAGAAACTGATGGACAAAGGCGAGCAGTTTGTCGTCGTCACGAGTGTCGAGGCGCGGCCGTATGTGCGATTGGTGATCGAACGTCTCTTCCCCACGCTCCCGGTCCTATCGCACGTGGAACTGGCGCGCGGGGTGCAGATCAAGGCGCTTGGCAGCATCGGGTAGCCTCATGGATCTGGCGGCTGAGGTCATTGGCACGTTTATGGTCGGCTGCCGCATTGGCGGCTGCCTGATGCTGATGCCCGGCTTCGCCAATGCGCGTGTGCCATCGCGTGCACGCTTGTTCCTCGCCGTTGTCCTGGCGCTTGCGGTTGCACCCATCGCGATCGATTCCGCAACCCTGGCCGGCGCCAGCGATGCGCGGCTTGCCCGCATGGCATTCGCAGAGACAGTGACAGGCGCGATTGTCGGCTTCATTGGCCGGCTATATCTTTCGGCACTGGGCTTCATGGCGACGGCTCTCAGCAGCTTCATCGGGCTCAATGGTTTGGCGCACGGCATCGACAGCGAGGAAATGGTGCCGACCATTGCAACGCTGATAACCGTATTCGCGACACTCGTGCTGCTCTCGATGGATCTGCATCGCTTCCTGATGACGACGGTTATTGAATCCTATGTGCGTGTGCCGCTGTCGGTGATGCCAGATCGGGTCGCCGCCATGCATCTTGTCGCTGAGACAATTCAAGCATCGTTCCTGCTGTCACTTCAGATGATCGGACCATTCGTCGTCTATGGCGTTATCGTCAATCTGATCTTCGGTATCGTCGGCAAGCTGATCCCGCAAATCCCTTCCTATTTCGTATCGGTGCCCTTCATGTTGCTGGGCGGACTTCTCCTCCTTTACGCATCGATGGGACATTTGATCGGGCTCTTCGCACGCGCCGTCATGGAAGCCTTGGCTCAGATCTAGGGTAGCGGCAGTCGCCACACATGTTTTCCTGTCGATAGGTGGAATATGAAATGAGCAGACACTCGATCGCCCGGATGCAAAGACTGATGCGATTGACCAATCTTATGTACGAGATGGAAGCGCGCGCGGTGGCCGAACTCAAGCAGCAGCAGGCCATCCTCCGGTCCAATATGGAACAGGCGAGCGCATTCCTGGATGGCGATGGGGTGGTGTCGGCCGTGTTTCCTGCACTGGTCGCCCGTCGTGTCGATAAACTGCGGCGTGCCCACAAGGCGAAGGGTGGAGAGCTAGCAGAGCGCATCAGGAAGGCCATCAATGCCCGCGCCGGAAGTCTTGGTGTCGCCGCCCGTGTCGAGAAGGAACTCCACTCCCGCAGGCGTTCGGATGCAGCCGCTACCCTGGAGGAAGTTGTCGACCAGGTTGCGCGGAAAAGTATGGTCAGGTTGCGATAAGCGAGGCTGTATAACATCTCCATCAGATAACCACGGGCCAGGTTCGGTGGACTGCTGCGGACAACGTGGAAATTCTAACAGCGTGATTGGAGCATGACTGCGATATCCGCCATCTATCCGATAGGGCGGCACGAGCTAACGGGTGATGCGTCACTTGGCGCCGGCACACCCAACGAGCCCGGGGCGTTCGAACAGGTTCTGCGAGCCCATGCGACCAGGCAACGGGCGAGCCTGCGCCGATCCGGCGGGGCGGAGCGTGCCGATGCCCATCGCGCGTTCGAAGCGTTCGTTATGCAAAACATGCTGGGCGCAATGATGCCTGACGAGACCACCAAGCTGTTTGGCACAGGTTCGGCGGGCAGGATGTGGAAGTCCATTCTGGTGGAAAAGATCGCAGACCAGATCGCGCGCAGCGGCCGGGTCCGTCTGGTATCCGACAGTGCATTTGGATCGCCGCCTGCTGATGCGCCGGCTAATGGTGCGGTGAACGTCCAGCAGCTGCATGGAAACCCGGTCACGATTGAGCGTAACGGTGTCAGCGGATGGGAGGTTGCCTTGCAGCTGCCGCCTGAAGAGGCTTTGGCCGCAGCTTCGCCGCCTGCATCAGCCGTCTCTGCCCAGAATGCAGTTGTCGACAATTGGCAAGCCGTCGTGACATTGGAGCCGACATGAACCGCCATATGCAACCCGAGCAAGGCCGCAATGATCCTGTGCGCTTCGAAGGCATAAATCCGATCGGACAGGCGCTCATGCAAGTGGCGGATCGTATTGACCAGGTGCTCGAAGAGGAAAGGGCCATACTTGCGGGTTCGGCGCCCGGTAGTATCGACATCACCGCCGCTCACAAGAGCCACCTCCTGGTCGAGTTGATGCGCCTGTCAAGGCACCTTGACGCCCACAGTCTGGACGAAAGCGTGCGGCGGCGGCTTGCCGTTTTGAAGTCCGCCCTGGCCGGGAACGCGAAGCTGCTACGGCGCCACATCGAGGCGGTGCGGGAGATCTCCGCTATCATCGTTGCCGCGATCAGCGCCAGTGGTGATGATGGCACCTACACGGGAAATCTCCAGCGAAGTGGAGGCCGCGTTTGATAAAGGAGATGATCGTTGGCGTGGTGGCGGTGGCATCAACCGTGGGCGGCAGCTATCTCGGCCGACATCTCAATCAAGTGCCGGTGCACGGTGGCGGCAAGTCCGAGCCTGAACCGGTCAAGCACATGAAGCTCGAACCAATCTCGGTTCCCATCCTGAGAGGCGGCAAGCTCGATGGATATGTTATTGCGCGCATCGCCTATGCGGCTCCGGTAAAGGACGCCGACAAGCAAAAGGACGAGCTGGAAATCTTCGTCAATGCGGCGACGTTTCGGACCTTTTATGCCGACCCGGCGTTCGACTTTGCAGCCCTGACCCCTGTCGAAACTCAGCAGCTTGCGGGCCGCATCGTGAAGAATGCCAATGCGCAGATCGGCCGGGAGACCATCAAGGAAGTGATTATCGAAGGCCTCAACTACATGACGCCGGATGAGGTGCGAAAGATCGAGCACCGCTAGGGCGTCTAGCTGAAGTGAGTTGCGGTTCAGCGTGAAAAACATACCCACAGCAAGAGGAGCGTGCGCGTTCCCGATCCCATCGAAAATGAACGCGCTCTCGTTTGCATGGTCGCAACGGGCTCGTCACGGCAATCGCCCTGCCGGCCGTAATGGGACAGATGCGTGCGTTCGACGAAGAAAGAAGGAGGAGTCCTGGAATGAACGCCAGCAGCCCGGCAGTGCTGAACGGCCCCTTTGATCTCACCTACGATTCATTGACAGCGGTATTGCCCAAGTCCGCTAGTGGGGTCTTCGCGATCGGCTATGTCGATGGCCTCGATCGCTTTCGTGTCCAGCGCGTGGGTCGCGCCGGTGCCGACATCCGTGAACAACTGCGCACGTTGATCGGATCAGGAAACCAGTTCAAGTATCGGCTGACGATGACGGAGCGGGAGGCCTTCGAGATCGAGTGCGCTCTGTTCCACAAGCTACGTCCGCCCTCCAACATCAGCCATCCAGATCGGCCTCGGGGGAGTGGCTGGCGGTGTCCGCACTGCCTTCAGTATCACCGTTGATGCGTGCGAGCACATCGATCAGTGCAGCCTGATACCCAAGGTGCCAATAGGCGCGCTCCGGCGTCTCGGCGTCCAGATGGCACTGGTCGAAGCGGGCATAGGGCGCCTCGGCCTCCAGCCACTGATCGAGCTCGAGGATGCGTTGCGCCAGCACGCGGGTTGGTATGGGCTTTGACATGCGGCGAGCATCCGCCTGGCCCTTTTAGATTGCGCTAAAGATAAAATTGTTGGGATTTGTTTGGTTAATGCCGCGTTTGTCGGCGTGCCAGATCGGTGGCGAAACTGCTTGTTCCCTATGCCATGCGGCAGGAAGCTCCAGGCAAACCCGCGATCTATGCCAGATGGCCTTCGCGTCTGGCTTCACCGTCCTTCTGCCTCAGATCGCCGAGCAGCAACGTGACAAGATCAGCCAGAGTCAGTGCCGCCAGCCTGTCATCCGACAGCGGCCGCCAATCACTGGCCAAATCCGGGAGGCTGGTATCGGCCGTTGCAGCGGCCGACCGTTCGCCATCGCTCATCCCGCCGTTGAGGTCCAGCTCCGGGCATGCCCCTGCAGGCGCCACGACAGTGCTCAATGCCCAGGGGCGAGAGCCATCCTGCGGGTTCGCGCAGGCTTGCGCTTCTGATTGCTGCTGGACCACAGAGTTGCCAGCAGGGCCGGTGGGAGCAGAACCTATCCAACCAACTTCCGCATGCCGGCGCGCCACGAGCCCGGGCAGTTCCTCGCCTTGGGCGTGAGTGTAGGTAAGAAAGAGTTCCTTCAGACGTGCAGCATCACCGCTCCGCACCGCTTCGCCCAGGCCACTGCTGATCCAGCGGGTGCCGGCATTGAACGTGAGCGATGTGAGCGCTGCCTTTGTGCCTTCATCCCAATGACCAGCCTGCTTTTCGACGATCTGGCGTGCGCTTTCGATTTCTGCGGCAAACCGGGTCTCGGCCTGCGCCACTGTGATGCGTTCACCCGGAAAGAGCGCCTTCGTGCCGTAGCCATTGGAATGCTGCGCGTAGTCCCATTGCGCCTGTGGTGTGAAACCCTCAAAGGCCTTGATCTTCTCAAGATAGGTCTGGTGCATGAGGAATCGTCACGGTTCGTTGTCCATCGCGAAAGCCTCCAGCGATCATGCCTGCAAAATCTTGCGCGGGGCTCGACGAACTGCCTTTTGAGGGGGGCGCCGACGGCTTTCGTTGATGAGGCGGCTTCACACGTTCCCGCGGGCAGCGGCGATGCTCTGTTCCGCCGGCGGCTTGGCGGTCGGCGAATTGCGCAGACCCGCCAGCAGCGATGCAAGCGCGCCGAACGCGTTTTCAGTCATGCTATCTTCCGGCCCCTGCAGCATCGCCCGGTAGAGCAGCGGTGTCACGGCAACGGCCTGGTCCAGCTCGGGATCAACGCCGGGCTTATACGCGCCGAGCGCGCGCAGATCGCGGCTTTCCTCATACCTGGCAATCATCGTCTTGAGGCGGCGGATAAGCTCGGCCTCTTCGCGGCTCCACGCCTGGAGCGCCAGGCGCGAGATCGACGAAAGAGGATCGATCGCGGGATAGCGCCCCTGATCCGCGATGTTGCGGTCGAGGACGATGTGGCCGTCCAGAATGCCACGGATCGCATCGGCAACCGGTTCGTTGTGGTCGTCGCCGTCTACGAGCACGGAAAAGACGCCGGTGATGGAGCCGGAACCCGGACGGCCCGGCCCCGCGCGTTCAAGGAGGCGTGGCAGCTCGATGAAAACGGATGGAGCGTAACCGCGCGCAACCGGCGGCTCTCCGGCAGCCAGTGCGATTTCGCGTTGTGCATGCGCGAAGCGCGTCAGTGAATCGAGGATCAGCAGCACCTTGTCGCCACGGTCACGAAAATACTCGGCGGCCGTCATCGCGGTTTTTGCCGATAGCTTGCGCATCATCGGGCTCTCTGAACTCGATGATACGACAGTGAGCGTGCGCGGGCGGTTCGTGCCGATGGCATCCTCGATGAACTCTCTCACTTCCCGGCCTCGCTCGGCGACCAGGGCGACGACGATGGTGTCGAAGCCACGCGCCCGCGCCAGCATAGATATTGTCGTCGTCTTGCCGACCCCGGCTCCGGCGAAGATGCCGATGCGCTGTCCGGCGCAGATGGGTGTGAACAGGTCAATAACGCGGATGCCCGTTGCGATCGGCACACGCACCCGGTCGAGCTCCATGGCCGCAATGGGCTCTCTGTCAAGCGGAAGCGGCTCGGCACCCGGATGCAGCGGCCCCAGACCGTCGATGGGTTCACCGAGTGCGTTCACGACGCGCCCGAGCCAATGCGGCGTCGGGCTGATACTCAATTCGTCCCGCAGCCAGGCCGTGGCACCGAGGCTGAGCCTGGTCGACGCGCCAAATAGCTTGATCGTTGCCACGTCGGCATGAATTGCGATCACCTCTCCCGTGGCAGGCCCAGCAGTGGTTTCGACTTCGACGCAAGAACCAAGTTCCACATGCCGCTGCAATCCGCTCACGTTGACATGGCTCATGGTTACTTCGCACACGCGCCCGCCTTGTCGGCGCAGCGGCAGTCCGTCACGATGCGGCGCGAACAATCGCGCAAGGCGAGTGAGCGGACCGACATCGGCACTCTCTGTGTCGGAATGCGATGCTTGCGTCAGTTGCATGTCGAGATCCTGAACCCGGCATTGCGAGAATCAAATTAGGGATTGGGCTAGCGCCCGCTGCCAAGTGTGCGAATGGCGTTGTTCAAGGTGCCATCCGCCTTGTCGATCATGGCGCTGATCGCCTCGAACGAACGGGAAATCGAGATCAGACGTGTCATTTCCAGCATTGGATTGACGTTGGAGTTCTCGACGTGACCTTGCACCACCCCGTTGGCGGTGAAATCGACGACTGGTTCCGCGGGTCGGTCAGGCATGAGCCCCGAGCCTTCATAGCGCGTGAGCTTGCTGTCCGGCGCAAGTCTGAAAAGACCAAGCGTTGCGACCCGCTTGCCGTCTTGCGAGATCTCACCCTTGCTGCTGATCGAGATGGTACCGTTGCCTGGATTGATCTGGATCGGCGCACCGCCGGCATCCAGGAACGGTTGGCCGGAAATTGTTTCAAGATCGCCAGCGGTGGACAGCCGCATGCGGCCATCGCGCGTGTAGACCGTACCGGCGCTCGTGGAAACCGCAAGAAATGCATCGCCGCGAACCGCGACATCAAGCGGGTTGCTGGTTGAGGTGATCGCACCCGAATTGAGCGCAAACGAGCCTTCGGGCGTGCCCGCATAAGCAACCGGGGCGGAGGATGCGTTGGAAATGACGCTGTCAAACGTGACGTTCTCCGCCCTGAAACCCGCCGTGGAGCTGTTCGCCACGTTGTTGGCGATGGTATCGAGTCGCCGTTGCAACGCGAGCTGACCTGACAGCGAGATGTAGAACGTGGAATCCATCTGTTCAGCGTCCCGCTTTGTAGTTCTGTATGCTGGTGAGCAGATCGGCATCGAAACCACCGCCAATCCCACCGAAAAGCAGGTCCGTCGACGACTGCGCAGTCACTGACGAGGGATTGTCGATCTCCCACAGTGCGGTGAACCGTGTCAGAAGCTTGTCCAGCTTCTCGGGATCTTTGAGGTCGGCAAGGTCGAGCTTGTCCGCAATCAACTCGGCTTGCCGGTCGATGTCGAGTGCGCCCGTGCTCTCCGCCATGCCCAAGGCAACCTGCGTTACTTTCAGGAGCGCCCGATCTGCCAGCAGCGAGTAGGCGCTGGAGATCGCCGGCGCCTTGCGCTCGAAATAGAGCGCAAGCCGGATGCCCTCGTTGTCGTCGCCCTGTTCGACTTCCAGAGCTTGGCGGACATAATTGTCCACGGTCCCCCGCTGGGTCCTAGTGAACGTCGTCGCGGTCGAGCCGTAGCGGGCAAAATTGAAGGTCTCCGCGAAATCGCGAAAGCGGGCGTCTGCAAGTGAATTCGCAAAGCTGCCTGTCGCGTCAATGCCCTCGCTCAGGACCTTACGCATGAAGGCTTTCGCATAGATCATGTCGTCAAGGCCATGCGCGCGCATTGCGAATTGGTAGATCCGATCGTCGGCCATGAATTGCTCGATCGAATCGAAGTCGCCGATTTTCGAAAGATAATATTCGCTCTCACGCGTCACTTCGGGCTTCGCCGCGGTGCGGTCAAGGGCCGCGCTGATGTCGGAGGCGATCAATCGGTAGCCGACTGGTGTGCTGAACATGCAGTCCTCGGGCTGGAGCGGTAAGGGATGAGACCGTTTGCAAGCTCTGCCACCACCACCTTGCACGAGACTGGAGCCCGCACGCCGCGCGGCAAGTCAAGGCTTACGCAAGCATGAGCGCCGATGTTGTTTCCAGTCGTTGTCCCCGAGGCAAGAGCAGAGATCGCCGCGCTATGACCATCATCATTGGCCTTGTCGTCACGCTTGCCTGCATGCTCGGCGGGTTTGCGGCCATGGGGGGACACATCGAGGTTATCTGGCAACCCTTCGAGTACATCATCATTCTGGGAGCTTCGCTCGGCACGTTCATCGTCGCCAACCCCGTAAAGGTCATCAAGGATGTCGGTGTGGCGTTCAAGGAAGCGGCGACCAATGCTGCGCCCAAGAAGGCGGACTATCTCGAAGTGCTGGGCTGCCTGTTCGTCTTGATGCGGGAACTAAAAACAAAGTCGCGTAGCGAGGTGGAGGCCCACATTGATTCGCCGGGCGAGTCGGCGATCTTCCAGGCATTTCCGAAAGTCCTGGCCAACGAAAAACTGGTGACGTTCATCACCGACTACATGCGCCTGATCCTGATGGGCAGTGCGCGCACGCACGAAATCGAGGCGCTGATGGATGAGGAAATCCAGACGCTTCGCGGTGACAAACTGAAGGCCTATCACGCGGTTGTTGCGGTTTCAGAGGGCCTGCCCGCTCTCGGCATCGTGGCTGCCGTGCTGGGTGTCATCAAGGCCATGGGCGCGCTCGATCAGTCGCCCGAGGTTCTAGGGCATCTAATTGGCGCCGCGCTTGTCGGCACGTTCGCTGGTATCTTCTTTTCGTATGCTGTGTTCTCGCCAATCGCGACGCAGATCAAGATTGTGCGCGAAAAGAAGATGCGCAAGTTCATCGTCGTCAAGCAGACGCTCCTGGCGTTGATGAATGGAGCGATGCCGCAGATCGCCGTCGAACATGGACGCAAGGCGATCTCATCTTCCGAGCGCCCGTCGGTCGATGAACTGGAACAGCAGACTCTGGCAACAGGTGCAGCCGGAGCTGAATCTGCAAAGCAGGCCGCATGACCACCAGGGCTTGCGCGGACCAACGGGCAGGCCGTACCGGCCCGCAAGGATTGCAATCAAGGGGAATACGAGGCGATGGGCATTGGGGGCGCGGGCGATCTGGAAGACGAGGTATCTGCAATGATACAGGAGCATCGTGCTGCAGCAGCTGCATCGGCGGAGCGCTCCCGCGCCGTGACGGAAAGATTGCCCGGCGGACACGACGCAGTCATGCGAATCCCCGTTGCGGTGCGTATCGTCCTCGGCGTCAATAAGATGCCGTTGTCCAAGCTTTTGGCCTTGAGTCGCGGCTCCATCATTCCACTCGACCGCAAGGTCGGCGACATGGTCGATATCGTCGTCAACGATCGCCTGATCGCACGCGGTGAAGTCGTCGTGCTGGACGAAGACGGATCGCGATTTGCCGTCACAGTTCGCGAAGTCGTCGTGCCCGGCGACACATAGGCCAGCGCGCCATCGCATTTCAGCTCTGCAAGGTAGTGGCCAAACCGCAAGCATATCGCCCGGCATGGAACTGGTCACGATCGGCGGGCGTCGGTGACGCCGACCAGGGTGCACGCACCGATCGGTGGGATCGGCGCGGAGTCTTCAACACACAACACCATTGCGACGGCGCTGGCTGATGGCAGAAGAAGCCGACAAGGACACCAAGACGGAGGAGGCGACGCCACGGCGTATCGAGGAAGCGCTTCGCAAGGGCAATACCCCCAGTTCGCGCGAGACAATCTCCTTTGCTTCCATTGTTGGGATTGTCGCAGCGCTGAAGCTCGGCAGTGAGACAATTACAGGGGCGCCGATCGCCACGCTCGCAACCTTCATTGATCGGCCAAACGAATTCAGTCTCGCGACAGCGGAGGATGCCACGCGCGTTATGTTGGATGCCGGCCTTGTGGTCGGCGCTGGCATCCTGCCGCCGTTGCTGGTCTTGATGGCAGCGGGATTTGCCGGCTCGGCGTTACAGAATACGCCAAGGATCGCGCTGGATCGGATCAAACCGGACAAATCGCGGCTATCGATCTTGAAGGGACTTCAGCGCATCTTCGGGGCGCATGCGCGCATCGAGGTGACAAAGGCGATCCTCAAGCTCGTATTGCTGGGTACAATCGTATCCATCTATTTCCATAATTTTCGCTACGGTATCCTCAACTCCATCCTTATCGGACCTGGAGATATTCCAGCATTTCTTGTTGGCAAGACGAGCGAGCTGTTCCTCACCGTCGCCGTCTTTCTATCGGTGCTCGTGGGAGCCGACCTGCTGTGGAGCCGTTTCAAGTGGCATCGTGACCTGCGCATGAGCAAGCAGGAGGTGAAGGACGAGCACAAGCAGGCGGAAGGCGACCCCTTGGTGAAGGCCCGGCAACGCTCGCTGGCGCGCGATCGGGCGAGACGGCGGATGCTGGCGGCAGTGCCGAAGGCAACCGTGGTGATCGCCAACCCAACCCATTATGCAGTAGCTCTTCGCTATGTGAAGGGTGAACAGATAGCCCCGGTGGTCGTCGCCAAGGGCTTGGATCACATCGCGCTGAAGATCCGCGAGATAGCAGAATTGCACGGCATTCCCGTCGTCGCGGATCGCGCCCTGGCGCGATCCCTTTATGATGTTGTCGCGCCCGATCGACCGATCCCCACTGAGTTCTACAAGGCCGTTGCCGAGATCATACTGCACCTGATGTCGCGAGCGCCGGCGGTCGCTGCAGGCGAGACCCGGATATCATAATGCAACGCACGCTGCACGCATCCATTTCGCGGTTTGAAAAGGTGATCGCAGACGCGGTGGCCGATCTCGTGCAGGAAATCCGCGACCATGATGTCGCCAACCTCATAGCATTCGTGCGCATGGAACGGCTGAAGACGCTTGAATGCCTGATCGATGCGGACTGCGAGCTCTTGTTCAAGCCACGCACCATGCAATTCGGCCAGCGTGCGGAGGTGCGGGCCGATTGGCAGACACCACCATCTATCGAGCTGGCCATGGAGTTCCACTTCGGCGGCGTCGACGTGTTCTACAGGTTGAGTCTCGGCAGTGATGTCGAGGGACCGGTAAAGATCGATTACATGCGCTTTGAGAAAGATGGCCACTGCACGACCGCCGAGGAAGCCTGCCTGGACCGCGCCTTGCAAGCCGCGCGGAGGCCATAGCGTCAGCTGTCACGGCTGACAACAGCCTCGGGCAAGTCAAGCGCGCTACTTCAGGATCGGACGTGGGGGAAATTATGCAAGATCTGGCACTGTTCTCGATCGCCTCGGAGCGGAACCGCTGGCTGGCGGCACGAAGCGCCGCGATTTCAACCAACATTGCCAATGCCGATACGCCAGGGTTCAGGGCGCGCGACGTTGCACCGTTCGAAAGTGCCATGGATGCAGCAGCCCTGCGCCCCAACAGAACGGTGACCGGTCATATCTCGCCGGATGGCCCGGCCGATCGGAATTTCGATCTGCTGCCGCGCGCGGAAAATGCCGGCAAGCACTCGGGCAATACGGTCAATCTCGAAATGGAACTCATGCAACTGGGCGATGTTCGTTCGCAGCATTCCATGGTCGGCGGCATCGTCAGCGCCTTTCATCGCATGCTGCTTCAAAGCGCGAAGGGGTAGCCATGATCGACGACCTCAAGGCAGCAATTCTGTCTGCGGGATCCGGGCTGCACGCGCAATCGACACGCATGCGCATCGTGTCGGAGAACATTGCCAACGCCAGCGCTACCGCGTCGGCGGCAGGCGGCGATCCCTACCAGCGTAAGACGATCACGTTTTCCGAAGAACTCGACCGGTTAAGTGGGGCATCGCTCGTGCGCATCAGCAACATTTCACACGACAAGGCGCCTTTCCCAACCGAACTTGATCCGAGCAATCCGGCCGCAGACGAGACGGGCTATGTCAAGATGCCGAATGTCAATCCGCTGGTCGAACTGACGGATATGCGTGAGTCCCATCGCTCCTACGAAGCCAATCTGCAGGTTGTCCGCCAGGCTCGCGAGATGATCGCGGACCTGATCGATCTTCTGAAAGGCAAGTGATGCTAGATCCAATATCCAGCCTGCCAACACGCCCTCCTGGCGCAGCGCCCGCGACGCCAGGAGCGGCGAACAACCCGGCGGTGCCCGCGTCTGAGACAGGCGCAGCAGACTTCGCAAGCCTGATCGGCGAGGCGGTATCCAGTCTCGCGCAGACGTTGAGGAGTGCGGAGCAGGTTTCAGTGTCGGGTATCAAGGGCACCGCATCCATGCAGGACGTCGTTGAAACGGTCATGTCGGCGGAGCAGTCGCTTCAGGCGGCAATCGCTGTCAGGGACAAGATCGTGTCGGCATACCTCGAGATCAGCCGGATGGCGATCTGACGCCAGGAACGGGAGAACCTCATGCGCGCGTTATCGATTGCTGCAACGGGCATGACAGCCCAGCAACTCAATGTCGAAGTCATTGCCAACAACGTCGCCAACATCAACACGACGGGCTTCAAGCGCGCTCGCGCCGAATTCGTCGATCTCCTTTACCAGGTGGAACGCGAGGCAGGCGCCCCCGCGGCTGTAGGCGCCGAAGTCGTACCCGAAGGTGCGCGGTTAGGGCTCGGCGTTCGCGCGGCAGCAATCCGGAATCTGCACGAGCAGGGCGCGCTCACACAGACGGGAAACACGCTTGACCTCGCCTTGACGGGACGCGGCTATTTCCAGGTCACTGGTCCGGACGGCGAGACGCTCTATACGCGCGCAGCCGCTTTCAACAAGAACGCCACCGGCCAGATCGTGACCGCCGAGGGATACCTCGTGCAGCCGACGATTGTCGTGCCGGCAGAGGTCGAGACGCTGGCGGTCAACAACTCGGGTCAGGTCTTCGGCACCGTGCGCGGGGAAACCGAGCCACGACTTCTTGGTCAGCTTACCGTCGCGAGCTTTGTCAACGAAGTGGGGCTCGATCCGCTGGGCGACAATCTCTACCGCGAGACGGCGGCTTCGGGCCCGGCCACTGCTGGAATTGCCGGGGAGAATGGGCTTGGAACAATCAAGCAGGGCTACCTGGAAGCGTCCAACGTCGATCCGGTCAAGGAGATCACCGAACTCATCTCCGCGCAGCGTGCCTATGAGATGAACTCCAAGATCATACAAGCCAGCGACGAGATGATGGGAATTGTCTCGAAGGGCATCAGGTAACAGCTTCGCCAGGTTGTGACGCCGGCCAGACGGATAAAGAAGAGCACTCGTCCGCGAGGATATGAAATGATGCGTGCACTAAAGCTGATCCTTGGGATGCTGGTAGCCGCAGTAATGATGCCCACTGCGGCCCGCGCACAGGACGATCGCATCGAAATACCAGTAGCGGTCGTGACGATTTATCCCGGCGATGAGATCACGGCGGAATTGCTGGTCGAGCGGGCGGTGCGTAACCGTCGCGTGCTGACACGGTCATATTTTGGATCAATGGATGGATTGGTCGGCAAGGTCGCCGCGCGTGTTCTGCCGGCAGGCAAGGCCATACCGCTCAATGCCGTTCGCGAGCCCCATGTGTTCAAGGAGGGCGCGCGCGTGATGCTGCGGTTCGGGTCAGGGGCGCTCTCGATCACCAGCGCGGGGCAGGCGCTTCAGCCCGGCGTCGTCGGCAGTTTTGTCGATGTTCGCAATCTCGACACCGGCATCGTGGTGCGCGGTGAAGTGCAGGCGGACGGCGCGGTGCGCATTGGCGGGAGTTGAGCGTCGTGAGACCCGCATGCACACTTCTGGCCGCCCTGCTAATCGCCGCTTTGCCATATTCCGCCGTAGCCCCGGCAATAGCCGACGGAGTTGCAATGGCGCGCATCAAGGACATCACCGCCGTGAGGGGTATGCGCGCCAATCAACTGGTCGGATACGGCCTCGTCACCGGCCTCAAGGGGACAGGCGACAGCCTGCGCAATGCACCCTTCACCGAGCAGTCGGTCAACTCGATGCTTGATCGCCTAGGCGTCAACATCCGTGGTCTTGGTGCTCGCACGCGCAACATTGCAGCGGTCATGGTCACAGCCGAGCTGCCACCTTTTGCCGTGGGTGGCAACCGCATCGATATCAACGTCACCTCGCTTGGAGACGCGACATCGCTTGCTGGCGGGACGCTTCTGATGACACCGCTGCAGGCACCCGACACCGAAATCTATGCCGTAGCACAAGGCTCCGTAACGATCTCCGGTTTCGAGGCCAAGGGGCAGAACGAGGTGCTCACCCACGGCGTGCCGACGGCGGGGCGGATTCCCAGCGGCGCGCTTGTGGAACGAGACGGACCAGGAATTCCGCGCGGCACGCGCGACCTCTATCTTGACCTCAAGAATCCGGACTTCACAACGGCGATGGCGATCGTCGATGCGATCAACCGGTACGGCGGCACACATTTCAAGCGGCGGCTCGCGCGCGAGAGCGGACCAAGCGCGGTTGCCGTGGAGATTCCATCCGGACTGAGCGCATCCCGCTTCCTCGCCGAGATCGGCGTTTTAGACGTCAATGTCGATGCCCCCGCCCGTGTCATCGTTGATGAAAGAACGGGCACCATAGTCATCAATCGTCACGTCAAGGTGAGCCGCGTCGCCGTCACCCATGGAAATCTCACGGTGCGTATCACAGAGACGCCAAGCGTCAGCCAGGCACAACCATTCTCCAAGGGCAAAACCGTTGTGACAAACGAGACCACCGTCAGTGCGGGCCAGGACACCGGTAGCTTTGCCTTGGTCGAAGGGGTCGATTTGCAGACCCTCGTCTCCGGGCTCAATCAGATGGGGCTGAAGCCGCCGGGCATCATCGCCATCCTGCAAGCGATTAAGTCTGCAGGTGCACTGCAGGCCGATCTGGTCGTGCAATAGAAAGGACAGGCGTCCATGCATTGCGTTGCGACTCGAAACGGATCGCTTGCCAAAATGAAAAGCCCGTCGACCCCCGGCTGGACCGGACCGCGCGCCGGCAGTCGAATGCGCGCGACGGTGCTGCTGGTAATTCTTTGCAATGCCCTGGCCATGACGGCTGTAGCGCAAGAAGCCAAACACCAAGTGCCAAAGCCCGGCACACGCAGCATTGACCACACCGCAGCACGTCATCCCGCAGCCCAGAAAGGCACCCAAACGGCCACCGGGAGAGAACGCCCAAGTCTGGCGCAGGATTATTGCCGCGCCATTCGCGATGCGGCACGGGAGGCGCGCCACGCGGTGCAGTTGCGCCAGATCGACTCCCTCAAGAAGGAACTTGATGACCGCTTGGTCAAGATCGATCGCCGCGTGGCGGAGCTGAAAGAATGGTTTGGGCGGCGCGAGGAGTTCTCCAACAGCGTCAGCGCGCAGCTCGTTGGCATTTACGCGGTAATGCGGCCCGAGTCGGCCTCGGCACAGCTCACGAAAATGGACGAGACGACCGCAGCGGCGATTCTGAGCCGGCTGGAAGCCCGCGCCGCAAGCGCCATTCTCAACGACATGCCGCCCGACACTGCAGCGCGGCTGGTGACGATACTTTCCGCTGCCGCGCGCCGCGAAGATGACCAGACTGAAGCAGGCACTGCGGCAGCAAAGGGGGGCGGTGGTGCCGCCCCACTCCAGGATGGTCGTTCATGATCGGCCCAGACAAATCAAGTACCAGGCACCAACGTCGCGGTCACGACAGAATGATTGCTGCGACGATTACCGTCGCGGTCGTTGGAGTCATGATAACGGGGTGCGGTTCTCACCCGCGCGAGATTTGGCGCGAACCGGCGCTAAGTCCGGTTGGCTCTGGTCTGCGCCCGCCGCAGATCGCGCGAACCGCGCCGGATCTCGACAATGAAAGCTTGAAGAATGCGGGATGGATCCCAGCCGGCAGCGAGCTTCGGAGCAATCGCGAGGTGCGCGAAACAGGTTCCCTATGGCGTGATCGCGGCGCCGATCTATTCAGGGACCGCCGCGCGCGCCGCCCGGGCGACATCATGACCGTGACCATAAAGATCAAGGACAAGGCCTCGCTCGACAATAGTTCGAAGCGCTCGCGCGATGCTGCATCTGGCCTCGGACTGGACCTCAGCCATGCGATTGCGCTGCCGGGTCTGACGTCCGAGGGATCGGCAAAGGCCGATGCTTCGGTCAACGCCAACACGTCGACGGACGGCAAGGGAGCCATCGCACGATCCGAGAGCATCGACCTCAGGATCGCTGCGGTCGTGACTGGCGTGCTGCCGAACGGCAATCTTGTAATCGAGGGAACACAAGAGGTGCGCGTGAACTACGAACTGCGCGTTCTGACGTTTTCGGGCATCGTCAACATCGCCGACATAGGTGCTGACAACACCATTTCATATGACCGTATCGCCGAGGCGCGCATGTCGTATGGCGGCCGCGGCCGCATCATGGAGGTCCAGCAACCGGGCTGGTTGCAACAGTTGACCGATCGGGCTGCTCCATTCTGAACCGGATCGAGGAAAAACGTATCGTGGCCGATAACGATGGTGGCAACAAGAGGAGTGGCGGCGGCGCTTTCATGGTGGCGCTTTTGCTCGTCGCGCTGATCGGCGTTGGCGGTGGTACCGCCTTTTCGATGTTGGTCATGAACGATATCTCACGCAGCCCGCCGGCGGCGTCTGAACAGACTGCCGCGCACGCCGATACGAAGGGTGCTGCACACGATACGAAAAACTCTGCCAAAGGTTCCAGCGGATCGCCGCCGGGCAGAACCCTCATCTCCACACTCGACCCGATCTATGTGACGCTGACCGGCGTGGACCGCACGACGCTTCGACTTGACGCCGCAATCGTGTTCGAAGGCGATGATGATACCAATAGGGCTGCCCTGACGGCCGTCATCGGTCAGGACTTTGCCCTCTATTTGAAGGGGCTCTCCACGGAGCAGCTCGATACCACCGCGGGCTTGGAGTTTGTGCGTGAAGACCTCAATGAAATCGTGCAGCTGCGCGCTGGAAAGCTGGCGCGCGAAGTTGTCCTCAAGGCGATCATGATCGAATGAGAAATACAACTCTCTTGGCTGCCATGCTTACGCTCGCACTTGCACTTGCATCTGGCGAGGCGCATGCCCAGGTGCCGGCCCTGCGCGATCTCATCCCAGAAGGATCGGGCACGGCGAGCGGCCGCATCATACAGCTGGTGGCCCTCATGACGGTGCTTTCCATCGCACCGGGAATCCTCGTGACGGTGACCTGCTTCACGCGCTTCATAATCGCCTTGTCGTTTCTGCGTTCAGGTCTCGGGCTGCCGTCGACGCCATCCAACATCGTCCTTATCAGTCTTGCCCTCTTCATGACGTTCTTCGTCATGGGCCCGACATTCGACCGCATTTGGGGAGAAGGTGTGCAGCCGCTGGTGGACAACAAGATCGACGAGAAGGAAGCCTACCAGAGGATCACGCAGCCGTTGCGGGAGTTCATGCAGGCGAACGTCCGCGAAAAGGATATGCAGGTGTTCATCGAGGTTCTGCGGCGCAAGTCGGATGCGGCTGAGCCGCAGCCCTCTGTCGTCGACATGAGAGTGCTCGTTCCGGCGTTCATGGTGTCGGAACTGCGGCGCGGCTTCGAAATCGGGTTCCTGATCGTTTTGCCGTTCCTCGTCATCGACCTCATCGTCGCGACCATCGTGATGTCGATGGGCATGATGATGCTGCCGCCCACGGCCATATCACTCCCATTCAAGATTCTCTTTTTCGTCCTGATCGACGGCTGGAATCTGATGATTGGCGGATTGATCCGTTCGTTCGGCTGAAGAACGGAAAAATCGGATAGCACGCAGCAGAGCTTGCGCCAGCGGCCTTTTGCAGGCGGTACGCATCGCTGCGGCAGTCGGAATTAATATGTGATTAGGGGTTTGAAGATAGATTTGCCCTCGCATAGCGGACTTGGGCAGCGCCCGAGGGCATGACGCCAATCCGTTATACCGGCCGATCCGGTATGTCCCGAAAGTAATCCGTTGCTTCCCAAGGGGCATACACAATGAATAGCATCAATACCAATTTCGCCGCTCTTACTGCGCTCGAAAGCCTCAACCGCACCAACAAGTCGATGCTCGAGACGCAATCGCGCATCTCGACCGGCTTCCGCGTCGCTTCTGCCGAGGACAATGCGGCCTATTGGTCCATGGCGACGACCATGCGTTCCGACAACAAGTCACTCTCGGCGGTCTCGGATGCACTGGGTCTGGGTGCCGCGACGATCGACGTTGCCTACACTGCAATGAACAGCTCGATCGACGTTGTAACCGAGATCAAGGCCAAGCTTGTTGCCGCCCGCGAACCGGGTGTTGATCGCGCCAAGGTGCAGACCGAGATCGACGAACTGCAGAACCAGCTGCGTTCGATCGCATCGGCGGCCTCGTTTGCCGGTGAGAACTGGCTGTCTGTCGATACGGGTGGCACAAGCTACAGCGCCACCGAGACGGTGGTTTCATCGTTTGGCCGTTCGCAGGGCGTCAACGGCAGCCAGGTCACGGTGGGAACCCTTTCCATCGACGTCGCAGGGTCGTTCCTGTTCAATGCCAACACCGATGGCGCAGGCGGCGTTGCCGACAGCGGATCGGCAACAGCAGACGCCCTTGGCATTCTGGGCTCGGCACGCCTCAGCATTACTGATGCCGACACGGCCACAGTCGCGCGCGGCTCCATCGATGCGGCAGGCACGATCGTGATTGCCAACTTCGATACGTCAAACGCCACTGTAGCGCCTGCAGAAATCGATATTTCGTCGGCTTCCGATTCCGATATCGACGACTACATCCAGGCTGTCGATGCCGCGATTTCGGAAATGACCACGGCAGCGACCAACCTGGGTTCGTCCAAGAAGCGCATCGACATTCAGAGCGACTTCGTGTCGAGCCTGATGAGCGCGATTGACCGCGGTGTGTCGGCTCTGGTCGATGCTGACATGAACGCCGAGTCAACACGTCTGCAGGCCCTCCAGGTCCAGCAGCAGCTTGGCATCCAGTCGCTTTCCATCGCCAACTCGTCGAGCCAGAACATCCTGTCGCTGTTCCGCTAATATTGGGAACGCGGAAATCTACGAAATCGAGCGGCCCGGATGTCATCCGGGCCGCTCTCTTTTTTCGCCGGACCCAATTGCTTCATGTAGCCATGCCGCTCGCCGGAGTGTGGCATGCCGGTATCGCGATGAATTAACTCCTGTCCGGACGCGACTTCGATGCTGGGTTATTCAATGAATCACCATATAGCTGATGAGTGTGGTCTGAGGGCGTGTGTGGGCAGCTGCATTGAGCTGCCCGATGTCACTCCCGCAACAGCCAACCCCAACGCCGGATTCGCACTGGGCGCTCAGCGCAGCGGTTCGATAGCATGAAGCACGATCCGGCGTGCCGGCCAATCCGGTATGTCCCCGCCTGAAATTCATACGCACGAGGGGCATGCACCATGAACAGCATCAATACGAATTTTGCGGCACTTACGGCGCTTGAGAGCCTCAACAAAACCAACAAGTCCATGCTCAAGACGCAGGAGCGCATCTCGACCGGCTTTCGCGTCGGCACTGCGGAGGACAACGCGGCCTATTGGGCTATGGCGACTTCCATGCGGTCGGACAACAAGTCCCTTTCGGCGGTTGCGGATGCACTTGGTCTGGGCGCTGCCACGATCGACGTGGCCTACACGGCGATGAACAGCTCGATCGACGTCGTAACCGAAATCAAGGCAAAGCTGGTTGCTGCACGCGAGCCGGGCGTCGACCGCGGCAAGATCCAGACGGAGATCGACGAGCTGCAGAACCAGCTGCGATCGATTGCGTCTTCTGCATCGTTTGTTGGCGAGAATTGGTTGTCGGTCGATACCGGTTCGGCAAGCTACAGCGCCACCGAAACGGTCGTATCGTCGTTCAGCAGATCTCAAGGGGTGAATGGAGCCCAGGTTGGCGTCAGCACCATCTCGATCGACATTTCACTATCGTTTCTATTCAATGCCAACACGGACGGTGCTGGCGGCGTGGCAGACAGCGGATCAGCAACGGCGGATGCTCTTGGCATTCTGGGCTCCGCCCGACTTTCCATTGCTGACGCCGACACCGCTAGCGTAGCGCGCGGTTCGATCGATGCGGCTGGAACAATTGTGATTGCCAACTTCGATACCTCGAACTCGACGGTGGCGCCGGCTGAGATCGATGTCTCGGCGGCGACGGTAACGGATGCAGATATTGACGATTCCATCCAGGCAGTCGACGCCGCGCTCGAGGAGATGACGACGGCGGCAACGAATCTCGGGTCTGCCAAGAAGCGCATTTCGATCCAGAGTGACTTCGTATCGAGTCTTATGGACGCGATTGATCGCGGTGTTTCTACGCTGGTAGATGCTGACATGAACGCCGAGTCAACGCGGCTGCAGGCCCTCCAGGTCCAGCAGCAGCTTGGTATCCAGTCTTTGTCGATCGCCAATTCGGCGAGCCAGAATATTCTCTCTCTGTTCAAGGGCTAGATCCAGGCGAGCAGGCGGTAGGCGATCGCAATGTGACGACAATTGCCGCGCGATAGAGAGTGCAAGAAATCACAAGCGGTGCGAGGCGATATCTCGCGCCGCCGTTGTCGTTCGGGCTTCACACTCTTTTCGGCGTCGCTGCAACTGATGCCGTACCGGCCTTCGCGGTCCGCGCCACGCTGCGCTAGCGATTAGGTTGACGCCTGCCGCGTGCGTCACCCTCGCGCAAGCTTGTTCGCGGATTTTCGATTTGGTTTCAACGCCAATCGAGCGCTCAGCATCGCATGCCCACAAGTCAGCAATTGTCCCAGCTCTTGCAAAGCTTCGCCCGGTTGGGTCCCAACAGACTTGCAGCGCTTGGCCTCGTCGGCCTCTTCGTCATGGCGGCGGTGGGCTTCGCTGCATACTACCTCGGCCGCCCGGCCATGCAGCCCATATATACCGGTCTCAACGCACAGGACGTTGCAAGCATATCATCTGCGCTGTCTGAAGCCGGTGTGAGTTTCGATGTGAATGAGCAAAGATCAGCCGTGCTCGTGCCGTTCGGGCAGACATTGCGCGCCCGCACACTCTTGGCTCAACGCGGCCTGCCGGCTTCCTCCCGCGCAGGTTACGAGCTGTTCGACCAGATGGGATCGATTGGCCTGACATCGTTCATGCAGGAGATCACACGGGTCAGGGCGCTGGAAGGTGAGATCGCTCGCACCATCCAGGCGCTCGACGGAGTGACCGCGGCGCGTGTCCATCTCGTTCTGCAGGACCCAGGCTCCTTCCGGCGCGACAAACGCGATCCATCGGGATCGGTACTGCTGCGACTTGACGAGCGTTGGCAACCGTCATCGGCACAGGCCGTGCGTTACATCGTGGCGGCGGCCGTGCCAGGCATGAAGACAGAACAAGTGAGCGTCACCAGCACGGATGGACGTGTCCTGGCTGCGGGTGGAGACGAGCGCAACCTGGGCAATCTCAAACTCGCCGAAATGGAACGCTCGATGGCGAGTGAGCTTGAAGAGCGTGCCAACCGCACGCTCGCCACCGCTCTGGGGCAGGGCAATTTCCAGGTGTCCGTCACGGTCCGGCTGGATGTTGATCGCCAGCAGACGCGTGAGACGGTCTATGATCCCAAATCGCGCGTTGAGCGCTCCGTCAAGATCGTCAAGCAGTCAGGCTCTAGCGAAGACGGCAGCGCGAAGACCAGCGTCGGGGCGGAGGCCAATCTGCCGAGCACCGATCCGGGTCAGACCGACGGCGACAAACGCCGGCAGCGCGAAGACCGGCGCGAGGAACTCGTCAATTACGAGCTGAATACGAAGACGGTCCAGACCGAGCGGGAAGGCTATCGTATGCAGGCTCTCGCGATTGCCACTGTGGTGAACCACAAGCACCTGATGCGTCAGTTGGGCGAGAAGGCGACCAGCGAGGACATTGCAAAGAGACTGGAGGATTTGAAGCGACTTATAGCTGCTGCGACGGGCGCGCGCCTGGAGTCCAGCGGCGGCGATGCAGTCGATCGCATCGAGATATCGGCGGTTGATTTTCCTAACGACGGTCGCAGTATCGAACCGGTATCAGGTCCAGGCATCATGGACTATCTGATGATGAATCTTGGAACCGGCATCAATGCTGTTGCGATGTTGGCCATCGTCTTCATCGTCGTTTGGCTTGGCATGCGTCCGGTGACACGTCTCGTTGCCCAGCAGCAAGCGCTCGAACACGCAACATCCAAGAGCGCTGAGATCGAATCGCAGCAGGGCCTCGGTCTGCCCGCTCCGGAAAACGGATCGAATGTTGAGACTACCTCATCGCATTTGAAACCTGCAAAGACCTCGCGAGGCCACCACGCCGATGAAATCCGTGATCGCCTGACGGCCATCGTCGAGGCCAATGACGAACAAGTCGCGCGCGTTATGAAGGCATGGATGGAGGAGGCGGTTGAAGCATGACGGGTTTACCTGCTTTCCATATTCTGGAGGAGTTCGAGAGCGACGCTGCCCCCGCACCAAAGCCGCTGCTGGGGCTGAAGCCGCGCCAGGTCGCCACCAGTCGTTTGCCAGACACCGTGGCCTTGCGCGTGCAGGAAGCCTATGCGCAGGGCTACGCCGATGCCGAAATGTCCGAACGCACGATCGCGGAAACCCGCGTAGCCGAGCTAACGGCGGATTTCGATATGCGTCTTGAGGACGAGCGATCGCGCCTCACGGGAGAGCTGGCCGACAGGCTCGTTGGGCGGTTGCAGGATGGGCTGGAGCAGATTCAGATGCGCTTGGCCTCGGAAATCGCAAGCACATTGCTTCCGATCCTCCGTCGCTCATTGGTGGAGTCGGCCATTCTCGATCTTGTCGACGAGGTCAGCCGCCTCCTGGAGACGCCCGGCAGCACCCTGATCGACATCTGGGGCGACCCGCGCTTCATCGAAGTGGTCCACGACGGCATCCAGGCACGCCTTGGTGCGGGCGAGGCGCCCTCAATCCAACAGATCCGCTGCCATCCGACGGATGCATCCGAAATCACCGTTGCCTTAGGTGACGCGGTCATAAGAACGCGCCTGTCTGAATGGCTATCGCGGATTGAGGAGGCGTGTGGCTCATGAGTGCCAAACACGATGCGCCGGCCGAAGAAATCATCGTCGTTCGACGCAAGAGTGGCGGTGAGGACGAATGCCATCACGGCGGCGTGTGGAAGATCGCTTACGCCGATTTCATGACCGCGATGATGGCCTTCTTCCTCGTCATGTGGCTCATCAATGCGGCCAACACCGAGGTCAAGGCGAGCGTCGCAAGCTACTTCAATCCCCTTCGTCTGACCGACAACGTGGCAGTCAAGAAGGGGCTGCGCGATATGACGAACCAGTCTCGCACCCAGGCGAACCCAGGCGGTGGCGGCAAGGGCGAGAGCAATTCGGAAAGCTGCGATCCGAGCAAGTCTGCCAAGGACGCGAATGCAAGTGACGGCAAGGACGGGGCGCAAGAGCACTCCAGGCGCCTTACGCTGAATTTCGACCGGGCCTCACCAGCAGTGAGACGCGAGGAGCACGATGCAAACGCAGCCGCAGCGGAATTGCGCGGCAAGGCTTTCCGCGATCCGTTCAATCCGCTGGCGCCGGGTTCACTCGTGCAGGAGCAGGGAGCGAAGGCCTCTGCAGGAATGGAAGATCGAGGCGGGAGCGGCACATGGTCCAAGCCGCTCAAAGATAAAGTCCAGGAGATGGCTGCCGCTGATGCCCACAGGCAGGCAGCGCTCGAGGCAAAGGACCTGGAACCGCCCCAGGACGTCAGCATCGGATCTCGGCAGCCGCCAAAAGCACAACAAGCCGCGCCTGCCGAATCGACAGCGCCTGCCGATTTTCCAGAGCGTGCCTCGATGCATGATGTGGCGCAGCATGAGGGGCAAGAGAACGCGGCAGGGCACGCAAAGGCTGAAGCGAAGACAAGGCTCGCAGCCCTTCGCGAGAAGGTTAAGGAAGGTGCCGAGGCGGCAATCGGCAAACTCGGTGTCAATGGCGGTCCAGGCATGGATGTCTTGATCGAGGGTGACGCCGTCGTTCTCAGTCTGACCGATACATCGAACTTCGGCATGTTCTCGATCGGCTCTGCCGATCCTCGAGGTGAACTGCTCGAATTGATGAGGTCGGTAGCTCCTGTCGTCTTGGCCAACAGCGAACACATCATCGTGCGCGGCCACACCGATGCCCGCCCCTATCGCGCCCTCTCGGACAACAACAACTGGCGTTTGTCCATGTTGCGAGCCGAGGCCGCCTATGAATTGCTGCTGAAGGCTGGCGTCGATGAAAAGCGTTTCGAACGCATCGAAGGCTATGCCGATCGCAAGCCGAAGCTCCCCGCCGAGCCCGAGGCAGCCGTCAACCGGCGCATCGAGATCGTGTTGAGGCCGCCGCCAGCATGAGTGCGTACGCCAAATCGAGAATGGCTCTTCGACTGCGTGCGGCGGCTCCGGCTCTTGCGCTCGCACTTGGTTTGGCCTGCCTGCTATCTGCACGCCCAGCCAATGGCGCAGACCATGGCGCTGCCCCGCACGATACTCCATCTACGGACACGCATGCGGTAGAGTCCGAGCCCTTGCAGCTGCGCGCACCGCCTCAGCCCTCTTTTGCCGTTCGGCGCATTGCTCGGCTTCGGGAGTTCATTGCGCGGGGCGACGCCGAAGCGCTTTCGCAGCAGGCGGACGTGGTCCGCGACGTTGGCGTGGAACTAGCAGGCTTCGATCAGAGCGTTTGGAAGGATGCTCTCAATCGCATGGCTTTGGTCAAGTATGTGCTGGGTGGAGGCGACCCGCAGTTGCTGCGCAGGATTGCGGAAGATGGACTGTTCCTGCCCGATGAAGAACCTCTCGCGCATGGCGCGCTGGCCTTCGGTGAAGGCTATCGGGCCGCTGCATCGGACCTGCTCGGCAAAGTGAACTATCGCACGCTGCCACCGTCGCTGGCTGGTCATGTCGCGCTAGTCCGCGCTGTGCTCATGGCCGAACACGATCCCCCAGAAGCAATTCGCCTGGCAAACGAAGCACGGTTGCTTTCCCCCGGCACTCTGGTGCATGAAACGGCATTCCGTGTGCTTGTCGAGTCGGTCATACGGCATGGCGATCAGCATCTGCTCCGCCGTGTCCTGCCACGCTACTTATGGCGGTTTCCCAATACACCCTACTTCCGCGTGATCGCGACGCTACTTGCCGATTTTATCGCCACAGAATCGATGCTTGCAGAATCAGGTGCCGTGGATTGGATTTGCAAATCCATAGCACCACTGCCCGTTCCAGTGCGCTTGGCCTTTCTGCACCAGCTCGCCGAAGCCGAAGTGAGAGCCGGACATGCAACTTCAGCCGCCGCGCTGTCTGACTTCGCGTTAGGCGACATGGGCGCGGTATTGGAAGGAACGGCATGGCCCGATGCGTTCCGAGTGGCGGCCATGGCATTGGACATCGACGCAAAGGGCCTTGCCGCCGCCGTTGAAAAAGTGCGCAAGGCCAATCCGTCAGAGCCGCTTGTGGAGCTGGTAGCCGCTGCTGGCACGCTGGCAGCTTATATTTCCGCGCCGCCCGACGCGCAGGCCGACGAGTCGCTTCCCGCACCCACGACATCAGTGCCAACCGCCCATGCACCGCAGCCGCAGGAAGATACGATGGCAACACCCAAAACCGATCCTGCTGAGGTGCTGATGGCTGCAATGAGAACGCGCGTGGCTGAACTAGACGTGCTCTTGCGAAAGACCACCCCATGAACGAACCAGTCGCAAATCAGACCGTAGTGCCAAGAACGTCACATGCCATGCGATCGGCCGCAGCCGGAGAGAAAATTACATCCGAGCGACATTCGGCCGACTTTGAAACGGCGCTATTCGAAGCGGCAAAAGATAATGCTTCGACACATAGGGACGGTCCATTATCATCCGCGCAGCCAGAACACGGAAACGGGAAGGATACGCCAGTACATCATCCGTCGGACCAACAGGCAACCGTCCTCGGGCTGCAGCAACAGGGCTCCGGCGGTGTTGCCATTACAGGTTTTGCCGATGCGGCTGCGCCGATCAGAGCACTAACTGGTAGCGATGCTGGCGACGGTAATGCTACCCGCGGGCATGTCCTGGAGCCGGTGCGGCGGGCGTTGCGCGATGTGCAGGCAAGCGATGAGAAGGCACGCGACGGCAGCAGTCCGCCAGGGATCTCCGCGATTGAACCCAACCATGCGCACAATTTCCTGCCTGATACCCAAAGCGCGGCAGCGGCCGTACAGGATGCAACGCCGGATCAGCCGTGGGATCGGGCGATCGAACAGCTAGCTGCGCGCGCACGTCAGGCGAGCGATATAGCCGTCGGCAACCTGGATAGCCAGGCAAAGGTTTCCCCGGTTCCGGCCACGGTGACACGCCGCGAAACTCATTTTGCGCCTACCCGTTGGCAACTCGACGACAGCAACGAACCAATGGGCGATGGTCGCTTGAGCGCTAGTGCCCCATCAGGTGCGGCGACAGCACTTCCTCGCGGCCATAAACCGACATCGTCGGCGCTGGACGTCGCGACAAGAACGCAGATGAATGCTGCGGATCACCGGATGAACCCGGTAAATGCCGCACCGGCGCAGCAACCCGACATTGCGGCGGGGCCAGTAGCAGCCCAGATCGCTGGTGCGGTGGGTCCGGCTGTCGACGGCTTAATGGGCAAGTCTGAAGGCGCAGAGGCTGTAGCCCCCGCAGGGTTTCGGGAAAGTGCCTCACCGATACTGAGCGGCGCACCCGTGCGGATCCTGCAGCTTGCTCTTTCTCCAGCCGAGCTGGGTCCGGTCACCATCACATTGATCGGGCATGCCGCCGCTCTAAGGGTGGAGATAAAGGCAGAACGGCCCGAAACTGCATTGCAGGTCGAGCACGAACGAGAGGCGTTGACCCGCCGCCTTGCGGAGGCGGGCTATATGCTTGACGATCTCACGGTTGCGCGCGGCAGTACGGTTTCCACGAATGCCGCAGCGTCGTCTGGCGATCGCATGCAAGGGCCACAGTCAGAAACGCCGCGCAACCCGCATAACGCGGCCGAAGGCGGCAGTGGCTATTCCGGCGAGAGCGGTGGCGACCGCAACAGCCAGGCAGAGCAGGATGCAGGTGGGCGCAAGACGCTCGGCTTGGCGACGGCAATTGATCGCGGCATCCCGAAAGCCAGCGCGGAGAGCGAGCAGTCGCACGCCTTGCGCACGGGTGCGTATGTCATCCATCGCAGCATCTAGCGCAAAGTTCCGATCAGCTCAGGTGATGTCCGGTGTCGGTTCCGGCCAGCCAGGGCCAGAATAGATCGGACAGACCGGCCCGGCACCAAGGACAACAGGACCGGTGCCACACTGCAACCCGTATTGGATCAAGCTCAACGCACTGCACCGCGCCATGCCCTGGCATCCTGCGATGTCAGCTCGACACAAGGTCGGTAAGCCATGACTGCGGATGGCGCGCCTCCGGGCTGCGCGACGTCGTGGCCGGACGTGCATGGGAAGATGTTTTAAAATGAGCCTGGACACTTCAGATGAGTCGACCGTCGGGCGCATGGAGCTGGCCGGAGCGCAGAAGGTAACAGCGCTGCTGCTCAGCATGAGCAAGCCGCTGGCTGATCGCATTGTCAGAAATTTTGATGATCGCGAGATCCGCATTCTCGCTCGCACGGCATCCGAATTGCCAATGGTACTTCCGGAAGTGATCGAAGCGCTCATAGGCGAGCTGGAGGCCGGCCTCCAGACCGGCCAACGCCTTCAAGGCTCAACGACTGGAGCCCAACAATTGCTTGCCGGTGTTGTCAGTGACGACCAGGTATCGGAAATCTTGGCTGAGATCGAGGGCACCGCACATGATCGGGTGTGGGCCCGCCTGGAAAAAGTGCCAGACGAAAGGTTGGCCACGTTCGTCGCCAAGGAACAGCCGCAGGTCGGGGCCTTCATACTCTCTCGCGTTCCGCTGGCGAAGGCCTCGGCGATCATGCAGAAGCTCGACGCCGCGGCCGCGGCAGATCTCGGTCGGCGACTTCTCACTTTGCGACCGATTAGCGAGGACGCGATGCGATTGGTCGCTGAGCGTCTTGCGCAGGAGTTCTTTGGCGAGGAAGTCGAAGCCGTGGGAGAGGATCGCCACGCTCAGCTCGGCGCCATTCTCAACCAGCTCGAAGGCGTCCAGATCTCCCAGATTATCACCGAACTCGAAAAGAACGAGCCGGACGAAGCGCGGCGTGTTCGCGAGCACATCTTCAGCTTCGAGGATATCGCGGCGATGCCGGGCGAGGATCGTGTGCGCCTTCTCGAAGAGGTGCAGGCGGATCGACTGGTGATGGCCCTGCGTGGCGCGGACCAGGGCTTCGGCCAGCTCATTCTTGGCGCGCTCTCCCCCCGCAGCAGGCGATTGGTGGAGGCAGAGCTATCTACTCCGGCGAAAGTCATGCCAAGCAGCGTTTCGGAAGCTCAGCGAGCCATTGCCGGACTTGCGTTGAGCATGTCACAACGGGGGATGATCTCTCTTCGGCCACCCCAGGATGCGGGCGCCGCATGATGATTTGCGTTGCGTTCGATATCTTCAAAGGAGCGAAACAGCAGACGATGCTCCGATCCACAGGGCTGACAGGATTCCTCGCGCTGTTGGAGTGGCACGTCAGATGAGCGCTGATCCTGAAAAGAGCGCATTGAAGCGGCGAGCCATCGAGCGCATGTTTGAGCATGCGCGCCAGCCGGTTTCGGAACTGCCAACAGTGCGCGCAGTTCTCGATGCAGCATCCAATCGCATTGCAAAGACGGTGAGCGATGCGATTGGGCATGACATACAAGTGTCATCGGCGATCGCGCAGGAAGTTACGCCTCTGGAGGCAGTTGTCCGCTGCGAAGCATTGGTAGCGGTCGAATACCGCGTTCAGCCTTGGGCTTTCTCTGGAATAGCGGGACTCGCGCCGGAGCTTGTTTTTGGCTGGCTCGATTCGATGTTCGGTGGAGATGGCTCCGCACCGCCACCCGCATTGGCACGGCAACTGACCGAGATCGAAGCCCAGATTGCGAGGCATCTGGCACAGGCGGCACTTGAAGCCTTCCGCATAGAGTTGAGTGAGTACGCCCGCATGTCGACGTCGACAGATGCGGTGCGCTGGGGCATCCGTGGTCAGGAGCCTGCCGGACATGGGGAAAACGTACTGCTCGTCGAGATCGCCTTTGCGCCGGGCGACCGGACAATCCTTGTGATGCTTCCGCTTCCCATGCTGGAGGATGCGCGATCGCGATTGGTCGCACACGAAGTGCCGGAAGCGGCCCCCGCCGACCCTGATTGGAAGCGGTGCTTCAGAAATAACGTGCTGGCAAGTGACGTTGAACTGGTTGCTGCGGCTGAGGGACCAGCCATGACCTTGCGCGATGTCGCCCTGCTGGAAGTCGGCACAATGATCGAGGTCGAGGCGGCGGCCTTTCAGGATGTCGCCATCGAATGCTCGGGAGAAGCGGTATTTCACGGGCGTCTTGGGCAGTCGAAGGGCTACTTCACCATTTCCATTGAAGGCGCGATGACGCGTGCCGCCGCCGGCCAGCCGGACGATGCCTCACACGAGACCGTTTTCAGCTGAAGTAGAAGCGGATCGGCGCGAAAGCGTGCACAAGGCCCGCGGCTATCCAGGCACCGCACGGCAGCGTCGGCCTGTGGGTTCCGACACTCCAGTCTGAGCATTGCCTCCCCGCTCTCCCGCCACGATGCTTTCACGCGACAGCCGATACTGGGCGGTCGCGCCGCATCTTGTCAGCCGCTGCCTTCAACTCGCCGCTTGCGGCAGGCTGCGGCAGATCTAGTTCATCGATCGGCTTTGGCCTGCTGAGCAGGAAGCCCTGTGCATCCGAACAGCCGATCTCGGCAAGGAGCGCCAGTTGCTCTTCCGTCTCGACACCCTCGGCAACGGCTGTGACCCCCATCGCCTGGGCAAGCCGCGAGATTGCCTCGATGATCGCCGTCGAGTTTTCCTTCTGCCCCAGACCGCGCACGAACGACTGGTCGATCTTGATGCAATCGATTGGATAGGACTGCAGGTAGCTGAGTGATGAATAGCCCGTGCCGAAATCGTCCATGGAAATGCGGATGCCGAGGTTCCGCATGTGATCGAGTTGATCCAGTGTGGCGCGATCCTTTTTCATCAGCAGCGACTCGGTGATCTCCACCTTCAGCCGCTTGGGGTCGATGCCCGATGCAGCAATCGCCTTGCGGACGCTTGAGGAAACATCGCCGTCGCGGAACTCCACCGCTGAGACATTGACAGCGACGGCAAGTGTCGGTGACCGGGCTGAGATCTCCATGCACGCCCGTTCCATGACCCACGCGCCGATCTGCACGATGAGGCCAGACTGCTCCGCCACTGGAATGAACGCTCCAGGCGAGATCATGCCCTTTTCAGGATGCCGCCATCGTATCAGCGCTTCCACGGCATTCATTTCCAGGGTCTTGATCGTGTAGATGGGCTGGTAATGCACTTCAAGCTGGCCCAACGCGATGGCATCGCGCAGACCGGCTTCGATTTCGCGGCGCTCCCTTGCCTCGTCGTTCATGCGCTCGTTATAGAGCCTGTAGGTGCGCCCGCCCGCATTCTTGCAGGCATAAAGCGCCAGATCCGCAGAGCGCATGAGGTGATCTTCGTTTTCGAACTCGCTGGTGCTTTGCACGATGCCGACACTCGCACCGATTTCGATGCGCTTGCCGTCGATGGTGTAGGGGACCGCCAATATGTGGCAGATCCGTTCAGCCAGAACCATACCATTGTCGCCGTTGTCACCGGCCTCCTGGATGATCGCGAATTCGTCGCCGCCAAGCCGCGCAACCATGTCTCCGATGCGCAGGTTCTGTCGTAGGCGCTGACCGACGACGACCAGCAACTCGTCGCCAACCGGATGACCGTAGGTGTCGTTGACTCGCTTGAAGCCATCGAGGTCGATCAGGTGAACATTGAATTGCCGGTCGTCTTGGCCGAGCTGCTTGGTCAGGCAGTCTTCGAATTCGCGGCGGTTGAGCAGGTCCGTGAGGGCATCGTGGCGAGCGAGGTGATTGAGCTGACGCTCGTAGGCGCGGCGGCGAATAATGCTCGTCATCAAGGCGCCTATGATGAGAAACGTCAGGCTGCCACCGCCGTAGATGTACTTCTTCCGGTTGGACTCCCATGTTGCATAAAGCGGTGCGTCCGAGCGCGCGATCACCGCCATCAGGGGGAAGTCTTTCAGTTTCCGCAGAGCCGTGACCCGCGGGCCGTCCGGCGTTTCGATGAGCTTGACGAACGATGAGGCAGTCATCGCGTCGCTGTTGCCTACGATGGCCTCGTCCGAAATAGGCTTGCCAAAATCTTTGTGGAACGAACCCGCACCCGCGCGCACGATGCCGTCCTCGCCGACGATGGCAAGCCCGCCATCATCGCCAATCTTTATTGAAGCGAAATTGCGGGTGAGGAATTCAGGATCGAGCGAGACGACGATCACGCCCGCGAATGCACCATCCCGGTCGTGGTAGGGCCGGGTGAACTGGACGGACCACTTGTTGGAAGCGCGCCCGAGTACGGGCTGGCTGATGAAGAGACGGTCGACGAATTCGCCTGCGTTCGCGTGGACGCGGAAATGCTCGCGATCGCTGAGATCCACCGGCTTTTCCGGATGCAGCATCTTCGTGCTGGTAATCATCATGCCCTTCACATCCATGATCGCGATCTGCACGGTACGGCGGTTGGCGGTGAACTCTTCCTGCACCAGCACGGGCCAGTCCGCGGTGTAGCCATTGCGCTCGTAGGTGGCGCGCAGATACCGGATGATGCGATCGATCTCGCTGGCTGTCCGCTCGGTGTTCTGTTCGAACACCAAAGACAGGTTGGTCGATTCTTGCGTCAGGGATTGCAGCATCGCGCGGCGTTCCGTGACGATTTGCAGCCAGATGGCCCCCCAGATCGAGGCGATGAGAGCCACACCCAGTGCCAGGAGCGGAAGCTTCCAAGACAGCATCCAGCGGTATTCCAATCGCGAGGCGGAATTGGTCTGGTTCAACGCCCTTCTCCTGCATGACGGAGGTGTGTCCGCGGGCTTCGCGCATCCCGCTGCCTTTTGCGTCATGCCTGGAGATGTGCCGCCTCTAGGGACGGGCGCCGTTCGTGCATTCGAGGGCGCGGGCGAACCAATTCGCCACAACTCTCCATTGAAAGGTAGCCTTAGAATTCCATGAAAACGGTTTCGAATTGGTAGACGGTGAAAAACATTATCGTGCAGTCGCGGCTAGTGCGCAGAATTGCAGTGCAGCTGCCACGGAAGTTCCCTGCACTTTGCTCCCCATCTCCGTGAGAATGCAAATAATGTCAGCGTCAGGGATTCAATTTTCCGAAAGTTTGCGGTAAATTATTGAGGCCATTGTTCCGCTCTAAAGTTTATAGAATTGGAGTTTCTAGTTTGTCGGTGCTCGCAAGACCCACAGCTTTTGAAAGCGACCGCAAGCCGCTTCCTTCAGCATCTCCGAAAGTCACGCTGAAGCCCGCTGGGGATTGCGGACTTCTTGTCGAGGTTGCCGCGCGCATTGCGCCGGATGTACAAGCTCGTGTGCTTCAGCTGGACGAGCAGTTGGGCCGCGTCGGCATCCCAGGTGTCATCGAAACAATCTTTGGTTATGCGTCTCTCCTTGTCATCTTCGATCCCGCGCGGACGGACTATGATGCGCTGACAAATACGGTTCGGCAGCTTTCCGATGAGCCGGTCACGCCGCGCAGGCCCGTGCGGCGCTGGCGCATTCCCGTCGCCTATGGTGGCGAGTTCGGAGTTGATCTGCCTACCGTGGCGGCGGCTCACGGTCTGTCCGCCGATGCCGTCGTCACTGCGCATGCAGGAGCGAGCTACACCCTCGCCATGTTCGGATTTCTACCGGGGTTTGCATATCTGTCGGGATTGCCTGGGACGCTGGCAACACCACGGCGCACATCGCCGCGCATGAAAGTGCCCGCGGGCAGCATTGCGATCGGCGGCGAACAGACAGCAATAGGCTCGATCGAGGGACCGAGCGGTTGGCATGTCATCGGCCGCACGCCACTGCGCACGTTCGATCCTCAACGCTATCCTTCAACGGTATTCGCAACGGGAGACGAGATCATGTTCGAGGCCGTCGATCCTGAAGCATTCCATACTCTCGCCGCACGCGCCGCAGCCGGCGAACTGGTCGCGGAACGCATCTCGTGATCGAACTGGAAATCATCTCTTGCGGTCCGGCCACGTCGTTGCAGGACATGGGCCGACCCGGCTGGTCACGCATCGGCTTGCCTTCCGCAGGCGCGATGGATCCGCGTGCCTTGCGCCTCGCCAACGAACTTGTCGCAAACGACCCTGGGGAAGCCGCGATCGAGATGGCCTTTACTGGCCTGGCTGCCCGGGTCTCGGGTGGTCCGATGCATGCGGCCGTTGCCGGTGCCAGAACCCGCTTGCGAATTGCTGGTCGCGCTCATCCAGAAAACGAATCGTTCGTAGTGGAAGCCGGCGAGACGCTGGAAATCGCCGCCATGTCTGATGGTGTTTACGCCATGCTCGCAGTTGAGGGCGGCTTTGCGATTGCACCGTCGATGGGAAGCCGCTCGTTGGATCTGAGGGCGGCAATCGGCGGATGGCAGGGGCGCCCGCTGCGCGCCGGAGACGTGTTGCCCTTGCGAAGGCACCCCGCGGCGCGACAGGCACGCGCGGCACCTGTGCCGCTGGATCTAGATGTGCCGGTAAGAGTTGTGCTGGGACCGCAGGAAGACGCTTTCACCGAACGCGGCTTGCAAACGCTCATCGGCCGCACATTCATGGCTTCACCCCGCATGAGCCGCATGGCCTACCGGCTTGACGGTCCGGCAATCGAACGGCGCCCAGGCGTCGAGATGATTTCGGAGGGCACCATGCCAGGTTCTATCCAGGTGCCGCCTGATGGCCAGCCACTGGTGCTGATGGCCGATCGGCAAACCGTCGGCGGCTATCCGAAGATCGCGACTGTCATCAGCACCGATCTGGGACGGCTGGCGCAACGCCGCCCGGGGCAATCGATCGTGTTCCAAATGGTTTCGGCATTGGAGGCGCGCGAAATCGCCTGCCAGTCACAGCTCGCGCGCAATGCCGTCAAGCCAGTGGGCTTTGGCGAAAACGGGCAGCCCCATATCGACGCGGCGCTATTGTCAGGAATAGGAGACGCCGTAGTCGATGCCGTGGACTTCGAGACGTGGGAATACGTCGCGGCACAGGCGTCAGCGCACCGATGATTGAGCAAGCACACGTCGGCACGGCAATTGGAAGTACAGCCGTAGCATTTTCACGTTGGAAAACGTCGGGTCGAGACCCGAACCGGACGTTGGCACCAAAGAACCAAAATCGCGTGTCGAGACGGCCGAGCAGTGGAGACGGTCCTGGCAACCTCGAAGTCAGGGTCGCGCGTTGAGCTTCGAGCACGGCGGCGCAGCATCCAACAGCAGAACTGATGCGACCTTGGTTCGCGTGTGCCAATAATCTGCCGATCATTTGTCCCTGAGCCTAATGCGCGGTCAGCGATCCCTTGCCGACTTACTCCAGCAGGATGAGTTGCCGCGCCCATCGAACACGACCTTGCCGTGCACATGCCGATGCGGTTTGGATTTGGACCAGCACGTCCGCTTCATACACGCGCCCTTCGAGCAGCTCCCAAATCCAACCTGTCGTGTTTCACCTTGCCGCCACGGAATTTCGTGGGCACTAGCGCTTTCGCCAACCATAAAAAGCGTAGTGACGAATGCCATTGAGGTAAGAGCTGGGTGTGCCTTGGGGCGGGCATCAGACGGCGTCGCTCTGGCAGCATTTCTCTTTCCGTCATCGTTCGGTAGAATGTGTTGATGACGCCCGGTCAACACTCCAATCAGACGCGATAGATCATCGCCCTGTCGCATAACCCAGTTCATCGCGAGCAAGAGGCCTGCAATGGGAAGAATAGAGACCAGAAGTGATAGGATTGACCAGCTCATGTCTTGAACTCCTTATTGGCTTTTCGTTGTAATCGCCTGCGTCAGGTCTGGGCAGGAGCCGCTTCGGTCGGGTTGGTGTGCTGGGGTGCCGGCGCCATGCGGCCGAAACTGAAGACGGGTTCGAGCCAGTAGGCGACATGCGGCAACGCTGCCTTTTGTTCGATTTCACGCAGAAGCGCCTCGGCGCGATGACGCGCCATGACCGCAACCAGAACGCCGCGTCCGACGCGGCCGCGCACGCGTTCACCGATTGTGGCCTCGCCGAAATCGTGGCCGTGCCCTTCGGCAGCCCAGGTCGTGAACCCGCCGAGTGGCGGCTTCGATTCCAGCATCAGGTCGACGATGCGGTTTTCGACGCCAATCGGGTAGACGAGCGTCAGCTTGCAAGCGGATTGGTCCATACGAGGCTCTGGTTCGAGTCTTGTGATTGATCTGCGGGGACGCCGAAACGCCGGAACAGAATCGGGAGTAGGAAAAGCGTCAAGGCGGTCGAGGAGAACAGGCCTCCGATGACGACGATTGCGAGCGGCTTCTGGATTTCTGAGCCAGGACCGCTCGCAAAGAGCAGAGGTACAAGGCCGAATGCGGCGATGCTCGCAGTCATCAACACTGGACGAAGGCGGCGCAGCGAACCTTCGAAGACAACGTCTGATAGTTTTTGACCTTCGATGAGAAGCTGGTTGAAATGGCTGACGAGAACGAGGCCGTTGAGAACAGCGATGCCCAGCAACGCGATGAAGCCAACCGAGGCGGGAACCGAGAGGTATTCGCCCGATGCCCATAGCGCGAGGATGCCGCCGACGAGCGCGAAGGGAACATTGGCAAGGATCAGGGCTGACTGGCGCAATGAGCGAAGCGTGGCAAACAGGACGCCGAAGATCATTGTCAGTGCTATCGGAATTACGATCATCAGCCGCGTGGCCGCGCGCCGTTGGTTTTCGAACTGGCCGCCCCAGACCAGGCGATAGCCCTGTGGCATGGGAACCTTTTCCGCAACTGTGCGTTGCGCTTCCTCGACGAAGCCGACAAGATCGCGGCCGGTCACATAAGCTTGGACGATGGCGAAGCGCGAGGCGTTCTCTCTGTCGATCTTGACCGGTCCGGCCTTACGGCTGATCTTAGCCACATCGTCGACACGCACCATCCCTCCGTCACCCGCAGCTATCTGGCCTTGTGTGAACAGTTCGGGCGCTTTTCGGACATTTTCCGGTCCGCGGATGACAATGCTCGTGCGCCGTCCGGTTTCCGCAATGAGGCCCGCGTTGGTGCCTTCGAGCTGCGCCTTAAGCTCGTCCTGCACGGCCGTCACCGAAAGTCCCGTTCGTCCCGCAGTCAACCGGTCGACGTCGATCTGCAAATAGTCGACAGTGTCGTTGGCGACGGTTGAGACTTCGGCGGCGCCAGATATTTTCTGTAGCGTCGCCTGGAGGCGGCCGGCGAGCTCGGAGAGTGTCTTGAGGTCAGGGCCAAAGATTTTGATTGCAAGGTCTCCGCGGGCGCCCGTCAGCATTTCGGCTGTGCGCATCTCGATCGGCTGGGTGAAGGCGAAATCCATACCAGGCAGATCAGCAGTCACCTTGCGCAGTTCCGACAGGAGCCACTGCTTGTCCGGGACGCGCCATTGCTCCTTCGGCTTGAGGACAAGGAACGTATCGGTCTCGTTCGGGCCCATCGGGTCGAGGCCAAGCTCATCCGAACCGACGCGTGCCACGATACGCTCGATTTCTGGAACCCGCCGCTTGAGCATGCGCTGAACCAACAGGTCGCCATCGATACTGCTCTTCAGGTTGATCGAAGGCAGCTTGGTGATCTGCAAGATTACCGACCCTTCATCCATGGTCGGCATGAACGCCTTGCCAACTGCGGAATAGGCGACCACCACCATGCCGAGACCGGTCAGCGCGATCAGATAGACGGGCAAGGGAAATCGCAGCGCGGATCGCAGCAATGACTTGTACCCACGCGATAGGACACGCATGAGAAGCGGATCACGGTGGTTGCCGAGACGCAGAAGCATCGAGGACAGCACCGGTATCAGCGAGAGCGACAGGATCAGAGATGCGGACAATGCAAAGATGATCGTCAATGCGACGGGAGCAAAAAGTTTCCCCTCCAGCCCCTGAAGAGAAAGGAGAGGCAGGAAGACGAGGCAGATGATGAGAATGCCCGACGCCACGGGAGTCGCAACCTCGGCTGCAGCACGGTAGACTCGATGGAGCAGCGGGACCCGGCTTGCCTCGTCGGCATGGTGCAGATGTTCCACCGTGTTTTCTACAACCACAACCGCGGCATCGACGATAAGACCGATCGCGATCGCCAAGCCGCCGAGGCTCATCAGGTTGGCTGACATGCCGAACAGTCGCATCATCACGAAAGTGATGAGCGCAGCCATGGGCAGGGTCACAGCTACCACAAGGGCAGCCCTGAGGTTTCCGAGAAATGCGAACAGCAGGACGACAACTAGAATGGTCGCCTCGATGAGTGCCTTCGTTACCGTTCCGACCGCGCGCTGGATGAGATCAGAGCGGTCGTAGAACGTCTCGATATGCACGCCTGGCGGCAGCCCGGCTTGTAGTTCCGCAAGGCGCTGGCGGACACTCTCGACGATCGAGCTTGCATCCGCTCCCCGCAGCGACAAAACGAGGCCTTCAACCGCCTCGCCCTTGCCATCCCGCGTGACCGCGCCATACCGCGTCAGGCTACCGATACGAACGTTTGCGACATCGCCGATCCGTAAAACGCGACCGCCGGGCGTGGTCTTCAGCACAATCTGCTCGATATCGAGCGTGGATTGAAGGGCGCCTTCTGCACGGACGACGAGGGCCTTTTCACCCTCGCTAACTCGTCCGGCACCGTCATTGCGATTACCAGTCTGAATAGCTTGCGCCAGCTTCTCTATGCTCAGCCCAGCGGCTGCCATGGCCGCATTGTCAGGCTCGATTTCAAAGCTTCGAACATAACCGCCAAGCGCATTGACGTCGGCGACACCGGGAATGGTGCGGAGCGATGGTCTGATGGTCCAGTCGAGCAGGCTGCGACGTTCTTCGAGCGAAAGGCCTTCGCCCTCGATGGTGAACATGAAAACGTCGGACAGGGGTGTCGATACCGGAGCCAGACCGCCGCTCACGCTTTCCGGCAATTCACTGCGCACGCCTGCCAGCCGCTCGGCCACCTGCTGGCGTGCCCAATAGATGTCGGTGCCTTCCTGGAAATCGAGCGTGATGTCGGCGACAGCGTACTTCGCCATGGAGCGCAGGATCGTCTGTCCGGGGATGCCGAGCAGTTCCATCTCAAGGGGGGCGATGACGCGCGTTTCCACTTCTTCTGGCGTCATGCCAGGCGCCTTCATAATCATCTTCACCTGCACGGGCGAGATGTCGGGAAACGCGTCGATCGGAATAGTTCGGAACGCGTAGCCCCCGAGGGCTGCAGCAAGCACGGCGAGCAGTACAGTAGCGACGCGCTGCGTCAGTGAGAATTCAACAAGCCGGCTCAGCATCTCCTAGCTCCCGCCGAGGATCGATTCGAGCTGAGGCAGGCCTGACACGGCGACAATGTCGCCCGCAGACAAATCTCCAGAAATGGTCGCTTGGTCGTTGGATCTACCGCGCAACGTGATGGACTTCAGGGCGAATCCATCTGGCGTGCGAATGAATACGGAATGTTTGCCGCCAATCGATGTGACCGCACCAGCCGGTACCTTCAGTCCACCGCTTGCCGTCGATCGCACTATATTCAAATTCACCATCTGACCTGGAAGCAGGCCGGAATGGTTGGGCAGCGATGCCAGAAGCTTGGCCGAACGCGTCTCCTTGTCAATGTGATGACCGACAGAGACGACCGTTCCTATCTGCCCATCGAGAAGATGCACACTGTCTCCAGGGCGCACGCGATGAACGATGGAAGCAGGCACCTGGGCGTCGAGCCACAGATCCTCGCAGGTGTCGATCGAAGCGGCCGCCGCCATTGCCGTGATGACGTCTCCAGTCATCACAAGTGTCTCGGCAATCACGCCGGACTGCGGCGCGTTGATTGTGTAGTGCCCACCTTCCTTCAAGATGATCCCGCCTATCGTGACAGCTGACCGATGCTTGGCGATGACTGCTTCGATCTTTGCCACCTGGGCTTCCGCCTCATCGGCAACGGAAGGGCTCGCGATGCTTTTTTCGGCCAGCGTGCGCTTGCGCCTGGCAACAGCCAGCGCAGCCTGAAGCTCGGCTTCGGATTGGGCTAGTTGCCCGCGTGCTTCCAGCAGCTCGCGACTGGCGATTGTCGCTATCGGGTCGCCTTTCGTTATTGATTGTCCTGGCACGACGTGAATCTGCGTGACGGTTCCGGCAAATGGCGCTGTTGCTGCAAGATGGGCGTTAAGCGCTGGAATTACCGTGGCTGGAACAAGTGCGACAGGCTCATCGGTCGCGGGCTGAACCTCCGCGAGTTGGATCTGTAGGTGATCGATCTGGTCGCGCGACAATAAGATGTCCTGGGCCGCAACGCTTTGAAGCGGCAGCAGTGTGGCGACGATGGCGAGGGTGCGGACCAGCGACGGGTGCGACATAATGGGGTTCCTGGATCTTGCCCGGGGTTCTGCCCTCACTTGTCATGCCAAGCTGAAACCAAACTGAACTCGGCATCCCCCAGCATGCGACATAGCTGCGATCCGCTTTCAGGTCCGTTTCAGGTCCCGCGTTATAACAGTGGCAAGCAATTCGAGGAGGACAGGCGCATTCGCATCCTGTTGGTCGAGGACGACGACGAAATCGCAAAACGCCTTGTCGAGGGGCTCTCTGCGACAGGCTTTGCCGTGGAGCGCGCCGAGAACGGTGTTGACGGCTTTCACATGGGCACAGACGACACGTTCGATGCGGTCATTCTTGATCTCGGGTTGCCGGAGATGGAGGGCATCGATGTATTGAAGCGTTGGCGGTCTGCAGGGAACTCTACTCCGGTTCTGGTTTTGACCGCTCGCGGCACTTGGTCGGAGAAGGTCGATGGGTTGAATGCTGGGGCTGACGACTACATTTCAAAACCCTTCCATGTGCCTGAGGTGGCGGCGCGTCTTCGAGCGCTCATCCGCAGGGCATCAGGACACACGGCATCGGCTATTTCGTTTCGCGACATTACGCTGGATCTGGGCAGCGGCAGCGTGACGCGCGGTGGCGCACCCGTCGAGATGACCGCGCGCGAGCTGCGCATGCTCAATTATTTCATGCATCGTCTTGGCCGCATCATCCCGCAATCGGAGCTCGTCGAACACCTCTACGCTCTCGACGAGAGTCGTGAGTCAAATACAATCGAAGTTTATGTCAGCCGCCTGCGACGCAAGCTTGGAGCCGACCTCATCACCACCGTGCGCGGGCTGGGTTACCGTATGGGGTGAGGAAGCGACATTCATGAAGAACCTGAAAGCGCGGCTTATCGGCGCCGCAACGGTGTGGACTATAATTGGCGTGATTGCTGCCGGCGTGTTGCTGTCAGGAATATTCCGTCACCATGTGACGGCTCAGTTCTACGATGAGCTTCATATCCATCTCGACGAGCTGCAGCGTCTTGCCCACGTCAATCAATCCGGTGCCAACCTGGATCGGCAGCTGTCTGACCCCCGATACGATGTCGCACGGTCGGGCTATTACTGGGAGATCCAGCGCGAGGGAAAAGTACTGGCCCGGTCTGATTCCCTGCAAGGTCCGATCCTGAAGACACCGGTAGACACCGAGAAGGATATCGACGTCCACCGCCATGAGATCCAGGGGCCGACGGGTTCACTACTGGTGATCGAGCGGTCGGCGTGGCCGGTGCCGACGGCATCGCCAATCCACTTTCTCATCGGAACCGACCGGCGCCATCTCGAAGAAGTCGTGCGGACGTTCGACCACACCTTGTTCGTGGCGCTTGGCGCCTTCGCATTGATGATGGTCGCTTCCTCTGCACTCCTGATTCTGCTTGCGTTGCGTCCGTTGAGCCAGCTGCGAAGCGCACTGATTCCTGTGCGCGCGGGGCAGTCGGCCCGACTTGACGGTGAGTTCCCGAACGAAGTGCAGCCGCTTGTCGACGAATTGAACATGCTTTTGGCATCAACGAGTGATCTCATTCAACGTGCAAGGACGCAGGCCGGCAACATGGCGCACGGTCTGAAGACATCCCTCGCGGTGCTGACCGACGAAGCCTACCGGCTAAAGGATCAGGGCATTACGAATGCCTCGGATACGATACTCGCGCAGTGTCACAGGATGCAGTCTCACGTCGACTACCAGATAGCCAGGGCGCGTGCGGTCGCTTTGCGTTCCGCGCCGGGTACTGTCGCGTCCGTGTCCAAGGCTGCTGGCGATATTGTCAGCGCGCTCCGGCGGCTTCATGTTGACCGCGGCCTTGAGATCACTAACACCATCAGGGACGACTTGATGGTGGCTTCCGATCCACAGGACCTTAACGAGATGCTCGCCAATCTTGTGGACAACGCCTGCAAGCATGCGCGATCGAAGGTCCGAATATCGAGTGCGCCATCCGCGACAAGCGGCAATGTGCAAATTTTCGTCGAGGACGATGGTCCGGGCCTTCCGCCCGAGGCTTTGGAGATTGTATTTCGCCTTGGTGAGCGTTGGGACAGTCAGAAGCCAGGCGGCGGCCTCGGGCTGACAATCGTGCGGGATCTCGCCAGGCTCTATGGCGGCGATGTGAAGTTGGAGACGTCGGATCTCGGTGGCCTCAGAGCGGTTCTTGAACTCCGCCAAGCTTCACTGAATTGATAATGCCGGCACTGTCTCTCACATGTCGCCCGTTTTGCCGGGGGCTCCGTAGCGTGCTCCGTACCACCAGCCGCACGTTGTCCCGCGAATAACAGTGCAAGATTGACCGTGCTCTCTGCCCGGAACTCTGCACTTTCGGCATTTCCCCAATCGGCCCGGATCGGACCGGAATTCCGATCATAACGGCCAGCGACGCCCTGCCTTGTTGTTCATCAGCAATAAAATTCGAGAGCCGATTGTAGCGAAGCACTGCATAGCCATCCGCATGTCGGCAATTGGCCGATTGCCGACATGTGCGATTAGTCGCTCGATCTCGACAATCGCCATAGACCTAGTCTTCGCGACACTGCTCGTCGAACTGCGCTTCGGTCTCGGCGTCTGCAACTCGATAGGCAGCCTTGGCGACGTTGGGGTCGCTCGACTTCGACGAGCGCCAGACCTGTTCGCGCCGACCGGGAGCACATAGCTCCTTCAGCACAGGACGCTTGTAGTAGAGGTTGATGGACCCATTCCGGCACGTCATGTCCGGATATTCTGCCATCTCGACCATACCCTGCATGGTAGCAGTGAAAGGTAGCAGTCAAGTTTCCAAAGGCCTTGGAAACCAAGGACTTCTACGACTTCAATGGCTTGATGGTGAGATGGCGCCCCGTAGGGGACTCGAACCCCTGTTCCCAACGTGAGAGGCTGGTGTCCTAGGCCACTAGACGAACGGGACAGCGCTCTTGAGGCCGCAACGTATATGTCAGCAGCGACGGGGGATCAAGGCCGATTTCCTCAATTGCCGGCCCGGCCGACAAGATCCTTCAGCTGCCGCGATTCAAGGCCGAAGCCTGCTGGGTTCAATGCCCTGCGGGTTCATTGGCCAGACGGCGGGCCAACGGCTGGCGGAGACTGGTGGTCGCCAGCAGGAGTTGGTTTGGCGACACCCGTTGTGGCGGAGGCCCCCGGTTCACCTTGTTGCAAGGTAATGCGCGAAATCACACGCCCGGTGGCGATGTCGTAGAGAGCTATGGATCGGTCAGCCGCTCCAGGACCGGCCAGATGCAGGGCCAGCCGATGCCCATCAAGCGCCATCGTCTTGATTTCCGTCCCGGCGGGCAAGGCCAGCTGCAACTCCCCGGTTGGAGGCAGGCTCGCATCCATCCGCGATGTCAGATAAACGATGCGGGCAAGAATGATGAAGAAGCCGAGAATCAGGACGATTCCCATGCCGATCACGGCATATTTCGTGGCGCGCATCGACGGCGTATCGCCATCCGCGGGCAGGAACAGGCTCCAGCGGAACGGCATCTCGTCGTCGTCAGCAGCCATGTTGGAGCGCTCCTCGCATGGAAGGGCCGTACTCCATGCAGGATGACGGCGAAAGGACTTTCGTTGTCACCGTGGACCCGGTCGATGACGGCCGGCGCCTGGATGCTGTCCTTGCACGCAACCTGAGCGAACTCAGCCGCTCTCGCGTTCAGGCGCTCATTCAGGACGGCCACGTAAGGCTCGGCGGCCGGACGATAGGCGACCGTAACGCGAGGGTCAAACCCGGCGATGTGATCGAGATCGATGTGCCAAAGCCTGCTCCGGCACGCCCCGCAGGCGAGGCCATTGCGCTCGATGTGGTTTATGAAGATGCTCAGCTCCTCGTTATCGACAAGCCGGCTGGTCTTGTCGTCCACCCCGCCGCTGGCCATGCGGCAGGAACCCTGGTCAACGCGCTCATTGCCCATTGTGGCGATAGCCTGTCGGGTATTGGTGGAGTCCGCCGCCCGGGTATCGTGCATCGGCTGGATAAGGAGACCTCCGGCCTGCTGGTGGTCGCCAAAACCGACATAGCCCACCGCTCCTTGTCGGAACAGTTCGCCGCGCATGGCCGCGATGGCAGGCTGCATCGTGCTTACATCGCCGTGTGCTGGCGCGTGCCTGATCGCGTAAAGGGTGCGATTGACGCGCCGCTGGCCCGATCCACGCACAACCGGACAAAGATTGCAGTCAGCAACGCCGAGTCTGCACGCGAAGCCATCACCCACTATGAGGTCGTGGAGCAGTATCCGCCGACCGGCGTGCCGGGCAACGCTGGCCGCCGCCGCCGAGGTCTGCCGGCCGCCGCCCAGCCGACCGCGGATTTAGAAGGACCTCTGGCCGCGCTGCTACGCCTGGAGCTGGAAACCGGGCGCACCCATCAGATCCGCGTCCACATGGCCCACATCGGCCACCCGCTGCTGGGCGATAACGTCTACGGCGCTGGCTTCAAGTCGAGCGTCCGCAAGCTTTCCCCACAAGCGGAGCAGGCACTTAGCCATCTCGGTCGCCAGGCCCTCCATGCCGCCGAATTGGGGTTCGAGCATCCGTTGTCGGGAGAGGCGATGCATTTCGAAAGTCCCCTGCCGCCAGATCTGCAGCGCTTGATCGACGCGCTGCGGCAACTGCCAGTGTGAAATGGCCGGACGAGCAAGTCTGACCTGCGCCGGCCAATTGTTCCCCGCCGCAGCAAAAGGCGGCGGTTGGCAATTCAGGATGAAAGAAATTAACTGACTATAATCAACAGATTAATCGAAAAAGAGACGCGGTCTTCTTTTTTCAATGCAACCTTCCCGACAAATTGTTCCTTAAGACCGATCGGCTACAACTGGAGCCTGATAGATGTGAGGGTTCAAGCATGCCGATCCGCTTCAAGGTTCTGTCGACGGTTTTCGTGATTATCCTGCTGCTTGCCCAGGAAGAGGGCCTGCAACTCTTCAAGAGCATCCATGCGACGGTCGCGGCGCTGGTTCTGCTCGGTGTGTTTTCGCTTGTCGCCCTGTGGCCCAACAGCTCCCGCACGGATCGCGTGGACAGGAGCATGTCGGGATCGAACTGGGGCGACCGCATAGATTTCGACAAGTCGTGATTAGAAAGTGACGTCTTTTCAATAGTCTATACATTTCGAAAATGAGCGGCGGCCGGGGGTTCATCCCGGTCGTCGTGCTTTCTGCCCCAAAAATCTGGCTGCTCGATCCGTCGCCAGCGTGTGGTGAGGCCAGGACTCCGCCGGGTCCGCAGGCTGCGAAAAATTTCGGTCAGGTCTTGCAGAATGCCTCTGCAATGACGATCTCCCTCGGCCCGGCAACTGGTGGCGAGGTGCGTCAATGTACACAAACATCACACGCAGTTGTGCGTTGCCGTAATGGTAAGGCCATGCGATAAATCTTGAACTCCCAGGTCGGAATAAGGCCGAGGGGGAACAAAGGTGGTCCGAGGCGAGTTGCCCGGATGAGAGTGACGACAGACGCGAGACACCATTGGCTTCGTTTCGCCAAGATTGTTACCCGAAACTGCCGACGTAGCGGGTCCCGACGGATCGAACCGGTTTCGATCGTTCCTTAAGGACAAGCCCGCCGGAAACGAGGGATGAGATGACGACGAAGGCGCTACCCACGATTGCCGCAGGATCTGGTGGTCTCGCTCGCTATCTGGAGGAGATCCGCCGCTTCCCGATGTTGGAGCCTAATGAGGAGTACATGCTCGCCAAGCGTTGGCAGGAGCATGCTGACTCAGAGGCCGCACACAAGCTTGTCACGTCACATCTGCGTCTCGTGGCGCGTATTGCCATGGGCTACCGCGGCTATGGTCTGCCGATTGGCGAGGTCATTTCGGAAGGCAACGTCGGCCTGATGCAGGCGGTCAAGCGCTTCGAGCCTGACAAGGGCTTCCGTCTGGCCACCTATGCCATGTGGTGGATACGCGCCTCGATCCAGGAGTACATCCTTCGCTCGTGGAGCCTGGTCAAGATGGGCACCACTGCCGCGCAAAAGAAGCTGTTCTTCAATTTGCGCCGCGTGAAGGGCCAGTTGCAGGCGCTCGAGGAAGGCGACTTGAAGCCGGAGCATGTCGAGACCATCGCGCGCAAGCTTGGCGTGACGAAGGACGACGTCGTGTCCATGAACCGTAGGCTGGGCGGCGACGCATCCTTGAACGCGCCGATCAGGGCCGATTCTGAATCGGGCGAGTGGCAGGACTGGCTGGTGGACGATACGCCCGATCAGGAGGAGGCGCTAGCCGAGTCGGAAGAGCTCGATCACCGCCGGAATTATCTCGCACGCGCGCTGTCGCAACTGAACGACCGCGAGCGCAGGATTTTCGAGGCGCGCCGCCTGTCTGAGGATCCAGCGACACTGGAAGACCTCTCAGTGGAGTTTGGCGTCAGCCGCGAGCGCATCCGGCAGATCGAGGTGCGGGCGTTCGAAAAGGTGCAGAAGGCGGTTACGGATTCGGCGGCCGAGGCCCACTCGTCCGCCGGTCACTAGGGCTTGTTTAGCTGAAGTGTGTTGCGGTTCAGCGTGAAGAACATGCTCAAGGCAGGCGAGCATGTTTAGCTGAAGTGTATTGCGGTTCAGCGTGAAGAACATGCTCAAGGCATAAGGTTAGAAGCTGCGGGCGCAGCCAGTCCGCAGGTGCAGAATAATCATGAGCAAGACTGAGACAGGGGCCGGCAAATCGCCGGCCCTTGTTGTTTGTGGCGGGCCGGTTGTCGCCTGTTGCGTATGGGCCGAAAGCTAAGCAGCAGATGCAACGCAAAAAATACCAGAGTGTGTCAGCAAAGCTTTGCACGAATCACTTACCGTTGAGGCCGTGGATGACATTTCATCATCCACCGGGCGGGGACTTTCCGGGAGCAGGGCTCGGCGGAAAGCCGTCTTGGGTGCATGCGTCAGGGCGTGAGGGATGGCCCTTGACGAAATCATTTGGAACTGGCGTTGACCAGTCCAACTTGAGCGGCAGACGTGTGGCGGAAAAGGGTGGGACCGCCCGAGGGACCGTCGGCCGTCGAATGCACCGGAATACCCCGATAGCCCCATCACCGATAGCCGCCGGCCACTTTCAGATTGCCTCATCAAACCGCCACGGGCTTTCCTGGCCCGCGGACTGGATGCGTTGTGAGCATGACGAGAGGGGTAAGGCCTTTGCACAGGCCATCCGGCGGAAACCCCACGAAAATGGAGTGGCACATGCCCGTGCGCCGTCATCCATCGATTGTCCCCGTTCTCCTCGCAGCGTTCCGCCGTTCTCTCGACAGCATCAAATTAGAGCCCGATTGGTTTATCCTGCTCTGGCGCCTCAAACCCGCTCGTCCCCCAAGTAGGTGCTAAATCCGCCCTGCCGGCGCCAAGGTGCGATAGCGCTGCCGGCTACGAATACCAAAGGCCGGTCCTTACGGACCGGCCTTTTCCATTTCGGATCTTGCAAGCAGCGTCAGAGCGGCAGACGGGCGAGTTGGTGGGAGAAATAGTTGTCGACCGCTTTGGTGATGGAGCCGGCAACCTTCCCGCGCCACTCGTCGGACTTCAGCAGTGCGGCGTCCTTGCGGTTCGAAACGTAGGCAAGCTCGATCAGAACCGATGGGAACTGCGCCGTCTTCAAGACGCGGAACGCCGCCTGCTTGTCGGGATCGTCACGCATGTTGGTTGAGCTGCTCATGTTGGCCACGACGCTGCGGGAGAACATGCTCGTGCGCTCCTGCGTCACGCTCACCTCGCGGCGGGCCAGATCGGCAAGGATGTTCTTGATGACGTCGCCATCGTTGCTGGCGCTGCGCACGGCCGAGATTTCCTGCTTGCTCAGCACCTGCTCGGCCGCTTCGCCCTTCGCCGATCGCTTGAGTTGCTCGGCAACGCCGTCGCGCAGCGAGTAGATCGTCGCACCGCGCGCCCGTGTGCTCGCATAATCGGCATGGACCGCGATGAACAGGCTCGCATTGTGCCGCTCACCGAACGCACGGCGGGCATCGAGTTCAACAAACACATCGGTCTCGCGGGTCATCAGGACTTTGTAACGGCCGGTTGCTTCCAGCTGGTCCTTCAGGACTTGCGAAAATGCCAGCACCACGTCTTTTTCGATCGTACCGTTCTTGGTAGCGCCAGAGTCGTGTCCACCATGGCCGGGATCGATGACGATAATCGGCTTGAAGGCGCGCGCGGCGCGCTTGTCGGGGGCTTCGGCCGGACGCGGCAACGGCGGCTGTACGCCGAGGCGCGAAGGAGCCGAACCCAGCGAGGCCAGCTTGGCGCGGCCCATTGCCGCCGAAACCGGCATGATGTCGAGGGCGAGCTGGTAGCCGCGCCCATCGGGCGATGCGGTGACGACCTGCCGGTCGACGACCACGGGTGTGGTGACGTCGATGACGACCCTTTGGCGCCCTGGTGCGGAGAGTCCGCCGCGGAACGATTTGACGAGGCCGATCGGGCGATCGCCGAGCGTGTCGGGCAGATCGATCCGCGCGTCGCCCATTTCGACGATCACCCGGTTGGGATTTGAAAGGGCAAATACGGAATATTTCACACGCTTGTCGAGCCCGATGACGAAGCGTGTCCGCTTGGCCGTCGCCTCCAGCGTTCCGTCGGTTTCGACGCCTGGATTGGGAGCGGCATCGGCCAAGCCGCCTGCCGCGGCGCCTGGAAATCCAGGCACAGGCAATGCAGCCGCCAGCGTTTGCGCACCCGCCTGCGGCGGCGCAAATGTTCCGGCAAGCATTGCCAGCGATACAAAGAAAGGCATGCGCACGCGCAGCTTGCGCGGCTCCGACCCTTTATCCCTCACGTCCGACCCCCGTCTAACGCAATACAATCCGCTCTCGCGGCGCACGGGTACATTGGCGCATGAAAATGGCCGTTTGCAGGTCATCCTCTGGCGTTGTTAAGTTTATCGCTCGCTAACGGTTAACCGATTGCTAACGGACATTCCGCCCTGGCCCCATCCAGCAGGCCAAGCATTCTCGTGGCGAAACCGAATGGGGCTCTGCCCTCAGGTCTTGGCGCTTTGCCAGCGATCGAGCGCCGCATCGTCGGCCTCGCGCGCGTCCACCCAGCCGCCCGAGCCGTCCATGCGCGTTTCCTTCTTCCAGAAGGGAGCTCGCGTCTTGAGAAAATCCATAAGGAATTCAGCAGCTTCAAAAGCGGCTTGGCGGTGCGGCGACGCTGTCACGACAAGCACGATGTTGTCGCCTGGCCGCAGCGCGCCATGGCGGTGAATGATGAGGCTGGCGGCGAGCGGCCATCGGGCAGTGGCCTCGGCCTCGATCCGCTCCAGCTCGGTCTCGGTCATGCCCGGATAGTGCTCGAGCGTCATTTCGGAAATCGGCGCACCCTTGTCGCTACCGCGTACCGTGCCGGTGAATGTGACGATAGCGCCAATGTCGTGGCGACCGGCGGTTAGCGCGGCAACCTCGCGGCCGAGATCGAAATCCTCAAGCTGCACCCGGACAGCCATGCCGTTAGCCTCCCGTGACCGGCGGGAAAAAGGCAATTTCGCGCGCACCTGCCAGCGGCGCGGTCGGCTTGACGTGCGTCTGGTCGATTGCCGCGCGCACCACTTCAGGGCGGGCGAAGGCGGCCTCGTATTCGGGCCCCTGCGTTCGCAGCCAGCCGACCAGCTCAGAAACGGTCGCAACCCCGTCCGGCAAGGTTACGGTCTCTTCGGCCCGGCCCATCTTCTCGCGCACCCAGGCGAAGTAGCGAAGCTGAACGGATTGGGAAGGCGTCTCCGGCATCTGATTGTGAACTCCTGGTGCCGCGCACCCTGCTGCCTCAATGAGACATGGCGTGTTTGATGCCCGCTTTCAAATAGTCGTACCCGGTCCAAAGCGTCAGCAGCGCGGCAATCCAGAGCAGGATGATGCCAATCATGTCGGCTTCCGGCACGTATTTCGCGGCCGCTGGTCCGGCGAGCAGCACCGCCAACGCAATCATCTGAACGGTGGTCTTCCATTTGGCGAGCACGGAGACCCGCACCTTGACGTTGAGTTCGGCCAGGAATTCGCGCAGCCCCGATACCAGGATTTCGCGGCACAGGATGATGATCGCCGCCCAGATGGAAAGCTTGCTGATGGTGCCATCGTAGACCAGCATCATCAGGGCAGCTCCCACGAGCAGCTTGTCCGCGATCGGGTCGAGCATGGCACCAAGCGTCGACTGCTGTTCCCAGGCCCGGGCCAGATAGCCGTCGAGCCAGTCCGTGATCCCGGCGAGAACGAACAGCCCAAAGGCCGACCAGCGCGCAACGTCGCCGGTCATGAAATAAAGGCACGCGACAAGGGCTGGAACCGCCGCAATCCGCCCGTAGGTGAGGATGTTCGGCAGCGTCAGTGGTGCTGATCTGGCTGGAGCGACGCTCATTGCGATTACCTACACCACTCGCCTGCTTCGTCAAAGGGGGGCAGGCGCGGCATTGTGATGTGAGTGAACGAAGCTATTGGAATTCCCGATGTTCTCCAGCCTCCACCGTGAAATGGGGGCGGAGCAGCGTCTTCGCCCCCAACCGTTCCCATGATTCAGGGCTTGGGTATCGCGGTGAAATTCAAAAGCCCGCTCCGGCCGCCCGCAGCTGGACGATAATGGTAGAGGAAGGCGGCAAACTGGTCGTTGGAGCCAGCCCACATGCGCGCCTTGAGGGGACCAGTTTCAAACTCCGCCTGGAACGGCCGGCCAACCAACTCGGCCAGGGCCCCAGTCGTCGCGGCATGGTCCACCCGTTGCGGCAGAACGCTGCAGGAATAAGCCGTTCCACCAGTTAGTTCCGGAAGCAGGTCCGTGATCGTTGCGTCGACCGGCGTCACCGCAATGCTGACGGCAAAGCTCAAGCCCTCATCCTTGAAGCGCCACGCCCTCAACGTCTTCGGCTCGGCATTGGGTTTGAAGGCGGCAAGTTGCGCGCCGGTAAGTTCTTCCCAGCCATTGATTTCGGCGGCCCGTTCCACGGCGCCGACATCCGGCATTGTCTCGTAGCAGGTCTGCTTGAACAAGGAGAGTGCGCGCTGGGTGGCGGTGTCAACATTATCGGCGAGTACCGGCGCTGCGATTACGGAACCTGCCATGGACATGAGGGCGACGGCTGCGGTGGCGATCGATCGGGCGATATTCATGCTGTTGGGTCCTCTGCATTGCGAGCATGGAAGCTGCCCGCAAATGAACCCCGATCCGGCAACCGCTTCAGTTACGCAGGTGACTTTCTCCCAAACAGCTTCAGCGCCGCTCATGGAAGAAATCGTAGATTCGCTGGGCCATCTCCTCCGAGATGCCCGCCACCGCCTTCAGGTCTTCCACGCCCGCTCGCGAAACCGCCTTGGCGGATCCGAAATGCGCCATCAGAGCGCGCCGCCGCGTTGGTCCGATCCCGCCGATTTCGTCGAGCGGGTTGGCGGAGATCGTCTTCGCGCGCTTTGCTCTATGCGTGCCGATGGCAAAGCGGTGCGCCTCGTCGCGCAGCCGCTGCACGAAGTAGAGCACGGGATCGCGCGGCTCCAGCATGAGCGGCGCGCGACCATCGGTGAAGTGGAAGTGCTCTCGGCCCGCATCGCGATCAGGTCCCTTGGCGACTCCCACAAGTGCGATGTCTTTCACGCCGTAATTGTCGAGAACCTCCCGTGCCACCGCGAGCTGACCCTTGCCGCCGTCGATCAGCACGAGGTCGGGCCGGTCAGGGAAGGCGTCGGCGGCCAAGGCGCCATCTTCGTCGCCGTCGCTGCCACTATCAGCGCTTAGCTTCTCGATTGATGAGGCATGAGGCAATTCTGCATCGTCGCCATTCGCAACATGGTCACGCCGCAATGCGCCGAACGCAAGCCCATCACTTGTGCGGGTCGAAGGCGGCGGAGCGGAAACCTGGGATTGACGCACTGGGTCGGCATCGAGCCCGGTGTCCATATCTTCGTTTCCAGCATCGCACTCCTCGCCCTCGCTTGATGCGAGCCGCCTGAATCGCCGCGTCAGAACTTCGCGCATCATCGCGTAGTCGTCGCCCGGCGTCAGCGTTTCAGATTTGATGTTGAACTTGCGGTAGGCCTTTTTGATGAAGCCTTCCGCGCCCGCAACGATCATGCAGCCCACCGCGTTGGTGCCCATGATGTGCGAATTGTCGAACACCTCGATGCGGCGTGGCACGCGGTCTAAGCCGAACCGCTCAGCCAATCCTTTGAGCAACAGCATCTGCGAGGAATTTTCCGCCAGCTTGCGGCCGAGCGCCTCGCGTGCGTTGGACAGGGCATGATCCACCAGGGACGATTTCACACCCCGCTGCGGAACGCGGATCTCCACCTTGCGCTCTGTTCTCGTTGTCAGCGCTTCTTCCAGGAGCGCACGATTTTCGACGTCGTGTGACAGCAGGATCAGGCGTGGCGCCGGCTTGTCCTCGTAGAACTGCGCGAGGAATGAATCGAGCACGGCGGCGGCGTCGAGGCTCCGATCCGCGCGTGGGAAATAGGCGCGATTGCCCCAGTTCTGTCCGGTGCGGAAGAAGAAGACCTGAACACACGTTTGTCCGCCATCCTGATAGGCGGCAAAGATGTCAGCTTCCTCTATGCCCTCCGGATTGATGGATTGATCGGCGGTGACATGGGCGAGCGCGGCGAGCCGATCACGATAACGCGCGGCCCGTTCGAAGTCGAGCGAGTCGGAGGCTTCCCGCATCAGCTTCTGGTACATCTGCCGCACGTTCTGGCTTTCGCCGCGAAGGAAGCGCACCGCCTCCTCGACCAGTGCCCCATAGTCTTCGAGCGCGATCTCTCCCGTGCAGGGCGCAGAGCAGCGCTTGATTTGATAAAGCAGGCAGGGACGCGTGCGGCTCTCATAGACGCTGTCGGAGCAGGTACGCAGAAGGAAGGCGCGCTGCAGCATGTTGATCGTGCGCGTGACGGCACCGGCAGAGGCGAATGGGCCGAAGTAATCGCCCTTGCGGTTGCGGGCGCCGCGATGCTTGAGGATCTGCGGTGCCGCGTGATCGCGCGCAATCAGGATATAGGGAAACGACTTGTCGTCCCGCATCAGCACGTTGAATCGCGGGCGGAAGCGCTTGATGAGATTGGCTTCGAGCAGCAGCGCCTCGGCCTCGGTGCGGACGGTCACGAATTCCATCGATGCCGTCGCCGCGATCATGCGCGCGATGCGGTTGGTGTGCCCGCCCAAGCGCGCATAGTTCGACACGCGAGCTTTGAGACTGCGGGCCTTGCCCACGTAGATAACATCACCCGCCGTATCGAGCATGCGGTAGACGCCCGGCAGCGATGGCAGGTCTTTCAGCAGGCGCGCGATAACCGCAGGGCCGGTCACGGCGATTACGGCATCGGTACCGGCATCCTCGACCTCGTCACGGGACGGATCGCTTGTCTGAGTCTTCTTGGGCATGAACCGAGGTTTGGTGGTGCGGGCGGCCAACGTCAAGCGCCCCATGTCCGGACCATGTCCGGCCCAGAGCCTGCCGGGGGCCGCCCGTCGCCACAAAATCGCCGCCCCGTATTGCGCGTCATGGCTGCGGGGAGGTTGGCCAGGGGCGGCACGCGCATGTGCCGGTATGATCGTGACCAGATTTGTGAAGTCCGCAGCAATCGCCATTATCGCGCTCGCAGCCGCGCTGCCAGCCCGTGTGCCTGGGGTGTCGAGCGGCCCCCTTCTGGCCGAGGCGACGCCGGTTCGCTCCAGAATTCCCGCTGAGCGGCAGCGGTTCGAGAAACCGGAACAGGTTCTGGCCTTTATCAACGCCTACCGCGACGACAAGAAACCCGCCCGCGTGCCCGAGGTCGTGCAAGCCATGGGCAATCTCGGCATGCTCCGCGAGCCCGAGGAAGGCGGCATCTATATCGGGTTTCTCGCTGGCGTTATCCGCGAGAGCGCTGAGCCATCGGAGCTGATTGCCAAGCTGTTCCCGATGCCGCCGGACGATCAGGTGGTGCTTATCAAGGCGATTGCCTACTCCGAGCGCGCGGATTGGCGCGATCTGATGACGAAGTTCGTCGAGCGAATGCCGGCGCGAAAGGTACTGATCGAACGCTATCTCTATCGCGACGGTCCGGGACTGGACGGGTTGATGACCGAGGCGACGGGCGCATTCGCGGTTGATGTCTATTGGGGCCTTTATTTCGCAACAGGCGAAGAAGCACCGGCACGCCGCATCATCACCGCGCTATCGTGGACCGCCGAGCGCGACAGCGTCGAAAAGCTGACCATTGGTTCCATGGCGAAATGGACGCTCGCCACAAATGCGAGCCGCGACAAGACACTCCGCGACATTATGAAGGCTGAGCTCAACGTGCAGCCAAAGCAGGTCCGCCTCGCGCTTTCGGAGGTGATCGAGGCGGCCGAAACCTTCGAGACGGGCCGCATCAAGCGGGATGCGCTGAAAGCAATCGAGGAACTGAAAATCAAGGGACCGCAATCGCGCCGCGACACGGTCTGGTGGGGGCAGGCTGGACAGACGGTTCTTGCGCTGGGCTGCATTGCGGCGGGTGCGATGGGTCAGGTCGAAGTGGGCATACCCTGCGTCATCGGCGGCGCCCTGTCATCGGCCGCTCTCAAATATCTGGTGCCGCAGCAATAACGAACGGGCCAGTACAGCTGTCAGATCAGGGCAAGGTCAGCGCGTGCGCAAGACCGTCGCTGACACATGACATCAGTTGTTGGCTGCGATCTTGGATGCGCGGTCGGCAGGCCGCGGAACAGGCGGCGAAATCGGCCATTCCGCAACGTGTCTTTGCATCGATGAGGCTATTGCTTGCAGCCCGGACAGAAAGCCGTGCGGCTGTGGCAGACGTGCGGTGTCCTGAGACGGGGGCGGTCGCCGTGCAGGCTCGGGCGGTGGCGGCGCGGGAGAGGACTCCATTGCCTGAAGCTGTTCTCCCTGAGCTGCGGTAACAGTCGTGCCTCGGCGCCAGATCGTGCGGGCAACGACGTGGCCGCGCGCTTTTGCGGCCGATCGCGGAACCGGCGGCACGCCTTGAGGCTCGTTAAGCGCACCGCGTCGCGGTGATGCGGCACCCGGCGCGGACGAGTCGATCGGCCCGCGATCATGCGGAGCGCAATAGTCGCGATAAAAACTGTCCGCGATTGACGCAATCGACGCTGCGTAACGGGGATCGGCCGCCCACCGCCGCGCCAGGTCGGAGAAGCGCACCGGCCGCTGCAACCGCCGCACGGACTCAACGATGTCACGTTGTTTCAGTGCGGTTCTGGGTGCAACCGGCTGCGTAACGGTCTCACCGGAATAGGCAACGAGATGCTGGATCTGCGCCAGAACCCCGCTGCCGACGTTGGAGAAACGGTCGCCGGGCACACCGCCGCCCGTCGCGCCGATACCGGCAAAGTTGTTTTGTGCGGGCCGAACGTCGCCCGGGCTTCCATCGCCGCGCCGGTAGGTGAGGAAGTTCGTTTCCAGCGTCATCTGGAAGAAGGCGAAGTCCCAGCGGACCTTCAGCTTCTCGCCGTGGTGCTGGTACCATAGGGCGATGTCCCGGTAGCGCTGCGGCAAGACCGCGTTGCGGCTCTGGAGAAACGTCATCAGCCGTTCCGGTGTCACGCAGACAGGCACCCGATTGGCACGGTGCATCCGGATCTCCGGCAGCGATGGCTTTGCAGCAGCATCAGCAGCCGGCACAAATACAAGCCATGCTGCGAGAATGCAGCTGGGAGTTGCTAGGCGGCGCGGCGCGAGATGCAATCGCGATAGAAGTTTCGGCGATGAATGGTCGACGCCGCGGTCTTGCAACGCAGGCATGTCAAGTCGTCCTGCAACCTGGGGCGCAATCGGCGCCGGTTCAGTCCCACCCCCGGAGATGCTGCGCTATGCGCAATGCGGCCCGCACATGCTTTTTGTTGGATCGTCGGGCAGCGCATTTCTTATGGGCGCGGCTTCGTCGAGCCACGCCCATTGTCAGTGGTTGTCGGATCAGCCTTCCGGGCAGAGCTCGAAAGCTTTGCTGAGCGCCTTGTTGGATGTCTGGAACTCGCCCACCGACTTGCCGTCCTTGGCATAGGCGGCGATGTAGGCCGCCACCTCGCGCTGCTCGCGACCTTCATTGACGTCGAGCACCGTGTAGTTGGTCTGGCCATCGTTGACAGCTTGGATGATGACCGCCTTCTGGCCACCATAGCTCGCCTGCCACACGCGGCACCCGCTCTTTGCTGTTGCAGCAGCAGACTTTGCGGTTGATGCAGCCGGCCCGGCAGTCCCGGCGCTTTGCGCCAACGTATCGGCACCTGCCGATGCCACGGCTCCCGCTGCCGAGGCCGTCTTGATCTCACCTTGCGGCGCGCTGGCCACAGTATCGGTGCCGCCATTGAGAATGGTGAACGATGCTGGCGGTGACGATGAAGCCGGTTTGTCGACGCTGGGCATCGTCGCGCCGAATGAGCCGGCGCCGAGACCGAAGCGGTCAGGCCCGGTTGTAGCGCGCGCATCAGCAATGGCGCGCTCGGCGATCTTCTTGCCCTTTTGTGTGCTGTCTGGGGTGGGTGGTGTCACCGCGGCGGCATCGACTGCCACACCGCGGTTGCCGCGTGCCTCGGCCACCAGCTCAGGGCGCGGGTCGGGGCCGTTGCAGAACTTGGAATAGAAGGAGTCCGCTACAGCGGCAATGTCGCGCGCGTAGCCGCGATCCTTGGGCGACCACTGCCGCGTCAGTTGCGCGAACGTCATGGGGCCTTTGATGCCGTTCTGCCATTTGGTGAGCACGCCCCACTCCTGCACCTTGCGCGTGCGCTCAGCGACTGGGTCGTCGATGTGCTCGCCAGAGTACATGAGAACATGCTGCAGGTGTGCCTTGACGCCGTCCGAAACGCTGTCGAACCGCTCGCCTGGCACGCCGCCACCGGTGGCGCCGAGGCCGGCGAAATTGTTCTGCGATGGCTTCACGTCACCGACGAACGATAGGTTGGCGGTTTCCACCAGCATCTGGAAGAAGGCATAGTCCCAGCGGATTTTCAGCTTCTCGCCATGGCGCATGTACTCGGTCGCCGTGCCGTCAAACGAATTGGCGATACGGCTGTTGCGAGCCTGCGCGAACGCCATCAGCCGCCCGGGTGTTGCGCACGCGGGCACGGTGTTGCTGCTGGAGTTCTTGATCGCTGGAAGCGAAGCCGCCGAGGCCTCGGTAGCAAGAATGCCTAGTGCGGCGCTGGCCGCAAGAATAACGCGATACTTCATCGATATCACCCATCAACCGTCGATGAGCGGACGCGGAAAAACGCCCGGACAAACGGTTAAGATCGTTAAACGATTAAGGTTAACGCTCGGTAAATGGCGCCCCCGCGCCGGAGCTCACTTGTTGCTGCCTAATGCGGCACGAGTTTGGCCAGACGAAGAGAATTTTTGGCGATTGCAGGGAGTTGCCTCGCATGCCAGCGAAGCCGTGGCGAGCTTGGCCGCAAGGGGAGCCACATTCTTTGATGTGTGATGCCAGAGGCTTGCCGAGATGGCCTGATGTGCTGTGTCTACTCAGGTCAGGTGTTGGCCACCATCGAGCGCAATCATCTGGCCGGTCATCGCCGGAGCATCGAGGATGAATCGCACCGCCTGCGAGATTTCATCCGTGCTTGGCCCTCGCCCCATAAGGGTCGATGCGCACTCCGCGGCGAAATCCGAGTCGGTTTGATGCACCGACTTGAGGACCGGCCCGGGTGCGATCGCATTGACACGAATGCGTGGCGCCAGCGCCTGGGCCAGCGTCCGCGTTGCCGTCCACAGACCCGCTTTTGAAATCGTGTAGGAGAAGAAGTCCGGTTTGAGGTTCCACACGCGCTGGTCGATGATGTTGATGATATTGCCCTCGCAACCCTCGGGCAGATGCTTGGACATCGACTGGGCAAGAAAAACCGGGGCCTTCAGATTGATGTCCAGGTGAACGTGCCAGGCATCTCGCGTCAGCGTCTCCAGCGTATCGTGACGGAACTCGGACGCATTGTTGATGAGGCAGCACGGCGGACTGAGAGCCGCAGCACAGGCCGGGATGAGCTGGTCGACGTCGTCGGGATTCCCCAGGTCGGCTCTCAACGCCACGGCAGCGCCGCCGGCCGCGCGGATCTCCGCAACCACGGCATCAGCTTCGTCGCGAGAATTTCGGTAGTGGACCCCCACATGCCAGCCGCGTCCCGCCAGGTCCAAGGCGAGCGCTCGTCCAATCCGCTTGGCAGCGCCCGTGATGAGCGCGGTCCTCGTTAGTGAATCGCGAGCTCTAGCGTGCCCATTACGGGGAGATTTTGTCATAGTCGCATCGCTGGAATTGTTCCTCCGGAGGGGGGCTGTGAGGCGCCTCTGGCATGCCTGAGTGAGTCGCCCCTTTTGGCCGGGACTTGTCGCACAACTCAGACTCCGGCGCGAGAGACTGCTTTTCGCGGCTTCCTGGCGCGATTATCAAGGCGCCAACAAGCCCAAAGGTGCGGCAATCACACGGCTGAAAGTGATGAAATATTGTGCGGTTATTGTCCTCCGCCAGGTCAAATTGAAGTATTCGTTGCAGGATGGTTACAGCTATCACACAAGCGCTGCTACGTAGCCACAAAGCACTTGAGCATACCTCCCGTTTTCCGTTTTCGTATGCATCAGCAAGCCACTGATGATTCAGGACTTGGCCTGCCGTTCGAGCCGATTGCGAGGTGCAAGGGGAAAATCGCACTCCCTGATCGCGCTGCGGCAAATACAACCGGGGGTAATAGATAAAATGAAGTCTCTCATGACAAAGTCTGCGGCAGGGGCGGTCTTGGCCGGTCTTTCCGTTGCATCTTTCACAGCGCCAGCGAGCGCAGGCGATCTGTTCGGTCGTCACGAACAGGCCGGCTCCGTCAAGGATGCCCCGGTCGAAGAACGCAAGCGTCTTTGCGATCTCTCCATGAACATCGGTGGTACTTCGGATTACGTCTTCCGTGGTATCTCCCAGTCCTATGAGGACCCGGCCGTGCAGGGCGGCGTCGACGCCACTTGCGGCATGTTCTACGCGGGCGTCTGGGCCTCGAACATCGACTTCGTTCGTCCCGGCAACAATCTGGCCGGCGACGCCTCGGTTGAGGTTGACCTTTATGCTGGCATCAAGCCGACCTGGGGTCCGCTGACCTTCGATCTCGGCGTCATCTACTACTGGTATCCGGGCGGCAATGACGGTGGCGGCTACAACTACGGTGAGCTTGACTACGTTGAGCTGAAGGGCGGCGTCAGCGGCACTTGGAACAAGTTTACGCTCGGCGGTGTGCTGTTCTGGTCGCCGGACTACACCGGCGAGACCGGCAACACCATCACGCTGGAAGGCTCGGCTGCTTACGAGCTGCCCGCCATCGGACCGGTCACGCCGACCATCTCTGCTTTGATCGGTACGACGCAGTTCCTCGACTCCGGTTTCTCGGCAGGCGACTACGTCTACTGGAACGCCGGCCTGTCGCTGGGCATCGACAAGTTCACGTTGGACTTCCGTTACTGGGATACCGACAACAGCGGCATCTGCAATGGCTGGGACCTGTGCGACTCGCGCTTCGTCTTCTCGGCGAAGGTTGCACTGCCCTGATTTGAAGGAAATGACACTGGGGCGGATCTCATAGGTCCGCCCAGTTTCTCGATCATGAGCTTTGCGTGCAACCGGTCTGCACGCTAAGTCCCCCGAAGAAAGATCGGAAAGCTGGAGCGCTGTAGTGCTCCAGCTTTTTTTTATTGCCTGCAGCTACCTCAGTAGGCCGTCGGACCCCACGGCGCGGTCGGCTCTATCGCGCGCTGGCGGCACAATGATCCGGATGCTGCGGTCATCAGGCCCGATCGTGATTGGTCCGTGGCCGATGAGGTCGCCGTCCGCCTGGACGGGCAAATCAGCCGCGCAGTGAAGCACCGCTCTTTGACAGGGCACGATCTCGACGCTGGGACAGCGCCCGGCCCTTCCCGCCGCGAGGTAGAGCAGCTCACGTAGCCGGCCAGCGTGTGTCGTGGCATGAAACAATACGGCGTGCAGGGTGTCCTCGAAGATCGAGGCGTCGGGAGCCAGCCGGAAGCTGCCGCCATAGGTTCGTGCGTTGGCAACGATGGCCCAGGTTGCCGAGAAATCCCGGTCGTCGAGCCGGACGTTGAATGGCCGGGCACGCTCCGCCGCGAACGCCGACAGCGTCGGCAGGCTGTATGCCGCACGGCCAACTCTTTGCTTGAAGGGGTGCGACAGCCGCGTCAACGCGGCGGCATCGAAGCCGGCAGACGCCATCAGGATGAAGAGCGCTTCGTTGGCCTGCTTGAACGCGACTGGCCGCGCCGGGGCGCGAAGCAGCACCTCTACTAGGTCTGAGGGAATGCGTTTCAGCCCGACTTCATTGGCCAACACATTGCCGGTGCCTGCGGGGATGATTCCTAGAGGCTTGTCCACGCCCGCATCGAGCATCGCGAGTGCGAGCGAGCGGATCGTGCCATCGCCACCCGCCGCCACGATGGCATCTGCATCTCCCGCCGCATCAAGCACGCGGTGCAGATCGCTTGCGGATTGCGTCTCGACAAGTTCTATAGTGCCATCGCGTTTGCCTAGTTCATCAATCACCCGCGCCACCAGTCGCGCGCTGACGAGACCAGCGTGCCGGTTGCGAATGATGCAGAAGCGCCGCCGCACCGGCATGGGCTCGGCAGATGCAGCCGGCGCGGAGGGATTTGCCATTTGAGGCATAGCCTTTCCGCGCTCAGGCGCCGCCAATCTGTCCGCGATGCCTGAGCAGATGGTCGGCAAGAACGAGCGCCATCATCGCCTCTCCGACAGGAACCGCACGAATGCCGACACATGGATCGTGCCGCCCTCGCGTGACGACCTCGGTCTCGTGCCCGGTTCTGTCGATGGTACGGCGTGGCGTCAGTATCGAGGACGTCGGCTTGACGGCAAACCGGCAGACGATGGGCTGGCCGGTGGAAATTCCCCCCAGAATACCGCCTGCATGATTTGACAGGAAATGCGGTGCGCCATCGTTGCCGAGACGGATCTCGTCGGCGTTTTCTTCGCCCGTCAGCAGGGCGGCAGCCATTCCGGCACCGATCTCCACGCCTTTGACCGCATTGATGCTCATCATTGCTGAAGCGAGGTCCTGATCGAGCTTGCCATAGATCGGCGCGCCGAGACCGGCGGGAACGCCCTCCGCCACGACCTCGATGATGGCGCCGATTGACGAGCCCGCCTTGCGGATGCCGTCGAGATAGCCCTCCCAGCGATGCGCGGTCTCGGCGTCGGGACAAAAGAACGGGTTGGCGTCGACGGTCGCCCAATCCCATCGCTCCCGCTCGACTGCATGGGGCCCCATCTGCACCAGCGCCCCCCGAATGGTCACATCTCCCAACACCTTTCGCGCAATAGCCCCCGCTGCAACCCGCATCGCTGTTTCACGGGCGGATGAGCGGCCGCCGCCGCGGTAGTCGCGGATGCCATATTTGGTGTCGTAGGTGAAATCGGCATGCCCGGGGCGAAACTTGTCTTTAATCTCGCCGTAGTCCTTCGAGCGCTGGTCCTCGTTTCGGATGAAGAGCGAGATTGGGGTGCCGGTTGTCACCTGGCGGCCCTGTGCATCGGCAAACACGCCGGACAAGATCTCAACCGTGTCGCTCTCGCGCCGCTGAGTAACGAAACGCGACCCCCCAGGCTTTCGCTTGTTGAGAAAAGTCTGGATCTCGCTGGCCTCGATGGGAATGCCGGGCGGGCAGCCGTCCACGACGCAGCCGATGGCAGGGCCGTGGCTTTCGCCCCAGGTCGTGAACCGGAAAAGGTGGCCGAAGGTGTTGTGTGACATGCAAGTTGTCGTCAGTCTCGGGCAAGTTTGCAGTAAACGCCGGCTCCTGAGCGCGATGGCACCCCGGTCAGCAGCGGCGTGTGTGTGGCTGAGATCACTCTTAGGGTGGCATCCCGGCATCTGCAAGGCGGCTTGCGTTGCGGTCCCAGATGACACGGGTCGGCGGTACGGATATTTGTCATATGTCCGGGCACGATTCGGGCGCGAACAACGACGTTGTTTTGATCGGCACGCCAGTTCGCGCTTCGAGCGGTCCTACCGCCGTTCTACGCCGAAAGCCGGCATGAGCAGCGGCACCGGCCGCCCCGGGCAACATTATGCGTAATGCGTTGAAAACAAAGAAGCGATGCCAACGGATCGGTCTGAGCAACGGATCTAGGGGCATTCGCCAATTCAGCGACAGGAAAGAGCCGGAGAGCCGCTACTCCGGCTCTTTCCATTTTTTGGCGGCAAGCCTGCGGTCTGACGGGCGCCGTGGCGGCCAAGCCCAGGCCATTTGCATCAAGTAAGCATAACGACAACTGCGCGTTGCCTCCGTTTTGACGGCGCGGCAGGCTCCTCCGTGCGCGGCCTGCTGGGCCCGGCAGCGGAGCGTTTTGTCGATGTTCACCAACAATATGCGGGGGTTCTGGCGGGGTCGCCTGCCGCTGATCTGTGCTCTAGCCGTGTTGATCCCCGCAGCGCCAGTTGTCGTGGCTGACCACCGCTTCAGTGGCCATGGGCTATGGGGAACCTCGGCCGTAGACGTGCGTGAGGCTCTCCATGCAGGCCCAATCGTGGCACCGGTGCGCCGCACGTTGCCGGTGACACCGCCCTGGTCGATGGCACTCATAGCGGCAGGCGACATCGTGCCCCCGCAGCTTGCGCCTGACACTGCCCCGCTCCCCGTCCGCAAGAACGCATCCCTGGCCCTGCTCCATGGGCGCACGGCGGAGCACGCATCGGATGATGACGCCGCGCGCACCGCATTGGCAGCAACGTCGTCGGCGCCGGTTGCGATCAAACCGGGTGCGAGCAAAGTGGACTGAAGGGCGAGGGTTGCGAGCAGGACTGGCCAGGCCAGGACATCTACTGTTCTTCAGATCCAGCTTGATTGTCGTCCCTTGAGCACCAGGATGCGATCCTGCGGCACATCGAGATCGAGGATGTCCGCCCGCCCGACGTCATCAGTCAGGATGCTGCGGAGCGCGCGGCTGACGCCACCATGCGAGACGGCGACGGTATCGCGGGTCAGTGTGGCGAGCCAGTCGGCGAGCCGTCTGGAAATGTCGACGTAGTTCTCGCCACCCCTCGGGCGCCACAGATAGGGATCAGCAGCGCGTGCTGCTATGCCTTCGGGGTCGGTATGCATCAGGTCGCTGGCAAGCTGCCCCTCCCAGTGGCCGTAGTTGAGTTCGATGATGCGCCGGTCGACTTCAAACTGCTCTGGCGCAAGCCCCAGCGTCGCCCGCACGATTTGCATCGTCTCGCGCGTCCGCTCCAGCGGGCTCGATACGAAATGCGCCTCAGCAATGCCGGGCAGCAGCGTGCGCAGCACTTCGCCGTTGCGGCGTGCCTGCGCACGGCCGTTATCGTTCAGGGGGATATCCGTCTGGCCCTGATAGCGGCGCTCCGCATTCCAGTCGGTCTCGCCATGACGAATGAAATAGATCGTCAGGCCGTCTTTCACCCGGGCTCGCCCTTGACCACCGAGATGTCCGGCGCATCTTCGTTCTTCATGCCCTGGACGTGGTAGCCCGAGTCGACGTGATGCACTTCACCTGTAACGCCCCGGGACAGGTCTGAGAGCAGATAGACGCCAGCCCCACCCACATCCTCGATCGTGACCGTGCGGCGCAGCGGCGAGTTGTACTCGTTCCAGCGCAGGATGTAGCGGAAGTCCGAAATGCCCGAAGCCGCAAGCGTCTTGATCGGCCCAGCCGAGATGGCGTTGACGCGGATGTTATTCTTGCCCAGATCCGACGCGAGATAACGCACGGATGCCTCGAGCGCTGCTTTGGCAACGCCCATCACGTTGTAGTGCGGCATGACCTTCTCCGCGCCGTAATAGGTCAGCGTGACCAGCGATCCGCCATTGGTCATGAGCTTTTCAGCGCGCTGGGCGAGAGCGGTGAAGGAGTAACACGAGATGAGGAGCGACTTGGTGAAGTTCTCCTCGCTGGTGTCCACATACCGGCCGTCGAGTTCGTCCTTGTCGGCGTAGGCAATGGCATGCACCAGGAAGTCGAGCCGGCCCCACTTTTCCTGCAGCGCTGCGAACACGGAATCCATCGACGCCTTGTCGGTGACGTCGCACGGCAGGACGATGTCGCAGCCGATCCCTGCTGCGAGCGGTTCGACGCGCTTTTTGAGCGCATCGCCCTGATAGGTGAATGCGAGTTCGGCCCCCTGGGCGATACAAGCCTGCGCGATGCCCCAGGCGATTGAACGGTTATTGGCGACGCCCATGATGAGGCCGCGCTTGCCCGCCATTAGCGTGCCGGTTGCCACGGTGGCTTCCGCGCCAGATGCAGTCATCTGCTCTTGCCCTTTTTAGCTGTAATTTCCGGACTTCGGGCGGCATTCTGCACAATTGGGCGGCCCGGTCCAGATATCCGCTAGGCCTGTGGCGGCCTGCCGCGAAAACATTCGGCTTCGAACGGGTGGCCGCGGCGACGACAGCCGATTATTGCCGGGGTTTCAGGCAGATAACTGAGCATGTCAGGCCAGATGGTGGTAAGCTGCAATAACGCCCGCCGCCTGCAGCCGGCCACCTCCCCAAACCTAGCCTTCCAGCCGCCACTGGCCGCTACCCAGGCGGCAGGCCACGCCCTCGGAACGCTCAGACCGCGTCCCGGCGGTCAGAATGACCACGACGTGGCGGCAGATCTGCCCGCTGCCCGATTTGAACGACGACGTCGGCTTGACGACGCCTGACAACCGTCCGTGATAGCGATGCCAGACATAGGTCGACCCGTCGCCCACCTCGCTCAACACCTTTTGCAGCGTTTCGAGGGTTGCGATTTCGTCGTTGATGTCGAGGCCAGCTTTCAGATCGGCATATTTCGGTCTGACCGATGTCCTGGCGTCACCGCCGCTTTCGGGGCATGTGCATTGGGCGCGCCCGCTGGCGTCATCGGCGCGAGCAAGACCAGAGACCATGAAGATGGCAGCCAGGAAAAAGAACGCTGTTGCGGTCGTCGCCGCCAGCGGAAACGCAAACTCGTTGGAACGCATGTGACACCACTCATACAGGAGCAACGCAGAACAAAGACTGGCAAGAACCCAGCAAGTCTGCTCCAAGAGTGGCGCGATAGAGTTAATAGGCCCTAAACGATTGATCGGCATGTCGCGCCGCGCAACGCTTATTTATCGTTTGGAAAGCCGGGGCAGGCATCGCGGACAAACCCCGAAGAGGGTCTGAGGCGATTTCCTCTTTCACGGTGCCTCAGTACGGCAAATAACAAGGACAACCCTGTGAGCGACAACAGCGACACGCAAGATCCAAACTACGGGGCAACGCCACAGGCAGCCGAATTCGCCAACGCAGCCGACCCGTTCGGTCTTTTTGATGACTGGATGAAGGAAGCCGAAGCCGCCGAGTTGAACGACCCAAATGCCATGGCGCTGGCAACAGTGGACGCAGCCGGCATGCCCAACGTGCGAATGGTTCTGCTCAAGGGGGTCGATGTCGAAGGGCGCGCCGATCGCGGCTTCGTTTTCTATACCAATCTGGAAAGTGCGAAGGGCCGCGAGTTGATCGCGAACGACCAGGCAGCCTTGCTGTTCCACTGGAAGTCGCTGCGCCGCCAGGTGCGCGTGCGCGGCACCGTTTCGCACGTTTCGGATGCGGAAGCCGATGCCTATTATCAATCGCGCCCCCGTCAGAGCCGGATCGGCGCATGGGCATCTGACCAGTCACGCCCATTGGAGAGCCGGTTTGCCTTGGAGAAAAAGGTGGCGCTGATGGCCGCGTGCTATGCCATCGGCGAGATCCCGCGCCCGTCCCACTGGTCTGGATTCCGCATCACCCCACTGGAGATGGAGTTCTGGCACGATCGGCCATTCCGCCTGCATGACCGCGTCGTATTCCGGCGTTCAGATTCCAACGCGGCCTGGACCAGCACCCGGCTCTATCCTTAGGGCATGTTGAGCTGAAGTGAACAGCGGTTCAGTAGAAGCGCCGTCTCCTTGGCAAACGGCGCGATGGCCGTCGAGTTGAAGCGGGACTATCGTGGCCTCGCGTTCAACGCGGCGCAGCACCATCGGCCGCGACCATTAGCGCAGCCAGGCAGCCAGCCCCCTCACGCGGCTGCGCATAGGCTGTGGACATCCGTTGCCCCGAGGCGCTGGCTGAGTCAGCGCTACTAGAGCTGTTCGTTGGCGACAGCGCGACAGGCAATTGTGTCGCCTTGCTGGATAAAACCTCTGTGGCCAGTTGATGCGGACAGTCGCCCGTTGATTTGGAGTGCTGGGCTGGGAACAGGACGTCATGACCGCCCAGGATGACACGCTCGCCCGGTTGGCGCGCGCCAGCCCAACCCATCAGCATGCGGCGTGCGTCACAATCATCCACACCGCCCCCGTTACCGTCTGTTGAGCCACACGCCTCGGTCAGGTCAGCCGAAACAACCCAAATGGTTTGCCCCTCGACGCGCAGGCGGACGGCTACCGCCGCAGCAGTCTCTGGCGGTTCGCCATCGCTGACCGGGTGGCGAACAGAGGTTTCCAGGATATGATCCTGTCCTGCAATACGCACACCGCGCCTGTAGCGCACCGCAATCGCGGTCGTGAGTGTGCGTTTCATGTTCCCCCAGCCCGGCGGCGCCCCAGCGGGTGCATGAACCGGACGCAGGCTTTGCCGCGAGACGATGACGCGCCAGCCGCGCGCGGGAAACAGCAGCCGGACATGCGAGATTAGCCGCATTCCCTGCAGCAGGACGACGTCCGCATCAAGAGTGGCGATATCAAAGTTGGCCCGTGACGGTGAGCGGCGTTCCGCGCCAAAAGTATGCCGCCAGACGTGCTCGGGAGCAGGGATGATATCGATCGCGCCGGCCTTGCTGGCCGTTTGCAGATTCCAGCTTACGACCTTGAGCGGCCAGGCCAGTCGTCGCGGCAGAACGGGACGGTAGATGTTTGGATCAGACAATGTAGCCGCACCAGCCGCATCGCTGGTTGGACCGTCACCGCCCGGCACGTCCTGCGCCTGTGCAGTTCCTGCGCCCGCAACTACGCACGCCAACCAAGCGGCGCTACAGAGCGCACCACCGCATCGCCCCATCATCGTACGCCAAAGCGGATATCGCGCATCGTCCGGCCGGATAATCACTCCTCCCCTGGTCTCGCGTGCCCCGATACTATTTTTCGTCCGATTCTCAGGTATCATCCGCGCCGATTTGGTGACAATCGCCGCATCGACGGCTGTTATCGGCAGGATTTTCGATTTCATGACCAGGACAGCCGAAACGGCGCAGCGCCATTTCCGCCAATCCGCCATGGCGTGCCGAGCCACGCTGCCGGCTGGAGTAATTGCCCGATGACGCTCGCCAAGGTCGAAGGTGCGCCGGCGTTGGCCCGCTGGACCGGCCGCATCGCGCTGTTTTCTCTTGTCGTGCTGGCTTTTGCCATTGTCGGCCACCGCTTCTTTGGCTTGGCAACGCCGGTCCTGCTCTCGCTCGTTCAACTCGCACTGGCCGGCGCACTTGTGTCAGTGATTCTGGCGGTCATTGTCGCAGTGCGCATTTGGCGGCATGGCGGTGTCGGGACCGCCCGCGTCGTGACGGCCATCGTTGTTGGCGGCGGCATGCTGGCGTGGCCGCTGTCCTTTTACCCGACGATCAAGCGAATGCCGGCAATCAACGACATTACGACCAGTCCTGCCAATCCACCGCCATTCAATGCACTCGCTGGCTCGCGTGCGGCGCCAGCGAATGGTACGGCCTACGATGCGTCCCACTTTGCCGCCCTTCAGCAGACAAGCTATCCCGATCTGGTGCCGCTCAAGGTCAATCGCTCGTGCGAGGAAACTTTCGATCTCGTCGTTGATGCCGTTCGCCGCGAGCGCATGCGGATCGTGCGCGAGACCCCGCCCGCCGAGGACAATGGCCGTGTCGGCAGCCTGGAGGCGGTCGATCGCACGTTGATTATTGGCTTCAACGATGATGTGGCCATCAGGGTCACGGGCGATGATGCCAATGCGGAAGTCGATATCCGTTCCGCTTCGCGCTATGGCCGCCACGACTTTGGCCGCAACGTCGCGCGTGTGCGCGATCTGCTCCATGAGATTGTCGTACGTCTGGAATCGACCATTCCCGGCGCTGCCGAAAACCGCCGCAAGCGAAAGGGTAGCGCGGAACCGGAAGAAGCGCCTAGCGAGCGCAAAGGGGCTGGTCGAAGGAAAGCGGCCCCTCGCCGGCAATGATGTCGCGTTCGATCAGATGCTCGACATGTGCCATGACCGACAGCAGTGCTGCGGTGTGCAGCTTGGGATCGAGGTTGTCGTAGATCATCGCCGCCACTTCGCGCACACTCGATTTGCCATCGCGGATCGCAGCAACGATGGCTTGTTCGCGCCAGCGCCTGTGCAGCAGGTAGGCCTTGACCATACGCGGCGCTTCCTCGATGCGTCCGCCGTGCCCCGGCAGGTAGATACCCTCCGGCCGATCGAGAAGCAACTTCAACGACTCCAGATAATCGGCCATGCGTCCTTCAGGCGGCGCCACGACCGTCGTGTTCCACGCCATCACATGATCGCCCGAGAACAGTATATCCCGGCCTTCCAGCGCATAGCAGACATGGTCGGGCGCGTGCCCTGGCGTATGCAGCGCCTCCAGCGCCCAGTCAGCCCCCGAAATGACGTCGCCGTGGGCAAGCTCGATGTCAGGCGCAAAATCGATGTCGACGAACTCAGTGCCCGATGGACTGCGCTCGATGTTGCCACGCTCTGCCCCCGTGCGCCGGTAGCCGCACATTATGGCGCCGGTTTCAGCCTTGAGCGCATCGGCATTGTCAACATGATCGCGATGCGTGTGGGTGATGAGGACGTGCGTGATCGGCCTGCCCGCAGCCACCTTCAGGATGTCGGCAAGGTGCTTGTCGTCACGCGGGCCCGGATCAATGACGGCAAGTTCGGTCGAACCGACGAGGTAGGTGTTGGTGCCCTTGAAGGTGAACGGTCCGGGGTTCTCGCAAACAAGTCGCACTACGCCCGGTCCGAGTCCCGAAGGAACGCCGTAGCGGAATTCCATGGAGGTCTTGAATTTGAGGTCGTCTGACATTGGTTCCGGGACCGCACATCTGGTTTTGCCCGTTGGATGGGCAACATTGCGCGAGCCCTATCAGCCTTTGCCCTCGCGCACCAGTACCTCGTATTCTTCAATATTGATGAGCCCGCCTTCGCCCGTGGCCCGCCCCTGATCGCAGGCTGGCAGGACGTCCTGGATCGCGTCGATCCGCTTCCAAGCAGGCAGCGGCGCCTTGCCCTCGGCGTCGGGCACATATTTCGACGCATCCACCCTGGTCATGCGGTGGATGTAGCGCGGACAGTTGATGAAGATCTGCTCGACACGCGCGATGACGACAAGCTGTGCGCCCGGAAACGAGGCCAGCAAGCCTGCATCATCGCTCAGCTCTGCTGTTGCCTGCACGCGCAACCGGTGCGGCGTCTCGAAATCGATGAACAGCATGCCGATGCGCTGTGCGGCGGCGATGTTGCCGAGCGACAGGAACATGCCGTTGCCATCGTAGCTCGGAAACACCAGCGTTTTGTCGTCGCGCGCGCTGACGAATCCGGTGGCGCCGCCCTTGTAGGAGACGGTTGGCCAGCCGTCGGCATTGACGGTTGAAAGGAAGAAGAAGTCACGCGACCCGATGAAGCCCTTGTCGTCGTCCGTCAGCGCATCGTGGACGATCACCTGCGATACCGTGTCGGCAAGCGGCCGCGTTCCAAACCTGTCTTGCAACTGGCGCTGGGCATCCCGGTAAAGTGCATCAGACATGGCGGCGCATCCTTCCCTGTGTTGGCCCGTCGCTTTATGTGCGGGCCTTGTCGGGATGAAAGTTAGATTTCGGAGAGCGCCCGGGCAAGCCATTCCCGCTCACGTTGGCGCCATAGATGCGCACCGATCCTCTGTCATCACGCCTACTTCTTTATCAGATCCTCGATCGACCAATCGTCAGATGTGCCTGAAGCGGGGTGTCGAAGCTTGCGCAAGCGCGAGTAGAGGGTTTGCGGATTCATGTCGAGCAATTCCGCCGCTCCGGCTTTGCCGGATATGCGGCCGTTGCATTGGGCAACAGCCGCCAGCAGGTTGCGCTCTTCCAGCTGGGCCATTTGCGCGGCTGTCAAAACCCTCGTCTCGCCAGAATGAGGAACAGTGGAGTCGGCTTTCGACGGAGACGGCTTTTCGCTCTCGCCCGGGAGGTTGAGAACCAATCTCCCGTCGCGCGCCAGAATTGCTGCACGCTCCATGACGTTCTGCAGCTCTCTGGCATTGCCGGGCCAGCCGTAGCTCTGGAGCATCTCGACGTGGGCGTGTGTGAGGCTTGGAACGGGAGCGTTGATCCGCCTGCAGCTGAGCTTCAAGAAGTGTTGCGCCAGCAGCGGAATGTCGACCTTGCGCTGGCGCAGCGGAGCGCACTCGATCGGGAACACATTGAGGCGGAAAAAGAGGTCCTCGCGAAAACGTCCCTGTCCGACTTCGATCTTCAGGTTCCGATTGGTGGCGGCAATGATGCGCACGTCGACCTTGCGGGTTTTTGCCTCGCCAACGCGCTCAAAGCGGCCCTCCTGTAGTACGCGCAGCAGTTTGGACTGCAGGTCGGTGGGGATCTCCCCGACCTCGTCGAGGAACAGCGTGCCTCCATCGGCCAGCTCGAAGCGGCCGATGCGGTCGCGAATAGCACCGGAGAACGCGCCTCTCACATGGCCGAAAAACTCGCTCTCGAACAGCTCGCGCGGCACGGCTGCGCAGTTGACGCGAATAAGCGGGCGGTCCTTGCGCTGCGAGGCTTGGTGGATGGCACTGGCAACGAGTTCCTTTCCCGTGCCGCTCTCGCCGACGATAAGGACGTTGGCATTGGTGGCGGCAACCACCTCGATCTGCCTCAGGATACGTTGTGTACCCTCGGAACGCCCCAGAATCTCATGGTGGTTCGAGTGAGTGAGGATTTCTTCCTGAAGGTAGGCATTCTCTTTCTCGAGTCGCTCGCGTAGTGCCGCGTTCTCCTCCAGTGCCCGGCGTAGCGTCTCCTCGCTCTGCTTTCGTTCGGAGATGTCGCGGAACACGATCACGGCACCGACTGGCTCTCCGTCTTCGATGAGTGGTGTCGAGGTGTATTCGACGCGAACCGGCTTGCCGTCCTTGTGCCAGAACACCTCGTCGTCGACGACAGTGACGGTGTTGAGACGGAAAGCATTGTAGATGGGGCAATCCTGCGCCGGATAATATTTGCCGTCAGCATGTTTGTGATGCACGGCAGCGTGCATCTCGCGCCCGATCAGGTCTTCGGCTTTCCAGCCCAGCATACGTTCCGCTGCGGGGTTAACGAATGTCGTGATCCCCTCCGCATCGACGCCGTAGATGCCTTCGCCGGCCGCCGAAAGAATGAGGCGGTGCCTCTCCTCGAGTTCACGAAAGAACCGCTCCGCGCGTCGCCATTCCGCCAGTCCGGCGCGATGCAGCGCCTCGGCCTCGTCGTCGATGGTGCGTCGTCCGCGCGCATCGAGATCGAACATGGTGATGTGAACGTAGTGGTGATTCGCGCGCGCAAGGCCAACGAGACAGCATTCGTAACCCGCAACCGGCTGGGTCGCGACGCTCGGCACCAGATCGCGCGTCCACGCCCGCCCTTTATACATCGCAGCTTGCGTGGCCACATGTAATGAGCCGAGCGAAGCACCGAACAGTGCGGCGGCGCCGGTTGGCAGGCCGCTTTCGAGGCGATCTCCGAAGAGCGCACGTGCCGCAGCGTTGGCGGCGATGAGTGCGTTGTCAAACGGAGAGATGACAAGTTGCGGCGTGGGCGCGCCCTCGAATGCCAGTTCCAGCAGCTGCGGCAGCGCCGCTGCTGTCTGGTCGACGACGGCGTCGTCACTTGGTTCAGGCACGATCAGGCGATCAAGCTTTGACATGAGCGGACTCGCAAGGGGCTCCCCTGAGGTTATTCGCTTTCATAACACGCGAATATGGAACATCATAATTTATTTAATATCATAACAATGCTGTGCCTCGGCGATGGCCTATATGCATGAATTCATTGAATATTTTATAGATCCCGTCGTTGGCACAAGGATTGCGAATTCGTAAACGCCGGCACGGTTACCGGCGCGGACTTCCAAAAGGAGGCGTACGAGATGGTTACCAAGAGCCTTGGCAATCCCTACGACGGCGATACTGATCTGCGGCACGGCACAGCATGCACCTGCTCGCGCTGTGCGACGAAGAGCACGCAAGTTCACCAAGCCAGTGATGCCGCGGACGAGCCGTCCAGCGAGGAGCTGATGGCACGCGCAGTCGAAAGCGCGGTTGTCCGCTCGATCTTCGGGCACAGCGAGTTGTCGCGCCGCAGCTTCGCGACGATGCTCGGAAGTTCGACCTTGGCCGCCGCTATCGCCAGCGTCTTTCCCATGCACGAAGCCAAGGCCGCAATCGCCGACACGCTCGGCAAACCTGAGAAGAGCAAGCTGAAGGTCGGTTTCGTGCCGATCACCTGCGCTACCCCCATCATTATGGGCAAGCCGCTCGGCTTCTATGAGAAGTATGGTCTCGACGTCGACGTCATCAAGACCGCCGGCTGGGCCGTGGCGCGCGACAAGTCGCTCAACAAGGAATACGACGCCTCACACATGCTGACGCCGATGCCGCTCGCCATCACGGTTGGGGCGGGTTCGACAGCGACGCCCTTCCTGATGCCGGCGGTGGAGAACATCAACGGTCAAGCGATTGTCCTGCACAACGACCACAAGGACAAAAACGATCCCAAGATGTGGAAGGGGTTCAAGTTCGGCGTGCCATTCGAATATTCGATGCACAACTTCCTGCTGCGCTACTACGTGGCAGAAGCAGGCCTTGACCCTGACCAGGATATCCAGATCCGCGTCGTGCCGCCGCCGGAGATGGTGGCCAACCTGCGCGCTGGCAACCTCGACGGCTACCTGTCTCCCGACCCGTTCAATCAGCGCGCCGTGTGGGAGAAGGTTGGTTTCATCCACGTACTCACCAAGGAGATCTGGGACGGACATCCCTGCTGCGCCTTCGCGTGCTCGAAGGAGTTCGCTGACACTCTTCCCAACACGTACGGTAACCTGCTGAAGGCTTTGGTCGACGGGACGCAGTACGCGAGCAAGAAGGAGAACCGCAAGGAAATCTCCGCAGCCATCGCCCCCGCAAACTACCTGAACCAGCCGGTTCCGGTCATCGAGCAGGTGCTCACCGGCCGCTACGCTGACGGACTTGGCAACGTCAAGGACGTGCCCGATCGCATCGATTTCGATCCGTTCCCCTGGCATTCGATGGGCGTGTGGATCCTCACGCAGATGAAGCGCTGGGGCTACATCAAGGGCGACATCGACTACAAGGCGATCGCCGAGCAGGTCTATCTCACCAGTGATTGCGGGAAGATCATGAAGGACCTGGGCATGACCGTGCCCGACAAGACCTACGAGAGCTACACGATCATGGGCAAGGTGTTCGATCCCAACGACGCCGACGCCTATGCCAAGAGCTTCAAGATCGGTCGCGCGACATGACAATTGTCGTGCCTGAACGCGCCAAGGCGCTGCTCTTGTCGCTGTTGCTGCTCATTGCCTTTCTCGGTGCTTGGGAACTCGCCGTTCCGAGTGCCGAGAAGGCCGCCCAGCAGAGCGAATACGAAATGCTGACGGGTGGCGGCGCGCCGCAGGCGCATGTGCCGCCGCCCTCGCAGGTGATCGGCAAGGCGGTCAAGGAGCTGTCGAATCCGTTCTACGATAACGGTCCCAACGACAAGGGAATCGGCATTCAGCTCGCCTACTCGCTTTATCGCGTGTTGACGGGGTATTTCCTCGCTGCGCTGATCGCCATCCCGATCGGCTTCCTGATCGGCATGTCGCCACTGTTTTACAAGGCGCTCGATCCTTTCATCCAGGTGCTGCGGCCGATTTCGCCGCTCGCCTGGATGCCGCTGGCCCTGTTCGTCATAAAGGACAGCCAGGCTTCGGCGATCTTCGTGATTTTCATCTGCTCCATCTGGCCGATGCTGATTAACACGGCATTCGGAGTGGCCAATGTTCGAAAGGACTGGATCAACGTCGCCAAGACTCATGAGCTTGGATCTTTGCGCACCGCGTTCCAGGTCATTCTTCCGGCAGCCGCGCCGACAATCCTGACGGGCATGCGCATATCGATCGGTATCGCATGGCTGGTCATCGTTGCCGCCGAGATGCTCGTGGGCGGAACAGGCATTGGCTACTACGTCTGGAATGAGTGGAACAATCTCGATCTCACCAGCGTGATCTTCTCGATCATCATGATCGGCCTTGTCGGCATGTTGCTCGACGCAGCCTTCGCTTTCGTCCAGCGCAGTGTGCAGTTCCAAGAATAGCGCCGGCCAGGAATTGAAAGAGGTAACTGACGTGGAAAAACCCTTCATCGAGGTCACCGATCTCACAAGGCGATATCCGGCGGCGAAAGGCGGCGAACCGCTGACCGTGTTCGAACATGCGAACTTCTCGATCGAGAAGGGAGAGTTCGTCTGCATCATCGGCCACTCTGGCTGCGGCAAGTCCACCATCATGAACATCCTCGCAGGGCTCGACGCACCTACGGAGGGCGGCATCATAATGGGAGGCAAGGAGATCTCCGGCCCAAGCCTGGACCGCGGTGTGGTGTTCCAGAACTACTCGCTTCTTCCTTGGCTATCGGCTCTCAAGAACGTCATGTTCGGGGTGCGCGCACGCCATCCCGACTGGTCCAGGGATCAGGTGGTGGCTCACTCCGAGCAGTATCTGGAAATGGTTGGATTGACCGGCGGGGCTGAACACCGCAAGCCGGCGCAGCTGTCCGGGGGAATGCGTCAGCGCGTGTCGATTGCGCGTGCATTTGCCATCCAGCCGCAGCTCCTGCTGCTCGACGAGCCCTTCGGAGCCCTCGACGCGCTTACACGCGGCACCATTCAGGACGAACTGATCCGCATCTGGTCGGCGACGGAGCAGACCGTTTTCATGATTACGCACGATGTGGACGAGGCGATCCTGTTGTCAGACCGCATCCTTCTCATGACGAACGGCCCCTTCGCGCGTGTGGCGGAAAGCGTCGTCGTTGATATTGCGCGGCCACGCCAGCGCGCCGAGATCATCCATGATCCGGCGTACTACAAAATCCGTAATCATCTCGTCGAGTTTCTGGCGCGCCGTTCCAAAGAGCTTTCCGGTTCCCATGGACGAGAGGCATCTGGCGGGCCACCGCTCACGGTGCGGCCGGGCCTCAAGGATCCGGACGACAAGGAGCGAGAGCCAAGCTGGCCGAAACTCGTATCTGCTGTCGGTTGAAAAACACCCGAGACGAAACGTGTGACCAAGGATCTGTGAAGGAGCTACCATTATGGACAAGTCTGAAGTGCGCGACATGATTTTGTCGAAGAAGAAGCAAACAGGCGTCACCTGGAAGAAGATGGCCGACGAGGTCGGCATGTCGGAAGTGTTCGTGACGTCGGCTTGCCTTGGCATGAACTCGATGCCACGGGACAAGGCCGACAAACTGGCGACCTATCTCGGTCTGCCGCAGGAGGCAGGCCCCGTGCTCGCCGAGTTCCCGACCAAAATGTTTTCTCAAACCGTGCCGACGGATCCGTGCATCTATCGTCTTTATGAGATCGTTGGTGTCTACGGTGAAACTCTGAAGGAACTGATCCAGGAGAAGGGCGGCGATGGCATCATGAGCGCCATCGACTTCGAGATGTACGTCGACAAGATTCCTGACCCCAAGGGCGACCGCATCGAAGTGAAGATGAGCGGCAAGTTCCTGCCCTACAAGTCCTGGTAACACCGACTTATGCCGGTGCGGAGCGCGGTCTGACGGCCGCCTCCGCCGCACGAATCCAGCGGGAGTATGGGGCATTCAATTCTTTAGTTCGTGTCGTTTGCGCGCCGCCCTGCGCCATCGACATAGCGCCACCGACGACGCCATGAACGAGCCCCTTGGCGAGGAAATCGCCGGCGAGCCCAAGCGGCGCTTGGGGGCCTAAACTGCGAAAACCAGGGAAAGGCACTCCGGCCTCAACACGCAAATTGGTGTTTGCGCCGAGGTTTTCCGGATTGCAGCGGTGTGGCGCGAGATGGCCACGGAATTGAAAAAATTGGTCGGAGCGGGGAGATTCGAACTCCCGACCCCTTGCTCCCGAAGCAAGTGCGCTACCAGGCTGCGCTACGCTCCGCCCGACCGTTAGAGGTGACGCGCGGCATGGGGTGACATGCCCGTGTTCCGCCACCTTGTGCTGCCGCATCTGCCGGTGGTCCAGCAAGGTTTGCGCCAGCCGCCTGCCCGTTTGTCCCGTCTCCGGGCCGCCCTTCGAAGCGTTCCATACAATAAAGCCCGCGGCGGCACCGGCTCAAGGCCGCCCGGCGCGAGCGAGGCGTCCTTATAGCGTCGGGACTGGCCGCCCGCAACCCGTCTCGCACCGTTGCCGCATCCTGCCACTCGGGCCCCAGAACGCGGCGTTCGGGGCTTTATACAACTCGCTGGTGCGGCCCAATGCGTTCGGGATTGCCGGCTGGTTGCGGCTTCATTATGGTGCGCCTCGCTTCGCCGGGAATTGAGGTCCCGTGCGGTGCTGGGGCGTAGCCAAGTGGTAAGGCAGTGGATTTTGATTCCACCATGCGGAGGTTCGAACCCTCCCGCCCCAGCCAGCCTTTCCGCCGATTTCCGGGAATCCAGTGTCCGAGGCGGGGCGCGCTAAAAGTTGTGTAATTTCCGTTGGTTATTTGTTCATTGAGTGTCCTGGCGTGGCCGAACTCCGCGACGGCACTAGGTGCGGGTCAAGGCGCGATCGGTAACCCTCGTTGCGACGACCTCATGTCGCGCGGGGGCAATTGGGCAGACCGCAGCCAGCGCCTTTGTCAAAGAGCGCAGATGAGGCCACGCCGCTAAAGCCGCGGCAGCATCGCCTTGAAGGCTTCGAGCCGCGCCGAGGTGTGGTTTGATCTCCAGGCGAGGAACGTCGTTATGCGCGATAGCTTGCCCGGCAGGTTGTAGAAGCGGAATTGACCATCCATGGAAACGACATCGAGGACCGCACGCGGCACAACGGCAAATCCGGTGCCGGCGGTAACGCATGCAAGGATGGCTAGGTAGGAATTGACCACCAGAACGCCACCTGGAACGATGCCATTTTCCAGCAGCCATTCGTGTAGAAAGCGGCGGTAGGCACAGCCTTCCTCGAACGCAACCATCGTCTTGCCGCTGATTTCTGTAATGCGCCGCAACGGTGGGAACGAACGTGGTGCGACGAGGACGAGCTTCTCCCGAAAGACCGGCATCGTTTCGATGCGCGCGAGGTTGACCGGCTCGGCAACGATCGCTGCTTCGATTTCGTAATCGAGCAGGCGGTCGATAAGCGCGCCCGCCGTTGCCGTCTGCAATTCGAACTGAACCTCGGGATAAGCGGCGTGGTAGTTCGACAGGATGGCAGGCAGGCGAGCGGCCGCTGCACTTTCCATTGTCCCAAGCCGGAAGGTGCCGCGTGGCCGGCCATCCTTCAGCGCCTCGACGGTTTCAGCCGATAGCTCGTGCAACTGCTCGGCATAGGAAAGCAGCAGCCGGCCCTCGGCCGTGAGTGTCAGGCCACGGTTGCGTCGCTCGAAGAGTTCGATCCCAAGCTGCTCTTCCAGCAGGCGCACCCGGGTGGAAACATTGGACTGCACGCGGCTGAGTTTCTGCGCAGCCTTCAGGATGCTGCCTTCGGTGGCCACGGCCCGGAAAATCTCCAGCGCCCGCAGGTCAAGCCCATTCATTGGTTTCTCCAACTGAGAACGATCATATCACAATAATTCATTTTTAATGATGTCACCCACCGCCTAACGTGGCAACCAGCGAATTCATCACAAGGTTGTCGCCAAGGTTAGTGAGCGGCTTCCCGCAGGCTCTTAGCTTGCACGGCAAAACATCAACGCAGCAGGAAGAGCCTGGAAATGCTTGCTATCGTTGATCGGGCGCTCGGGAGATTGACAGGACGTGCACGCGCATCGTTGCGGCAGGTCGCGCATCGCCGCGCCGTCGACCGCACCATGCGCGCACTGGAAAGCCTCGACGACCATGGCCTCAAGGACATCGGCTTGACGCGATCGCAGATCTCATCGGCTGCGCACAACGCGTCAGAGAAAGCGCAAACGCGCGGATCAGGATGCGATGACTGAAGCCAGCAGCGCGCACATCATCCGTTTGGCGTCCGGCCGCTTGGCACTCGCCGGTGGACTGGCACTCGCCGTCGCGATGGGGATTGGCCGCTTTGCCTACACACCGCTGCTGCCTGTCATGATCGAAGAAGGGCGGCTGTCGGTCGCGACCGGCGGCGCAATCGCTTCGATACATTTCCTTGGCTACGGGTTGGGAGCGTTTGCGGCCATTCATCTACCGCCTGATCCCAAGCGCGTTCTCGTCATCTCCCTAGTGGGAATATCCGCAGCCACTCTGGGCATGGCTTTCACCGCCGCTTTGGCATGGTGGTATGTGATGCGGTTTATCGCCGGCATGTTGAGTGCCTTTGTGCTGGTGACAGTCGGCAGCGCGATTGTGAAGGAGCTCGCGATCAACAGCCGCGCGGATGCGCAGGGATTGGTTTTTTCAGGTGTCGGTGCGGGAATTGCCTGTGTCGGTCTTGGCGCGCTGGCCCTCATGCATAACGGCTATCCAGCGACATTGGGATGGATGGCGTATGGCTGTGTTGCTCTCGTGGCGACCATCGCGATCGGCGTCATCCTTATCGATCATCCATGGACGCCCCTGCCCACAAGCGCAACGCGAAATGCTGGATCGACCAAGTTTCCGCGGGCGCTCGTCTGGGCCTATGGCGCCGCGGGCTTGGGCTATGTCATCCCGGCAACCTATCTGCCTACGATGGCGCATGCGGTGGTGCCGGACCCGCTTGTCTTCGGCTGGGGCTGGCCGGTCTTTGGACTTGCGGCCTTCGCATCAACATTCGTTGCGGCAGTGTTAGCCCGGCATATGTCAAACAGGTCCATCTGGGCGGGTAGCCAGTTGCTGCTTTCCGCAGGGTTGGTCCTCCCGGCGCTTGCGCCTGGCCTGCCAGCAATCCTCCTGTCCGCTCTCGCTGTGGGTGGCACGTTCATGGTCATCACCATGGCCGGTTTGAAGGAGGCGCACCGCTTATCCGGAGGAAACGCCCAACGCCCCGTCGCAATTCTGACGACCGCGTTCGCCACCGGCCAGATGATCGGCCCGGGTCTGGCCGGCTGGGTTCACGCAACAACGCATAGTCTCGCTACTGTACTCGCCGCCACGAGCGCGCTCCTGTTCGTGACGGCAATCTGGATCATGCTGCCAATCGCGGATGAGGAGACCAGTTTATCATGAAGCTCTATCTCAACACGGCATCACCCTATGCCAGACTCTGCCGCGTCCTCGTGATGGAGACCGGCCTGGCAGCCGGAACGGAGTTGATTAACACCGATCCATGGACACAGTCGGATGAATTCTGGCGCATCAATCCGGCAGGCAAGATTCCGGCATTGGTGCTGCAGGACGGCACGACGTTGATCGAGAGCACTTGCATTGCCGATTATCTGATCGCCACATCTAGGCGCACCGATCTCGACGTTTGCTCGTCAAAAATTGCGGCACGTCGCCTTGAAGTCCTCGGGCTCGCCAGGGCAGCGATGGATTGCGCATTCGGCACCGTGATACAGCATCGCTTTAACAAGGATCCGGCACTCGCGGACCGCTGGCTGCAGGCTCTGTCCCGTATCATCGCGCGCCTCGATGATCTGCACGAAAGCGAGCTGCGCATCAGCAGCCCTGACAACAGGGTTCTGGAGCCTGCGCGGTGCGATCTCGCCGATCTCACCGTCGCAGTTGCCCTGGGTTATGTCGATTTCCGCCTGCCTGATGTCGGATGGCGGGAGAACGCGCCCCGCCTTGCCGAATGGATAGAGATATTGAGTGAGCGGTCGTCGCTGGCAGCAACGCGCCTGTCGTGAGCGCTTACACGGTCCATGGTGTCGCTACGCCTCACGCGATTACGACAGGCCTGACGAGGACAGGGCTGATCGTTCTCATGACCTTACTCCCGTTTCGCGGAGTCCTCTACAATTCTGACAGGGCATCGAACGTCGACCATCGTTGCATTTCGCAAGTGGCATGCCTAAGAATTTAATCGAGAAGAATCAATAAACTGTCTTGTGGCCTGCAATGGGGCAGCGCACGATCGTTTGAAATGTACCACCTGTCTGGTGCATCGAACGGCTCCGCACCGAATCCCGACTCTGGAGAGACAAATCCGGCGACAAAGGTATTGAGAGTGATACCCTTATGTGCGACGCACCTTGGCCATCGCGCCCAGGCGTATCACAAGGCCTGTCCCCAAGCTGGCCGTCGTACCGCGCATCCCGAACCGGGATAACTTCTTGACGCAGAGCCGTGGGAGCCGATGTGAAGCCAAGGAATGCAAAAAGACCCTCCGCCAGATTTAATCTGGAGCAATGCTGCCCCACGCGGTCGCCGCTAAATCCAACCAACAACTTCTATAGTGCTTTTTTTGATCGTTCGTCCGACTGGGCGTGAGGGCGCCGCGATGCGGGGCGGATCAGAAAGGTGCAAGGCAGGATGTGGAGTGAGCTGATGATGGAACGAGGACCGACCTCCGGTACGCTGGCACGAGCCACGATGGCCTACGTGCTGGCAGGTGGCCGCGGGACACGTCTGATGCAATTGACCGAACGGCGCGCCAAGCCAGCCGTCTATTTCGGCGGCAAGTCACGGATCATCGACTTCGCCCTGTCCAACGCATTGAATTCGGGGATCAGACGAATCTGCGTGGCGACCCAGTACAAGGCGCATAGCCTGATCCGCCATCTTCACAACGGCTGGAACTTCCTTCGCCAGGAGCGTAACGAAGGCTTTGACATCCTGCCCGCCAGTCAGCGCGTGCCGGGCGAAAAATGGTATGTCGGCACCGCCGATGCGGTCTACCAGAACATCGACATCATCGAGGGCTACGATCCCGAGTTCATCGTTCTTCTCGCGGGCGACCACATATATAAGATGAACTACGAGATGATGTTGCGCGAGCACGTCTCATCGAACGCAGATGTCACCATTGCATGCATCGAAGTCCCAAAGGCCGACGCGAAGGCGTTCGGTGTCATGAGGGTCGATGAGAACGATCGCATTGTTGATTTCGTCGAGAAGGTTCCAAATCCGCCCGAGATGCCCGGCAAGCCCGGGGTCTGCCTTGCCAGCATGGGCATCTACGTGTTTTCGACCGGCTTTCTGCTCGAGGAACTGAAGCGGGACGCGGCCAACCCCAAATCCACGCATGACTTCGGCCACGACATCATTCCCCACATCGTCAAGAACGGCCGCGCCATGGCACATCATTTCTCGCGCTCCTGCGTGCGGCCCAATGTCGACCTGCCCGTCTATTGGCGCGACGTGGGAACGGTCGATGCCTACTGGCAGGCCAACATCGATCTGACCGAAGTCGTGCCGGATCTCGATCTATATGACAATGCCTGGCCGATCTGGACCTATGCCGAGATCCAGCCGCCGGCCAAGTTCGTGCATGACGTGGAAGGCCGTCGCGGCCAGGCCGTGCAGTCTCTGGTTTCTGGCGGATGCATCGTTTCGGGCTCGCTGGTTCGCCGCTCGCTGTTGTTCACGGCGGTTCACGTTCACTCGTTTGCCAAGATCGAAAACGCCGTCATCCTGCCCTACGTCAAGATCGGCCAGGAAGCCCGGGTCAGTAACGTCGTGATCGATCGCGGCGTCGAGATCCCGCCGGGCCTCGTGATTGGTGAGGATCCGATACTCGATGCGGTCCGCTTCCACCGCACGCCGAGTGGCATCTGTCTCGTCACCCAGGAGATGATCGACCGGCTGACGCTTTGACGGGTTGTCCTATGGCGTGTCTAGCTGACGTGAGTAGCGGTTCAGCGTGAAGAACATCCCCATAGCAAAATGATAGAGCGCGTTCCCGATTCCATCGCAAATGAACGCGCTCTAAGTGCTGGGTTGTCAGGGCGGTGCGGGATGACCTGACCGCTCGCAGGCAGGGCGCCATCAAACTGAGAGCATTGCCAAACCGTAAAGAGCAACATCGGGGCGCTGAACGATCCAGACAGGTACATCCGCCATCCGCTGCGTGAGCAGCCCCTTGCGTTCGAACGACGCGCGGAAACGCGCCTGATCCGCAATGGCGGACCAGCCCACGGCCACGCTGCCGCAAAAGTAGACGCCGCCCCACGCGCCCCTGGCCAATGCCAGATCACCCGCGACCCGGCCCAGGACATCAGTGAAAAGGTCAACGGCAATTGCCGCGTGTCGATCCTTGCCGGCACTCTGAAAAACGCCATTGGCATCCTGTGCCACCGCGTTGCCGGCAATCCTCGCATGCAGCCTCGAAATGCCATTGCCCGACAGGAAGTCTTCGATGCTGGCACCAAGGCCAAGTAACTCAAGCTCTTCAGGCGTCACTGCCGAAAGCGACATGTGTCCGGGCTCGCCTGGCAGGGTCCGCCAAATTCCACCGGCGTTGAAGACAAGCGCCGCGCCGAATCCGGTGCCGACATTTATGGCAATCCTTGGCTTGCGTGCGTCGGTCGACCGGCGATGGCCGCCAATCGGGGCAACGCCACCCTCCCCCAGATGAGGGAGCGCCGCCGCAACGGCCTCCAGATCGTTGACGATGACGACCGGCATGCCTGAAAGCTGAGACGACAGGTCCCGCGCATCGATGGTCCAGTCGGAACGGTTGGTCAATACAACCCGGCCATCGGTGACAGGTCCCGCGGCTCCAATCGCAGCGCTGCAGCACCCTGCCAGACCGCCAGTGGTATCGGCGTAGCTGGCAAGAGCCTCCGCAAACGACGCGATGCTGTCGCTCCGGTATGAGATGACGTGCGCAAGAGTGCCGTCGTGGCTGGCGCGCGCAAAACGCACGTTGGTGCCGCCGACGTCGGCGACGAGGCGCCAGTTGCTCATCGTTAAGGGCTCCAATGCGCTCTTCACGGCCCGATGTATTCGCCGGAAGAACTTCTATTTGGAATGGCGGCGGCGCTCGACATCTTCGAGCAGCCTACTGGTCTGGCGGGGAATCTTGGTGAATCGCAGGAATTCGTCGTCGAAGGCAAAAGCCTCGGCGATGCCGTTGATGTCACGTATGCGCAGCCGCCTGACGCCTGAAAGCCGCTCGCAGACGACGAAACCATCCGCCTCCAGGGCGCGTAGCGTCCGGTTGACGTGGATTGAACTCAATCCGAGGCTGTCGGCGATCAGTTGCTGCGTCAAAGGCAGTTCGAACCAGCCGGAGCTGCCGCTGCTGCTGCGTTCAACGAGACCTATCAGCTCCAGCCGCCTCCACAGCTCCAAGATGAGGTGGGCGACACGGCCATAGGCACTGCGCCGTCCCACGCTGGTCAGGTGCTCGATGAGAATCGATTCTTCCCGCGCGTTGGACCAGAACAATGCGGCGCACAAGAGCGGATGGCGCTCTGTCAGACGGATCAGCTCCTCGGTCGGGAACAGCGAGCAACTGGCCGGGGTTATGGTCGTAATGCTGAACTCCGCATCGGTGAAGATGCAGGCGTTCAGGCACATGAAGTCGCCCGGCAGTATGAAATTTGCAATCTGGCGGCTGCCGTCAGGGAGGATGCGGTATCGGACTGCCCACCCCTCGTTCAGCACGTAAACCCCGCTGTAGGGCTCGCCAGCGCGGATAACATCGGCCCCGGCGGGCAGGTGGACCAGCCGCACCTCCATGGCCTGCACATCGGCCATCTGCTCTTCGGTAAGCTCGTGAAACAATTCAAGCTTGCGGAAAAAGTGCGGTGTCACATGGCCTTTTCCTGAAGGAACCTGCGCCGCATCGCCCTTGGCTCTGCGCGAGGATTTAGACGTGCCGGCAAGTCTCATGGATGTCGACATGGAAAAGGCTCGCGCCAACCCTTCGAAAATTCAACACACCCGCCGTTGCACCTGCGCGTCCGCACGGCCCCGGCACAATGGCAATAACCCACATCTCGCGAATGCGGTCTCTGCATCCGCGTTAACAGGCAAGGTAGCGCCGCGAACCAGCAGTACCCAAATTAGCAGGCCATCAAAACATTAAATCGTTCCGCAGCTTTGCGCCAGAGCTTTGGCAATGCGAGGATTCCGCTCGATCAAGACTGTCGTCCTTGTGAGCCTTGGTGTTGCCATGCGGCGTTCCAAAAACCTTTCGCAGCTTGAGGCATAAGCGCCTTGATGGTTTCCTCGCACCACACGGCGATCGTCGCCCGCGTCACCTTGTCGGGCGCGAACTTAACCTACAGCAAGCCGGTCACCATCCAACCAGTCTAGCCTCTCCACCTGAGCTGACGCACCCGCGTGCCGCCAGGCGCCGGAACATGTGCCTGTTTTGCAGGACCTTGTTGGCAGGAGTTTGCATGACCAATGACACGCGGTCGCCGGTCCCGTTGCAGCGCACTGTTTTGGCCGCTGCGGGCCTGTGGGTCGTGTGGTTGGCACTGGTTGGTAGCGCCGATCCGGTAGAGCTGGCCACCGGCGTACTCGTTGCGTTCGCCGCCACGCTGATGGCGGGCGCTAATCTCTCGCAGCTCGACGCTGTGCGGCTGCGCCCGGCACTTCCTATGCATCTACTGCATTACTTTGTCCGCTTTGGCAGGGCACTTCTCGTGGCAAACCTCGATGTTGCCCGCCGAGTTGCCACGCCCGGCCCCGTGCGCATCAATCCGGCTGTCGTCGATATTCATACCGACCTGAAGTCTGATCTAGGTCGGCTTTGGCTTGCCAACTCGATCACGCTGACGCCCGGCACGCTGACCGTCGATGTCGAAGGCGAGATGCTGCACGTCCATTGGATCGATGCGCCGCCCGGGCTGGACTTGAAGTCAGCAACCAGAGCCATCGCCGCGGAGTTCGAAGCCGTGCTGCGGGAGATCGTGCAATGACGGCTGAGAATGTCCTCACCGCCGACGGCGTGGCCTTCATCCTCGTCGCAGCCGCTTGTCTCCTGACAATGCTGAGGCTCGCTGCCGGTCCAAAGCTCGTAGATCGGGTCGTGGCGGCGGATACGCTTTCAGTCATGACGACAGCGGGTCTTGTCTGGCTTGCCAGCGCCCTCGACAGCGCACTCTACCTCGACATTGCGCTCGTCTACGGCGCGTTGTCGTTCATCGGCGTTGTGGCGATTGCTCGCGTTATTGAGCACAAGGACAATCGGCCATGAACAGCCTGCAGGACTGGATCGGTGGCGGAATGATGCTTGTCGGCGCCGTGTTCATGCTGCTGGGTGCGATCGGCTTAATCCGTATGCCAGATGTCTATAACCGCATCCAGGCAGCTACCAAGACCGTGACATTGGGCACCCTGGCGCTCGTGCTTGGCGTATTTGCGCGGCATCCCGAGTGGGGGCCAAAGCTCGCGGTCATACTGCTCTTCGTGCTCATCACCTCGCCAGTTGGGTCATCCACCATCGCGCGAGCGGCCCTGCGATCCGGCGTCAGGCCGTGGCTCCGGGAAATCGATGGGGCAAAGCCAATGGCAAAGACGGAGGATTGATGGTCGCGGCTGCGGTGCTCAGTGTTGTTGTCATGTTGGCCGCGGCAATTGCTGTCGTGCGAGCAAGAAACTTCCTCTCCGCAGTGGCGGCCTTGTCCGTGGTTTCGCTCGCCCTGTCCGTCCTCTTTGCGCTGCTCAAGGCGCCAGACGTCGCCATGGCCGAAGCCGCTGTCGGAGCCGGTCTATCGGGTGTACTGCTGGCTCTGGCAGGATACCGCCTGAAATTGATAGGCGCACCCGCTGCGGCTCATCGCGCGCCAGCAAACAGCGCCGCTGCGCTTTGGACGGGCGTGCAGCCCCAACCGCAGCAGCGTGGAGGCGGGCGTTTCGCATCATTGCTGTTCCTGGCCGGACTGGCTGTGCTGCTGGCATCAGTGCTGGCGTCGGCGCCATTCGGTGCAGCACCAATGCAAGTCGGGCAACAAATCGTCGCCGCCGCGCCCGGCGAGGTTGGCACCGCCAACATCGTCACCGCCGTCGTGCTGGGTTATCGCGGCTTCGATACGCTGGGTGAAGTTACAATTCTGTTTGTGGCGGCAACGGCGGCCGGACTCGTGCTTGGCGGTGCGGGAATCACCAGTGGCACGCGCATCCCGGCGATGCAGCCGGCGGGCTTCATTCTGGATCGTGCATCCCGGCTCCTGTTGCCCATTCTGCTTGTTCTGGGAGCCTACATTGTGCTTCACGGCCATCTGACGCCGGGTGGTGGCTTTCAGGGCGGTGCAATTCTCGCAGCTGCCTTCATCGTGCCGTTGCTGGCATCGCCATCAGGCCCGTTCCATCATCGCCTGGCGACGTTCATCGAGGGCTTCGCGGGAGCGGCATTCGTGCTGATCGGTCTGGCCAGCCTGATGGACGGCAAGGCGTTTCTCACGCCGCTGTTTGGCAAAGGCACGCTTGGAGCCTTTATTTCCGCCGGCAGCCTGCCGCTGCTCTACGTCGCAATCGGACTGAAGGTCGGATCAGAACTCTCCGGCCTGCTGCACCGCATGTTGTCGCCGGGGTCACAACCATGACTCTTCCATGGCCGCCCGAATTCATCTCAGCAAACCTTTCGGAGGCATCTCTTCTCGGTCACGCAATGATCGCAGGCGCTGTCGGGCTGATCGTCATCGGCCTTTATGCCATGGTGGTCGAGCGCAATCTTGCGCGCATCATCCTCGGCCTCGCGCTGATAGGATCGGGCGTCAATCTGTTCCTGGTTGCAGTGGGTTATCGTGCGGATGCGGCAGCGCCTATTCTTGCAGGCAGCATGGCACCCACCGCCATGGTCGATCCGCTGCCCCAGGCACTCGTTCTGACGTCGATCGTCATTGACGTAGGCGTATTGGCGCTGGCACTGGCCCTGGCCATCCGCGTCCACGAAGCCTTCGGCACGCTCGATACGCGCGAGGTGCAGCGGTTGATTGCAAAAGCAGCGGCGGAAAATGATCGTGGCTCACCTCCGCATCGGCCTGACCAACACGTTAGCCCGAGCGTCGCGAGGAAAGAGCGCGAGAAGCGGGCGGACATACCACGTCTTGAGGAGCTCATGTGATGGCGCGATCCTCCGAGCTTCTGGTGCTGCCCATCGCATTGCCGATTGCGGCGGCATTCCTGATGCCGGTCGTCGCAAACGTGCAGGCCAGCCTTGCGCGCTGGTTGGGGATAGCGGTTGTCGTAGCCGCGCTGGGCGTTGCCGCGATGCTCGCCGTCGACATTGCTCAATCAGGCCCGCTCGTCGCCGCGCTCGGCGGCTTTGCGCCACCACTCGGAATTACCCTTTATGCCGATGGCATCAGCATCACCTTGCTGATCGCTCTTCTGGCAGGTGGACTGCTGTTTTGGGCAGCCAGTCCGGGCGATAACGTGCGCTCTCACGTTCTCATGGTGCTGCTGATGGGTGCCGGCAGCGGTCTGGCCCTCTCAGGCGACCTCTTCAACCTGTTCGTCTTCTACGAGATTACTGCGGTTGCTTCCTATGGCCTCGTGGCAGGAAGGGGCAGCGGAGCGGAAGCAGGCGCCGCATTGCGCTACCTGATTGTAGGCACGTTGGGATCGTCGTTGGCGCTGCTCGGCATTGCGCTGGTTTATGCTTCGACTGGCACACTCAATCTTGCCGACATCGCTCGCCTAGCTCCGGAGCGATTGGCCGGCGTGACGGGAATGGCGGCCTTCCTGCTTCTCGTGCTGGGCTTCGGTGTGAAGGCCGAACTGACGCCCGTCAATACCTGGGTGCCCGAAGTTTACGCGACGGCAAGCGCTCGTGTCGCGTCGCTGCTGGCCGGCATCGTGTCAAAGCTCGCCATTGTCATCGTCATGCGTATTGTCGTGTTGGCGTTTCCCGGAGAGCAGGCCCGCGAGTTGCTTCTCGTCCTCGGCATCGCTGGCGTGGTGGCTGGTGAGTTTGCCGCATTGGGCAGCGCAACGCTTATCCAGGCGCTGTCGTACTCGTCGGTTTCACAGCTTGGCCTTGTGGCGATTGCGTTTGCCATCTCCGGAACCGCTGGAGTTGCGGCGGGTTTGGCGCTGGCGCTGCACCACGCACTGGTGAAGCCCGCGTTCTTCATGCTGGCGGCCAACTGGCGCGGGCCAATCGACGGTTTGGCCGGCGCTGCCAAGGCCACGCCCGTTGCGGCCGCGGTGTTCGTGTTCCTCGCATTGTCGATTGTGGGCGTGCCGCCCCTGCCTGGCTTCTGGGCGAAATATCTGCTCGTCACCGCCGCGCTCGCAAAAGCCTCTCCGCTGGTGCTTCTGGCCATCGCTGTGGTGCTAGCCGCTGTCGTGGTGGAGGCCGCATACATGTTCCGCATAGCAGTAGCGCTCTACGGCCAGCCTGCACCGGAACGATCCGGACCCGCCATCCTGCGGGGTGATCTTGCCCGGGCGACATTGCTCGCTGCGGGACTTGCGGTGGTGACACTGACGGCGCCTGCCGTGCTCGACGCCATTCATCGCATGGCTGCGGTGGCGTCTGATCGCGATGCCTATATTGCGCATGTGCTGCCTGAAAGAGGTGCGAGAGCTGCGCTCAGCGTTTCGGTCGGGGTGGACCAACGGACGGAGAGGAGCATTCCATGAGCCTGCTCGACATCCTGTTCCTTGGTGCGTTGGCTGTGGCGCTTGCAATGGCGCTGCTCGGCGGTACGCGGCCGGCCGGCGTCATCGCAACCCTGTCTTATGCGGCGCTGCTGGCTGTCCTGGCTCTCATGGAACCATTACTGGCGCAGTCAAATGCCGCGATTGCTTCATCGGTGAAATTCCAGATCATTGGTGAAGAAATCGGCTGGTCCATGAACGGACTGGGTTGGTTCTTCGCGTTGATAACTGTAGCGGCTGCCCTCTTCGCGTCCTGGTTCTCCAGCGGCCAGTGGGGAGCGGTACAGTACGACATGCGCCGGCAGCACGTTCTGCTCGCCGTCAACGTATTTGCCATGTTGGTGCTGCTGTCCTCACAAGACCTTCTGGGCCTCTTCATCGGCTGGGAGCTAGTGAGCTGGGCCTCTTTTGCGATGATGACGCAGCGCGGCGGAGCAGCAGCGCGCGCGGCATACCGTTACATTCTCTACGCTCTTGCCGGAGCCATGGCCGTTCTCGCCGCGATCGTCATCATCCGGGCTCATGCAGCAAGCTTCAACTTTGCCGACGCTCGCATGGCGGTAGCCGCTCTCCCATCGGCGACGAAGTGGACAGTCGTGGCCCTGCTGACGGCTGGCTTTGGCGTCAAGATGGGACTGCTTCCATTCCATCTGTGGCAGGCCCCTGCCTACTCGGAGACGCCCGGCGCCTCGTCAGCCTTTCTCAACGCGATCTCAGCGCGGATGGGCCTTTATGCCCTCATCGTCACGTTATTGCAGGTGATCGGGACAGACGTGCTCACGAACTTGTCGGTCCAGTTTATTTGGCTTGATGCACGCGACATCATCATGTGGCTGGCGGCCGTGACCATGGTCGTCGCCACCTTCATCGCGCTGATGCAGACCGACGCACGTTTGCTGCTGACGTGGCACGGCATCGGCCAGGGCGGCTACATGCTGTTGGGTGTGTTGATCGCCAGCCCGCTTGGTACCGCCGGTGGCCTGATGCACGTCATGAACTACGGCATCTACCAGGCCGCTCTGATTCTATCTGTTGCGTCCGTCATGCACCGCACCGGCACATCGGACCTTGATCGCCTCGGTGGCCTTATCACCCGCATGCCGCTTTCCTACGTCACGATGCTTATGGGCATCATCGGGCTGGCTGGCCTGCCGCCGATGAACGGTTTTGTTTCGAAATGGATGATCTACAAGTCGCTCCTTGAAGGGCGCGAGCCGCTGCTGCTCGCGCTGGCATTTGTCACCACGTTGGGTACGATCCTCTCAGTCTACAAGCTCATTCACAACATCTTCCTCGGCCAGCTGCGGCAGGAACATTGGGAAATCCGCGAGGCGCCGCTTTCAATGACAGTGCCGATGCTCCTGCTTGGCGCGATCTGTTTCGTCACCGGCGCCATGCCGGGCCTCACGCTGCAATTGGTGGATCGCGCGCAGGCCGCGATCGGGGTGCCGCTCCTAGCACACCATCTGGGCGGCGTTACGCTGGCAACGGGCTCGCTCAACATGCTCTGGGTGGTGGGAACGATGCTGGCCATGATGGGCATGGGCGCCGTAATCTTCTATCTCCTGGGCGGCCGCCATCGCGCAGTTCATCAATATGACAATTACGCAGGCGGCCACTTCCTTTCCGCCGATCTGCGCTATCACTTTAGCCACGAGTTCTATCCAGGTCTCGCCCGCGTCATTGGCCCCTGGTATCGCGGCTGGATCGTAAGAGCCGAGGCAAGTCTTATTCGACTGTCCGACATCATAGGACATGCATGGCGGGGAAGCTTTGATGCGGGCATCACCCCGCTCTACGTCATGGCCGCACTTGTTGCCGGTCTGTTGTGGGTGCGATCCGCGGGAGGCCTGCCATGACGCTATCGCTTCTGGCCGAACTGATCGTGATGCCGCTGATCGCCTTTGTGGTCGGGTTGGCACTGGTATTGATGATGCGCCGCGTCCGCGCCCGCATCGAACGTCGCATCGGACCGCCGCTGCTCCAGCCCGTCTATGACATCGTCAAGCTCTATGCGAAGCGCACCCAGGTCAGCCACGGCATCATGCACGATCTAGCCATCGTCATGCTGCTCGGCGGCATTACGACAAGCGTCTGCTTCCTGCCTGTGCCCGGTCTTGAGGGACTGGCACGACAGGGTGATCTGTTAACGCTTGTCTACCTGATGATGGTGCCGATGCTCGGCTTGGCATTGGGCGTGGGCTCCTGCGCCAATCCCAACGGATCCATTGGCATCAGCAGGGCGCTGACGGCGATGCTGGCCTACGACGTGCCATTCGTTTTCGTCGTCATCGGCCTTGCCGTCGCCTATGGCACAACCAGCCTGCCCGAGATCATTGCCCATCAGCAGAGCGGCGGCATTGCAACGTGGGGAGCCGCCGAGATGCCGCTGCTGGCCATCGCCGGCTTCATTGCCATGCACGCGATGCTCGGCAAGGAACCCTTCGAGATCTATGTCGCCCCCGCAGAGATCGCCACCGGCCCGATGGCGGAGATGAGTGGAAAATACATGGGCGCGCTGTTCGTCATGCAGTCCTTCCAACTCTACACGATCGGCGCGCTCTACGTGACGATGTTCCTCGGCGGTGGAGAGAACTGGCTGACGTTTCTCATGAAGCTGTTCGCCGTTGTCTTCGTCTCCGTTGCGTTGACCAACGTCTATGGTCGCTACAAGACGGACAAGGTCATTCGCTTCATGTGGACATGGCCGACAGGTATTGCGTTGGCGGGGCTGGCGCTGGTGATGATGCACTAGGAGGATTGCTGCGATGTCTGAAAACGCAGGGAGCAGAAATCCGCTTCAGTTGCGCGATCAGCCGGAAACCTGCCGGACGGCCGATGCCGAGGAACGGTCGGCGTGGCAGCGCGTGATTGGCAGGTTCGCGGACAACTGCCGTGCGCGCTCGCTATTCGTACTGCACTACTGCACCGGTTGCGGCGCGATCGAACTCCCACCGACGATCACCTCGCGCTTTGACATGGAGCGCGTCGGCGTCAGCCCGATGGTCACGCCGCGTCAGGCCGACATCCTGCTCATCACTGGGTACGTTGCGCTCAAGACGCTGAAGCGGGTCATCCTCTCCTATGAGCAGATGCAGGCACCCAAGTATGTCATCGGATTTGGTTCATGCACCATCAATGGCGGCATGTACTGGAACTCCTACGCGACGATAAAGCAGCTCGACCAGTATATCCCGACCGATCTCTTCATCGCTGGTTGCATGCCCCGGCCGGAAGCCGTCCAGGAAGTCTTTCTGGAATTGATGCGCATGATCGATGCTGGCAAGGCGAATGCCTGGCGCGACTATTATCGCAACTACGATCACTACTTGGCCAATCAGCAGGCTCTTTTCGGTCCCCAGTGGCATACGCCGACCGACATCGTCGCCGAAGCAAAGCACTATGGTCTGATGGGGCCGGGAACGACCGGCCCGCACACAAGGCTCCTCGATCAGCACGCCGAATGGGCACTGGACCGTATACCGGAGGACTATCCAGAGCGCGGCGAGAACGAGAGGTCGGAGCGATGACGTCGCAAAGGGCGAGTGTGCCGGCCCAGCTTGACCACATCCTTCACGAGATGTCGGAAGTCAGGGTGACGCCCAAAGGCGAGCGGCGCGTGCGGGTCGATTTGGCGGCCGACCGCCTGCCGACGCTGCTGCAGTTGTTGAAGGGGCATGGCGGCTTCCTGCATCTGTCTTCGATATCGTGTGTCGACTGGCCAGAAACCGATGAGTTCGAACTCGTCTATCATGTGTGGTCCTATGAATCGAAAATGCTCATATCGGCCCACACGCTGATCGCGAAATCGCCAGGCCGCTTCGTCTCCGTCTACGACATCCATGCACCCGCCGGCTTCTATGAGCGTGACATTCACGAGATGTACGGCGTGCATTTCGAGGGCTCACCCAATCTCAACAAATTCATTCTGACGAGCTGGCATGGTCCACCCCCCATGCTGAAGTCCTTCGACACTCGCGCATATGTCGATGAAACCTACGCCTGGCGCGACTACAACCCGCAATGGCTGAAGGACATCGCCGCGAAGGGCGGAGGCATCGAGGAGTAGTCATGCGGCCGGAGAACTACAAGCCGGTAAGGCATCCGCCGAGCCACGAGTACGAACTCTACTTCGGGCCAAACCACCCGGGCATCGAGGGCAATTATGCCATCCGCGTGCGCCTGAAAGGTGATGTCGTTCAGGAGGCCATCACCGACGCGGGCTATCTGCACCGCGGCTTCGAAAAAATCATGGAAGAGCGGCTGTGGGTGCAGAACGTCGCGCTGGTGCCGCGCATTTGCGTGCCCGATCCCGTGCCGATGGAAGAAAGCTACGCGCGCGCCGTCGAGACACTGGGCGGCATCGAGGTGCCCGAGCGCGCGCAATGGATCCGCGTTCTCATGCTGGAAATGTCGCGCATCTGCGCGCATCTGTTCACCTTCGGCGGCAATGCGGCAACGATCGGCCTCTACACCAACATGTTCTGGGGCGTGACCATGCGCGACCTGTTCCTCGACATATTCGAGGAGATCACAGGCGCGCGCATCTACCATATGTATATAACTCCGGGGGGTGTCCGCCGAGATCTGCCCGATGGTGTGCTCGATCGTCTCGCCGCCGTCCTCGATGAGCTGGAACGTAAGAAGCCCGAGTTCGATGACCTGTTCTTCGAGAACGCGGTCGTCATCAATCGCGCGACAGGCGTCGGCGTGCTGACACAGGCGCAGGCGCTGGCATGGGGCGTGACCGGTCCCAACCTGCGCGCCTGTGGCCTTGCCCACGATGTCCGCCGCGACGATCCGTATCTGGTCTATCCCGCACTCAAATTCGACATACCGACGGCAACGTCAGGATGCTCGCTGGCGCGCATGCATGTGCGCCGTGCCGAGGTCGAGCAGTCGGTCCGCATTCTGCGCCAGGTGATGGAGCGGTTGCGCACTGTGGGCGGTCCTGTGCGCGCACATTTGCCAAATCCATTGGCCTGGAATGTCCCGGCCGGCGAAGCCTATGCGCGCACGGAGTCGTCCAAAGGTGAGCTGGCGTTCTTTGCTGTTTCCAATGGAGGTCCCAAGCCCTGGCGCATCCAGGTGCGTGGTCCATCCCAGATGCACGGTGTGCAGGTGCTCGAACGCATCCTGGAAGGCGCGCGCATCGAGGACGTCGCACAGATCATGTTTTCATTGGATGCTTGCCCGCCGGAGATCGACCGATGAGCGACGTGACACCGAAATATAAGGGAAGCGTGCTGCGTCCATTGAAAGCGCTCGCAAACCTGTGGCGCGAACCCGCGACATTGCCGATGGAGCCGCGCCCAGCCGCACCGAACTATCGCGGCTTTCATTTGAACGATTGGAAGCTCTGCATCGGCTGCGGCACCTGCCAGGAGATCTGCGACAATGCCGCAATCCGGATGGTGCAGATCCCCGACCTGCCAACGGACGCAAAGGCGGGCGTCAAGCCGCGGCGTCCGGCGATAGACTATGGCCGCTGCTGCTGGTGCGCGCTGTGCGTCGATATTTGCCCTACGGGTTCGCTTTCGCTTTCGCGCGAATACATCCATGTCAGCAGCGACATCGATAGCTACTTCATTCTCCCCGATGAAAAAGGCATCCACGGACTGGGCTTTGAAAAAGGCTGGTCGAAGAGCGAGACATCGGATCTGCTCGATCATCAGCGCCAGGAGATGGAATGCCTTCCGGCTGAGGAAGCGCTCAGCGGTTTCGGCGAACTTGTGCCGGGCTACGACACGCAGGCCGCTGTCCTTGAGGCATCGCGCTGCATCCAGTGCGGGATGTGCCATGAGGCCTGCCCCACTGGCATGAACGCGCCTGAATACATCCGCGCGTTGTGGCAAGGCGACCGCGAAAAGGCAGTCGCGGAGATCTACCGAACCAACCCGCTGGCCCAGGTCTGCGGGCGCATCTGCACGCACGCCTGCGAAACTGCTTGCTCCGTCGGACGCCGCGGTGCTCCCGTGGCGATCAGATGGCTGAAGCGCCACGCGATGGATTCGGTGCCACCCGATCAGATCCGCGAAATTGCAATTGCTGGTAAGGCCGAAGAGCCATCGGGACGACGTGTCTCGATTATAGGCGCTGGCCCGGCGGGGCTGACGGCTGCCTTCGATCTGGCCAAGAAGGGACACGCTGTCACAATCTACGAGGCGAGATCTAAGCCCGGCGGCATGATGCGCTTCGGTATCCCGGAATATCGCCTGCCCTATCACAATCTCGATGCTGATATCGACGTTATCCGGGCATCTGGTGTCGAAATTCTCTGCAACACGGCTATCGGCCGTGATGTTTCGATGGCGCAAATCCGCGGGGCGAGCGATGCGGTATTGATTTCGACAGGACTATGGGCCGCACGATCCGCCCGTGTGCCAGGCACCGATCACCCGAGGGTCCTCTCCGCCATTCGTGTTCTGGAGGCGATTACGCAGGGTGAGGATTTTGGCGTCCCGCGCCGGGCCGTCGTCGTCGGCGGCGGCAATGTTGCTTTCGACGTCGCGCGCTCGGTAGCCCGGCTGCAAAAGGCGCGATATGGTGAGGTTGCCATGGATGTTATCGCACTTGAGGATCGCGATCACATGCTGGCTGACGAGGAGGAGGTGAGGGAGGCGGCCGGCGAGGGCATAGATCTTTTCAACTCCTGGGGGCCGAAGAGCATCCAGATCAATGACGGCAGCATCGTCGCCCTGGAAACTGTCCGGTGCATCTCGCTGAAGGATGCCGAGGGACGTTTCCATCCGAAATACGATGAGAGCACCATGGTCTCGCACGCCGCAGATACGGTTATTGAAGCCATCGGCCAGTCGGCCGACACGTCCTACCTTGGCAAAGAACTGGTCGAGGCGCTGGAATGGAGCCGCGGCCGTTTGAAGATCGACCGGGCTGGTAGAACGTCAGAGCCCTGGCTGTGGGCCGCTGGCGATATGGTCGAGGGGCCGGATGTGGTGCATGCCATCGCAGCCGGGCATCGTGCGGCAGCAAGTATTGATGAGGTGCTGGCGCATATGGCCGTGAAACCGGGGAATGTCGCATGAGCAAGGCGGTCCGCGAAGGTTTCCAGCAGGCGCGCGAGCACCTCCGGTCCTTGACCACGGTCGGTGAGATTCTCGAAACGGCAATGGCCTTCGAGAAAGCCGCGGAGACATTTTATTCCGGCCTGGTGGACAAGGTGTCAAAGCCCATGCGCGAACTGGTCCGCGAGCTTGCCGAAGAGGAGACGCGTCATTTCCAGCTGTTCGCGGATCTGCGCGCGCGCCCCGACGTCGAAGCCCATGTCAAAGATCGCATCGCAAGGCCCGCCGCCGACCACAAATTCTCTAATTATGTTCATCTGCCGGAGCTGGGCGAAAATCCCGATGACCAGTCTCTCCTGCAGTATGCCCTTGCGCGCGAGACCGCCGCCGCAGAGGAGTACGCGGAGCTGGCGTCGACCGCGCCGGAAGGTCCCATCAGGGAACTGTTCCTTTTCCTCGCCAACGAAGAGCTTGAACACAAGGCGGAGTTGGAAAAGCGATACTATGAACTCGTCCATAGCGGTGGTGTATGACCGTGCAAGACGAAAGAGGTGCATCGTGAATATTCAGCCAGGCCCGGAGCGAAGCAGCTCCCGCTTTATCAGCAGGTTGACGCGAGACACCGTCGCAGTGGTCTTGGCAGGAGGACGCGGCACGCGCCTTGGCCCTTTGACCGACTGGCGCGCGAAGCCCGCCGTGCCATTCGCAGGCAAGTTCCGGATCATTGATTTTGCACTGTCCAACTGCGTCAATTCGCAGATCCGGCGCATCCTCGTGCTGACGCAATACAAGTCCCATTCGCTCATCAAGCATCTGCTCAATGGCTGGACCTATATGAGGGTCGAGCATGGCGAGTTTGTCGATATCGTGCCTGCCCAGCAGTGGGTGAGCGAGGAGTCGTGGTACCGGGGTACAGCCGATGCCGTATATCAGACACTCGACATCGTCGAGAGTTACGGCCCAGGCTACGTCCTGATCCTCGCGGGCGATCACATCTACAACATGGACTATGGCGAGATGCTCGCCGTCCACGTTGATTCAGGCGCTGATCTGACCGTTGGCTGCACGCAGGTCCCCCTGGCTGATGCGCGCCACTTCGGCGTCATGAAGGTCGATGCAAACCATCGCATAACGAGTTTCAGGGAGAAGCCGTCCAATCCCGAGGCGATGCCCGACAATCCAGCGATGGCGCTCGCCAGCATGGGCATCTATGTCTTCTCCATGCGCTATCTGCGCATGCGTCTCGACGAGGACGCCGCCGACGATGCATCGGCGCATGATTTCGGCAAGAACGTCATTCCCGGCACATTGTCACGCGGTGATAAGGTGCAGGCTTTTGTCTTTCGGGGACCAGCCGGAACCCCGGACTATTGGCGCGATGTCGGCACACTTGACGCCTACTTCCGAAGCAACATGGAGCTGTTGTCGGAACGGCCGCCGCTCAACATCTATGATGGCAGCTGGCCGATCCTCACCTATCATCCGCAGCTTCCACCCGCTGAATTTGTTGGCTGCGGCAGCCACTGTCACATCGAGAATTCGATGGTTTCGGCAGGCTGTCAGGTGAAGCGCTCGAACCTGGAAGCAGCGATGCTGTTCTCCAACGTCAGAATTCATGAGGACTGCAAGCTGCAAGGCGTTCTGGCGCTGCCGGGTTGTGAAATTGGCGCAGGCTCTCGCATATCGAACGCCATACTGGACAACCGCTGCACCATACCGCCGGGCACCGTCATCGGGGAGAACCTCGATGTCGACCGCCAGCGCTTTCATGTGACTGAAGGGGGGGTGGTTGTCGTCAATCGCAAGATGCTGGGGCAGGGTGTGCGTTATCGCCCCGGCCTGATGCCCGGCCCCAACGAATACGATAACCCGTCCTGATCTGCTACTGATCTGGCCAGCGTCGCCACCGGCCGCACGTCAATTCAGTTTTGGCCGTCCCTCGTGTGCCATCAACGCCGCTGTTTCGCGCAGCCTGCGCACCAACGACGGGTCGTTGACCGCAAGCGGCAGGCGACGGCGCCAGTTCGGATAGGAATCGATCGTTCCAGGTAGGTTGGATTGGTCGGCGACACCGGCAAGATCCTCGATATTGGCCATGACGATGCACGCTGGCGAGCGGCCAAGGAAACGATGAACCGCGTTGACGAGTGCTTCCAGACTGGACGCACTGAGAAGAGCGGGATCGACTGGAAAATCCGCCGGCAAAAGATGCTGGTCGGCGAGCGCGGCAATAAGCTGGGCCCGCTCCTGTCCGCGCAGGTTCAAGAGCGAGGCGGCTTCCTGTGAACTGATGAGCCTGGAATCCTGCATCGCTTCAATATCCCGCCCTTCCCAGAATCCGCGCAGCGTCGCCAGATCGTGGGAAGCGGGCGTAGCCAAAGCAATCCGGGGATAGGTATCGGGCCGGCAGAACAGACCATCGGGGAACCGCTCGAAACGCAGGAAGCGATAAGACAGAATGGATTCTTCCGTCATGCACTCGCGGAACCCGAGAGGTACCGTGCCGAGGTCCTCGCCAACGACAATGCAGGAATGGCGGTGACTTTCGAGCGCCAGAACGCCCAACAGGTCGTCACGAGGATATCGCACATAGGCACCGTCTTTTGCCGTGCCGCCCTCTGGAATCCAGAACATGCGTTCCAGCCACATGACATGATCGAGCCGCAGCGCACCGCAGTGCCGCATGTTGGCGGCAATCATTGCCGCAAAATCCTGGTATCCATTTTCCGCGAAGTGATGCGGATTCATCGGCGGCATGCCCCAGTCCTGCCCGGTGTCGGAAAAGGGATCGGGTGGAGCGCCAAATCTGCATGATCGCGCAAAGGCCTCGCCGTTTGACCACAACTCGGCACCATCGGGCGCCGTGCCAACGGCGAAGTCGCCATAAAGCCCGATCTTCATGCCACTTTTGCGCGCCGTATCGGCAGCATCCGCGAGCTGCCGGTCGATCTCGAATTGCAGGAACTTGTAGAACCGGCACTGCTCAGCGTTCTGCCCGGCAAACGCGGCAACGGCAGGCGCTGTCGCGTGGGCGTATTCTGCGGGCCATCCGGACGGCGGCCCGAAGCGTTCTTCAAGAGCCTGGAATGTCGCAAAGTCTTCAAGCGCTTTCCCGCCCCGCGCCACGAACCTGTCGAACGCCGCGCGCCGTGCACCGTGCGTACCCGCTGCGCCGCATGTCTCGAAGTCAGAAAATAGCTCCTTGAGTACAGCCAGTTTTGCGCGGCTTGCGGTTTCATAGTCGACGAGATCGCTTCGGCCCGTTGGCCTCGGTGCGCTCGAATAGAGGCTGCGGGCCGCCTCGCTTATGGCGAACTCCGGGCAAGCGGTAGCATCGATATAAAGCGGATTGAGGAACAGCCGGCTTGATGGCGAATAGGGACTCGCGCGGTGCGGTTCGGACAGAAAGAGCGCGTGCAGCGGGCTGATGCCCATGGCGCCGCCGTCCGCCAGCCCCACGAGGCGCGCAAGATCCCTCAGTTGCGTCATCTCGCCGATACCGGGATCAGCAAAACCTTTGTGGTTTTCTCCCCGGCGCAGACCATAGAGCTGGCAGGCCAGTCCCCATTGGCTGCGACCGTCGCCGATCCAGGCTGGCTGGTAGGAATGAGGCGGCGCGACGATCAATGCGCCTGTTCCTTGGCGTTCACCGATTTCTATGGAGAGCTGATGTCGGCCAAACGGCACGCTGTAAGGCAATGGCCAGCCAAGTTGAATGATGTCGCATCCATCGACAAGGCGCGTATCCAGCGTCGCCAGTTTGCGCGCAGGACTTTCACCACGAAGCATCTGACCGTTTTCAAGCGTTATATGCCAGGACAGGCTTCGTCCGATCAACGGCGCTGGAATGTTGAGCGGCACCAGCGTTGATTTGCGCTCCAGACCCGGTCTTAGAACGGTTGTTGGTCCAATGAGCTGGCGCCATGGGGCAAGATCGAACGTGCGCAGTGCGTCCTGAGCCTCACGTTCGCCGGCGGTCGAAAAACCCATGGCGCCAAGCAGTGACCGCTTGGTGTCGTAGGATGCCCAGCATTCACGCCCCTTGAGATCCCAATAGGATAGTTCAAGCCCAGCCTGCCTGCTGAGACGGTCGAGCGTTTCCGGCTCGACCGGGCGGTCGCGCCAATCTTTCGAGGGTGCGGTAGCCGCGGCCTCGCGGCAAATGCCGCCTGGGCCTGCCACAGACATCAGCACCAGGCTGCGTGGCTGTAGCGCTAGCATATCACCGGCACCCAGATGCCTCGGAACCGGCGGTGCCACCTCGATAGCCGTGTCGGCGAGCACCTGCCAATCCGATCCGAATTCGGCTGGTGGCAGCCGAAAGTCGACCGCATCGTCGTGCGCGTTCATCAAGATCAGAACGTGGCACTGCAACCCTTCCTCGTTCCCGACGTTCTTGGCCATGTCAGCCGCACTATCGGGATCGGCAACTGCGGCGAGATGCAGACCGATGGTTCTGGCGGAATGGCGTTGCCAGTCGCCAACTGTCATCTCCCGCCCTTCCGGCGACCACCACGAGGCATCCTTGAGCGTTTCGCCTTCTCGGGGCGCTCCGGTGAGGAATGCGGTTTGCCGCAAAGCAGGCAGCCGGTGCCGCAGATCGACGAGCATCGCCAGGAACGCTTGCATGCGGCGAGCTTCCGCGCTGTCCGCCCGGGGCCAGTCGATCCAGGTCAGCTCATTATCCTGGCAATAGGCATTGTTGTTGCCCTGCTGCGAGTGGCCGATCTCGTCGCCCGCCAGCAGCATCGGCACACCTTGCGAGACAAGCAATGTGGCCAGCATGTTGCGCATCTGGCGTTCGCGTGTCGCCAGGATTGCCGGATCGTTGGTCGCACCTTCCACGCCGTGGTTGGCACTGACATTATTGTTCTGCCCGTCGCGATTTTCCTCGGCGTTGGCTTCGTTGTGCTTGTGCTCGTAGCTGACAAGATCGTTCAGCGTGAAACCATCATGCGCGGTGATGAAGTTGAGGCTGGCCTGTGGTCCAAGCGGGTGTCTGCGAAAAAGGTCGGCGGACCCGGTAAGTCGCGTCCCGATCGCACCGAGCCGGCCGGCATCGCCGCGCCAGAAACCGCGCACATCGTTGCGGAAGCAATCGTTCCACTCAGCGAAGGAGCCGGTCGTGAAGCCGCCAAGGCGATAGCCGCCAGGCCCGACGTCCCACGGCTCCGCGATGAGCTTGACCCCGGAAAGCACAGGGTCGGTGGCAATCGCCCGCATCAGCGGCGCATCTGGACTGAAGCCGGTTTCAGTCCGCGCAAGCGTGGCGGCAAGATCGAAGCGGAAGCCATCGACGCCCATGGCCTCGACCCAGTGGCGCAGTGAATCCACGATAAGCGACAATGCCGGTTCGCGATCCGCCGCTAGCGTATTGCCGCAACCGGTGTCGTCGATGTAATAGCGTGGCGCATCCGCCACCAAACGGTAGTAGCTCTTGTTGTCGATGCCGCGAAAACTGAATGTCGGCCCAAGGTGCCAGCCCTCGGCGGTATGATTGTAGACAACGTCGAGGATGACCTCGATGCCGGCGTCGTGATAGCGGCGCACCAGGTCGCGCATCTCCGCACGCGCGGGTCCGGATGCAAAGCGCGGTTCCGGCGCCAGGAAAGAGTAGGTGTTGTAGCCCCAGTAGTTGGTAAGGCCCTTCTCGGTCAGATGCGGCTCATCGGCGAACGGGAAGATCGGCAGCAGTTCAATCGCGGTGATACCGAGCGCTTTGAGCTGACAGATGACCGCCTCGCTGGCGAGCCCGGCAAACGTCCCGCGAAGAGCCTCCGGCACGCCGTTATGCCGCCGCGTCATGCCGGCGACATGCAACTCGTAGATGATCGTCCGGTGCCACGGCACGAGGGGGGCCGCGCGTGTATCGGGTCCAGCCTCTTCGCCAACCACGATGCACTTGGGCATGAAGGCAGCGTTGTCACGCTCATCGAAGCTGAGGTCGCCGTCGGGATGGCCGCGCACGTAGCCGAAATTGGCGTCGTTATTGATGACAGGGCCTGAAAGCAGCCGCGCGTAGGGATCGACCAGCAGCTTGTTGGCGTTGAAACGGTGCCCGGCGTGAGGCTCATGCCGCCCGTGCACGCGAAAGCCATAGTGCTGGCCGGGCAGCAAGCCCGGGACAAACCCGTGGAAGACGCTGCCCGTCTGGCCAGCGAGCGTGAGGCGTGCCGTCTCGCACCCGTCTCGCGCATCGAAAAGACAGACTTCCACCCGCTCGGCATGCGCCGAATAGATCGCAAAGTTGACGCCGTCGCCTTCGCAGGTGGCTCCTAGCGGCGCTGGCCTGCCATAGGCGGTCGTCGAACCGGTAAAAGCGTTCATGAGCGACCGCGCCTAATCAGGAACCAGAACGAGCGTCGCCAGCGGCGGTATCGTCAGCGTGAGCGACTGGCCAAGCCCGTGCTTGGCGCGCTGCTGCGCCATCACCCGGCCGGAGTTGCCCATGTTGGTGCCGCCATAGAACGACGAGTCGGAATTGAATATTTCGCGCCAGCCCCCGCTCTGGGGCACGCCGATTTCGTAGCCCTGCCGCGGAACCGGCGTGAAATTGCAGACGACAACCGCGGTATCGTCGCCAGAGCGGTTGTGGCGGCGATAACTGAGCACGCCTTGCTCGAAGTCGTTGCAGTCGATCCAGGCAAATCCCCCGCCGTCGCAATCGAGCTGGTGCAGTGCCGGCCGCGAGGTGTAGAGCGCGTTGAGATCGCGGACCAGGGACTGGATGCCACGGTGGCTGTCGTGCTGCAGCAGGTGCCAATCGAGGCCCGCGTCGTGGTTCCACTCGCGCTCCTGCGCCAGCTCCCCGCCCATGAATAGGAGTTTCTTTCCCGGATGCGTGAACAGGTAGGAAAGATAAAGCCGCAGATTGGCGAAGCGCTGCCATTGATCGCCCGGCATGCGTCCGAGCAGGGAACGCTTTCCGTGCACAACTTCGTCGTGGGACAAAGGCAGGACGAAATTCTCGGTGAAGGCATACATCAGCGAGAACGTGAGATCATTGTGGTGATGCTTGCGGTGAACGGGATCGCGCGAAATGTAGCGCAGCGTGTCGTTCATCCAGCCCATGTTCCACTTGTAGCCGAAGCCCAATCCACCGGTTGATGTCGGCCGCGAAACCATCGGCCAGGATGTCGATTCCTCTGCCACGGTGAAGGCGCCAGGAAACTTGCCGTAGACCTTCTCGTTGAGCAGGCGCAGGAACGCGATTGCCTCCAGGTTCTCGTTGCCGCCATGCCGGTTGGGCAGCCATTCGCCCGGCTTGCGCGAATAGTCGAGATAAAGCATCGACGCGACCGCATCCACGCGAAGCCCGTCGACGTGGAAGGAGTGAAGCCAATAGAGCGCATTGCCGATCAAGTAGTTGAAGACTTCCGCACGGCCGAAATTGTAGATCAGCGTGCCCCAGTCGGCGTGTCGCCCCAGGCGCGGGTCGGCATGCTCGTAAAGATGCGTGCCATCGAACCGGACGAGCCCATGCTCGTCTTCCGGAAAGTGACCGACGACCCAGTCGAGGATCACGCCGATCCCCTCCGTATGGCAGCGGTCGATGAAATGGCGAAGGTCGTCGGGCGTGCCAAAACGGCTTGTCGGCGCGAAAAGACCAATCGGCTGATAGCCCCAGGAGCCGTCGAACGGGAATTCACTGATCGGCATCAGCTCGATGTGCGTGAAGCCCATATCCTTCACATAGGGCACCAGCGTATCGGCCAGTTCCCGGTAGGAAAGGTATCGGCCGTCGGGGTGGCGCCGCCATGATCCCGCATGCACCTCATAGATGCTGATGGGGGCTGACGTGGCGTTGTGCCGTGCGCGTTCCGCCATCCATCGCTCATCGTTCCAGACGAAACCGGAATGCCCGGTCACGCGCGATGCGGTGCGGGGAGGGGGCTCCATGGAGAAAGCGTATGGATCGGCCTTGAGCGGCAGAACCGTGCCGTCGCGCGCCTTGATCTCGAACTTGTAAAGCGTGCCTTCGCCTAACCCTGGGATGAAGATTTCCCAAAGACCGGCGCCTGGATGCAGCCGCATGGGGTGGCACCGCCCATCCCAGCCATTAAAGTCGCCGACAACGCTCACACGGCGCGCATTGGGGGCCCACACGGCGAAATGAACGCCGCCGACGCCCTCGTGCACCAGCACATGCGCTCCGAGCTTCTCGAAGTTCCGCTCATGGCTGCCTTCCGCCAACAGATACATATCGAGTTCGCCAAGGATCGGACCGAACCGGTAAGGATCCTCGATCTCGTGCGTACCCGAATGATCGCGCACGCGCAGCCGGTATGGGGCGGCAAGCTCGCCTGAGGGCAGCCGAGCCTCGAACAGGCCGGCCTCGAGGATGCGCTCCATTGCCGCGAGCGAGCGGCCATCGGCCCCCACCACTTCGGCACCAGCCACCCCAGGCATGAAGCAGCGCACCAAAGTGCCGCCGCCCTGAGGGTCTGGATGCGGTCCGAGAAATGCGAACGGATCGGCATGGTTTCCCGCAGCGATAGCAGCAGCGGCTGCGGTGTCAGCGGCTTGAGTGCCGGTCCTGGGATCGCTCATGAAATCCGTTTATGTCTGTCAGGTGTTAAGCGGAATTTTTCCCGCGCCGATTAAGGCCGCAGCGATAGGTCCATTCTGGCAACCAAGCACATGGCACGCTGCGGCGCAATGAGCCGCTGCAGCACGGCAGCGTTGCATCGAGCGGGCGATCAACACAATGACTGATTTAAGTTAAGTCCGCACTTCACTGGCCATGCTATCCGTGCGTTCTGGGCCTTCTCGTGAGGCGGTCGGTATATGTTTCAGACCCGAATCCATGGTCGCGGCGGACAGGGCGTTGTTACCGCCGCTGAAGTGCTGTCCATTGCTGCTTTCCTTGAGGGGCGGCACGCTCAGGCGTTCCCCAGCTTCGGGTCGGAGCGAATGGGGGCGCCGGTGACGGCCTTCTGCCGGATCGACGACAAGGAAATCCGCCTGCGCGAGCCGATTTCGCGGCCCGACGCCCTTATCATTCAGGATCCCACGCTCCTGCACCAAGTCGAGCTTTTCAGCGGCATCGACGCCAGCGGCTACCTGCTCATCAATACCTCGCGCAGTGTCGAGGAGCTTGGCATTTCGGAGCTGACCAGCCGCTTCCCGCCTGGGCATGTGCGCACGGTTGCGGCAAGCGAAATCGCCCTCAAGCATGTGGGCCGTCCGCTGCCCAACGCGGCCCTGCTGGGCGCATTCGCTTCTGTCACCGGCCAGATACGTCTCGCCTCTGTCCAGGCAGCCGTTATCGAGAAGCTCGGTGGCGAGATTGGCCGCAGGAATAGCATCGCTGCGGCGGAGGCGTTCGCAGCGCTGGAGCCCGCTGAGGCAGGTTGAGCTGACGCTGGATGAAAGGCTGAAAATGCCTGAATGAGGAGAGTTTCGAGCCCATCGCCGTACCGCTTTACGGCATCTGATGACACAACAACACGAAGCGGGAGGACATGCTCAAACAAATCGAGGGCTCGCACGCCGTTGCTGAGGCCGTTGCGCTTTGCCGCCCGGAAGTGATCAGCGCCTATCCGATCACGCCACAGACCCATATTGTTGAAACGCTCTCCGAACTGGTGCGCGAGGGCAAGATCGGCTCGTGTCAGTTCCTCAACGTCGAATCCGAGTTCGGCGCGATGAGTGCTGCAATCGGCGCCTCGGCTGCCGGTGCGCGGTCCTACACGGCATCGTCGAGCCAGGGCCTGCTGTTCATGGCGGAGGCTGTCTACAATGCCTCCGGCCTCGGCTTGCCGATAGTCATGACGGTCGGCAACCGTGCCATCGGCGCGCCAATCAACATCTGGAACGACCACTCCGACTCGATGGCGCTGGCGAATGCGGGCTGGATCCAGATCCACGCCGAATCCAATCAGGAAGCGGTCGATCTCCACATCCAGGCTTTCCGCCTCGCCGAGGAGTTGAGCGTCCCGGTCATGGTGTGCGTCGACGGTTTCATCCTCACCCACGCCTACGAGCGCGTCGATATTCCCTCGCAGGAAGATGTCGACGCCTACCTGCCGCCGTTCCAGCCCGTCCAGATGCTCGACCCCGCGGATCCTGTGTCAATCGGCGCCATGGTCGGTCCTGAAGCCTTCATGGAAGTGCGCTACCTGGCGCATCATAAGCAGCTGCAGGCGCTCGACGTCATCCCGCGCCTTGCCGACGAATTTGCCCAGCGGTTTGGCCGCAAGAGTGGTGGCCTGATCGAGACCTACCGTACAGACGGCGCCAAGACCATCGTCGTAGCGCTGGGCTCCATCGTCGGCACCATCAAGGATCTTGTCGATGAACTGCGCGAACAGGGCGAAAGCGTGGGCGCTATCAAAATTGGTGCGTTCCGGCCCTTTCCATTGGCTGAGCTGCGTAGCGCGCTCAGCGGTGCCGATCGAGTGGTGGTCGTGGAAAAGGACCTGGCACTGGGCCTGGGCGGCATCGTTGCTTCCAATGTCCGCATGGCGCTGCGCGGCGCCACCACGCTCGTCTACACCGTCATCGCCGGTCTAGGCGGCCGCCCGATCACCAAGGCGTCTTTGGAGCGCACCGTGATGCAAGCCTCCAAGGATGCGCTGGAAGATCCGCATTTCCTCGATCTCAATTGGGACATCGTCGATGCGGAGTTGGCGCGCGCCAAGGAGAAGCGCAGGTCAGGACCGATAGCGGAGAACATTCTGCGTGACATCGGCCTCATGGGCCGCAAGACCGGTTGAGGAGTTGACAATGACGCAGCGGGTCAAGTTCTACCAGACCGGAACATTCACTGTCGGCAACCGATTGCTCGACGCCGAAAGCCGGACGGTGCAGGCGACCGTCGAACGCAACAATTCCCTGACGAGCGGACATCGCGCCTGCCAGGGTTGTGGTGAGGCACTCGGCGCGCGCTATGCGGTGGACGCGGCCATGCGCGCCTGCAACAGCCAGCTCCTCTGCGTCAACGCCACGGGCTGTCTGGAAGTCTTTTCGACGCCCTATCCTGAATCGTCCTGGCGCGTCGCCTGGCTCCACTCGTTATTCGGTAATGCGCCGGCGGTAGCATCAGGTGTCGCAGCAGCATTGCGAGCCAAGGGCCGCACCGAGACCCGCGTGCTGGCGCAAGGCGGTGACGGCGGCACCGTCGACATCGGCATGGGCTGCCTCTCGGGCATGTTCGAGCGCAACGATGACGTGCTCTACATCTGCTACGATAACGAAGCCTATATGAATACCGGTGTGCAGCGATCCGGCCGCACCCCGCCCGGCGCGCGTACGTCCACGACGCCAGCGGTAGGACCACATCCCGGCAACGTCTTCGGCCAAGGCAAGCACCCGGCGATCATCGCCATGGCGCACGACATTCCCTACGTCGCCACTGCATCTGTCGCGGACCTTCACGACCTCGAAGAAAAAGTGACGAAGGCGATGTCGATCGGAGGAGCCCGCTTCATCCATGTGCATGTGCCTTGTCCGTTGGGCTGGGGCTCGGAACCTTGCAACACCATGCGGCTCGCGCGTCTTGCGGTAGAGACCGGATTGTTCCCGCTCTTTGAAGGCGAACATGGCGAAGTGATCTCGACTACGCCCATCCGCAGGCGCCAGCCCGTCGAGGAATATCTGAAGCTGCAGAAGCGGTTTCGTCACGTCATCGGCGATCCGCAAGCACTGGCGGCGATCCAGGCATTGGCCGATCGCAACATCAGGCGCTTCAATCTCGTCCGGGAGAATGCAGCGTGACCCAGAAGAAGCCCTTTGCCATCACCCTCGACATCGGGTCGAGCCTCGCCAACCACACTGGCTCCTGGCGCACCGAGCGTCCGGTCTACGTCCACCGTATGCCGCCCTGCAATAATGCTTGTCCGGCCGGTGAGAACATCCAGGGCTGGCTGCACGATGCCGAGGAGGGCCGCTACGAGGATGCATGGCACACACTGACCGCCGACAACCCGCTGCCAGCGATCCACGGCCGCGTCTGCTATCACCCCTGCGAGGATGCCTGTAACCGAGGTCAGCTCGACACGTCGGTCAACATCCATGCCATCGAGCGCTTCCTGGGCGACGAGGCGCTGCGCCAAGGTTGGAAGATTTCCTGTGCGCCGCAGACTGGCAAGCGCGTGCTCGTTGTCGGATCTGGTCCGAGCGGACTATCCGCCGCCTATCACTTGCGGCGTCTCGGCCACGCTGTCGTCATTTACGAGGCTGGCGCTGAGGCCGGCGGCATGATGCGCTACGGCATCCCACAGTACCGCATGCCGCGCGACATCTTGGACGCGGAGATCGGCCGCATCGCAGGTCTCGGAGTCGAGTTTCGCTTGAACAGCAAGGTCGAAGACCTGGAAGAGACGATGGATGCGGAGCGGTGCGATGCCGCGTTCATCGCCATCGGCGCGCATCTTGCCAAGCGTGTCGACATCCCGGCGCGTGATGCTGGTGGCATCCTCGATGCCGTGAGCGTTCTGCGCGGTGTCGAAAAAGGCGACGCACCCTCCTTCATCGGCCGCCGTGTCGCGGTCTATGGCGGCGGCAACACGGCACTCGACGTTGCTCGCACCGCGGAGCGGCTTGGCGCCAAGGAAGCAATGCTCATCTATCGCCGCACGCGCGAGCAGATGCCGGCGCACGACTTCGAGGTCGCAGAGGCGCTTGAGGAAGGTGTGCAGGTCCACTGGCTGAGCACGATTGCCGGTGTCGAAGGCGCAAAAGTCAAGATCGAGAAGATGAAGCTCGATGAGAACGGCTGGCCGCAACCGACCGGCGAGTTCGAGACGCTGGAAGCTGACACCGTCATTCTCGCACTGGGACAGATGACCGATTCCGATTTTCTTGCTCAGGTGGATGGCGTCAAGATTTCCAAGGATGGCGTGGTGGAGGTCGACGCCGGCATGATGACCGGCCGCCCCGGCATTTTCGCAGGCGGCGACATGGTTCCGGCCGAGCGGTCAGTCACAGTGGCGGTCGGCCACGGCAAACTCGCGGCCCGCAACATCGACGCCTACCTCCGCGGCACGCGCTTCGAACATGCGCCGCGACCTGAACTCGCAACATTCGACCGGCTCAACACCTGGTACTTCACCGATGCCGACAAGACCCGCCAGGCGCAACTCGACATGGCGCGGCGATTGAGCAGCTTCAAGGAGATCGTGCAGGGGCTGGACGAAGAGACGGCGCTGTTTGAATCGCGACGCTGCCTGTCGTGCGGCAATTGCTTTGAATGCGACAACTGCTACGGCGTGTGTCCCGATAACGCGGTCAAGAAACTCGGTCCCGGCCAGGGATACGAGTTCAACTACGAATTCTGCAAGGGTTGCGGTCTGTGCGCGGCTGAATGCCCGTGCGGCGCGATCGCCATCGTGCCTGAGCAGATCTGACATTTCGCAATTTGGCCCCCTCAAACCGGGAAGAAGCATATGACGAAATTTGCATTTGCATTCGAGGAAGGCGACGGCAAGAACAAGAAGTTGCTTGGCGGCAAAGGTGCAAATCTGTGCGAGATGACGCAGATCGGGCTGAACGTCCCGCCGGGCTTCGTCATATCGACCGAAGCATGTCTCACCTATCTCGGCAATCCCGAGCGCGCGCTGCCTCCTGGTTTGATGGATGAGGTACGCGGGCATATTCACTGCCTGGAAGAGCGCACGGGAAAGCGCTTCGGCGGTGAGCAGGACCCACTGCTCGTCTCCGTCAGATCCGGTTCCGCTCTTTCGATGCCGGGCATGATGGATACGATTCTCAACCTCGGCCTCAACGTAAAGACGCTGAAAGGTTTGATCGCGGCGAGCGGCGACGAGAGGTTCGCCTGGGATGCCTATCGGCGCTTCATCCAGCTGTTCGGCAAGGTCGCACTCGGTGTTCCCGACGAAGCCTTTGATGCGGAGCTGGACGAGATCAAGCGCAAAGCTGGCGTCAAGGCGGACATCGGCCTTGGCGCCCGCGATCTCCACGAAGCCGCCGATCGTTTCCTGGGGGTGATCGAGAGCACGCCCGGCCGCTCCTTCCCCGATGATCCCTATGAGCAGCTCGAGCTGGCAATCAAGGCCGTCTTCAATTCCTGGATGGGCAAGCGCGCCGTCGATTATCGCCGCGAGTTCAACATCACGCCCGATCAGGCAAACGGCACGGCGGTCAACATCGTCGCAATGGTTTTCGGCAATCTCGACGATACCTCGGCAACCGGTGTCGCCTTCACGCGCTACCCTGACACTGGCGAGAACAAGTTGTTCGGCGAATATCTGGTCAAGGCCCAAGGTGAGGACGTCGTTGCCGGCACGCGCACGCCAAAGCCGATCGACGAACTTGCCGACGAGATGCCCGAACTGCATCGCCAGCTGGTCGATCTGCGCAATCGCCTCGAGAGCCACTATCGCGAAGTGCAGGACTTCGAGTTCACAATCGAAAAGGGGCGTCTCTACTGTCTGCAGACCCGCAACGGCAAGATGAACGCAACAGCTCTCGTCAGAACCTCTGTGGAGATGGTTGGCGAGGGACTGATCGACAAGAAGCAGGCCTTGCTGCGCATCAAGCCCGAGGCGCTCGATCAGATGCTGTTCCCGCGCATCGATGCCTCCACCGCATCCCAGCCGGTTGCACGCGGTCTGGCGGCTTCACCTGGCGCCGCTACCGGCATAGCCATCTTCGATGCCGACCGTGCCGAAAAGGCGGGCCACGATGGCGCCGCCGTCATTCTCGTGCGCGAGGAAACGAAGCCCGAGGACATTCACGGCTTCTTTGCCTCGAAAGGCATTCTGACATCGCGCGGCGGCAAGACATCCCACGCCGCCGTCGTAGCGCGCGGCATGGGCAAGCCTTGCGTTGCTGGCGCGGAGGGTATCGAAGTCGATGTGCGCGCACGCACCGCCAGGATTGGCGATCACACGATCGTCGAGGGTGATGCAATCAGCATCGACGGCACATCTGGCGACGTCTATCTGGGCGAAGTGGCGATGTTGCCGCCGACTTTTTCCAAGGAGCTGTCGACGCTGCTTGCGTGGGCTGACGATGCCAGTCGCCTTCAAGTCTTCACCAACGCCGATACGCCGCCGGACGCGCGCCGCGCGCTCGAATATGGCGCCAAGGGCATCGGCCTGGTGCGCACCGAGCGTATGTTCAACGACACGGAACGTCTTCCCTACGTCGTCGAGATGATTCTCGCCGAGACCAAGGAGGCGCGGCAGGCAGCACTCGACAAGCTCCTGGTGATGCAACGCGGCGATTTCCGCGCTCTGTTCGAGGTCATGGCGCCCCGTCCCGTAACAGTGCGCTTGCTCGATCCACCAATGCACGAATTCCTGCCGAGTGAGCGTCAGCTAGAGGACGACATCGCCCAACTTACCCAGTTGCAGGATACGGCCGAAGGCTTGAGCGTGCTCGGCAGCGCGCTGGCGATGATGCAGCATGATCGCGAGGCGGCGACCAAGGTTCCGATGCTGGCCGATCCCAGTGTCATCGCCGAGGCAATCGCACGCAAGGATGCCATGCTGCGCAAGGTGCGGGTGCTCTATGAGGTCAACCCGATGCTTGGCCACCGTGGCGTGCGCCTGGGCCTGACGCTCCCTGAAATTTACCGCATGCAGATCCGGGCAATCCTCGAGGCGGCTGCCGAATGCCAGAAGGCGGGCGTCGATGCCAATCCGGAAATCATGGTGCCGCAGGTCTGCACGGCAACCGAACTTGCCGCCGTCAAGCGCGTCGTCGAAGCAATGCGCAATGAGATCGAGGCGCGCGAGGACCTGAAGCTGAAGTTCAAGTTCGGCTCGATGCTGGAAGTTGTCCGTGGCTGCCTGACTGCCGAGGCGCTCGCGGAGCATGCGCAGTTCTTTTCCTTCGGCACCAACGATCTCACGCAGGCGACGTTCTCGTTCTCGCGCGAGGACGCGGAGAACAAGTTCCTGCCGGCCTACCAGCGTCTTGGCATACTGCCGGCAAATCCCTTCGAGGCGCTGGACCGCGCCGGTGTCGGCCGCCTGATGCGTCTCGCGGTGGAGGATTCGCGCGCACGCTATCCCAGTCTGAAGATCGGCATCTGCGGCGAGCATGGCGGACATCCCGACTCGATCAGGCTGTGCCACGAAATCGGGCTGACATATGTTTCATGCTCACCGCCACGCGTGCCGATCGCACGACTGGCGGCGGCTCACGCGGCGTTGGACGAAAAGCCGGCCGTTTCGTCCAGCGTCTGACCTGGGCGAAACGATGTCAGGTCTCAAACAACTGCGGCAACGTATAGCATCGGTTCGCTCGACCCAGAAGATGGCGCAGGCGATGAACCTCATCGCAACGACGCGGCTGCGCAACGCGCGTGCCGCGATCGAGGCGACGCGCCCTTATGCAAAGTGCTTCGACGGAATGTTGACGCACATCTATGCGCGCCATCCGATGGCCGCCGAGAGCATTCCGATGTTCGGCGGCAACGGCCGCGAGGACACTCACCTCCTGGTCGTCTTCACCAGCGACCGGGGCCTTTGCGGCGGCCTCAATATTGGGGTTGCAAAGATGGTGAAGGAGCGCCTGGAGCGTCTTGAACAGCACGGTCGGCGCGGAAAAATACTGTGCGTCGGGCGCAAGGGACGCAGACTGCTGGAGCGCGAGCACGGCAGCAAGATCATCGCGACGATCGAGCAGGCCGACTATCGCGACATCGAGTTTCCCGCCGCCCAGCCGATCGCCAAGCGCATTCTTGATGGCTTCAACGCGGGCGAGTTCGACATCTGCTGCCAGTACTACCCTCGGTTCCGCTCCATCCTGCTGCAGTCCCCCAAGGCCCAGCAGTTGGTTCCAGCGCGCTTTTCCGTCACCACCAGTGCAGCCGACGCGGCCATTTATCGCTCGCGCGGCGTGCCCATTCACGACTACGAGCCAGACATCGAAGGCGTCCTCAACAAGCTCCTCCCCCACTACGTGACGGCACAAGTTTATCGCGCGCTGATGGAGTGTTCGGCATCCGAGGAGGGAGCAAGAATCGCCGCCACGGACCGCGCCACCCGCAATGCTGGCGAGCTCATCCGGAAGCTGTCGCTTAGCTATAACCGCCAGCGGCAGGCGTCGATCACGCGCGAAATCATCGAGATCATCGCTGGCGTCGAAACGCTGACCAAATGAAGTATTCGGGTTCCGCCCGATAGGCCTCAACCCAATGCATCAATTGCAGTGGCGAACCCGATTGCGCGCAAAGACATCCCGCGCCGGTTGTTCTCCAACGCGGGCCAGCAGCGCACTCCAATAGGCGTCAGCTGTTGCCGGCAGGTGACTTCAAGGGCGCCACGCCCCAGATGTTGTCGGCGTATTCCTGCACGGCGCGATCGGAGGAAAAGTATCCCATGCCGGAGACATTGAGCACGGCCTTACGTGCCCATTCGTCCGGGTCGAGGTAGAGCTGTGACACCTGCTCATGCGCGGCCATATAGGATTCGTAATCCGCAAGCAGCATGTAGTGATCGCCGCCGTCGAACAACGAATGGAAGATTGCCGCGTACCGGCCCGGCTCGCTGGGTGAGAAGTAGCCCGTGCCGATCATGTCGAGCGCGCGATGCAGCTGTGGGTTGCTGCGGTAGTAGCCGCGCGGATCGTATCCACGCGCCTTGGTCGATGTAACCTCGTTGGCCCTCAGGCCGAAGATGAAGATATTCTCCTCGCCGACCGATTTCGCGATCTCGATGTTGGCGCCATCCCACGTTCCGATTGTCAACGCGCCGTTCATGGCGAACTTCATGTTGCTGGTCCCGGACGCCTCGGTGCCGGCGGTCGAGATCTGCTCTGACAGGTCGGTTCCGGGAATGATGATTTCAGCCAGCGTTCCCGAATAGTCGGGCACGAACACGACCTTCAGCATGTCGCCGACAGCCGGGTCGCTATTGATGACGCGGGCAACGTCGTGGATCAGGCGAATGATGAGCTTGGCCATGAAGTAGCCCGGCGCCGCCTTGCCCGAGAGCACCACGACCCGCGGCGTTCTGGGCACCGCTCCATCACGAATGCGGTTGTACCGCGTTATGACGTGCAGCACGTTCAGCAGCTGCCGTTTGTACTCGTGGATCCGCTTGATCTGCGTGTCGAAGAGCGCATCACAGGGGACCGGAATGCCGAGCTGTTGCTCGATGAAATTCGCAAGGCGAACCTTGTTGGCAGCCTTGACGGCACGGAACCGTTCGCGGAACTCCGCATCATCGGCCAGCGGTGCCAGTTCTCTCAGAAGCGACAGGTTTGTCGGCCACCCCTCACCGATCCGTTCGGTGATGAGTTCAGACAGTCCCGGGTTCGATTGCTTCAGCCACCGCCGTGGCGTCACGCCATTGGTGATGTTGATGAACTTGCCCGGATACATGCGATCGAAATCGGGGAACATGTTGGCGCGCAGCAGATCGCTGTGCAGCTTGGCGACGCCATTGACCCTGGTGCTTCCAAGGATCGCAAGATGAGCCATCCGGACGGACTGATCGGCATCCTCGACGAGGCTCATTGCATAGGTCTTGCCAGGATTGTTTGGCGCATAGGCGCGCACCCGTTCGAGCAGGCGCACGTTGAGATCGAAGATGATTTCAAGGTGACGCGGCAGCAGCGCCCGCAGCATGCCGATCGGCCACCGTTCCAGCGCCTCGGGCAGCAACGTATGATTGGTATAAGCGAACGTGCGCGAGGTGATGTCGAAGGCATGGTCGAAATCGAGCCCGTGGACGTCGACCAGCAGGCGCATCAGTTCGGCGATGCCAAGTGCAGGATGCGTATCGTTGAGCTGGATCACGGCCTTGTCGGGCAGCGTGTCGAGATCGGTATTGGTCCTGAAGAACCGGGTCAGGATGTCCTGAATGGATGCGCTGACGAAGAAATACTCCTGCTTCAGCCGAAGCTCCCGTCCTTCATGCGTAGAATCGTCGGGATATAGGATCTTCGAAAGCACCTCGGAAGTGATCTTTTCCTCGGTCGATTTGATGTAGTTGCCGCGATTGAAATACGCGAGATCGAAGTCACCTGTGGCCCGCGCGGTCCAAAGCCGCAGGTTGGTCACGGTGCCGTTGCGGTATCCCGCGATCGGGAAATCATACGATGTCGCATGCACGCTCTGCGCCGGCGTCCACACGCACACGCGCCGTCCATCATCCTGCACCGTGCAGCTGCAGGTGCCGCCGAAATGAACTTCATAGACGATATCGGGACGGCGGAATTCCCACGGATTGCCTTCCTTCAGCCAGTTGTCGGGATGCTCCACCTGGGCGCCGTTCTCGATGCCCTGGCTGAACAGACCAAACTCGTAGCGCAGGCCATAGCCGCACCCTGGCAGCCCGAGGGTCGCCATCGACTCCAGGAAGCAGGCGGCCAGCCTGCCCAGGCCGCCGTTGCCCAATCCCGGATCATGCTCCAGGTCGGCAATCGTCTCGTAGGTTTGCCCGACTTCGGCCAGCGCGGCCCGCGTATGTTCGAGCAGATGGAGATCGATGAGGTTCTTGGTCAGGCTGCGTCCGACCAGATATTCCATCGACAGGTAATAGACCCGTTTGACGTTCTGTCCGTAGCGTTGCCGCGTCGTGTTGATGTAGCGCTCCGACAGAACGCCACGAATCATGAAAGCCAGCGCGAAGAACCAGTCGTTGGGCGTCGCATATGCCGGGTCTTTGCCGACGGCATGGACGAGGTAGTAGATGATCGCGCGCTTGACGCTGGGAACATCGTCGAGCTCGATCAGATAGTCCGACTGCGTTTGCGGGTCGAGCAATGCGGGCAACGGTTTCTGCAACATCTCTCTACGCCTTACACTTGCCGCCGAAGCAGCCATTGACTCGCCAGCGCTCCGCCCGAGAACGTCCTGGCCATCGCCCACATTCCCCCGCGAAAACTTTCGTAGCGCCTTGCGCCATACCGGATCGTTCACGCCGCCTCCCCGCGCGTTTTCTTTTCATTCGCAGCGCTATGCGGTGCCAGGACCTTGTAGATCCAGGCGTATTCGTCCGCCGCGCGCGCCCAGCTGAAATCCTGCTGCATTGCATGGCTCTGGGCAAGGCGCCACGCGCGCTTGTCCGCAAACATGTCGACGCCCTTCGCCGCTGCTTCGAAAAGCGCTTCAGGGCTCGATTCATCGAATAGGAACCCGGTGCCGGATGATCCTCGGGCAGGAATGAACCCGGCCTCCGAAACCGTATCGGCCAAGCCTCCGGTACGGCGCACCACAGGCAGCGTACCATATCGCATCGCATACATCTGTGTCAGCCCGCACGGCTCGAAACGCGACGGCATCAAGAACATGTCCGCGCCTGCGATAAAGCGGTGCGCCAGCGCCTCATCGTATCCAAGCCTTGCCACCATGCGGTCGGCGGCGACGGGCAGTGTCCGCAGGACATATTCCCAGTGCGCATCGCCGGCGCCGAGGACTGCCACCTGCGCGCCAAGTTCGACCAGCTGCGGGATGATGGAAACGACGAGGTCGATTCCCTTCTGTTCGGTGAGACGTGTCACCATCGAGAACAGCGGCGCATCCGGATCGGCCGCAAGCCCCAGCTCTCTTTGAAGAGTGGATTTGCACGCCGCCTTGCCGCTCAGATCATCAAGGCCGTAGGTCTCTGGTAGATTCCTGTCCGTGCCGGGATTCCAGGCGGCCTCGTCGATGCCGTTGAGAACTCCGGTGAGATCCCGACGGCGGGCGTTGAGAAGGCCTTCCATGCCATAGGCGAACTCTGGTCGAAGGATTTCTTCGGCATAGGTCGGGCTGACCGTCGTGATCCTGTCGGCGAACGCCAGCCCGGCCTTCAGCATCGAAAGCTGCCCGTGAAATTCCAATCCCTCGATGTTGAACGCAATTCGGGGCAATTCCAGCTCCGCCATAACCTCAGGCGGGAAGAGCCCTTGATACCGCATGTTGTGGATGGTGAAGACCGCGCGTGTGTTGGGAGCGCCGAGAAAGCGCAGATAGGCTGGTGCCAGTCCGGTCTGCCAGTCGTTGGCATGCAGGATGTCCGCACTCCACCCCGCCCCCGTCGCGCCGCCGGCAACCAATGCGGCAGCCATCGAGAAGAATGCGAAGCGCAGATGATTATCCGGCCAGTCCATGCCGTCGGCGCCCGAATAGGGGCCCCCCGTCCGTTCAAACAGTGTTGGGCATTCGACAAGGATCAGACGTAGATCAGAATCGGGCATGCGCGCTGCGAGCAACTGCCCGGGATGTCCACTGATGAGTTCGCCGAGAGGTGTCAGGAGTGTGATGTCGCGTGCTGTGTGGAGCACCTGCGGGTAAGCCGGAACGATCAGCCGGATATCATGGCCGGATTGGGTCAGCGCGACGGGCAATGCACCAGCCACGTCGGCAAGACCTCCGGTCTTGACAAGCGGATAGGCTTCTGAGGATGCGAACAGAATTTTCAAGCGACCATGCTCCCGCGCGTGCCTTGGTCCTATCTAATGCGATGCGCCAATGGGGGGGCGATGTCAATCCAGCTATGCAACGGGCTAGTCGGCCTGGACGCCCATCGATTGGGCACGCGACTGTCGCCAAATCAGGCAGTGCCTAAGCCGAGTAAGATGGCTTGCCTTCCGCCTCGTGGTCTTCTGCCGATTGAAAGCTTGCACGATTATCGGTCGGCCCGTTGCAGCGCGCCAGCTTTGAGCATCTATATCCACTGTTTTCTCAGGCAAAGTTGGCACGGAGTGGCGCAAGTCCGTGGTGCTGGCTTGGCCAGAACAGCACCAGCCAGCGCATTGTGCCGGACCTGAGCAGCGCGCCTGCACCGGGGCGAAATAGCTCGCGCATCGGGCACCGGGAAGAGCACTGCCGTCAGGTCGTCAAGCTTGCATTTTTCGACATTCCGCCATGAAACCGCGCCGAAGGGCCGCGGCGCGGCAGCTTTCCACCAATGTGGCTGAATGCTATCGAACCGGTCAGATCAATGACGCCGGACGATGGTGCGGTCAATTGGATGCCTGCGCCACCCGTGCGTGCATCTTGCTACATCCGCAACACGATCTGCGGCGCGACATGGACAGTCTTTCAGGGAGGCCGAATAAGGTATGGCTAAGAACGCATTCTACGCGCAATCCGGTGGTGTCACTTCGGTCATCAACGCATCGGCCTGCGGTGTCATCGAGACCGCGCGCAAACATCCCGACAAGATCGGCAAGGTCTTGGCTGGACGCAACGGCATCATCGGCGCGCTGACCGAGGATCTCATCGATACGTCTGCCGAAAGCGATGCCGATATTCACGCCCTTCGCCACACACCATCAGGGGCGTTCGGCTCTTGCCGGTTCAAACTCAAGGATCTGGAAAAGAACAAGCGCGAATACGATCGCCTGATTGAGGTCTTCAAGGCCCACGACATCGGCTACTTCTTCTACAACGGCGGCGGCGACTCTGCCGATACCTGCTACAAGGTCTCCCAGCTCTCCGAGAAAATGGGCTATCCGGTCCAGGCGATCCACGTTCCCAAGACCGTGGACAACGATCTGCCGATCACCGACACCTGCCCGGGCTTCGGTTCTGTTGCCAAGTACATCGCCGTCTCCACACGCGAAGCCTCCTATGATGTGCGCTCCATGTCGCGCACCTCCACCAAGATTTTCGTTCTGGAGGTGATGGGTCGTCACGCCGGCTGGATCGCAGCGGCAGGTGGTCTTGCCGCCGACAAGAACAACGACATCCCGGTCCTCATCCTCTTCCCTGAGATCGATTTCGATCAGGAGCGTTTCATGGCCAAGGTCAAGGCCATGGTCGACAAGTACGACTATTGCTCCATCGTCGTCTCCGAAGGCGCCAAGTACGCCAACGGCCACTTCCTTGCCGAGCAGGGAACGCGGGACGCCTTCGGCCATGCGCAATTGGGCGGTGCCGCGCCGGTCGTCGCCAACATGGTCAAGGAGGCACTCGGCTACAAGTTCCACTGGGCGGTGGCCGACTATCTGCAACGCGCAGCCCGCCACATCGCTTCAGGCACCGACGTGGAGCAGGCATATGCGGTCGGCAAGGCAGCGGTCGAGTTTGCCCTCCAGGGCCACAACTCCATCATGCCTGCGATCGTGCGCACCTCATCAAATCCCTACAAGTGGGAGATTGGCGAGGCGCCACTCTCCAAGGTTGCCAACGTCGAAAAGATGATGCCGCGTGAGTTCATCACCGAGGACGGATTCGGCATCACCGACGCCTGCCGGGAATACCTGGTGCCGCTGATCCAGGGCGAGGAATACCCGCCGTTCGAGAACGGCATGCCGAAGTACGTGACGTTGAAGAACACGGCGGTGCCCAAGCGCCTGCCGGAGTTCAAGCTCTAAGGGCGTCGTCACGGCGCACACTTGACGTAAACACGCAGGCTCGCCGCCGCTGGAACGCCAGCGGCGGCGGTCTTTTTTTCGGCGGGAGAATTTTCGGGCACCACGCATGCATTGCGGGGAATGAGTGCCTTATCATCGCATCCTCGTTTTGTTCCCGGTGGGCATTCCCCAGCCGGCAATCTCGGCGCCCAGACTGCCTAGGCCAGCGATGCGAATGAGCCAGGAGGTTGACAAGACCGGCAAGTCTGAGCCTTGTGCCGCTCTGGATATGCCGGCATGGCCACGCGCACGACCACCGTCGCATTGCGCCCCGGCTGCCGATGTAGTTGGTTCCTCAAGAACGCCGCGCAAAGAACAATAATCCGCCCGCCAGAAGGAGCATCGGACATCGCGATGAACAATCCCGTCCTGATCGAAGTCACGCGCGGCCCGCTCGTCGAGAGCTTCCATACGGGCAGTGTGGCGGTCGTGACGGCTGACGGCACCGAAGTATTCACGCTTGGCGACGTATCCCGCCCGGTGTTTCCCCGTTCGGCGATAAAGGCGTTTCAATGCCTGCCGCTGATCGAGACTGGCACCGCCGATCGCTATGGCTATGGTGCGCCTGAAATCGCCCTGGCCTGTGCATCCCATACCGGAACCGAACGCCACGCCGCACTTGCCGCCAAGATGCTGACCGATATCGGCTTGGACGAGGATGCGCTGGGCTGTGGCGCCCACATGCCGCTTGGTTCTTCCGCCCAGAAGCAGCTGCTTCGCGCTGGCCGCGAGCCCTCCCAGCTTCACAACAACTGCTCGGGCAAGCACGCCGGAATGCTGGCGACGGCAAAGTACCTCGGCGAACCGCTCGATGGCTATTGGCTGCCGTCCCATCCCGTCCAGAAGCGCGTCCACGCGACACTGTGCGATCTGACCGGCCTGCCTCTCGGTGACGACTTGATGGGGTTTGATGGTTGCTCACTGCCCAACTGGGCGATGCCGCTGACCTCGATGGCGCTGCTGTTTGCCCGCCTCGTGGCGTTCACAGGCATGGGAGCCGAGCGGCGCCGTGCTGTAACCAGAATTCTTGAATCGTGCTGGGCTGAACCCGAACTGGTCGCCGGTCCTGGTCGCGCCGATACCGTCGTCATGCGCCGGCTGCCAGGACGCATCTTCATGAAGACGGGAGCCGAGGGCGTCTACTGCGGTGGCTTCCCCGAGCACGGATTGGGCTTCGCGCTCAAGATTGACGACGGCACCACACGCGCCTCCGCTGGCGCTGTCATGGCGCTGGTGGAGCGCGTCTTGCCCGAAGCAAAAGGGCTGATGGCGCGGCGCACCGTCAAGAGCTGGCGTGGCAAGGAGGTCGGAGAAATCCGTGCATCCGCAACTTTGGAGCGCGCGCTTGACCGGCTGGAGGCGTCGGTTTCGGCCGCCATCTGAAGGCGCTGCCGTAGTGTCGGCTTCAGGGGATCAGCTCACGGCATTGCCGCTGACGATGATGCGATTGCCCGTTACTCCGCTTCCCGCCGCATTGCGCGCAAGGTCAGGTCCGCTCACGACACCTTCATCCATCAGGCGGACAGCGCCGTTGCGGCACAGGCTCATCATGTTGTTGGAGAAGATGCAGCTCCCCGCCTGAGCATGCGCGCTAATCATGACGCCAACGCCAGCATCGCGGATCACATTGCCGGTCGCGGCGACGTTGCGCATGTAGGGCCCCCAGCCGATCACCACGCCTGCGGTAGGCGCGCCTTCGATGACATTGCCGGTGACACTCGCGTCGGCTTCAACTCCGATGCCTTCGCCGCGCTTGTCGACGGGCTCGTGTTCGCGTCGTCGCAGATTGCGGATGAGATTACCCTGTATGACAGCAAGCCGGCCGCCCTCGTTGAAGTTGGTGACGGAGATGCCTGCTGCTGCTCCATCGACGAGATTGCCGGATATGATGGCGCCTTCAAAACCGAATTCGGCATAAAGGGCCACTTCGCCGAGCCGCTCGCACGAATTGCCCAGGATCTGCAGGTTGGAAGCAGCATTGCCGCGCACCGCCGAGTAGGCGCAGTCGGTGATGCGGTTGCCATCGACGATCACGCTGCCCGCACGAAAGACGTTGATGCCATTGCCATTCTGACCCGATCCACCCGACCAGGCGGATATGTGCTCAACCCGGTTGCGGCACACCAGCGTGCCATCCTCGCCGGGTTTTGTTCGCCACACCTGGATGCCGTTGTTGCCGCATTCGGATACGTGATTGTCGAGGATGTCGAGACCGGTCGAATCAAGCGCGAAGATCCCGGCGTCCTTCACCACGGAAACGCGCGAGCGCAGGATACTGCCGCTGCATGATTCAAGTGCAACGCCGCGACCGCCACTTTCACTGATCGCCATATTCTCCATCATGACATCGCGGCAGCTCTTGAGCGATACGAGTGCGTTGTGCGCACCGCCAGGCACTTGCATGCCCCCCTCGATTGACAGCCCACGCAACGCGACAGATTTGGCGTTCTCCGCGATGAGCAATGGCGAGCCCTTCGCCAGCACCAGCGCCGCATGCCCACCAGGCACAGTAATCATTGTATTGGAACGCAGCATTAAGCCGCTTGCGCGATAGCGCCCCGGTGCCAGCACGAGTGTGACGCGATGTTCGCTGGCCCGGTCGATGGCGTCCTGCAGCACGGTGCTCTGGTCGTCGCTGGAGTCGGGCGCGAGCCCAACGTCACGCGAGGACATGACCGTGGCTTTGTTGCCATCGGATTCCAGACCGGCAGCAGGTAGGCGCTGTCGCGCACCGGCCGCGCTTGCGCGCTCGACGAGGCTGAGGCCTCCGAGACCACCCATGCCCATGCCGGCTGCGAGAATGCCGCGCCTGTTGACTGTCATTGCGTGAACCTCATTGCTCCGCATGTATGAAGCAAGTCGCGCGCCAGTATGGGTACACGTTAACCAAGTCGTGGCGATCTCAAGTGTTGGCCCATTGCTCCAGCGCATGTTCGGCAATCAGCATCCCGCCGCGCTGCGCATCGCCCCAATCGATCGGACAGCTCGCCGCCATCTGCCCGCTGGCATCGACGCACAACTGAGCCGGGATATGAACGAACAGCGACAGCGCGGCACGTTCCCGCGCGCGGGTCCGCTGCAGGCTCGTGAAATAGATGGCGTTGCAGAGGTAGCGGCCAGGGTCATCCGACATGCAACTTGGAATCCCTGCCGTCGTCAGTTTTTGCAGCAACTGGTCGGCGTCGATCCCGGTGGCAAGCTCATCAGGGCCGCTCGCCACGAGGACCGGCAGCAAAGCGCAAGCGCCGGACGCATCTGCATCTGTCGAACAGACATTATAGGCGCTCCGCTCCAGCGTTAGTCCCCGCGCACGCTCCGATACGCCAAAGTGCAGGGCCACATCGGGATCGAAATCGCGGTTGATTGTGTCGAGCAGCTCCAGTCCGCGCCGCCATTCGGTGGGAAGTGTTGCGCCCTTCACCCGAACGCCCGGCCACATCTTCTCCGCCGCATCTGCGATCGCTGCGGCCAGCAGTGATGATGCGTTGTGAGTGACGCCAGGGAAGGGGCCGAAACCGGTCACCAGCAACCGTGCTCCGCTTCCAGCAGCTTCGGAACCTCGCATCGTGATCTTCATATCGTGTCGTGTGTGTCGTTCGCGTGGGGTAGCAGTCAAGGCAACGGCTGCTCCGGCAGATTCAGGCCCGCTCTGCAGGATTGGCCCAACTCGCAGACGATCGCGTCAGCTCTCCGCAAGACCCATCAGTGACAAGATGCGATCGACAGCCAGCGTCGGCAACAGCCTGCCCTCTCGCACGTCGGTTTCTATGCCCGGCAGCGCAGCGGCCACGCGCGGATTGGAACGCAAGGCCTCCATGAGCCTGTCTTCAAGCATGTCATGCATCCACGACAGTGCCTGCGCACGGCGGCGCTTTGCCCTCTCGCCCGAAACGGTCATCTTTGCGCGATGTTCCTCGATCTTGGACCACAGCTCGCCGAGCCCTGCGTTGGTGCGGCCGGAAATCGTCTGCACCGGAGGCAGCCACGTTGCGGTATGCGGCGTGAGTATCGACAGTGCGGCCCTGTATTCCGCCGCCGCGGCCTGTGCGCGCGTGACATTGTCGCCGTCAGCCTTGTTGATGGCGATCATGTCGGCGATCTCGATGATCCCCTTTTTGATGCCCTGCAGGTCGTCGCCGCCGCCCGCCAGCAGCAACACTAGGAAGAAGTCGACCATATCTGCGACCGTCGTCTCCGATTGCCCGACGCCGACGGTCTCCACGATGACAACGTCAAATCCGGCGGCTTCGACCAGCGCCATGGTCTCGCGTGTTTTGCGCGCCACGCCGCCAAGCGTGCCGGAGGTTGGCGAAGGCCGGATGAATGCGTTCGCCGACTGGGCAAGGCGCGTCATGCGCGTTTTGTCACCCAGAATCGAGCCGCCGGTTCGCTTTGAGGTGGGATCGACAGCCAGCACCGCAACCTTGTGACCGGCCTCGATCAGATTGATGCCAAGCTGGTCGATTGTGGTCGACTTGCCGACACCGGGAACACCGGTGATGCCTAGCCGGATCGCGTTGCCGGTATCGGTGAGCAACTCTTGCAGGACGAGTTGCGAAGTTGCGCGGTGTTCCGCCTTTGTGCTCTCCACCAGCGTGATCGCGCGCGCCAGAATGGCCCGGTCGCCGGCCCGCACGCCGGCAACATAGTCCGCGACGGAAAGACCGGCACGCCCGGCCGCGCGGTTGGACATCAGCGCAATCTCCCCATTCTCGCGATACCTCTCGGCCGCCTGTCGGTGGCCGCCTAGCAACGGCGCCCGTGATGTCACAGAAGCGCCAAGGCGTCCAGATATGTGGTTGAAGAGCGCCGGTCGGAGCCAATGACGGAGCCAATGGCGAACGCTGTGGGGTTGCCCGCCATTCCGCTCTATGGAAATGTCCACCGCGCCGCGGCCAGGGGGGCGCGCAGCCAGCTTGCATTGGGCACACATCCATGGCCCCTGCGCCTCACGTCAGCCGTGAAGGTCTCGGAAGAACCCGCAAGGTGCGCTTATTGAGCGCCTTTGCGCGAATTGCCCGTCTGGTTGAAGAAATTGCTGCTGTTCGAGGGTCATTAGCTCATGTTCGACCTGCATCCCACGATCCTTAATGCGTTCATCGCACTTCTGGGTGTCGTGCTTCTCGTTTTCGCATGGCGGTCTGTTTCGGGGCTGCCGGCGCTGGCCCGCTGGAGCCTGAGGCTTTTTCTTGCCGCGATCATCTTAGTGCCGTTCGCACTGATCGTCCTTTCGCCGAACCTGCAACAGGCACGCGCGCCAATGGAGGGTGGAAGGACTGCATCAGACGATTACAGGCCGCGCCCGAAAATGGCAGCCAGGAAGAAGGCCGATCAGGAGGAAAAACAAAACGCGCCTGAAGGCGAGACGGCTGCCAGCGAGGAGACGCGGAGCCGGGGCAGCCTCGACAAATTGGAAAACAAGGACGACGTTGTTGTGGCTTCACCGCCGCCACCTCCGCCTCCGCCGCCCCCTCCAGCCGCAGTCGAACGGCCTTCCGAGCAAACAGGTGCTTCGTCGAAGTCCGCGACGGAATATGCCGGACCGAAAGCCGGGTCCGGCCCGGGCGGAGGCGGCAACACCGTCGGCAGAGTTGATACAGGTAGCCAGTCTCGCGGCCTGGGTGGCGGGGCAGGCATAACCAGGTCGGGCGGTGGCGGTGAAAGTTCTGGCGCCGAACCCGCACCCGAAACCGCACCCGCACCGATCGAGCGGAGTACTCGCGAGGAGTCGCCTCCCGGTGCGCGCGATGGCGCACCTGTTCCTATGGCCGCCGCGCCAGCCAAGGAAGACGACTGGTCGGTTGTGCCGGTCTACTACGGCACAGACCGCGCGCGCGTACCCAATGACAAGCGCATCGACTATGGCTCCGATCGCGCAAGGCGACTTGAGCTGGGCCGAGCCATGGTTTCCGTACCCAAGGCCCATGAGGTGCCGCAGATCGAGCGTCCGTGGGCGATCACGGTGCCCTACTTCAACTATAAGATCTACGAGCAGAAAGAAGACCCCAAGAAGCATTTTATCATGCAGGAGCTGAAGACGCTATCGGAAGCCGAGCTGCTCGCACTCGTCAAGGAGCGTCTGGCAAAGTCGGCGCGCTACAAGGATCACGCCTTCGTCTTCGTGCACGGCTACAACACGTCCTTCGACTTTGCCGTCTATCGCGCTGCCCAGATTGCCTACGACATCAAGTTCGACGGCGCCCCGTTCGTCTATTCCTGGCCCTCCGGCGGCGGCATCGCGAGCTATACCTACGACCGTGAAAGCTCCGCCCAGTCCGAGCCCTTTTTCAAAGAGTTCCTGAAGATGGTCGCCCAGAAGTCGGGCGCCAAGCATGTCAGCGTGATCGCGCATTCGATGGGCAATCAGCTCCTGCTGCGCGTGCTTCAGGACCTTCAGCGGACCAAGCCTGAAGGAGTGGAGATCAGTCAGATCATTTTTGCCGCACCCGATGTGGACCGCGATTCCTTCGAGACGATCGCAAGTGAACTGAAAGGCTTTGCGACAGGCGGCATCACGCTTTATGCGGCCGCCAATGATCGCGCGCTGAGCGTGTCGAAGCGCTTTTACGGCGGCATTCCCCGAGCGGGCGACGTGCCCGCCGCAGGTCCGTTGATCGTGCCTGGAGTAGACACGATCGATGCAACCGCCGTGAGCATGGACAGCCTCGGCCTCCACCATTCGGGCTATGCGGAGAGCAACGCACTGCTTCAGGATATCGGCTTGCTGATCCAGACGGGCGAGCGCCCACCGGCGAAGCGCGTTCCTATCCTGCAGGAGGTCACCACGGACAAGGGAGCGTATTGGCGCTATCCACCCCCGCAGTGAGCACCGCGGCCAATTGCCGGCGCAACGGTTCGGCCACAGGCGGCCCGGTGTCGCCTCTAGATCCGTGGATGCGCCCAGTAGTGAACCGATCGTTAACGGGTGTCCCATATCGTGACGCGCAGGTTGGTGCGCGCGTCGGATCTGGAACGACCCATGTCGAACGGCTTTGCAACGATGCGACGGATGCGGCTTGCATCCGCCTGTGGTGCTGTCCTGCTTCAGGCAGCGTTTGCGGCACCCGCGGTACTTGCCGATGAGGCCTACGCTTGCGAGGACGGGCGCGTCGTAATGGTAAGGTTTGGCGAACTGGAAAAGTTGGCGCGCACCGATCCATGCATCGCTGCACATCTCGCCCGGCGCGGCGGCCTGCAAGCTTTGCCGGTGGTGGGAACTTCACCCCAGCCAGCAGCGCTAGCCCCTGCCGCAGTGATGAGCAGCAACCATATTGTCCCGCCGCTTCCCGGCAGGAAGCCGATGGTGCCCAGCCAGAAACAGATGACACCAGTCACCGCTGCTATTGACGCTGAAAACGAGGGCGAAATCATCATCCACAATGAGGCCGCCCCCGCCGAGGAGCCATCCGCGCGCTTGCCGCGTGTGGTGAACGTCACCTTCCCATACGTGGTGCACCGCCGCCACCGGGCGCTGGCACCACAACACCCCTCGGTCCCGGTAGATTTCCGCAACGTGCCGATCATCAATGCACCACCCGGTGAACCTGCCGTATTCCACCATGCGCGCTAATGCCCGACGTGGTGCCGCCAGACCCGGTGCGTTGCCCTTCCCGCGACGGCTGCTAACAGCTCGTTAACCAAGAGCTGTCACTCTGCCCTTCAACCGGCATCGGTATTGTTCAGAGTGTCTGTGAGGCTTCATGTTGCGTCGTACCAATTCGCCCGCGCGCCACCTCGCCGCGGTCATCGCTGCGCCTGCGGCGATTCTCATCATCGCATCGGCGTCCGTTGCAGCTGGAGCCGGCGATACCAGAACGACGTTCTCAAAATATCGCCCGGACAGGACCGCGCAGATCGCCCCCCAACCGGGTATGGGCGGCGCGTTGGACAACGGCTTCCCATCAGGTGGCCAGCCTTCGGATAGAGGTCTCTCTGGCGGTACGGATGGCGCTTCCCCACTGTCAGGCTTCCCGCCTTCGACAATCGGCGGAATGCAAGGTGATGCGTCAAAGGTGTCCGGCGGTATGCAGCAAGGAGAAAAGTCTCCGCTGTCTGGCAACGAGATGGCCAAACAGGGGAACGGTCTCGATCCGGGGGCAAATACGCCGCGCCCACCCAAGGACGATGATCCCTCCGCCGAAGCGATCGATAGATTGAAGGACGAAGCCAAGATTGACGCCCGCAAGGTGGCGTTGAAGAAAGCCGGCAAGCCTGGAGCAAAGGGGCCCGTTCGTTTGAAGGAGCTTCATCCGCTTGCTGCCGCTCTGCCGGGAATGGACGTCATTGTCTGTGAAGCCGGTTGCCCGAGCGTCAACGAACAGCCGCAGGTCACTTATGTCCAGCCGACGACGCTGAAGGACGCCAGTTCAACAGCCGAACTTAAGCCGGCAGCAGGCAGCGCGGCAGACCCTTCAAAGGAAATGATCGAATGTCTCGCGGGCTGCTATGACACGCCGCGCTCCTATCCTACCGCGGCTGCGACAGCTTCGGCGGTCGCCAGCGGCGGGCACTGGACAGCAACCGTGACGCCGACGAATTCCAGCGCACAGCCAACTTCGGGAGACTGGATGCGCCGTATCGATAACTCGCGCGGCGATAGCGCCGGACCGAAGTGAACACTACCCCGCTCAAACAAAAAGAGTCGTAGCGGCTGACCGACGACCACTCTGCATGGAGACCTGCACCCGCAACCGAGAGATGCGGGTGCATTTTTTTTGCGCACTGAGTCCTGGACATTCGTCTTGGCTATGGTCGCGCAACTGTTGGCCGTGAAGCTGCTTCTCCAGCCGAGCAGCCCGAGTGCGAGCGAGGGTTAGCTGCGTGAGCGAAGATATCTGGATCGTCGCAGGGACAATCTGAACGCAACTAGCGCGTCTGCGAGACAACGTCGTCGTAGGATGACACCTTGTAGACCATCCCGTTCTTAATCAGATACAGCCAGTCGAGCTTCTCGCTGAGCGCCAGATCATTGGGTGTGACCGCTTCCAGTTCAACAATGTTCTGCGCTTCGAACAGCTCTGCGGTTTGCTTCTGCGTGTCCGCATCGAGGTATTGCCAGTCCTCGCCCTCTGGCAGCCGGCTGGCTGCGGTGTCATGGAAAACGACCTCCTTCAGCGCCGTGACCGGAAGCTTGCCGGCCTTGATGTATTCGATTGCCGCTTCCACGAAGCCAAGCTGGACAAGGCCCGAACAAATGTAGTCGTTTGGTGGCTGCCACTCGTTTTTGCGGTATGCCTCGATCGTTTTTTCCTTGCCGCGCACCTGCCTTTGCACGCCGAACCACAAGTTCCGGAAGATCCGGCCGATCGCCCAGAAATTGTAGCTGGCCTTGATCTTGTCGAGCAGGATGCCGCGCACCCTTGCCTGCTTGGGTTCGTCGAACCAGGGCTGCTTCAGCCGCTTGATGGCGATGAAGGTCGATTTGTCGGAGATGTAATCGCGGATGTTGGTGAGATCGACACCGCCCGTTCCAGCCTCGATGACAAAAGTGTTGTCGAAACCGGACTCGAATTGCGGTCCCGTGAACACCATTGCTGCGTGGGAAAACGGCGAGCGCGTCGCCAGGCGGATGAGATAGGAAGAGAGGTCCCAGTCGCGTCGCGTCAGCACGACATCAGCGCGTTGCAGATATTCTCCCGCCAGGAATTCATCGACCGGCTTTGGCCAGATTTCGCGCCGGGCCTCGGCTTTCGACATCTTGGGAATCGAGCGCTGGCCGGGGTACAGCTGGCCGTCGCCGCGATCGCGGGTTGCCGCATCGGATCCACCAAGGCCCGCCACAACCGTCATGCCGATGGCGAGGAGAACGCCGAGCCATCGTGCTCCCATCGCAGTCTACCCTCCATGTCTCGCGGCTTCGGAAGTTGCACGGCACGCGATGTCCGTGCATCGATCATCATTTCCCTAGCATCGCCAAAGCTGCATCGGCAACGTATGCCGGTGCGATTGCACGCTTGGCTCGGTAATCGGCTATTGCCAATTTCGCGAGTGTCGACCGCAGCTTCTGAGCCTCACGCATAGCTGCGGCGTTGTGGCGGCCGCGGCAACGCATGGGGTTTGACATTCAGGTGTTGCACCCTGGTGACACCATTTGCCGTGACGAGGACCACTGTGATGTCGGCGGCGCCATGGGCATAGCGTCCCGTGAAGCTGATCGTTGATTGCCGCACCAGCCCCAGATTGATCGTGTAGCTGACATTGTAGTCGTCCAGCGACACAGCGTCCGCTTCGACCAGCGGTCCAAGCACGCGAAGGCTGTCGAAGGCCTGCTTTGCTGCGGCTTCGTCGACGTTTGCGGCCACCTGCGGCAGGAATTCCTCCCTGATCGCGTCATAGCTCCACGTCTGCGCCAGCGACCGGGCCAGCGTCTGCGCCTTTTCCACATGGCTTGGCTTGTCGATCTGCATGAAGCCGAAGGCAGCGCCGAGCCCCGCCATGCCGAGCAGCAGCAGGCTGAAAAAGGCAATTCCGCCGATCTTGAGAGTTTTTGAGATCATGGTCCTTTCCTGAGAAACAGTGTTCAAGCCGCCGGCTGGGCTCAGCCGGGTGCGGCAACCTGTTGGCAGGTATCGCGAATTCTGAAGATTGGCGCTGTTCCGCGCGGGACAGCGCGGTGATCGAACCGGAGCGAGGATAGGAGCGACAAAAGGGCATAAAGCCCGCGCCCGGGAGGCCGTCATGTTCCTGTTCAGCACCACCGCCGCCATCGCACAGATCGTCAAGATTTCGCTGTTCTTTATGATGTTGGGCCTCCCCGCCGCTCACTCCGGCGTGTCTGCTGAATTGTCGAACATCACGCCGCCAACAGCGCTCCACGACGTCCAGCGCCCCCACTCCAACCCCCGCCGCGACCGCCGCTGACCCTCCGCAAGTTTCCACGCTCCCGCCGCCCGCGTGGATGGCCAGGGCTGGCCGACCGCCGCACTGGTTGCTAGAAGGCGGGCCGAGTCCCGTTCGTTGCGGGACAGCGCGAAAGGACCAGGGCGGACCATGGCCGAGGACACCAAGTCAAAAGGCAAGGCGGACGAAACCGGGACGGGCGGCACGTCAGCCGCCGACGGCCGCGACTGGGGCAAGACGCTTTATCTGCCGAAAACGGATTTTCCGATGAAGGCGGGCCTGCCTCAGATGGAGCCGCGCATGCTGGAGCGCTGGGCGCGCATCGGCCTTTACGACAAGTTGCGTGAGCGCTCCCACGGCAAGCCCAAGTTCGTGCTCCACGATGGGCCGCCCTACGCCAATGGCAACATCCACATCGGTCACGCGCTGAACAAGATCCTCAAGGACTTGGTGGTGAAGAGCCAGCAGATGCTCGGCCACGATTCCAACTATGTGCCCGGCTGGGATTGCCACGGCCTGCCGATCGAATGGAAGATCGAGGAAGAGTACCGCGCCAAGGGCCGCGAGAAGCCGGACTTCGCCGACGCCAAGGGCATCAACGCTTTCCGCGACGAGTGCCGGGCCTTCGCTGGGAAGTGGCTCGACGTGCAGCGCGAGGAATTCAAGCGCCTCGGCGTCGTCGGCGATTGGGACAATCCCTATTCGACCATGGCCTATCGCGCCGAAGCGACCATCGCTCGCGAGATCATGAAGTTCGCGCAGTCGGGACTGCTCTACCGCGGTTCAAAGCCCGTCATGTGGTCGGTGGTGGAAAAGACCGCGCTCGCCGAGGCTGAGGTCGAATATCAGGATTACCAGTCCGACACGATCTGGGTGAAGTTCAAGGTCATCCAGGACGTGGCGTGGGGTGACGAGCAGCAGTTGCGCCGTGCCGATCAGGCTTGCCTGAGGTCCGAGTTGGTGGGCGCTAGTGTCATCATCTGGACGACGACGCCCTGGACCATCCCCGGCAACCGCGCCATCTCGTTCTCCTCCCGCATCGGCTACGGTCTTTACGAAGTGACGGCAGCGCCGGAGGGCAATTGGGCGAAGGCGGGCGACCGCTACATTCTGGCCGACAAGCTGGCAGCCGATGTCATGAAGGCCGCCAAGGTCGAAGCCTACGAGCGCCTGGAGGATGTCACCGCCGAAGAAATGAAGCGGATGGTGTGCGCTCACCCGCTGCGCGACCTCGGCTACACCTTCGATGTGCCGCTGCTCGATGGCGATCACGTCACCGACGATACCGGCACAGGCTTCGTGCACACCGCGCCCGGCCACGGCGCTGACGATTACATCATCTGGATGAATTCCCAGAAGATGCTGCGTGAGCGCGGAATCGATACCGCGATCCCGTTTACTGTCGATGCCGATGGCGTATTGACCAATGCGGCCCCGGGCTTCGTGGGCAAGCGTGTTCTGAAAGAGAACGGCGACAAGGGTGACGCCAACGATGCTGTCATCAAGGCGCTGGCCGACGGCGGCAGCCTCATCGCGCGCGGGCGGCTGAAGCATCAGTATCCGCACTCTTGGCGCTCGAAGAAGCCCGTCATCTTCCGAAATACCCCGCAGTGGTTCATCGCCATGGATGCGCCGTTGGGCGGCGGCGGCAACCGTTCGCTGCGCCAGGTCGCATTGGACGAGATCAAGAAGACCGACTGGGTGCCCTCGATCGGCGAGAACCGCATCACCGGCATGATCGAGAACCGCCCCGATTGGGTGGTGTCGCGTCAGCGCGCCTGGGGTGTGCCGATCGCCGTTTTCCGCAATACCTCGACCGATCAAGTGATCCCGGGGCCGGGCTTCAAGCATAACGACGAGCTGATGGCGCGCATCGAGTCGGCGTTCCAGGAAAAGGGCGCCGACGTCTGGTTTGAGGATGGCGCCAAGGAGCGGTTCCTCGCCGGTCTGGTCGATGATCCGGCAGAGTGGGAACGCGTGCGCGATGTGCTCGACGTCTGGTTCGATTCAGGTTCCACGCATGCTTTCGTGCTGGAAGATGCCGAGGCGTTCCCTGGTCTTGCCGGCATCAATCGCAAGCATGACGGCGGCAAGGATCGGGTCATGTACCTGGAAGGTTCCGACCAGCATCGCGGTTGGTTCCATTCCTCGCTCTTGGAGAGCTGCGGCACGCGCGGCAAGGCGCCCTATGATGTCGTCTTGACCCACGGCTTCGTGCTCGACGAGAAGGGACAGAAGATGTCCAAGTCGCTGGGCAACGTCACCGCGCCCCAGGACGTGATGGCGAAGTCCGGCGCCGACATTCTGCGTCTATGGGTGGCTGCTTCGGATTATTCGGACGATCTCAGGATCGGCCCCGACATCCTCAAGAACTTTTCAGAGACCTACCGCAAGATGCGCAACTCCCTGCGCTGGATGCTGGGCGCTCTGGGCCATTACGGTGAAGCCGATTACGTCGAACCCAAGGACATGCCGGAGCTGGAAAAGCTCATGCTGCACAGGCTTTCCGAACTCGATCCGGAAATCCGCACGGCCTATGCCGCCTACGATTACGCCAAGGTTATCTCGGTTCTGTCGCAGTTCATGAACACCGAGCTGTCGGCATTCTACTTCGACATCCGCAAGGATGCGCTCTATTGCGATGCGCCCTCCAGCCTCCGCCGCAAGGCGTCGCTCGCCGTCATCGACGAAATCCTGCGCGCGACAACACTTTGGCTGGCGCCAATCCTGTCGTTCACGGCGGAAGAGGTTTGGCTCGCGCGTCATGCAGACAACGACGAGGAAAGCGTGCATTTCCACGAGTTCCCCATGATCCCGCGTGAATGGCGCAACGAGGCGATCGCAGCGCGCTGGGAGAAGCTGAAGAAGGTCCGCCGCGTCGTCACCGGCGCCCTGGAGATCGAACGCGCGGCCAAGCGCATCGGCTCGTCGCTCGAAGCCGCGCCTGTGGTTTACATCACCGATTCTGCACTGGCCGCGGCTGTCAAGGACATCGACCTGGCGGAAATCGCCATCACGTCAGCCATCAAGGTCGTGGCCGAGGCGCCACCAACCGGCGCCTTCACGCTGCCCGATGTGCCGGGGGTCGGCGTCGTGCCCGTGCGCGCCGAAGGTCGCAAATGTGCCCGCTCCTGGCGCATCACCTCCGATGTCGGGTCCGATCCGGATTACCCCGAACTGTCCGCCCGCGATGCCGCAGCCATGCGCGAGATCGATGGGTTGGCCGGCAATGCTGGTTGATGCAGCATGACCAGGGGAGGGGAGCATCAGGCAGCCGGCGGGTGGCTTTGGGGGCGGTGGTCGCGAATTGCGCTCATCATGGCGCTTGTCACGCTCGCAGCCGACCAGGCGCATAAGTGGTGGATGATCGAGGTTTATGATCTGCCCAGCAAGGGGCGGGTGGCGGTGACACCGTTCTGGGATTGGGTGTTCGCCCTCAACAAGGGCATCAGCTATTCCATGTTCAGCCTCGATAGCCAGCAGGGGCAGATCCTGCTCTCCCTGTTTGCGGTCGCGGCGTCGCTGGCCATGTGGATTTGGCAGGTCCGGGCCGGAACCGGCTGGCTGATGGCGGCAAGCCTGGGGCTGATTATCGGCGGCGCCATTGGCAATGCCATTGACCGCATACGGGTCGGCGGCGTCATCGATTACGTGTCTTTGCACGCTTTTGGGTATTACTGGTATGTCTTCAACATCGCAGATGTCGCGATCGTTGCTGGCGTCGTGGGCCTCCTGTATGACTCGATAATTGCGAGTCGCAATGCCGCCTCAAATGGGGATTAGGGGCTAGATTTGGCGCCATTACGTGCGTGCGCGTGGCCGCCAGGGGGAATTCGAACATGAGTCTCGTCAGCCGATCGTCGATGCTGGCCGGCGCCATTTCGCTGGCTGCGGGCCTGCTTGTGGCGGGTTGCGGTTCAGGGGATGTCGAGCTGAACGGCAAGATCTTCGATGCCATGGGCGTGTCGTCGGCAAACCAGAAGAAGTCTGGTGATCCCAAGATCGCTGCTCGCACCGGCCTCGTTGTGCCCCCCAACACTGGTTCGCTGCCCGAGCCCGGCTCTGGCCGCTCCGTCGAGGCGGACGCCGATCTCGCCTTCATCGATGATCCGGACCGCAAGAAGGTCGTCGACCAGGCCGAGCTGGCCCGTCGCCAGGCGGCATACTGCAAGGAACACTACGAGCTCCCGAAAGCTCGTGGCGATGCCACCGTCGATGGCGTGACCGGACCGGCGGGTCCGTGCCGCAAATCGGTCCTGAATGCAGTTCAGGTCAACTTCGGCAACTCCAAGGACGAATGAGGGTAATTCGCCTTCCAGCCTGTCTGCTGCCGAAAATTCTACGCCATGCCGCCTGAAGGCGTCTGGCCGGAATTAGATGTGCTATGCGCAGTCAAACGATTAACCCCTTGCCTTGGGGCGTGTTGCCACCCGATCAGCTGGCCTTATCGGGACATGAACGCCTTGTCATTTGACATGAGGGCACGAAGCCCCGACATCTGAAGCGCTCGATGCATGGCTCCATGCGTCCGGAAACGGGTTCGGTCGACGGTACGGCACAAGCGGCAAAACGAGCTTGCCTCGATGCAGCTTCGCGTACCGCCACCAGCCCAGCCCCGAGGCGCGATCGCAGTGTCCCTCCTTGAGGCGCCGCGATCGGAGTCCACAGAGGAAAGACGCGATGATCCACGCCGGCCTCCGCCGCTTCTGCAGTTTGGTGATTGCACTGATGACACTCGCCGTCACGAACCAAAGTTTCGCCGCCGACGCCAAGTCGCGCCTGTCCCATTTCAAGCTCGACAACGGCATGGAGGTGCTGGTGATCCCCGATCATCGCGCCCCAGTTGTCACCCACATGGTGTTCTACCGCGTGGGCGCTGCCGATGAGCCGCGCGGCCAGTCCGGCATCGCCCACTTCTTCGAGCACCTGATGTTCAAGTCGACCAAGAACATTCCATCGGGCGAGTTCTCAAAGATCATTGCTCGCCTGGGCGGCCAGGACAACGCCTTCACCACGCAGGATGCAACAGCCTACTTCCAACGCGTGGCCAAGGAACAATTGCCCAAGATGATGGAGATGGAGGCCGAGCGCATGGTCAACCTCACCCTCTCCGAGGAGGAGGTGCGCACCGAGCGCGACGTTATCCTGGAGGAGCGTCGCTCCCGCATCGACAACAACCCGTCGTCCCAGTTCAGCGAGCAGATGGACAGCGTGCTCTACCAGAACCATCCCTACCGCATCCCGGTCATCGGCTGGGAGCATGAGATGGCGCAGCTGTCGCGCGGCGAGGCGATCAAATTCTACAAGCACTACTACGCGCCCAACAACGCGATCCTCGTTGTTGCAGGCGACGTCACCGCCGATGAAGTCCGCAAGCTCGCCGAGAAGACCTATGGCAAGCTGACGCCGGTCGATGGTGTCACCGAGAACCGCTCGCGCCCGACCGAGCCGCCGGTTCGCGCACCACGCCGCATCTCGATGGAAGATCCGCGCGCCGGCCAGCCATCGCTGCACCGCTATTACCTCGTCCCGAGCTATCCGACGGCGCCCAAGGGCGATGCTGAAGCACTCGATGTGCTCGTCAAGCTGCTGGCCGACGGTGCCACCAGCCGCTTCTATCGCAAGGCGGTGGTGGAGGATCGTCTCGCCTCCTCGGCAAACGGCTATTACGACAGCGGTGGTTTGGACAGCGGCAAGGTCGCGTTCTACGCCATCGCCCAGGACAAGGCCGATCTGCCCAAGATCGAGGCGCAACTTGACGAACTGATCGCCGACGTCATCAAGAACGGCGTCAGCGAAGCTGAACTCAAGCGCGCCAAGGCGAGCTACATCGCGGACTACACGTATGAGAGCGACAGTCAGGCGACACTGGCCCGCCGCTATGGCTGGGGGCTCGCAACGGGGCTGACAATTGAGTCCATGGAGAACTGGCCGGAGCGCATCCGCGCCGTCACCTCCGAGGACGTCAAGCGCGTCGCCGCGAAGTACCTCGATATCCGCGCCTCGGTGACCGGAACGCTGCTGCCCAAGGAACAGGATGCCGCACAGAAGTCCTCCGACGCACCGCCCAAATCGCGTTCATGATGGGCGCACGCATCCAAAGTCAGCACTCGTGAGCCAAACGAAGGTGAAGAGATGGCCCTCGCCCGAATGGTCCTGCCACGGACCCAGCGACTGGTGCGCGCAATTGCGCGCATTGACATCGCGGTCTCATTCCTTGTCCTCATACTCGCCCTTGGCGTTGCACTCTCTCGCCCGGCCAGCGCCATGAACATCCAGAAAGTCAAAAGCCCCGGCGGCATCGAGGCGTGGCTGGTCGAGGAACACTCCGTCCCGCTCATCGCCATGCGCTTCGCATTCCGCGGCGGCAGTTCGCAAGATCCCGACGGCAAGGCCGGCGTCGCCAATTTCCTGTCCGCGATGCTGGACGAAGGTGCTGGCGAACTTGATTCCCGTGCCTTCCAGGAGCGCCAGGAAGAGCTCGCCATGCGCATGAGCTATTCCGACGCGCGGGATGCATTTTATGGAACATTCGAAACGCTGACCGAGAACCGCGCCGAATCCGTCAAGCTGCTGCGGCTGGCCCTGACGAAACCGCGCTTCGATGAAGATGCCGTCGAGCGGATCAAGAAGCAGCTGCTTGCCAATCTCGTCTACGCAGCCAAGAGCCCGGAGAAGGTGGCGGCGAAAGAGTGGTATGCGAGCGCGTTCCCGGGCCATCCCTATGGCCGCTCCGGCACTGGCACGACAGAGAGCGTCGCCAAGATCGCTGGCGCAGATCTTCGCGAATTCGCACACAAGAACTTCGCACGCTCCAACCTGAAGATTTCGGTGGTGGGCGACATCGATGCTGCCACGCTCGGAGCAATGCTGGACGAAATCTTTGGCGATCTGCCCGCGAAGGCCCAACTGTCGGACGTGCCGCAGACAAAACCCGTCAGTGGCGGCATGGAGAAGGTGATCGAGATGGCCGTGCCGCAATCCGTTGCGGTGTTCGGCCTCGGCTCGCTGGCCCGCAAGGACCCCGACTTCATGCCCGCATTCGTCCTCAATCACATCCTGGGCGGTGGCGGCTTCGCTTCCCAGCTGATGGAAGAGGTCCGAGAAAAGCGCGGCTTGGCCTATTCGGTCTATTCCTACCTCCAGCCGGAGGATCACGCCGCGATCATGCTGGGGTCGGTCGCAACCAAGAACGAGTCGATTGCCCAGTCCCTGACCGTCATCCGCGACGTGCTGAAGCGCATGGCAACCGACGGCCCGACCGAGCAGGAACTGGACAACGCCAAGAAGTATCTCATCGGCTCCTATGCCCTGCGCTTCGACACCTCCGGCAAGATCGCCAGCCAGTTGCTGGGCTTGCAGATGGAGGACTTCGACACCGATTACGTCGAAAAGCGCAATGGCTTGATCGAGGCAGTGACACTGACGGACGTCAAGAAGGTGGCCGCGCGGCTGCTCGATCCCAAGGACCTGATCGTCACGGTTGTCGGCCAGCCGGCCAATATGAAGGCAGATGGCCGCTCGGTTGTGCAGGGTGGCGGCTGATCCGCCGCGACCCTGCTGCGCGGTTCATCGATGAAAACAAGTGCTAGTATGACGACACCCGCAGCCATCCAGCCGCGGGTGTTGACGGTTTGACCCGGCGTGTTGGCAGCGCCGAGTAAAGCAGGTAGGGACCCGCCGGTTGAGTGGGCAAGGATGATTCGAATGCCGCGGAACGAGAAGGATGCACCGGCGACGGTGGGGGCTGCCTATCATCAGTCGCTTGAAGGCGCGATGACGTCGGCTGTGGGGCGCCATGGTCTGTCAGACCGTGTTCTCTCGCAGTATCTGACGCGCGCGCGCGATCCGCTGGCGATCCTGAAGGACAACTACAAGACCGGCCGCCTGGAACTGCTCACGATCCCCGAAGAAACCGCCGACATCGATGCCGCTGAGGCGGCACTGGCAAAATTGTCCAAGAATGCGAAGCTGATCGTCTTCTTCGGCACCGGTGGATCGGGTCTCGGCGGACAGACGCTGGCGCAGTTGGCCGGCTGGAACATCCCCGGCGGCGGCGATGCCTATCAGCGCAAGCGGCCCCGCACGCGCTTTCTGGATAACCTTGATGGCAGCACGCTGACGGGTGCCCTGACCGATCTGGACTTTGCCCGCACCCGCTTCATCGTCACCTCCAAGTCGGGCGGCACGACCGAGACCTTGGCGCAGGCGATTGCCGCCATTCAGGCCGTGCGCGAAGCGGGACTTGGCGACAAGATCCCGGATCTGTTCCTTGGCATCACCGAACCCGCCAAGAAGGGCAAGCAGAACGGCCTGCGGGAGCTGTTTGAAAGCCTGTCCATCCCGATGCTGGAGCACTCCACCGGCATCGGCGGCCGCTTCTCCTGCCTCACCAATGTCGGCCTGATGCCGGCGATGGCACGCGGGCTCGATGCACGCGCCATCCGCGCCGGCGCACGCGAAGTGGTCGAGGCCATGCTGGCGGCCAAGTCGCCGAAGGATTTCGCCCCCGCCGTCGGCGCCGCCGCAGCCGTGGCACTGGCCAAGGAGAAGGGCGTCCACAACCTCGTCATGATGCCCTATTCGGATCGGCTCGGGCGCATGTCGGAGTGGTTCGTCCAGTTGTGGGCCGAGAGCCTCGGCAAGAACGGCGAGGGTACGAGCCCCATCGCCTGCACCGGACCGCTCGATCAGCACTCGCAGCTGCAGCTGTTCATGGATGGCCCGCGCGAGCACTACATCACGGTCGTCCGCACCCCAACCGAAGGCACCGGCCCCAAGCTCGACGCCGCCCTCGCCAAGAAGGCGGGCGCCGGCTACATGGCTAGCCGCCATGTCGGTGACGTGGTCGCGGCACAAGCCCAGGCCATCACCGAGGCATTGCGCGAGGCAGGCAGGCCCGTCCGCACCTTCGATCTGGCGGCGCTTGACGAGCGCTCAATCGGCGCCTTGTTGATGCACCTCATGATCGAGACCATTCTGGCTGGGCGCATCCTCGGCATTGATCCCTTCGATCAGCCAGCCGTCGAACTGGCCAAGGTGCTGACCCGTCAGCGTTTGGGTGCCAAGGGTTGACGGCAGGGCGGGAATCGCGCCCCGTCACAGGCAAATGAGGATCAAAAAACCGGGCACGCCGGAGGGATAGCTCATGCCCATCCGCCAATTGTCGCCGCAGACGGTGAACCGCATTGCCGCCGGTGAGGTGATCGAGCGGCCGGCGAGCGTCGTCAAGGAACTGGTCGAGAATGCCATTGATGCCGGTGCGGGCAACGTCGAGATCGTGATGGCCGGCGGCGGCCTCTCGCTCATTCGCGTGACCGATGATGGCGGTGGCATGAGTGCGTCGGACCTGGCGCTCGCCGTTGAGCGCCATGCCACCTCGAAGCTGTCCGAGGAGGATCTGTTCGACATCCGCTGGCTCGGCTTCCGCGGCGAGGCCCTGCCATCGATAGGCTCCATCGCGCGGCTTGAGATTGCTTCGCGTCAGCGGAGCGTGGGCGAAGCTCACGCAATCGTCGTCGATCGCGGCGCCAAGAGCGGCGTCGGCCCGGCTGCTGCCAATGAGGGCACGCGCGTCGAGGTCCGCGATCTCTTCTCCGCAACGCCCGCGCGCCTCAAATTCCTGAAGTCGGAGCGCGCCGAGAACATGGCGGCGATGGAGGTCGTGCGTCGCATCGCCATGGCAAATCCATCGGTCGCATTCACGGTGACGACGGGCGAACGCGCCGGGCTGAAGCTGCCCGCGACTTCCGCGACGCCCGATGGCCTCCTTGCGCGCCTTGGCCGCATCATGGGGCGCGAATTCATGGACGATGCACTCGCCATCGAAGGCGAGCGCGATGGCATTCGCCTGGAAGGTTTCGTCGGATTGCCGACACTGCATCGCGGCGATCAGACGCATCAGTACCTTTTCGTCAACGGCCGCCCGGTGAAGGACAGATTGCTGGTCGGTGCCGTGCGCGCCGCCTATGGCGATCTCATTCCCAAGGGCCGCTTTCCGCTACTGGCATTGTTCGTCACGCTTGATCCGCGCTCAGTCGACGTCAACGTCCACCCAACCAAGGCGGAAGTGCGCTTCCGTGAGCCAGGCGCTGTGCGCTCGCTCATCATCGGCGGCGTGCGCGCAGCCCTCGAAGGTGCTGGCCATCGCGCATCAGCCGCGGGAGGAGCGGCAACGATCGAGACCCTGGTGGCCTCGCTCGCGCAGCAGGGAGGAGGCGATGCAGGAGCCACGATGGCTGCCCCGCCGCAGCCCACTCCATACGCGACGCCAGAAATGCGCGGACCTCAGGCAGCTGGTTTCGCCACAAACAACTCTGGTAGGGCTGGAGTGGAGCGTCACTATCCACCAGCAAGGCCCTCCCGCTACCCGGCTGGCCTCGCAGAAGCGATGCAGGCACCGTTCGCAGCCGTCGATCAGCCGAGCGCCGACAGCGCACCCGATGCCGCCCCCCTTGCCGACGATGTGCTCGACCGGCCATTGGGCGCCGCCCGCGCGCAGCTCCACGAAACCTACATCGTCGCCCAGACGCGCAACTCGGTCGTCATCGTCGACCAGCACGCAGCGCACGAGCGCCTTGTATACGAGCGCTTCAAGAAAGCACTCGCCAATGGCGGTGTCGCGCGCCAGGGGCTGCTCATTCCGGTTGTTGTCGATGTGGGCGATGCGGAAGCCGAAATGCTATCCGAGCATGCCGCCGATCTGGCAGAGCTAGGCCTTGTTCTGGAACAATTCGGTGAAGGTGCCGTCGTCGTGCGTGAGGTGCCCGCCTTGATCGGTAATGCCGACGTTGCAGGATTAGTGAAGGACCTTGCATCGGAGATCCTTTCCGAAGGCCAGAGCTTCGCATTGAAGGAGCGTCTGGAAGCCATTGCTTCGCGCATGGCATGTCATGACAGCGTGCGCGCCGGTCGGCGTCTCACGGGCGAGGAAATGAATGCCCTACTGCGCGAGATGGAAGCGACGCCATACTCCGGCCAGTGCAACCACGGCCGCCCGACCTATGTCGAGCTGAAACTCTCCGACATCGAGCGCCTGTTCGGTCGCCGCTAGGGCATGTTTAGCTGAGGTGAGTAGCGGTTCAGCGTGAAAAACATGCCCAAAACAAAAGGAAAGAGCGCGTTCCCGGTTCCATCGAAAATGAACGCGCTCTGGAATATCTTCATCGGCCGTTGCCCGCTCGCACGATCAAGAGCACGCCGCCGATGCCAGCGAGGATCGGCACCAGCATCACCATGTCGAATGCCGGAACGCTGATGAGCCCCGCCCACGCCGCCAGCGATTGCAGTGCGTAGGCCATCAACGGTGCGAAGGCGCTGGTGGCGAGGAAGTTGGGCGTTCCGATTTTCACCACCGACGAGAATGTGAGGTAGCTCATCGCCGCCAGGATCGCGGTGCCGAAGATCAGCCCCAGAAGAATCGTCGGGACGTGTAAGAAGGCGGCAGCCGGCGGCGCGATGGCACGCGCTGCTTCAATACCGGAGATCGATGCAATCATCGCGACGCCAGTTGCGGCGAACGCGAGCGCCGATGTTGCCAGCACGACGAGCCCCGTGACGCGGATCTTTTTCCAGATGGTCTCGGCCGTCCGGTTGAAGGGGTGCAATTCGCTTGAAAACGTCTTGATGGCAACTGCCAGCGCGCACAGGAGACCGAGTGTGATCGCCGTCGCGCGCTTGTCGGCGGGAACCCAGGCGAGAACCGGCACCACCGCGGCAGAGACGATGAGGCCGCCGATGACCTGCCGCGCAGTGATCCGCGCCTTGAACATCCACCAGCCGATTAGCAGCGATGCCGGTACTGACAACCTCGCAGTCAGGCTTGCCTCCGCAGGCGAGATGAGTCCGACGAGAAGGAAATAGACCGCTTCCAGCGCGACGCTTGATAAGCCGTAAATGCAGCTTTCACGCGCAAGGATGATCCGCCGCCAGTCAGCACCAATGCCGGTGATTGCAAGCATGGCAACGGAGGCGCCAGCCAGCGCATAAAGCACGAACACGACGACGTTGGCGCCCTTCGCGACCGCATAGGCATAAAGCACGTTCAGCGTCGAGACGGCGAACACGAACGCCGCTGCTTCCATCCAGCCAGAGAGATCGTGCCGGGAAGCTGCGTTTGCAGCGCTACCTTCCGCGCTCACGCCGGCTCCGCTCCCGGCGGTATTTGCCAGCGCAGAAAATGCACGTCCGTGTCGCCCCACGTCCGCCGGTCCGCTTCAGAAAGACCATCGGGCAACTTGATGTCGGTGCCCGTCCGCTCTTCCACCACCACAAGCGCGCCGCTCCTCAGCCACCCTCCCTGGGCAAGCGCAGTAAGAGCAACGTCACCGAGCCCTTTGCCATAGGGCGGATCGAGAAACGCGATGTCGAAGGGCTCCATATTGCCCGCCGGACCAAGGTCTGTCGCATCGCGGCGGAACAGCCGAGTCACCCCGGTCAATCCAAACGCCTCGACATTGCGGCGTATGAGTGCGCGTGCATCCGATTGGGATTCCACGAACAGGCAGTGGCGGGCGCCGCGCGACAGGGCTTCGAGCCCGAGCGCGCCAGTCCCGGCGAACAGGTCTATCACTCGCGCCCCTTCGATCGGCGGATAATCGCTGCCATGCGCGATGATGTTGAAGACGGCTTCGCGCACGCGGTCCGAAGTCGGGCGCAGGCCATCATGCTGCGGCGTGGCGAGTGCGCGCCCTTTGAGCGAGCCCGAGACGATGCGCATTACTGTTCCTCGCGCCCGCCTGGTGCTGTCGGTTTGCGCCCCTGGTGTCCGCGTCCGAGCCGCGCTTCGGCAAGGTCGGGTCGGTCGAGACCAAGCTCTGCCGCAAGTCGTGGCCCCAACTGATCGGCAATGACGCGCCGCTTGATCGGCTCCACCGCGCCCGGCTTGAGGTCGAGCAGCTGGAACGGACCGTAGGAAATGCGGATAAGCCGGTTCACCTGCAGGCCGAGGTGCTCCAGGATTCTCCGCACTTCGCGGTTCTTGCCTTCGCGCAGGGCCAGCGTCAGCCAGATGTTGCCGCCCTGCAGCGAGTCGAGCGCGGCCTCCACCGGCCCATAGCGCACGCCATCTATCTCGATGCCGTCCTTCAGCTTGTCGAGCGCGGCCTGATCGACGCGGCCATGCGCGCGCACCCGGTAGCGCCTGAGCCACCCCGTCGCCGGTAACTCAAGGTGGCGCGCAAGCCCACCGTCGTTGGTGAGCAGCAGGAGACCCTCGGTGTTGAAATCGAGGCGTCCCACCGAAATCACGCGCGGCAGTTCGGCAGGCAGCTTCTCGAAGACTGTCGGCCGCCCTTCCGGATCGGCATGTGTGGTGACGAGCCCGCGCGGCTTGTGATAGCGCCAAATCCGAGGCGGCTCGGCGGCAGGCAGCGGCTTGCCATCGACCAGCACCTTGTCTGTCGGCCCAACCTCGCAGGCAGGCGTGTCCAGGCGCCGCCCGTTGACGGAGACCCGCCCATCTGCGATCCAGCGTTCCGCTTCCCGCCGCGAGCACAGTCCGGCCCGCGCCATGGCCTTGGCAATCCGCATCGGCGCTTCGGGACCAGACGGCCCAGCGGTGGTGGGTACGGTCTTGCGTTGCGGGCGTGGCCGCTGCTTGAAGGACGCCTTTGGCTTGTCCGGCACCGGCTTTTTCTTCGGCGTGTCCGAACCATGCTTCTTGGGGCCTTGGCCAGCGGCAGCATCGGCCCCACCCGCGCGCTGGGCAGGTCGCCGCCCGGAAGGTTTTGTGGCTGGCTTGCCGGCGGCTGGACGTTGGCCGGTTCTTGAAGGAGGGTTGGGCTTGCGCATAGCTCGTCATGAATGGAGGAAACGGGCCCCCTTATGACACCTGCAGCGGCAAACGACCATATGGGCCTCGCACTGGCGGAGGCGAAAGCCGCAGCCGCGCGCGGTGAGGTGCCGGTAGGAGCCGTCGTCGTCGGTCCCGATGGCCAAGTGCTGGCGCGTGCCGGCAACCGCACGCGCGAACTGAACGACCCGACCGCGCACGCAGAAATACTGGCAATTCGGGCGGCAGCCGCGGCGCTGGGCTCCGAACGGCTCACCGGCTGCGATCTCTATGTCACGCTGGAGCCCTGCCCGATGTGCGCGGCGGCTATTTCATTCGCCCGTATTCGGCGGCTCTATTTCGGCGCGGCAGATCCCAAGGGCGGCGGCGTGCTGCATGGCCCGCGCATCTACAACCATGCCACCTGCCACCACACGCCAGATGTCTATGACAGATTGGGCGAGGCAGAGGCGGCGGAGCTGCTCAAGACGTTCTTTGCCGTGCGGCGACAGTCGGGCGGCTGATGCCGCGCTGCGTGCCTATGCCTTCTCCTTGGTGCCCTTCTTCTGCCGCCGCTTGCCCAGCAGCGGCTTGCGCCGGCGTGCGGGTTCTTGCGGCGGTGCAAGGGCAGGCTTTTCGTCATTCGTGTCGATCAGCGGCAGCGTCTCACTTTCCAGTACGCGCCGGAGCTGGGATTTCAGCCGCTCCTTGACCGGCTCGGCGGCCGCCAGGATTTCCTCCGCCTTGAGGAAATCGAGCGTCTGGAAGCGGCTCGTCCCGCCCTCGATCAGGATGTCGGGGCGGCAGGACTTGAGCTTCTCATGCACGATCGTGCGCTCGAAAATGAAGGGGCTTGAAAACAGCACCTCCAAGGCGCTGGGGTGGTTGCGTTCCTGCGATGGTGTCGGCGCGCCGGTCACGTCGACAGCAACGATGATGTCGGCTTCCTGCGTGATGAGATCGAAGGGGAGTGGATTGGCAAGGCCTCCGTCGATCATCGCAACTCCGTCGATGACGATCGGCTCGAATACGACCGGCAGCGCCATGCTCGCGGCCACCGCCCGCTTCAACGGACCGGATGTGAAGACAACCGCGTCTTGTTCGTAAAAGCCCGTGGCGACAATTTTCAGAGGGATCTTCAAGTCGGCAAAATCGCGCGCGGTACGCGACGGCATCACGATGTCGAGCAAAGCGTGCGGATCGAGCAGTGCCGAGCGCGCATTGAAAAAGCCCAGCACCTTCGTGACCGCCTGCGAGCGGGCACTGAAAAGCTCCCGAAGCAGGCCGAACCGCTGCGTCAAAACTTCGGTTGTGTGGGCGCGGATCTCGCGGCCCGTGAGCCCCGAGGCATAGGCAGCCCCCATGATCGCACCGATGGACGTGCCGGCGATGATGTCAGGCTGGACGCCGAGTTCGTCGAATGCCTCCAGAACAGGGATGTGGGCAAGGCCGCGTGCCCCGCCACCGCCAAGCGCCAGGCCGATGCGGGGCCGGCGCTGCAGCGCGGTCGTGCTGCCACCGGAGGGTTGGCTGGATACGTTCACGGCCATCGGGTAGCTCCAATTCTTGACGCGGAACCAGTCCGCGAGGGACGCAGGCCTTCCTCCCATTTTTATTGCGGCATATTTTAACTTGGGAACGTATCACGCAAGTAAAGGAAGGGCACAAACCGTCGCGACCGCGGCCATCGGACTGCAATTAACTTAGGTTATTCAGCCTGTTGCTCCGCGCTCACGCGCAATGGCCCGCCAGCCGATGTCATGCCGGCAGAAGCCCTCGGGCCAATCGATCACATCTATCGCCGCATAAGCACGAGCCTGCGCCTCGGTCACGGAGGCACCGCGTGCGGTGACATTCAGAACGCGCCCGCCATTGGCGAGAACGCGATTGCCGTCTGCCTTGGTGCCGGCATGAAACACGGTAACGCCGTCGATGGCGTCAGCGGCATCGAGCCCGCGGATTTCGCTGCCCTTCTCGGGCGTGCCCGGATAGCCCGTTGCCGCCATCACGACGGTCAGCGTCGCACCGTCGTGCCAGTCGAGTGCGACGGCATCAAGCGTGCCGTCCGCCGTCGCCAGCAACAACGGCAGCATGTCGGATTTCAAGAGCATCATCAGAACCTGGCACTCCGGATCGCCAAAGCGCACATTGTATTCGATGAGCTCCGGTCCCTTGGCGGTGATCATCAGCCCGGCGAACAAGACGCCCTTGAAGGGCGTGCCGCGGCTGGCCAAGCCCGCAACAGTTGGCCGGATGATCTCGTCCATGGTCCGCGCGATCATCTCGTCGGTCATGACGGGTGCTGGCGTATAGGCACCCATGCCACCGGTGTTGGGTCCGGTATCGCCGTCGCCGACCCGCTTGTGGTCCTGCGCGGCGCCGAACGCAATCGCCGTCTTGCCATCGCACAGCGCGAAAAAGCTCGCCTCCTCGCCATCGAGATAATCTTCGATCACCACCTCAGATCCCGCCGCGCCAAACGCGCCATCGAAGCAGGCGTCGACCGCCGCCGCCGCCTCGCCCGCCGTGTTGGCGATGACGACGCCTTTGCCCGCCGCCAGTCCATCGGCCTTGACGACGATCGGCATCGACCTGCCTTCAAGATAGGCCTTTGCCGACGCGGCGTCGGTGAAGCGGCCATAGGCGCCGGTTGGAATGTTGAATTCAGCGCAGAGATCCTTGGTGAAGCCCTTCGAGCCCTCAAGTTGCGCGGCAAGCCTTGACGGGCCGAAATGCCTAATACCCGCCGCCGCGAGATCGTCCGCAAGCCCAGCGACCAGCGGTGCTTCCGGTCCGATAACGACAAGGCCGATGTCATGTGCACGGCAGAACGCGATCACGGCGCCATGGTCCGCCACATCCACGCCGATACATTCTGCCACCGTCGCGATGCCGGCGTTTCCAGGCGCTGCATAGATCCGCTCGCACAGCGGGCTCTGGGCTATCCGCCATGCCAGCGCATGTTCGCGTCCACCCGAGCCGACGATCAAAATGTTCATGGAAACGCTCGCAAAAATCCCGTTGATGAGGCCCCTGCACGGCGCCTTTGCATGACTTGGTGATGTATCATTGTTGTTGCCCGCGCAAAACCTGGAGCTGGGATGCCCACAGATATCGACCCCGACCGCGAAACACCGCGCCAGAACACGCCCGAGTATTCGGTCTCCGAGCTGTCTGGCGCCATCAAGCGTGCGGTGGAGGACGGTTTCGGGCACGTTCGCCTGCGTGGCGAGATTTCCGGTTATCGCGGCCCTCACGCATCAGGCCATGCCTATTTCGCGCTGAAGGACGAGAAATCAAAGATCGAGGCCGTGATCTGGCGTGGCGTTTTCTCCAGGCTGCGCGTCAAGCCGGAAGAGGGCATGGAGGTTGTCGCCGAGGGCAAGGTGACGACCTATCCCAATTCGTCCAAGTACCAGATCGTCATCGAGCGGCTGGAGCCGGCGGGTGTCGGCGCGCTGATGGCCCTGTTGGAAGAGCGCAAGCGCAAGTTCGCCGCAGAGGGATTGTTCGACGAGGACAGGAAGCGCGAACTGCCCTTCCTGCCGCGCGTCGTTGGCATCATCACATCGCCGACAGGCGCGGTGATACGCGACATGCTGGCGGGTTTCACCGAGCGCTTTCCCACCCGCGTCATCGTGTGGCCCGCGCGCGTCCAGGGCGAGGGCAGCGCCGCAGAGGTCGCAGCCGGCATTCGCGGCTTCAACGCCATCGCACCAGGCGGTCCGGTTCCGCGCCCCGACGTGCTGATCGTGGCGCGCGGTGGCGGCAGCCTGGAGGACTTGTGGAGCTTCAACGAAGAAATTGTCGTCCGCGCCGCTGCTGAAAGCGGCATCCCGCTCATCTCCGCAGTTGGCCACGAGACCGACTGGACGCTCATCGATCTTGTCGCCGACGCGCGCGCGCCAACGCCCACCAAGGCCGCCGAATGGGCGGTGCCAAAATATTCTGATCTGGCGGAGCAGACCCAGAAATTGGGTTTGCGCCACGACATTGCTCTTCGCCGCCTCATCGAAGGCATGCGCGCCCACTGGCGGGCGGCTGCGCGTGGTCTGCCTCGGCGCGAGGATCTGCTCGCCTTGCCGCGCCAGCGTTTCGATGCCGTGGAGCGCCGACTTGGCCGTGCGCTCATTGCCAACACTCGCGCCCATAACCTGCGACATGCACGCATTGCCAGCCGCCTCGCGCCAAGATTGGTGGCGCTGCGCATCGAGCGGGCAAGCGACCGGCTCGAAGTCCTGGGCCGACGCGCCGCCGATGGATTGGCACGCACGACGGCGCACCGCCGCACGCGCTTTGAAAGGATGGGCGCACAGATCTCCGCGCACACCATCGTTCGCCGCATCGGTCTGGGCCATGAGCGATTGCAGGGCCTGCAGATGCGGGCATCCCGCGCGCTGGGAGCATCAGTTGCAACCGAGCGCAGCCGCCTCGATGGACTGGCGAAGCTGGCGCAGAGCCTGAGTTACCAGAGCGTCCTAGACCGGGGTTTCGCCCTGGTGCGCAACGAGCATGGTGCGATGCTCCGGCGCAGCGCTGGCATAGTGGCGGGACAGGCGCTCGCCATCGAATTCTCAGATGGAACAATTGCCGCGCATGCCGATATGGATGGCGACGGCAAACGCCATTCGGGGACACCAGAACGATCTCCAGGCACCGAAACACAGGGCACGCCACGGCACACTGGTAGCGCCCAGCCGGATACCGCGCAGCAGGCGGAGAGCGAGGCTGGTCAGCAAGCGGTTAATACAACTGGACGTCCGGCGCGGCGGCATCGGGACACAGGCCAGGGGTCACTATTTTGAACGGCGCTCCAGCAAGCTCCATGTCGAGTGCTGATCTTTCCGCACTGCAAAATAGATCCAAGCAGCAAGGTTGAATCTTCGGCTTTTATTTGCCGCAAGACCCGCATTGCGCTAACTCCTCCAGGGGCAATCAGGACGCAAGCACGCGATGAACCGCTTCGACAAGATTTTTGGCCTGAAAGGTGAAGCCAAGGTTCGCTACCTTGACGGCGAGTTCCAGATCGTCGAGCAGGGCGATTTCGTGCGTTGTGCTGTCACGGGCCAAATGATTCCGCTTTCGGAATTGCGCTATTGGAGCGTGCCCCTTCAGGAAGCTTATGCAACCGCTGAGATTTCGTTCCGCCGTTATCAGGAACAGCGCCAGCGCGGCGGGGCGGTGTAATCCGCGTTCCTAACCCGGGCCGAATTAGAGCATGCTTAGCTGAAGTGTGTGGCGGTTCAGCGTGAAAAACATGCTCAAGACAAAGAGATAGAACGTGTTCCCAGGTCTATTAAAAGTGAACGCGCTCTAGTCGCGATAGCCGCCGGTTGCCAGCGCCGCGCGCAGCATCTCATCAAGCCGTTGCCCATCATCGCCATTGAGCTGGAGCGCGATCGCAATCGTGTGTGAAGCAGCGAGAAGCTCACCCGCCGCTCCGCCCATGCCGGCAAGGCGCGCGCGATCCTTTTCCGTCGTGACGAGCGTTGCCGACAGCGCACGAGCGCGGGCAAGAAGGCGTTCCGCATCCGCGTCGGTGAAGGGGTGGTGATCCTTGAACGCGACACGTTCGGCAATCTGCCCACCAGCCTGTTCGATAAGGCTGAAAAACCGCTTTGGATTGGCGATGCCAGCAAATGCCACCACGGGACGTTCTGCGAGCCAGCCCAGGTCGCCCACGGCACTCACGTGAGCGGCAAGAACCGGGCCGGGGAAGTCGTGGCGCAGCCTGTCATGAAGCCGCGCCGCTTTTGCATCTGCTGCCGTTTCCGCTGCATCGACAGAAGTGCCGTGCAAGCCAGGTGGGACGTTGACGAGGATCGCGTCTGTCCGTGCAAGCTGCTCGCCCAGCGGCGCGCGCAACGGTCCGGCAGGAATGACATGCCCGTTGCCGATGCCACGGCGTGCGTCGACCACCGCAATGGTCAGATCTTTCGCAAGGCGCGGGTTCTGCAGGCCGTCGTCCATCACGATCACGGTCGTGTTCGGACGGCTGGTCTCGATCGCGATGGCACCTGCACGCCGGTCCCGCGCGATGAGTGTCGGCACGATGCGGGCAAGCAGCAGCGGCTCGTCGCCAACGTCTTTGGCGGTATCGTGTTCAGCATCAATCCAGTGCGGGCCGCGCAATTTACCGCCGTACCCCCGTGTCAGCACGGCGGGTGTTTCTCCCATACTGGCAAGCCGCTGAAGGATGTGTAGCGTCAACGGCGTCTTGCCGGTGCCTCCAGCCGTAAAGTTGCCGGCGCAGATGACAGGCAGGCGAGAACGGTAAGGCTGGCGACTGGTGAGCCGTGCCGCCGCACGCCAGCCATAGAACCGAGCGACTGGCGACAATAGCCGCACGACCATGCTGTCTGCGGGGCCATACCACCACGCGGGTTCCTCAAGAGGCACGGCGCAGCTCGTCGGGCTTCGGTAGCATGCCGAGGATCGCTTGGGTGGAAAGGTCGAGCGCACCGCTCAATGCATCGAGCGCTTCCTTTGCCCCTGCATTCATGCGTTCAATTGCCTGGCGGTCGTTGAAAAGTTCAATGGCCGTTGCCGCCAGGCTCTCGGCATCCTTCACCTCGCGAACGCCAGCCTTGGCGCGCAGCGCGGCATAGCTGTCGGTGAAGTTATGGACGTGCGGGCCTGTCAGCACGGCGCAGGTATGGCGCACGGCCTCGATTGGGTTCTGGCCGCCGTGCCGCACCAGTGAGCCGCCGATAAGCGCCAAGCGCGACAGGGCATAGAACGTACCCAATTCCCCGATCGTGTCGGCGATGTAGACATCATCGGCAGTATCCGGCAGCGCTCCCAGCGAACGGCGGCTCGACGCGAGACCCTCAGCCTTCAGCATCTCCGCCACCGATGCCCCCCTCTCGGGATGGCGCGGCACGATGATCGTCAACAGTTCGGGATGTTGCGCGGCAATGATCTTGTGTGCCGCCGCAATCACTTCATCTTCGCCCGGGTGCGTGCTTGCCGCGAGCAGCAGCGGCCTATTGCCAACGGCGCCGCTCAGCCGCTCAAGCTCCAGCGCGTTGACGGGCGGCGGCGGGGAATCGATCTTCAGATTGCCGCTGACCCGTACATTGCGCGCGCCGAGCAGCGAGAACATCCGCGCCAGCCGCTCGTTCTGCGCCAGCACCAGGGACAACCGGCTGAAAAGTGGCGCAGACATGCCCCGGCTGCGGCGCCAGCGCTTGAAACTGCGATGCGACATGCGCGCGTTGACGAGCCCAATCGGGATCGATCGTTTGGCCGTCTCGATGATGAGGTTGGGCCAGATCTCAGATTCGATGAAGAGTGCTGCGTCAGGTCGCCAGTGATCGAGAAAACGCTGAGCATAGCGCGGCGAATCGAGCGGGACGAACTGGTGTATGCCGCGCGGGCCAATGCGCGCCGCCGCAAGATTGGCCGATGTCAGCGTGCCCGTTGTCAGCAGGAATGACAGATCTGCCCGCGCCTCGCTCAAGGAGTTGATGAGCGGCAGTGCGGCATTGGTTTCCCCGACGCTTGCAGCATGCAGCCAAACGAGCTGGCCCGTTGGCCGCGCCGCCGAGGCAATGCCATATCGCTCGTCGCGCCGCTGCCGGTCCTCCTTGCCGCGCCGTGCCCTGTAGGCAAGCCAGGCAGGCACAATGGGTTGGAGCGTTCGCGTCAACGCGCGGTAGATCTTCAACCGGGTGCCCGGTGCAGCAGCAGGTGCGTCGGCATCCAACGCGCTGAGCGGGGTCGCCCGGTTAACGTCGGCGCCTGCCAATTCATAGGCGCGCCGCGTGGCCTGCTTGAGTGATTGTTCGAGCCCGGCACGCAGGCTTTCGAGCATTTCGGGTGAGGCATCGCGCGGCACATGCACGGGCTCCCCGCCGACCGATGCCAGCACCGAGTGCGGCAGGTTGATGGTCATGCGGCTCCAGGTGTCCAGAGCCAGGAACCGGGAGCTGGCGACGGCCAGCGGAATGATCGGCCGCCCTGAGAGGCGCGCCAGCGTGATGACGCCCTCGCCGACGCGACGCGCCGGCCCGGGAGGGACGTCAGCCGTCATGCAGATCGAGTACCCATCCTCAAGAGCACGCATCGCCGCTCGCAACGCCTGCGCTCCGCCGCGATCCTTGCGGCGGCCACCGGCCCCGGCGCCACGGATCAGCGTGACACCCAGCCGGTCGAGTGCCGAGCCGATCAATTCCGCGTCGCCATGCCGGGCGACCATCGCAGCGACCTGCGCGCCATGGGCGTTCAGTGTGGAGACCATCATGAACTGCCCGTGCCAGAACGCAAAAATGGCGGGATGCTCAGCCAGCATGCGTTCGGTGAGGTCGGCAGGCTCGTAAACCTTGCGCGAAGTACGCTCCACATAGCGTATCAACGCAGCAATGCTGCGCCCCGCAGCGCTTTGTAGCCTCAGTGACTTACCGGATGATGTTGCCATGCCGCTCAGGGGCCCCGGCTTTCCGAAAGGGGGAGCGTGGAGTAGGCCGCAGAATGCCTTGCGGAAGGTTCCTATAGCGCTTAATTAGCGAAAGCAATTCTCGCAAGTGTGCTAGGCGCCAGTAGCGGTGGACGGCTGCTGTGTTTGTAGACTGTTGCACATTTCCGGCTGAATGGGGGTCGGTTGGATTAGGGCTCGATGGCAACGCTCTTGAACCGAGCGCGCCGCGCCGTGCGGCGCCGAACGTCAAGGTTGCGACGTTCGCTGATCGATAATGCCCCATCGTGGGCGCGAACGCATTTTGGCCGCCCGGCAGCATACCTGGAACTGATCCTGAGCGATCACGGATTATTCCGGCTACTGTATCTCAACAAGCACCAGCTTGCCAAGGATGCCTGGCGTTCGGCCCAGCCGGCCCCCGGCGACATCCGGAAAATGGCTGCACAGGGCATCCGCACCATCATCAACCTGCGCGGCCCGCGCGATTGTTCAAGTTATGCGCTGGAGCGGGCGGCCTGCGAGGAGCATGGCATAGCCCTCGTCGATTACCAGCTCCGTTCCCGCGCGGCACCCACCATCAAGGAGGTGACGGGGGCGCTGGAGATCCTCGATAAAGTCGAATACCCGATCCTGTTCCACTGCAAATCAGGAGCGGACAGGGCCGGCCTCATGAGCGTCCTGTTCATGCATTTCCGCGAAGGCCAGCCGATGCAGTCAGCCGTCAAGCAGCTTTCGCTGAAGTACGGCCATATCCGCCAGGCCGATACCGGTGTGCTCGACTACTTTTTCGAGCGCTATCTGGAGGAAAATGCGGTCCGGCCCGTCGCGTTCCTGGAATGGATGCGCACGGCGTACAATCCAGATGAGGTCAAACGCAGCTTCCAGGCCAAGGGTTGGGCCAACCGCCTCGTCAATTCGATCCTGCATCGCGAGTAATAACTGCGTGGGCGAAAAAACTGGATCGTTTCAGTACGAAGCCTGAAACGATCTAGGTCTTGCTGTCATCGAGCAATTGCGAACGCACAAGTTCAGAGTAGATGCCGCCCTCGGCGATCAGCGTGCCATGGGTGCCCGTCTCGACCAGCCGCCCGTCTTCCATCACGCAGATGAGGTCGGCGTTCTTCACGGTGGACAGACGATGCGCGATCACGAGTGTCGTGCGGCCTTCGGTGAACCGCTCAAGGGCATCGTGAACCAGCTTTTCTGAATGCGTGTCGAGTGCACTCGTCGCCTCGTCGAGCAGCAGGATCGGCGCGTTCTTCAGAATGGCGCGGGCAAGAGCAAGGCGTTGGCGCTGTCCGCCTGAAAGCCGCAGTCCGCGATCTCCGATCTGAGTGTCATAACCGTCGGGCTGGGCGAGAATGAACTCGTGTGCGGCGGCGGCCTTCGCAGCCGCGACAATCTCGTCTTCGCTGGCGCCGAGCCGGCCGAGCGCGATATTGGCGCGTATCGTTTCATCGAACAGCGTCACGTCCTGGCTGACGATTGCGATGGCATCACGCAGCGATGCGATTGTCACCTCGTCGATGGGCTGGCCGTCTATCGAAATGCGCCCGCTGCTGACGTCGAACAGACGGGGCACCAGATTGATGAGTGTCGATTTGCCAGCACCCGAACGGCCGACAAACGCAACGGTGCTGCCGCCGGGCATGTCGAGGCTGACATTCCGCACAGCACTTTCGAGCGTGCCTTCCCCGTAGGAAAATGAAACATCGTCGAAGCGGATGTCGCCGTGGGAGACCTGCAGTGCCCTCGCGCCAGGCTTGTCGACCACCAGCGGCTTCTCATCCAGCGTGGCGTACAGGTTCTCGATGGCGGAAAGGGCTTCCTGAACTTTGCCAGCCAGATTGCCGATCGCCCTGATCGGCTGCGACGCCATCAGCAGCGCCGTCACGAATCCCATGAAGTCGCCAACCGTCGAAATGCCGCTGGTGATTCGCCAGTAGGCGAACGCGATGACGCCGGCAACGGCTAGGCCGCCCAATGCCTCCAGAATGGGATCGAGGCGGGCGCGGTTGCGGATCGCCTTCATCTTCAGGCGAAAAACTTCCTCAAAAGCGCCGTTGACGCGCTTGGCGGCATAATCTTCCAGCCGGAAGGCCTTGATGAGCCGCGCGCCGGCAAGCTTTTCAGCCAGCTCGGATGTCATCTGCCCCAGCTCTTGCTGGGTCCTCTTGGCAACCTTGCGTAGCCGTTGGGAAATTATCAGGATCGGCGCGGCCGCAAGTGGGTAAATTCCAAGCACGATCAGCGACATCGCCCAATCGAGATAGAGCATGGTGCCGATCAGGACGACGATCGAAAGCGAGTCACGAACAGCGGTGTTGAGGCTGGCCGAAAGGCCCTGCTCGATGAAAGACACACCGTTCGTCAGACGCGAAAGCATGCGCCCCGGCGTCTCCCGCGAAAGCCGTGCGAAGTCGGCGTGCATGAGATGCGAGAATGTGTGTGTCTGGAGATCTGTCGCAATGCGCAGCACGATGCGGCTCGACGTGACAGCGTGGAAATAGAGCAGCAGGCTGCGCAACATCGTGACGATGATGATGGCGCCGAGCACATAGGGCAGCATCTCAGTGTTGCCCTTGAGCAGTGTATCGAACGACGTCTTGATGATGAGCGGATAGGCGCCTGTCACGGCTGCGAGGCATGCCGTTAATGCCAGGGCAAACAGCAAGCTGCGCCAGCGCGGCCAGACCCAGGTATCCAGGAAGCGGCGAAGCAGGATACGTGAGTTGGCGTCAAAACCTTTCCGCCTGCGCTTCCCTTGCCCCATGTTGGCATGTTTCGGGCTTCCCGCGCCCGCCATGACCTCATGGCCCTTTTGCATGGACGCCCTCGTATCGGGTTTGCTCACTTATCCTCCAGGATCGCCACGGCGCAGGGTCCATCGCCACTTAAACTGCCTGCGCCGCAGGCTGCCGCATCATGCCTTGCCAGATTCAGGATTCAGGGTCGAGCAGGCGATGCAGATGGACGATGAAGTAGCGCATGTGCGCATTGTCCACCGTTTGCTGCGCCGCCGCTTTCCAGGCTTTGTGGGCCTCCGCATAGCTGGGGAAGATACCCACGATATGCAGGTGATCCAGGTCGCGGATGGTGATTCCGTCGAGTTCATCGAGTTCACCGCCGAAAACCAGATGGAGGAGCTGCTTCGGGTTGTTGATTTCTTTCGTCATGATCGAGCCGGTCCAAGTTGCTTTTTTGATTGCGCGGTACCGCGAAAGGCAGGTCCATGCCGGTCTGACGCGGCCGCTAAACTGTCGTTTACGCTAACAGTTAAGGGAATAGGAAGCCCAATGTGCCATCATGCACGTCATGGTTGCCCCAGGGGAACCCGACGAAAGCGATAGCGAGGCGTGGCCGGCGTGGCTGAGCGAAAGCTCTGCCGCGCCGAGCCATTTTTGCACCCCTACCGCAACTTCCGGTGGCAATGCGGCCAAAGTCGCAGCGATCAGGCCCAAAGTCCGAGCACTCAGGCGATTCCGGCGGCCCACGAAATTGCACTGTCGAGAATGAAGCCGGCGAATACGATAAAGCCGACATCGCGATTGGCGCGGAACCGTTTCAGGCAATTGTCCGGGTCGTCGATATCGAGCCCGGTGATTTGCCAGGCAAAATGCAGGCCTACGAGGGCCAGCGCGACGTAGCTCACCAGATGCGTGCCTGCCAGCGCCGCCGCCAGCGTCCACAATAAAAGCGCCGACAGATAAAAGCCGCTCACCCATGCAGGAGTCGCTTGGCCGAAGTGCAGCGCAGTCGACTTCAGACCGAGCATCAAGTCGTCTTCTTTGTCCTGGTGCGCATAGATCGTGTCGTAGCCGATCGTCCACAGAACGCAGCCCGCATAGAGTGCCAGCGCTGGAAGCGCGACGTTTTGCATCAGGCTCGACCAGCCGACTAGCGCACCCCAGTTGAATGCCAGGCCGAGCACCAGCTGCGGCCAGTTGGTGAGCCGTTTCATGAATGGATAGGCAAGGACAAGACCGAGCGAGGCGATCGCCAGCCAGATCGTGTAGGTATTGAACTGGACCAGCACCGCAAGCCCGATGAACCCGAGGATCACGACGAAGACCATGGCCTGGGCGGGCGAAATCTGTCCTGAAGGAATCGGCCGGCTCATGGTGCGCGCCACTTTGGCGTCGTAGTCGCGATCGATCAGATCGTTATAGGCGCAGCCAGCCGCGCGCATGACGAAGGCGCCGATGGCGAAAAGCGCCAGATACCACAGATTTGGAAAGGGCTTCCCAGCGGCGGTCGTGGCCAGCGCATGCGACCACCAGCACGGGAACAAAAGCAGCCATGTGCCGATCGGGCGGTCCGCCCGCGCCAGCCGCAGATAGGGCCGCCAGCTCGCTGGCGCGTAGGTATCGACCCAGTTGCCGCTTGGCGCATCAACAACGGCAGTTTCCGCCTCGCCGCGATCAGGCCCAATCTGTGTCGGTGGTGCAGGTGTGCTGGTCATGCCGCAAGTGTCATTGTCCGGCGCGCATCGTGAAACTCAAGCGGATGGCAGCGCAACAGCCGCAGGAGTAGGCAGCAGGACACGCAACGCCACAAAAAAGGCAGCTCTAGGCCCGCAGCCAGCGGCGACCCTAATCGCGTTTGCACCGCGCAGCAACGTGCCCGCGCTTGCGAATGCCCGCCGTTGCGCTAAGACGCTGGCCATGGCGGTGCACGACTTCAATGCGCAACGGCTTTATGTCGAGGCTGATCTGGCGGTGGATGGCGAGATCGCGGTTTCGCGAGATCAGGCTAACTATCTGCTCAATGTTCTGCGTCTGGCCGAGGGTTCGGCCATCCTTGTCTTCAACGGCCGGGATGGAGAATGGAAGGCGCGGCTCGCCTCCGTTTCGAAGCGGACCTGCACTTTACGGCTCATCGAGCAGACCCGGCCGCAGACCGGGCATCCCAGCCTGACCTACCTGTTTGCGCCACTAAAGCGTGCGCGGCTCGACTACATGGTCCAAAAGGCAGTTGAAATGGGGGTCGGGAGGCTGGCACCGGTGCTGACGCGGCGCACCGTGGCCGAGCGCGTGAACCTCGATCGCATGCGAGCGAACGCCTTAGAGGCGGCAGAGCAATGCGGCATCCTCAGCCTGCCGGTCATCGACGAACCAACGACCCTGCCAGCCGTGCTGACCCGCTGGCCCTCCCAACAGCCGCTGATCTTTTGCGATGAAAGCGCGCCACCGGGTGGGCCACTGTCAGCGCTGGAGGAATTGCGCGCACGCATGGCGGCAAGTCCTGCGCGGCCCGACGTGGGCGTCCTGGTCGGGCCGGAGGGCGGGTTTGACCCTGCTGAGCGTGAGGCGATCCTGAAGTATCCCTCCGCGATCGCCATTTCCCTGGGGCCCAGGATCATGCGTGCCGATACCGCGGCTGTCGCCGCCTTGGCCGTGGTCAATGCCGTGCTGGGCGATTGGCGCTGAACCGGCAACCTTCCTCCATGCGCCCCTTCGCCTTGATGCTGCCTTACCCAGGCTCAAGATCGGCAGGTGACGGGATTGCTCCGAGCCATTTTGGCTTGGTTGCTTGATGCAGCGGAGGCCATCGCAGCAGGTGGCGCACCGCCAAGGGGCAGGGCAGGGGATCCGGTCTGACGGCGCACACGATGTAAGTGTTTGGGTGTGCGGGTGTTGCGTATGGGGGTTATGCGTCATGTTCGTTGAGTGCGGGTCTAGCGCACGCCGTGCTGTGCGCCTTGCAGGCCAATCTTGTTTGCTCATGGTGACGGCGGCAGCCATTGCCTCGTCTGGCGTCGAGGCCCATTCCGAGGTCGTTCCACCGGTGCCGCCCCGGTATCTCAACTCCGACGGCTTGGCCTCGCTCCAGAGGGCGTTCGCAGAGGCCACAGATACGGCAACATCCGCCAGCCGCATGCGCCAGCTCCCAGCTTTTGCCGATGCCGCAACACTGAATTCGAATGTGCTGGATCTCCTGGGCACCGGCGCGTCCCGCGCTCCATCGGCCGCCACGGTTCAGCAATCAAGCGAGGTCACCACGGTCGAGCTGCAGAGCACGCTGGCACTGGCGCGGCAGGATGCGGGCGAAGCACGCGAATTGGCTGAAGAACTGCATCAGAAGGCCGAAGAGCTTGTCAACGCCCTCGTTGCCAGCTTGGTGCCGGGCGAACGGCCCGCCGCAAAGACCGGGGATGGCCTCCCGCGCAATGAGGCAGCATCAGCGGCATCGAGGCCATCGGCGGCATCCTCAGCCGCCAGCGCACTGGCAGCAGCCATGTCGGGTCCGCAGGACGCCGATTCCAGGTTTGAAAGCCCCGATCCGGCTGGCAAGAGAGCTGCAGTCGTTGCCGCCTTGCCAGCTGAACAAGGCGAGCCCCGCTCTTCGGTTGGACAAACGCCACCGGCAATTCCGAGCCCGCCGCTGGAAGGCCGCATGGCGCTGGGCGTTGCGCCCGAATTGACGCCTGCCCCTCCGGCCATTGCGACGGCAAGCGTAAATCCACAGGTAGCACCTCTTGAACCGCCGCTGCCGTCGAGGGCATTTAAGGGCACTTCGGCATCGCGCAAGGATAGGCCAGGGCGCAAGCACAGCTCCACTGGGGAGCCTGCCCAGGGCAAACAGGCGCCCCACCCCGTAAAGGAGCCAAAGGCGAGCCCAGCCTCAGAGCCGGGGGCAGTGGCAGATGCACCAAAGACCAAATGGGGCGGTCTTTTCTCATGGTTCAAACCGTTCCAGCTCCCGCGCGAAATCGGTGCGCTGGGCTGGGCGAACTGAGCATATTGCGTCTTCCTGCGGCGGCCAAAATCTCACGACAACTTGCAACGACGAGACTTGTGCCTCGCGCCTGTGGGTCGCATAAGGGGCAGGCGCCGGTATCGGGTCAGAGCGGGCTGGCGGCTACAACTTGGAATACCCAGCCAACCCTGAGCGAGAGCCCACCATGTCCACCCGCGTCGCAGGCGCCGAGAGCCCCCTTGTGCGCTCGAAGGATGATCTGGTGGCCTGGATCGCCGCTGGCGAGAAGCCACGCCACCAATGGCGCATCGGCACGGAACACGAAAAGTTCGTCTTCTACACCGAGAATCGCACACCCGTTCCCTATGGTGGCGATCGCGGCATCCGGGCGCTGATGGAGGGTATGGTTGCCTGCTGCCGTTGGGTGCCGATCATGGAGGGCGACCACATCATCGCCCTGCGCCGGCCGGAAGGTGAAATCGGCGGGACGATTTCGTTGGAGCCGGGTGGGCAATTCGAGTTGTCCGGCGCGCCACTTGAAACCCTGCACGAGACGGCCGCCGAGACCGAGGCACACCTCTATGAGGTGCTGCGCGTCGGCGAGCGGCTGGGTATCGGCTTCCTGGGTGTTGGTTTCTCACCAAAATGGACGCTGGCGGAAACGCCGCGCATGCCCAAGGAACGCTATGGCGTGATGACGCGCTACATGCCGCAGGTGGGCAGTCGCGGCCTCGACATGATGTACCGGACAGCAACGATCCAGGTGAACCTCGATTTCGCCACCGAGTCCGACATGGTGCAGAAGCTGCGCGTCTCGCTGGCGCTGCAGCCGATTGCAACGGCACTGTTCGCATCCTCGCCGTTCACCGAAGGCAAGCCTAACGGCTTCAAGTCGATGCGCTCCGAAGTCTGGCGCGACACCGACCCCGGGCGCACAGGTTTGCTTCCGTTCGTTTTCGAGCCGGGCATGGGTTACGAAGCCTATGTCGACTATGCGCTCAACGTGCCGATGTATTTCGTCTATCGCGACGGCCGTTACATCGATGTCGCCGGCCGCTCCTTCAAAGACTTCATGGCCGGGCGCCTGCCCGGTCTGGAAGGCGTCTTCCCGACACTCGACGATTGGTCCGATCACTTGACCACGCTGTTTCCCGAAGTGCGCCTAAAACGCTTTTTGGAAATGCGTGGTGCCGACGGAGGTCGCTGGGGTCGCATCGTTGCGCTCTCCGCGTTCTGGGTCGGCCTGCTCTACGACGACACCGCGCTGGCAGGTGCATGGGACCTCGTCAACGACTGGACACGAGAGGAGCGCGACGCGCTGCGCCATGATGTGCCGCGGCTGGCGCTCGAAACGCGCTTCCGCAACCGCACCGTCCGCGACGTGGCTGCTGAGCTGCTGACACTATCGCGCATCGGATTGCGCAACCGTTGCCGCAAGGATCAGCTGGGGCAGGACGAATCGGTCTATCTGGCGCCGCTGCAGGATGCGGTGGCTCGCGGCAAGACCTGCGCCGATGAGCTGCTCGATCGCTATAACGGCCGCTGGGGCGGCAACATCGATCTTCTCTTCAAGGAATTCTCTTTCTGACGGCTGTTTGCCCACCAGAACCCGGCAGATCGAAACGTCCCCATCCCCTCGCTGTTAACCTTGAACAACTGCCGCCCCGGCACAAAACGGCGGTAGTGAACAGCTCGCGTGGCCAACGATACGGCCCGTTTTGCGGAATTGGGTAGTTGAACATCGTTCCTTCAGGTTGTGTTCATTCGCCGCGGGATAAACCTTGAACAACCTGACCTGGGGGCAGGTGGACCATATCGCCGATCGCAAGCGGGCGTTGGGAGATATGGGACAGATGCGACATGCTTCCTGGAGTTCCGACTTGACCCTACTACGACGAACAGTTCTGGCATTGGCAGCGCTCGCAAGCTTTGCCGTAACGATATCGGCGGCGGTTCCGTCCGTATCGGCGAATTCTTGCGCATCCTCGTGCCGGGCACAGCACAACCAGTGCCGCATTGCGACCAAAGGCAGCTCGAGCTGCGACGCCCGGCTTCAGCAGTGCTTGCAGTCGTGCATGAGGCGTTGATTGGGTTCGCGGCGCGCGCGCGAAGCGTGATGCCCATCCGCTCGGAAAAAATTCAGTCGATCTGGCGTTTCATCTCAGCCGACAATAATCACGCCAAGCGTGCGCGGCCCGTGTGCGCCAATGACGATCTTGCCGCCGATGTCGGCAGTCCGCGATGGCCCTGAAATGTAGTTGAGCGTGCGCGGCATGCCGCTTGCGCCATAGATTTTGCGCACGCGCGCCAAGGCTTCCTCGTAGGTGCCGACGATGGTGTCGCGAGCGACGATGATGATGTGTATCCCGGGAAGGAATGCCAGCGTAACGGGGTTGTCCTTGCCGGCTCCCACCACCAGAGTGCCAGTCTCGGCTACCCCCGCGAGTGCATAGGAAACCCCGGCGACGTCGTCTGGCTCTGCGGCGCCCTCACGCACCACGAGATCCTTTGCCTCGGCCCAGGGCATATCTCCAAGCAGCGGGTCGCTGCCCCGCCGCACCACCCCTGTCGCTCCGGTGGCGTTGAGCAGATTGCCGATCGCCGCCGGAACGTCGCTGTGCGAGGCAACCGCGCTGACAGTTGCCTGCTGGCCTTCCAGATAGCTGCGAAAGAGCGCAACGAGATCGGTGCCAGCCGCGCTCGCCCGCGCCGGAACCAGGTTCTGTGGATGTCCAGCAATGCGCTGGGCGGCCAGGGTTGCGCGGTCAGGATCGTCAGCTGCGACCTTCAAGGACGCACGAATGCGGCTGAGGATAGCGGAGCGGGCGGTATCACTCATCTTGGCACCCCACGCTGGTGCTCCGCCCATAACTGTTGGAACGTGCGCCCTTGCGGCGCGGCAAGATCGCGATGCCGAGTCCAGCCCCCAGTAAGCGGCAGCCAGCGGAAGCGGCCGCGCCGTCGCCCGAGAGCTCCCAGGGTCGCCGCCGCGAAGCGCATGGCGACGTGATAGGTGCGCGGCCGCTTGGCCAGCCACGCCCATGCCGCCAGCGCCGCACGCTGGTGGAACGGCGGCTGCCCCGCCTCGAACTCGGCCTCGCGCCAGTGCCGCATCAGCTTCGGCAGCGGTATGCGCATAGGACACACGGATTCGCAGCGGCCGCAGAAGGTGGAGGCGTTGGGCAGCTTGGCACCTTGGCCAATACCGATCAGTGCTGGTGTGAGCACTGCGCCGATGGGACCAGGATAGACCCAGCCGTAGGTATGGCCGCCAACAGCGCCATAGACGGGACAGTGGTTCATGCACGCCCCGCAGCGGATGCAGCGCAAGACTTCGCGGAACTGCGTCCCCAGAAGCTCCGCGCGACCGTTGTCGAGCAGGACGACGTGATAGGCGCCCGGGCCATCGACATCGCCAGCCCTGCGTGGACCGGTTGAAAGCGTGGCGTATGTCGTACATTCCTGCCCGGTGGCAGAGCGCGCCAGTAACCGCAGCAGCGTCGCCAGATCCTCTCTGGTCGCCAGAACCTTGTCGATCGAAGTGATGACGATGTGAACCCTGGCGAGCGATTGCGTCAGATCGCCGTTGCCTTCGTTGGTGACGATGACGGAGCTGCCTGTCTCGGCAATCAGGAAATTGGCACCCGTTATTCCAACGTCGGCGGACAAGAACTTCTGCCGCAGCACGCGCCGCGCTTCGCCGACAAGATCGCCTGGCTCGACCAGCGCCCGGTCGGCGGGTAGATCGGTATGGCTGCGACGGAAATCGGCCTCGACCTGATCCTGCGTGAGATGGATCGCCGGCGCGATGATATGGCTCGGCGTCTCGCCCCTGATCTGCAGGATGTATTCGCCAAGGTCGGTCTCGAGCACTTCCATGCCGGCGTCCTGCAAGGCGTCGTTCAGTCCGATCTCTTCAGAGATCATGGACTTGCCCTTCGTCACCAGCCGCGCGCCTTCCGCCTTGCAGAGCTCAACGATGATGCGCCGCGCCTCTTCCGCCGTTTGCGCCCAATGAACCTTGGCGCCAGCGGCCGTGGCATTGCGTTCGTATGTTTCCAGGTAGACGTCGAGCAGCTCCAGCGTCTCATTGCGCAAATCGCGCCCCACATCGCGCAGCGCCTCGAACTCAGGCAGCTTGTCGCGCGCCGCCGCACGCTGGGCAACGAGCCCCCCCGGAAGCCCTGCCAGCGCTTTCTGCAACTGCGCATCTTTCAGCGCATCCCGCGCGTTGTCGTTGAAGTGTGGAGTTTCGATGTGCATCGCGTGGTTCCATGCCCCAGCGGTTTGGCTTCAGCGCAGCCAGCTTCGGTAGATCGGATTCTTATCCTTCATGTCCTCGTAGAGCCACACCATGCGGTCGGCAAACCACATCTTGGCAAGCCACGATAGGCTTCCCGCGCCCGCCGTCAAAGCGAGATTGTTGATGGCCGCCCCATAGACCGCAGCAAAGAAGGATATGCCTGAAAGCGCCGTCAGCAGCGTTGCAATACGGGAGTGATGCGCAGGCACCGGCACACTCGCCCGGTTGAGCCAGACCCGCTCGCCGAATGTCGCCTTCGACGCCCAGGTGTCGGTATGTTCAGGCGGTGCGAAGAGGCGCGGGTTGAGCCACAGCCACAACACGATAATGCCGATCGGCACTACCGCCCACCAGCCAAGCCACGCGTGGCTCCAGATCGCGGCGAGCAGGGGTGGCAGCGATAGCACGCGGGTCCACACGCTCCATGGGCTCGCATGACGAGCCCAGGTCGTATCGTCCATGGCAAACAAGCGCGCGATCGAAGCAGCAATCCGCATGCCCCTACTCTACATCGTCCCGCCAGCCAGATGCCAAACAAGTCGGATGTCAAACGAGAACGGCCACGGCTGAAGTCTGCCGTGGCCGCGTGCCGGGCCGGCCCTCATGAGGCCGATGCTTCGCCGTCATCACTCGTGGAGCATATGATAGATTTGGTCCTTGAGACGAAGACGCGCGAGCTTCAGGTTCTCGAATTCGTCGTCCGATGTATTGATGCCGGCGGCTTCGATCCTGTGAACTTCGCGGTTGAGTTCATGGTATTCGTCAAACAGACGTGCGAAGTGCGCATCGTTCATCTTCTTGTCGTGAATCTTGTCCTTGTATTCGGGAAATTCTTCCGGAATTTCGTGGGGTACGTGGGACATACTTCCGTAACTCCTTGTCGTCCTCTGTTGTCATCGCTTGTTCTGATGGCCCGCCAGCAGTGCGGCTCCGCCCGGTGTTAGCGCGTCGGGCCTTCGCTGTCTTCCCTTGCGGCCCTGGTTTCTGCCGCCGGTGCATCGATGGCACCGATGGCCGGTTCAGACAGGTCTCCCGCCAGGACCTCGGCCACATGCCGCGCTTCGATTGCCCGGCCCTGGCGTTGAAGCTTTCCCGCCATATTCAAGAGGCACCCCAGATCTCCGGCCAGCAGCAGCGCGGGCTTGGCCGCGGCGATGTTGTCGGTCTTCTTTTCCACCATGGCGTTCGAAATGTCGGGAAACTTCACCGAGAATGTTCCCCCAAAGCCGCAGCAGATCTCCGAGTCTGGCATCTCGACGAGTGTCAGCCCCTTGATCGAGGTCAACAGTTGACGCGGTTGCGCCTTGATGCCGAGTTCCCGCAATCCTGAGCAGCTGTCGTGGTAGGTGACGCGGCCGGGCGGGTCGGGCTGCAGCGAGGGATCGATCGCCGTCATGCCCCTGATGTCGACAAGGAACGAGATGAGTTCATGGACCCGGCCCGCGAAGGCTTCGGCCTGGGCCAGCATCTTCGGGTCATCCGTGAAAAGCCGGGGGTAGTGGGATTTCAGCATGCCCGCGCATGAGCCTGACGGCGCCACCACGTAGTCGCAACCCGCGAACGCTGTGATCGTTTGCCGGGCCAAGGCCCGCGCGTCCGCCTTGTCGCCCGAATTATACGCTGGCTGCCCGCAACAGGTCTGTCCGGTTGGCACCCACAGATCGCAGCCGGCCGCCTCTATGAGCTTTGCAGCGGCGAAGCCGACCGACGGCCGCATGACATCCACAAGGCACGTTACGAACAGGCCGACCAAGGGGCGGCGCTGGGGGCGTGGGCTCGACATGGGATCGTTCTCTCAAGCGGATCTGGAGCGAAGCGCCCGTCAATTCATGTGAGGGTCGCGATAGCGCAAGGCGAGCATAGCGTGTTGCTCGCCCAAGGCCACGCTGCACTGCACACCACTCTATTCGCGCGGATGGGTGGTGCTATTTGAAGGTCTTGAGATAGGCGACGAGGTCTGCACGTTGCTTCTCGTCCTTGATGCCCGCAAACGCCATCTTGTTCTTGGGCAGATATGTCGTCGGCGACTCCAGGTAGCCGTTGAGCGTTTCATCGTCCCAGACGAGCTTTTTTGCCCCGGCTTCCTTGAGCGCATCGGAATAGTTGAAATCGCCAACCGCGGCAGCGGCCCGCCCGTAGATCCCATTGAGGTGCGGGCCGACCTTGTTTCGTGCATTAGGTCCCGCATCGTGACAGGCGCGGCATTTCTTGAAGACGTTCGCTCCGCTGGCCGCGTCCTGGGCACTGGCCGCGCCGGCGCCACCTGCCACAACCAGGGCAACCGCCGTCAGGCGCACGAAAAGGCTCGTCATGGAAAGATCAGCTCCAGGTGGGGTGCGGACGGCAGCATGCGCCACATCATTCCGCTGGGTTCGAACCAAAATGCCGGCCGGACATTGGTCGGGCCGGCACCATTACGCGAATGATAAGAGTTTGGGCGCGCTTGGCAATCGACCTTAGCCCAACTGCGCCTGATTCTTGCGGGCTTTGTTACCGGCCGCCTTCCTGCTGGGTGGTGCCTTGGTGCCGTTATTCTCGCTGCTGGTCGCCATTACGGGCACATCGACTTTGTGCTGGGCGCCATTGCGCTCGGTTGCTGGCGGGTGGGCGGCATAGACCTCGTTCAGGAACTCGATGAAGACGTTCACCTTGTTGGGCATGAATTCGCGGCAGGGATAAACGGCGAAGATGTCGACGGCGGAAGAGCCCCGATACGCGGGCAGCACGACCTGCAACGCACCTGACTCGAGTTCTGCCCCGATATCCCATGTCGAACGCAACGCGATCCCGACGCCAGCCAGCAGCGCCTCACGCACGAATTCGCCAGAGTTGGATCTGAGATTGCCTCTAACACGGGTTTGCAGCTGACCTTCCGGGCCTTCGAGGCGCCAGACGTCCTGGGCACCGGCAAGCAGGCAGTTGTGGCTTTCGAGGTCGGATAGCGTCTTGGGCTCGCCGGCTTCGGCAAGATAGCGGGGGGCCGCGCACAGCACGCGATGGTCGGGCGCGAGTTTCCGGGCAACGAGAGTGGAATCGCGCAGTTCACCGATGCGAATGGCGACATCGAAGCCATCGCGAATGATGTCCACGAAATTGTCGGTCAGGTGCATGTCGATTTCAATTTCGGGGTAGCGCGCAAGAAAGGCCGGCAGGTGGGGGGCGATGTGCAGGCGACTGAAGGCTGTGGGCGCCGTCACCTTCAGCACGCCGCGAGGCCGGGTATTCCGCCGTGAGACGAAATCTTCCGCCTCCTCGATCAGGCTCAGGATGTCGACGACGCGCTTGAAGTAGCCCTCGCCCGTCTCAGTCAACGTCAGGTGACGTGTCGTGCGCTGGAAGAGGCGCGCGCCCAGCCGGTCCTCGAGTAGGCTGATACGCTTCGAAACCACGGCCGGGGAAAGGCCCATCTCGCGGCCGGCGGCCGACATGTTCGCGGTGCGTGCAACACGGGCGAAGATGTCGAGATCGCTGATGGCAGTCATGGTGGCGCCTCCCGTTCTATCGTTTGGCGCACCGGTTGCGAGGCGCCCGTTCGTTGCAGTCATATTCACCTCTCTATCGACGATGGTGTGTCAGCGAAAGAGATAAATAGAATATGATCTGTTCGGAATCATTGATAATCATCTGACGCGCCGACCTGCCTGCGCTCTCCTGCGTCGGCGGGACATTATTACAGCTATCGGATTTTCCTGATGCAGGCTGTTTGCAAGATCTGCAGGAACCAGCACCGCGCGGTTCGGCCTCATGCTCTGCCGGTCGAAACGATGTGTCCGGTTGGGGTTCCGCTGTCGCGATAAGCTTGAACGCTCAGACTAGCCTGGCCCTGTTTCCGGCAGGAGCGGACCGTTCCTTCTGGGTCTGGTGCCTCAACATTTGCATGTGCCGACAACAATGCGCGTGTGGTCCTGTGTTTTGCACGCGCGGTAAGCGATGCGATGGCCCTGCCATGAGGTCTCGTGCTATTCCAATCAAACGCTAGGTGATGCAATCCAGCGCGCGCTCACGACCGGCTTGACGATGTTGGCCAAACAGCGAGCCTGTGATTGCCGCCAGCGCACCTATTGCGCTCCACGTCCCAGTGTGCCCAACCAGACGCGCCGGGAAACGATCCGGAAGGAGTGGGATCCATGTCGCACATTGCATTGCCAGACCCAGACCGCAGGATCATCGCTCGGCGCGATCAGATCATTGCGGACCTGGGGCGCCTCATCGGCGCCGATCAGGTGATTGCCGATGAAGACGGCCGCCGGGCCTACGAGACCGACGCATTGACGGCCTACCGCCGCATGCCTCTGGCCGTCGTGCTGCCGACGTCCACCGAGCAGGTGGCGGCAATCCTGCGATATTGCGGCGAGGCCGGCATCAAGGTCGTCCCGCGTGGAGCTGGTACGTCGCTATGCGGTGGTGCGCTCCCAGCCGAGGACGCCGTCGTCGTCTGCATATCCAAGATGAATCGTGTGCTCGAAATAGACTACAGCGCACGCACGGCGCGCGTCCAAACGGGTATCACCAACCTGGCGATCTCCGAGGCTGTCGGTAAGTCGGGCTACTTCTATGCGCCCGACCCTTCGAGTCAGCTTGCCTGCACTCTGGCGGGAAATCTCGCCATGAACTCAGGCGGCGCCCATTGCCTCAAATACGGTGTCACGACCAACAACGTCATGGGCGTCAAGATGGTCTTGATCTCTGGCGAGGTGATCGAGGTCGGCGGCGCGCATCTCGACGCCGAGGGCTACGACCTTTTGGGTCTCATCGTCGGATCGGAGGGCCAGTTCGGAATCATCACCGAGGCGACCGTCCGTATCATCCATGCGGCCGAGGGTGCGCGCCCCATGCTGATCGGCTTTTCCAACAGCGAGGATGCCGGCCGCTGCGTCTCCGCCATCATTGGCTCAGGCATCATCCCCGTCGCCATCGAATTCATGGATAAGCCCGCCATCGAGGTCTGCGAAAGCTTCGCCAAGGCTGGCTACCCGCTCGATGTCGGCGCGCTGCTGATCGTCGAGGTTGAAGGCTCCGAGGAGGAAATCCAGGATCTCCTCACCCAGATCAGCGAGATGGCCAAGCCATTCGAACCACGGAAGATCATCATTTCCGACGGCCCCGTGCAGAGCGCCAAGATTTGGAAGGGCCGCAAATCTGCTTTCGGCGCAATCGGCCGGATCTCCGACTACTACTGCATGGACGGCACCATACCGTTGAGCCGTTTGCCTGAAGTGCTGACGTCGATCTCCGAGATTTGCGCCCGCCACCGGCTCAAGGTTGCCAATATCTTCCACGCGGGCGACGGCAACCTGCATCCGTTGATTCTGTACGAAGCCAACGATCCCGAACAATCCGAGCGGGCTGAACTGGCTGGCGCCGAGATTCTGAAATTGTGCGTCGATGTCGGTGGCTGTCTCACTGGCGAGCATGGCGTCGGTATCGAGAAGCGCGATCTGATGCGCGTGCAGTTTTCCGATGCCGATTTGGCCCTGCAGATGCGTATCAAGACGGCGTTCGATCCTGGTTGGCTACTCAACCCGGCCAAGGTATTTCCGCTCGACGGGCGCGAGCCCGCGGCCGCAGCAGAGTGACGAGAAAGGTAAAGTCCGCCCATGAAGGAGGCGCTGAGGCCGGCAACCGACTGGGAGCTGGCAAGCATGGTCCAGAACTTTGCAGCTCGCAATCAGCCAGTCGAGGTCGTCGGCAATGGCACCAAGAGCAATGTCGGCCGGCCGATGCAGACAGCGGCCACCGTCTCCACCCAATCGATGCGGACCATCACGCTCTATGAACCGACCGAGTTGGTGATGTCGGCCCAGACCGGCACGCCGCTGTCGCTGATCGAGGCCGAGCTTGCTGCGCGCGGGCAGATGCTGGCCTTCGAGCCGATAGACCTCGGACCCGCAACGGGCGGCCGCGTTGGTCAGCAGACAATTGGCGGCGTATTTGCGTCCAACCTGTCCGGACCGCGCCGCGTTGTGACCGGCGCGGCGCGCGATCATCTTATCGGTATCAAGGGCGTCAGCGGCCGCGCGGAAATGTTCAAGTCCGGTGGCCGCGTCATGAAGAACGTGACGGGCTACGATCTGGCGCGCGGCCTGTCTGGCAGCTGGGGCACGCTCGGCATCTTGACGGAAGTCACCTTCAAGGTGCTGCCCTGGCCGGAGGCCGCCGCAACGCTTATCTACCGTGGATTGACGGACGATCTCGCCGCCGAGCTGATGTGCGCAGCCATGGGAACGCCATTCGAGGTGTCGGCAGCCGCACACCTGTCAGAGGGGCTGACGCAGCGTGTTGAAGTGGGCACGCTGGCTTCGATCGGCTCCGGATTGACCGCGATCCGCATCGAAAATTTCGTCAAGTCGGTGCTCTACCGCAAGGATGCACTGCGCACCCTGCTCAAGGTCTATGGCGAGCCGATCGAACTCGACTACGAATCGACGCTGAAGTTCTGGAGCGACCTGCGCCGGCTGTCCGTGGTGTGCGACAAGGAGAGCGCCCTGTGGCGCATATCGACATCGCCGGTCAATGGCGCCAAGCTCGTCGCCGCGATCCGCAAGCACATGACGGCGGAAGCCTACTACGACTGGTCGGGTGGCCTGATCTGGCTGGAAGTGCCGGCAACGGCGGATGCGGGCGCAAGTGACATCCGTCGCGCGGTTGCCGTTCATGGTGGTCACGCGACTCTGATCCGCGCCGATCGGGCCATCCGGGGTGCCGTCGAGGTCTTCCAGCCGCAAACCCCTGTGCTCGACCGTATCACGCGCGACATCAAAACTGCCTTCGATCCCCAGGGGATCCTCAACCCCGGCCGCATGTACGCAGGCATTTGAGGACAACGGATACCGCAGCACATGCAGACGAACTTTACGCCCGAACAGCTCAAAGACCCACGCACCGCCGAGGCCGACCGGATCCTGCGGCGCTGCGTGCATTGCGGACTATGCACCGCGGTATGCTCCACCTATGTCGTCGTCGGCGACGAGCGCGACAGCCCGCGCGGGCGCATCTATCTCATGAAGGACATGTTCGAGCGCGGTCGCGATGCGAGCCCCGAGGTTCAGCATCACATCGACCGTTGCCTGTCCTGCCTGTCCTGCATGACGACGTGCCCCGGCGGCGTCGATTATATGCATCTGGTCGATCTTGCGCGGGTCCATATCAACGAGACTGGCACGCGCAGCCTGAAGGACCGCTTTATGCGCCGCCTGCTGGCCGCGGTGGTGCCCTATCCGGAAAAATTCCGCATGGCCTTGAAAGCCGCGCCTCTTGGCCGGCCGTTCATCCCGCTGATGCGCGCGCTGGGCTTGAAGGAGATGGCCGCGATGATGGAGCTGGCGCCGGCGAGACTGCCGGCGCTGCCCAAGTACGAAGGCCCCGGCGAAGCGCGCACCTCAGCCGAGCGCCGCGCCCGGGTCGTCATGCTCGCCGGATGTGCCCAGCCCGTGCTGCGTCCTGAAATCAATGATGCCACCATCCGCCTGCTCGCTCGTCGAGGCGTCGACGTCGTGGTGGCGAATGGAGCAGGTTGTTGTGGCGCGCTCGTCCACCACATGGGCGAGGAACAGCAGGCGCTCGAGCAAGTCCGCCGCAACGTCGATGCCTGGATGAAGGAAAAGACCAAGGGGCCGATCGACGCCATCATCATCAATGCTTCCGGATGCGGCACCACCGTCAAGGATTATGGCTACATGCTGCGTCACGACAAGGATTATGCCGAGCGCGCGGCGGAAGTCTCACGCCTGACCAAGGACATCACTGAATTCTTGTCGGAATATGATCTTGGTCCCCCGGTGCGCTGGTCGAGCCTGCGCGTCGCCTATCACTCCGCCTGCTCGATGCAGCACGGGCAGGGCATCACCGAAGAGCCCAAGGCGCTATTGACCAATGCCGGCTTCACCGTCGTCTCCCCACCTGAAGGGCATATCTGTTGCGGCTCGGCCGGCACCTACAACATCATGCAGCCCGAGCTGGCGAAGGAACTGCGCACGCGCAAGGTCAAGAACATCCGCTCGGTCAAACCAGATGTCGTGGCGGCTGGTAATATCGGATGCATCACACAGCTCGCCGCCGGCATGGAAATCCCCATCGCTCACACTGTCGAGCTGTTGGATTGGGCCTACGGCGGCCCGGTGCCGCGTGGGCTCGAAAAGCTTGCCGATTTCATGTCCGATGTGCCCCAGCCCAAGGCCGACCACCGGGCCTTCCTGCGCAGTTGAGTCCCCTGAATTACTCAAAGTCCGCGGTGGTGCTGAATCTGCATACCGGCCCAGTGATGGGGCATGCGATATGCCGCTGTTCGAGGCAGTTGACAGACGCATCCTGGTGTCGTCCCTCAAGGCCCATGATGATCGAGCTTCCCGAAATTGCCTGTGTCCTCGTGCATGGCCGTAGCCCCGAGGTGGCGCACGCATTCGCCCAACGGCATTTCGCACCCGATGAAATCCTGGATATGTCTGCTCAGCCGGCCGCGAGCCTGCTCGACGCACTGTTGCCCCGTGTCGTCGCCGGCAAGATGACCGCCATTGTCGAGGCAGGCTCCCCGCCCGGAGCCCACAAGCTCCGCGTCGCGCTGGCATCTGTCGCACGCGAGAATTATGCCCGCCGCTTTGGCATCGTCATGCCAGACGCACACCTGGGCGAGCCCAATATCGCCGAGCGTCTCAAGGCCGATGGCTATCGTGAAGTCTTCGACATCGCCCCAGCCGATTTCGACAACGTCACCATCCAGCGCATGCGCATGCCGACGGACCTGCGCCACGAACACGGTCCATTCGATATTATCGGCGACGTGCACGGCTGTTGCGATGAATTGGAGGAACTACTGGCGGCGCTTGGCTATCGGGTGGAGTGGGCTGACAGTGGGGGCGAGCGAAAGGCCGTCGTCACGGCGCCCGAGGGACGCCGCGCCGTTTTTGTCGGCGATCTCGTCGATCGTGGCCCGCGTTCGCGCGATGTCCTGGCAATCGTCATGTCGATGGTGGGAGCAGGCACGGCGCTGCTGGTGCCCGGCAATCACGACATCAAGTTCCTGCGCTGGCTGGAAGGCGGCAAGGTAGCCATCACCCACGGTCTGGAGACAACGCTTGCGAACCTGCAAGGCGCAAGCGAAGCCTTCATGGCCAGCGTTCGTTCCTTGTTCAAGCCTCTCTGGAGTCATGTCTGGCTGGATGGCGGCGCGCTCGCGGTGGCGCACGCGGGCATACTTTCGCCGATGATTGGCCGCGCGACGCCGCGCGTGCGCCGCTTCTGTCTGTATGGCGATACGAGCGGGGAGCGCGATGCCAACGGCCTGCCACTGCGCTATCACTGGGCGCTCGAATATGGTGGCGCACCCGCCGTCGTCTACGGGCACACCCCTGTCGCTGACGCCGCGTGGGTCAACAATACGCTGTGCGTCGATACGGGCTGCTGTTTCGGCGGCAAGCTGTCGGCGCTGCGGTGGCCGGAACGCCAGATCGTCAGCATCCCCGCGCGCATGGCTTATGCACGGCTGCTCAGGCCATTCGGTCATCCGCCGCCGCGCCCTGGCCGAACATAGGCCCGAAGCGAATGTGGAAGACCCATTGCGGGTGGCGGCGGGAAATGGCGTCGGAACTCGCCCAGCCGCTTGGTCGCAGGTCATGAAACAGCGCCTGCGGAGCAATCCTCGGTTTCACGGGATCATCCGCAAAGTCAAGGCATTACGCCGTCCCACACCGCCGATGACCTGAGGTGTGGGCCGGCTCTGGACAAGCCCCGCAGCGGCTTTCCCCGCTCCAATCGATCCGCTATAAGCGGGCCAAATCAATTTCCATCGACAAAAGCCCGGAGCGAGGCGCTTTCCCGATCATGGCCAAAGAGAAAAAAGTTGCCGGCGCCGGATCGCGTCCCGAAGCCAGGCTGCCAAAAGGTTTTCGCGACATCGGCGCAGCCGAGCTGGCCCAGACGCGCGCGATGCTCGACACGATCCGTGGTGTCTATGAAAGCTATGGCTTCGAGCAGTTGGAGACTCCCGCCATCGAATACACCGATGCGCTGGGCAAGTTCCTCCCCGATCAGGACCGCCCCAACGAAGGCGTCTTCTCGTTCACCGACGACGATGGCCAGTGGCTCTCCCTGCGCTACGATTTGACCGCACCTCTGGCGCGTTACGTCGCTGAGAACTTCCAGACATTGCCCAAGCCGTTCCGCCGCTATGCCACGGGCACCGTCTATCGCAACGAGAAGCCGGGTCCAGGCCGCTTCCGCCAGTTCACGCAGTTCGATGCCGATACCGTCGGCACCGACAATCTGGCAGCCGACGCCGAGATCTGCATGCTGGCAGCCGATACGCTGGAAGCGCTGGGCATCAAGCGCGGCGACTACGTCATCAAGGTCAACAACCGCAAGGTTCTTGACGGCGTGATTGAAGCGATAGGTCTAGTTGGTCAAGAGAACGCAGGTCGACGGCTCACAGTGCTTCGTGCAATCGATAAGCTCGATAAGTTCGGGCCGGAAGATGTGCGCCTTTTACTTGGAGATGGCCGAAAAGATGAGAGCGGTGATTTTACGAAGGGCGCCGGATTATCACCAAACCAAGTCGCAACATTGATGGAATTCATTGAACGCGCATCTGAGTCTGCAGCGCTGATGCGCAGCGCCGCACGTTCTGGAGACATCTTCAACAATGATGTCGATCAAGGGTATTTTGTCCTCAGGGAGGGCGGTAGTTTCTATCAAAGCCAACTATGCATCGATGGCCATCAAGAACTAGAGACCATCCGGGGACTGCTCAGGGGTGCAGGCTACGGCATGAACCAGATCATTATCGACTATTCCGTCGTCCGTGGCCTCGAATACTACACCGGCCCGGTCTTCGAGGCCGAGCTGACGTTCGAAGTGAAGGACGAGAAGGGCAATCCGGTCCGCTTCGGCTCGGTCGGCGGCGGCGGGCGCTACGATGGCCTCGTTGAACGCTTCCTCGGCCAGAAGGTCCCCGCGACCGGCTTCTCGATCGGCGTCTCGCGCCTGCAGGCCGCTCTCAATGTCCTCAACGCCGCCGATGCCTCAGCCCCGCTCGGCCCCGTAGTCGTCCTCGTCATGGACAAGGGCGAGTTACCCCGCTACCAGCGCATGGCGCAGGAATTGCGTCGCGCCGGCATCCGCGCGGAGATGTATCTGGGCACATCCGGCATGAAGGCGCAGATGAAATACGCCGACAAGCGCGGCGCGCCTTGCGTCATCATCCAGGGTTCGGACGAGCGCGACAAGGGCGAGGTCCAGCTCAAGGATCTGATCGAAGGCGCCAAGGCGGCTGCCGCGATCGCTGACAACAAGGAATGGAAAGAGAGCCGCCCCGCGCAGGTCTCGATCAAGGAGACCGACCTTGTCGCAGGAGTGCGTGAGATCCTGGCGCGTCACGGCGTCACCAGTTGATCGCGAAGGCGCCAGGACGCGCTTGAGCCGGATCGGACATGAGACAGCATGGTCGCAGAAACAGCTAAAAAGTTCGAGGCGCTGGAAGCACAGGCGGCCAAGATCATGTCGGTCTTCATCAAGGCCGGCCATGAAGCCGTCGCCCCCGCCATCATTCAGCCCGCAAGTGTGTTCCTCGATGTTATCGGCGAGACACTTCGCGCCCGCACCTATGTCTTCATCGATCCCGATGGCGAGGAACTGTGCCTGCGCCCCGATCTGACCGTCCCGACATGCCGTCTGCACATGGAGCGGCATCTGGAGGCCAAGACGCGTGCCAAGTATTGCTACAACGGTTCGGCCTTCCGCTTCCAGCCTGCAGGCGCGCCGGTCGCTCATCCGCGCGAGTTCCGGCAGGCTGGCATCGAGTCTTTTGGTGGCACCGAAAGGGCCAAGGCGGAAGCACAGACCGTCGTCACGATTCTGGACGGATTGAAGGCTGCGGGGCTAAAGGATTTCAAGCTCCACATCGGCGACTTGGGCCTGTTCCGCGCTCTCCTTGAGGCAGCCGACATGCCATTGCGCTGGCGCCGCCGGCTGATGCATCAGTTCTGGCGGCCCGATGCGTTCCGTACCGAGCTGAAAAGACTGACAACGCTGGCCTTCGATGTGCCCCGCGACGTGCCCACGGAATTGCTGGCCAAACTCGATCCAGAACGGCCTGACGACGCTGAGAAGCAAGTTGCCGCCTACCTCGACACGCGCGGCGTCGAGTTGTTCGGCACGCGCTCGCTTTCCGAAATCACTGAAAGCCTGTTGTCGATCGTCGCTGATTCCAAGACGCAACCGTTGTCTGCGGATACGGCAAGCCTGCTCGAAAGCTACATCCGCGTTGTTGCGCCAGCCCGCGCCGCCGGTGCCCGCCTTCGCGACCTTCTGCGCGGCGGCAACATCGACATCTCCGAAGCATTCGATGCCTACCAGAAACGGCTGCAATTGCTCGCCGACGCCGGCGTCGATGTTGCCCATGCGGACTTCGAGGCGGAGTTCGGCCGCACGCTGGAGTATTATACCGGTTTCGTCTTCGAGGTCGTCGTGCCATCGCTCGGCAGGCAAAGTCCGGTGGCTGGCGGCGGCCGCTACGACACGCTGATGCGCCAGTGCGGATCACCCGAGGACGTTCCGGCGGTCGGCGGCGCGATCCACACCGAACGGCTGCTCGCAGCACTCACGGGAGATGCATGATGTCGAGCGCGGAATCCCTGATCCTGGCCGTGCCCTCAAAGGGGCGCCTCATGGAACAAACCATCGAGACTTTCGCTGCAGCTGGCCTCAACGTACGCAAGGTTGGAAATGCCCGAGGCTATCGTGGCGAGGTCGAGGGTGTACCCAACGTCGACGTCGCCTTTATCTCGGCCTCCGAGATCGCGCGCTACCTGAAGACCGGCCGCGCCCACATCGGCATCACCGGTGAGGATCTCGTGCGCGAGCAGATGACCGACTGGGAAACCCGCGTCTCGATGCTGAAACCGCTCGGCTTCGGTCACGCCGACGTTGTTGTCGCCGTGCCCGACTGCTGGATCGACGTCCGCATGATGGCCGATCTCGACGAGATCTCCGGCGCATTCCGCGTGCGCCACGGCCGTTGGTTCCGCGTTGCCACCAAGTACATCAACCTGACGCGGCGGTTCTTGTCGTCGCGCGGCCTGACGGACTTCCGCATCATTGAAAGCCTGGGCGCGACCGAAGGTACTCCTGCGGCGGGAACCGCCGATTTCATCGTCGACATCACGTCGACGGGCGCCACGCTGAAGGCCAACGGTCTGAAGATACTCGACGACGGATTGATCCTGAAGTCCGAGGCCAATCTGATTGCATCGCGCATGGCCAAATGGACGCCGCGCGTGCGTGAAGCCGAAAACATTATCCTGCAGCGCCTGGGCGTTTGAGCGCTTAGGGCATGTTTGGCTGAAGTGTGTAGCGGTTCAGCGTAAAAAACATGCCCGCAGCAAAATGATAGAGCACGTTCCCGATTCCATCGAAAATGAACGCGCTTAGCGTATCGGCAGGTGTTGAGCGGCCTCTGGCGCTGTCGCTTACTCGCGATCCATGTGAGGATGTCTGCCGGGCGGATACGGTTTCGCTGAACCTCGCACCAACCGCGAGGCGACCATCATCGCGAAAAATCTTGTCGGAGAAGGGTGGTAGCGGGACCCGGACTTGAACCGGGGACCTACGGATTATGATTCCGCCGCTCTAACCAACTGAGCTATCCCGCCACGGCAAGGTGTCTATAAGGATCGCGGGCGCGCGCTGTCAAGGCTCAGCGCTCAGCAAAGATAAGGGCACGGCAATAGCTGCCATTGGCTCCGGCAACGAGGCGCTCGATTGACGATAACCCGCCCCAACGCCAACGGGCGGCACCTCGTCTGAGTTGCCGCCCGTTTGCAGGAAAAACAGCAGGAATGCCGTTGCTACTCGGCGGCAACGGGTTGTTCCACGCTCTGCAGCGCCTTGTTGAAGCGCAGCATCGTGAACAGGCCCATCGGCCGCAGCGCCAGGCGCTCGGTAAGGCTGAGGTTATCGCACACCATCACGCGGTCGACGTCGAAGACGGAGCGCCAGCCGATCTTGTCGGCAAACGGAGCCATGCGGCGCTCGACCCACCCGCGCAGGCCCTCTTCCTGGCTGAAGTGATTGACGAGGATCACCTGTCCGCCCGGCTTGGCCACACGCGAAAGTTCGCGCATCACCTTCTCCGGATCCGGCACCACGGTCATCACGAACATGGCGACGACGATGTCGAAGGAGTTGTCGGGAAAATCAAGCTCGCCCGCATCCATCTCGTGCAGGCCGGTCACATTGTCCAGGCCTTCCTCGACGACGCGCTCGCGTGCCTTCTCCAGCATCTCAGGCGAGAGATCGACACCGACGATTTCGTGCTTTGGCGAATAATCAGGAAGCGACAGCCCGGTGCCGACGCCGACTTCGAGCAGCCGCGCCCTTGGCATCTGGTTGATGACCTCGACGACGTGGCGCCGGCCCTGTGCCGCGACCATGCCGAAGGTGTGATCGTAGACAGGAGCCCAACGGCGATAGGCAACCTTCACATCGCTTTCATGGATATGCCCGATGCCGACAATCTTTCCGCCCTCACGGTGCAGAACAGGCGGACGGCGGTTCGCCTCAGTACGATCCAAAGTCCTCATGCTCACCCAAAGCTCCTCGTTATTAGCTCACTTCATGCCCCGGCGGAGGCACGGTCGACAGCGTTCTCGCCTCGACCACTTTTCATGTCAGACAGGTCGGAGTGCGCACGCTTGCCGATGGTGGAGGCAATGAAGCCCCCCCCGAGCACGCGAGCGTCCTTGCCGCCGTCGCTGTAGAACACGCACGCCTGTCCGGCGGCAACACCTTCAATGCCGTCGCCGAGCAGAACGCGCACTCTTCCATCGGCGTCGGCAAACAGAGTGGCGGGCGATGGCGGCTGGGTCGAGCGGACACGCGCGTGAATATCCAGTCCCTCGCACGCAGCCTCTTGAAGCTGGCTATCTCCAAGCCAGTTCACACCGCGCAAGATCACCGTCTCCGTCTTCAGGCAGTCGCGCGGCCCGACAATGACTTCGTTGCGCTCTGCGTCCAGGTTGATGACGTAGTAGGGTTCGGGTGCCGGGATGCCAAGCCCCCGCCGCTGGCCAATCGTATAATTGATGATGCCGCCGTGGCGCCCAAGGCGCCTGCCATCGACGTGGACGATGTCACCTGGCTGCAATGCGCCGGGCTTCAGCCGCTCGATGATGTCGGTGTAGCGCCCCGTGGGAACGAAGCAGATGTCCTGGCTGTCCGGTTTGGCTGCGACGGGAAGTGCCAGCTCACTGGCAATCCGGCGGACCTCGGCCTTGGGCAGGTCGCCCAGGGGGAACCACAGGTGCTTGAGCTGTTCGCGCGTCGTGGAGAACAGGAAATAGCTCTGGTCGCGGTCGCAATCGACGGCCCGGCGCAGCTGAGGTCCAGCCACGCCCTCCGTCCGCCGGATATAGTGACCCGTAGCGAGGACGTCGGCCTCAAGCTCGAAGACTGTCTCCAGCAGATCGCCGAACTTGATGTCGCTATTGCATGTCACGCAGGGGATCGGCGTCTCGCCCGCGACATAGCTGTCCGCGAACTGCTCGATCACGCGCTCTGCAAAGCGGCGTTCGTAGTCGAGCACGTAATGGGGAATGCCAAGGGTTTCAGCCACCCGGCGCGCGTCGTGAATATCCTGGCCCGCACAGCAGCTGCCCGCACGGCTCGTGGATTCGCCATGGTCATAAAGCTGCAGCGTAATGCCGATAACCTCATGGCCGGCTGCCTTCATCAGCGCCGCCACCACGGACGAGTCAACGCCGCCCGACATCGCCACGACGACGCGGCGGCGCGGCGCAGCACTGGCTGCGGCAGCCGTATCGGCATCGATGTCGCTAGCACCTGTCATGGCAACCGCAATCGCTTTCGAACTAACGACATCCGCTCTGCGCTCATGTGAGCTGATCGCTCAGTCGTGTGAACACTGGCGTTGGGCAGTCCCCGAAACGCCGGCCCCGGTGGCCGGCCGCAAGGAACAACTCAAGCGCAAGTGAGCCTTCACCTGCCCATTCTGACCTACGTTCAGTAACCAGCTGCGCATCCGCCCAAACATCACTCCGCGCGCACGTCAGCATCGGAGCGCATGCTTGTCACCACCTCGTGACGAAAACGGGGCATGCCCATCCCAGCATTTCAGCCAACAACTTTTACGGCCTATACCGCACCGCCGCAAGAGCGCCAGTGCCGCATGCAGCCCCGAATTTGGCGGCGGGCAGGGGGTCATTGGTGGTGTCGGGTGGCCGCGGGCAATGGTTCGCCTGCCTTGGCGGCAAGCCTCAATGAGTGGCGGAGATCAAGAAATCTCCGATGCGGCAGCCCCGGCTTAAGCAAATACGGCAGCGCCTGATGCGCTGCCGGGCCGGTTGATTGCCCTCACCTGACAGGCGGCACCCGCTGGAAAGCCCAAGAAGAGTCTCCCGAGGGAACCGCGCCAGCCCAGCCCCAAAATGCTTTTCTCTGGCTTTTGGAAGGAGAAATGCGATCGAAAATGGAGCGCTGCGTAATCAATTGGATCAATTCCGCCCCATTTGTCTACGAATGACCTGCCGTTAAACAATCGCGTAAACCATGGCGAGGTGATTTTGATGAAGAGATACAGTGATTTATTGTATGTTTATTTTGCCGATTAGGCATAACTTAATGGCGGTGCGTTATCAATATCGTCTGGTCCATGAGCATGTGTAGAGTACCATGACCGATCATCTAATGAGAGCGCGCGTGCGCTACGTTATCGGGCCCGACGGGAGCCCTCTGACTGTCGCTGATCTGCCCCCGCGCGATACCAAGCGCTGGGTCATTCGGCGTAAGGCGGAAGTGGTGGCTGCGGTTCGCGGCGGCCTCCTGTCGATCGAGGAAGCCTGTGAGCGCTACAAGCTCACTGTCGATGAGTTCCTGTCCTGGCAGCGATCAATCGACAAGCATGGGCTGCCCGGTCTTCGAGCGACGCGCATACAGAAATACAGAAGCTAGACCGCGCCTTATACTTTGGTGGTCAGCAGCGGTGCGCCAGAATGACTGGCGCGTCGTTCTTGTTTCTATCGCTTTGCTTTGGCAGCTGTCACTTTTGCCGTCTTTTTGTCAGCGCCTGCGGGCGCTGATGCGTTTTCAGGCGCCGCGGCCCATGCACCTTTGAAGGTTTCCGGGTCGCAACCCTGCTGCCCGATGGACCAGGCGGCGACGCTCGCCTTCATCCGACCGGCGGTTTCTTCCGGCAGTTTCAGGTTTTCTGCCAGAACAGAGGTCTCCTCGCTGTTGGTCGTGGGGGCGATCGTGACCCGGAAAGCCTTGACGCCGCGCGGGCTGGGGGCGGCATCGTCACGCTCGCGAATATTGATTTCCGCACGCCCGCCTTTGTGCGCAGGTTCGGCCATGGCGTCGTAGATGTAGCGGCCCTTGAGCGGCCCATCCGCGCCAAACCAACATGCCATGGCTCCCCGGCCGATCCGTTCATAGACCTCCGTCGGCGAACCGACGATGGGAGGCGGCGCTTTGGGCAGCTCGATTTTCGGTAACTCGGGCAGGCCCTGCAAGGCTGCCGTCGAAAGCCCGCTGGTGGATGTGCAACCCGGGAGGAGTAAGGCCGAAACTGCCGAAACGGCAAGGCAAAGCCCTGACCTGGACGTGCGGCTGCCCGCCCTCAACTGGAGGACATGGCTGTTCTGGCGGTCCAGCTTTTCCATGTGTCCCTCGTCCCTGTCCCGCTGCTGAACGGCGCCGGGCTCCTGCGCAAAAGTAGGCTGCAATATCGCGCCCCAAGGCAGGAAGAGTCCGGGAACAGCAGCAAGAGTGGCGCTTCCCCCGATGAGGCCAGCGCAAATGAAATCATCCCCAGGCGCGGCATAGCCCCCTGTCAGGGCCAGACGACGCCAGCCGGACCGTCACCGGCCAAGCCAAGTTCAATTTGCTTAAGACGACTTCGGGGGCACGACAAGTGCCCGCGCCGCAACATGAACAGACATATGGAAAGCCAAAGGCCCGCGTCCCTTGGGGACGCGGGCCTGAAAACCGATAAATTCAGGAAAACCGTCCGGCTCAGCGATGCTGCGGCGAAGGAGTACCGGCAGTGCGACCCCGGGCCCGGCCACCCCCGTTAGGGCGCTGCTCGACTGTGACCACGCGGTTCATCTGCTCCAGATACTCGTCCCGCTCTCGAACGGCATCGTCGAGGCTGGGCTTCAACCGGGCGGCGGAGGCCAGCAGGTTGTCGCGGCGCTGTGCGGCGGATCGGGCAAAGGTCGAGTAGGCGAAATGGGCGGCATCGCGAATGCCCGTGCGCTCTTCTTCGACCTGAATCTGGCGCTGGAGGTCGGCCGCAACCTGCTCGAACTCGTGGATCATCTGCTCAAGGTCCTGGACCTTGCGCGTCTTCTCGTCGGCCTCAAAGCGCATTGCGCGCGTCGCCGTCTCTGGTGACTTCATCGTCCGATACCCCAAACTAATTCGAACTTCGTGCCTGGAATTAAACAAATTCCATGCCAAGTCATGTGCCAAGATCAGCGAAGCACGCCCCCGCCTTCTTTTGTCGTCAAATGCTTTGCGCTGCACGCGCAACATTTGTTGCTGAACACTATGACAGAAGGACTTTAAGTTGCGGTAAAGCAACGGGGCGATGGGTTGATGTCATTTCGAGCCCATCTCTTGAAAAAAAAGATCGCCGAAGGTGTGGATAAGCGGCGAATTCTGTTACCTCTAGATTCGTGCCGTGTTCGGGCAGGGCAGGCAGTTTGGATTCGAACCTGTATGTAATGGGTTTTGGCTCCTGATTGTTGTTCGAGCAGGCATATGAATTAGGGCGCAAGTTATCAATCCCATCGTTGTCGACGTGCCTTCCGGTGTGGAGCCGGAGGTCGAGGAACTTTGTGCGGTCCAACCGCTCAAGTCTCGGGGTGTGTGGGCACACGCCGCGGGGCAGGCGGCACTGTGTGAAGAAAGGCCTCTTGCGAAGCCGAGCATTAGAATGGAAGTCGCAAGAAAAAATTAGGGTTTGTTAACCTCTGCCGCGTAACTTTCCTAACGATGGCTTAGCGAGAACTGAGTTGCGTTCTCTTCATGTCGGGGCAGCGGGCCTGGCGACCACGCCGGGGAAGAGAGGAACGAGCATGCGGGTTCTTTTGATAGAGGACGATAGCGCGACAGCTCAAAGTATTGAGCTGATGCTGCAGTCCGAAGGATTCAATATCTATACAACTGATCTTGGCGAGGAAGGTGTCGACCTCGGCAAGCTCTATGACTACGACATCATTCTTCTGGACCTCGGGCTGCCCGATATGAGCGGCTATGACGTCCTGAAGACGCTTCGTGTGGCCAAGGTTCAGACACCGATCCTGATCCTTTCCGGTCATGCAGGCATTGAAGATAAGGTGCGCGGTCTCGGCTTCGGAGCCGACGACTATCTGACAAAGCCCTTCCACAAGGACGAGCTTGTCGCGCGCATCCACGCCATCGTGCGGCGCTCGAAAGGGCACGCACAGTCGGTTATCGAGACGGGCGATCTTCGCGTCAATCTCGACACCAAGACGGTCGAGGTCAACGGGCAGCGCGTGCATCTGACGGGAAAGGAATATCAGATGCTCGAGCTGCTCTCCCTCCGCAAGGGTACCACGCTGACCAAGGAGATGTTCCTTAATCATCTCTACGGTGGCATGGACGAGCCCGAGCTGAAGATCATCGACGTCTTCATCTGCAAGCTCCGCAAGAAGCTGCAGACGGCAACTGGCGGCCAGCACTACATCGAAACGGTCTGGGGGCGCGGCTACGTTCTGCGCGATCCGGGCGACGATACAGTGGCGGCATAAGGCCGCTTCGGCCGGAAAATGACCGACCCGCTGCGTGCCAAGAAATTAGGGGAGCTTCGGCTCCCCTTTTTTTGTCGAAGCGGAAATAAGTGGCGCTTTCAAAAGCCGGGCTTTGTCAACATCAGCCAGACAATCACGAGTACCGAGAAAAAAGCTGGAAATCCGCAAGCCAGCCAAATGCGATAAAGCCGCCAAAATGCTTCAGGCAGTTTTTCGTGCTGGTCCCGGGCATTTTGTGCCAGATTTCTCATTTTGACCTGAATTGCCACAACCGGCAGCCAGAAAGCGCCGACCACAACATATAGGCACAGGCTGACGAGCACCCATCCCGACAGCACCGGCCAGCCGGCAAGATGGGCAAGTGCAAGCCCGGTGATCGGCTGCACGAGGGCTGCCGTTGCCGTGAACACCATATCGGCAAGCACCACAATGCCGCAGACATGCGCCACCAGCGCCGGATCGCGCGACCGGATCGAGATCACCATGAAAAAGGCGATACCGGCGCCAGTGCCGAGCAGCACCGTGGCGCCGATCACATGCAGGAATTTGACGATCTCGTAGCTCATCGCTCGTCCAGTAGAGCCGCCGCCGTGAGCGCGAGTGCCAGGCCCGGCAGCACTTTCAGCATCGGGCCGAGCGGATCGGCCCACAAATCCGGCGCATATAGGGTCGCACCCGCAAGATACCCTAGCGACACCACGATCATGCCGGCAGCCGCCCGTTTTGCGATTCGGCGCCATAAAATGCCCGCGCCGAGCGCAATATCCGCAATACTGCCAGCCACCACCCAAGCGCCGGCAATGCCCTTGTCGAACCCTCGCGCCGTGAGGACCTCGGCTGCAGCATCGAATCGGATGAGCCCGATGATCCCCGATGCGAGCCAGAACAACGCCAGTGTACCGACGATCACTGGCACCAGCAGATAGGCGCGCGCGAAAATGCGCTCCTGCGCGGTCGCGGGCATGGCGCCAAGCGTTTCCTCTAGCGATCGGCATCGCGCCCCACCCGCTGCCGCCCAGCTGGACGGATCGCCTTGAATGCCCTCCGATAAGACCGTCAAAGCCGTCGATCGGAGTGCAGAACGCCAGCCAAGATACCCGAGCGCATCCCCAATCCGGGCGGCGGTGCTGGTCAGCACGGACGGAATACGAATCACGCGCCGCCAAGCGGGAAACCCCAGCCAGCCGCGAACAGCCGCCACAAGCTGAGTGAAGCTGCGACTGTCTGCCTCGGTGAGGTCGGCCACCGTGCCCGCCGCAACATCGCCGCGCGCCGCAGCCACTACAGCGGCCGAAACATCGTCGATAAACACGGTCTGGATGCGCGACCGGCCCATCATGTCGAGCCGGGTAAACGGCATCGCGGCGCTCGCCCTGAGCAGCGCCGTGCCGCCATAGGCCTCCCGCGCCAAAACGAGCGTCGGCCGCAGCACGACCCAGTGAAGACGGGAGGCCATAAGCAGCGCGTCGCCGCGCGCCTTGGAACGGAAAAACTCGGTGGAGGACTCTGCCCTGACGCCGGCTGCGGATATCTGGATGACGCGAGTTGACGTGCCATCGAGCGCCGCGACAAGCCGCGCCATCATCGTCTCGTGGATGGCCACGACATCATCGCGAAGCCCGTCCTGCAAGGCGCCTGCTGCATTGACGACGACATCGCATCCCGCGGCCGCCTGTTTCAGCTCGTCGATAGATGCCGTCGCGAGGTCGAGGATACGCCATTCGAGATCTGGCACGGCGCGCTTCGCCGCCATCATAGAACGCCCTGCACCGACGACGTGAAAGCCATCTTGCCTGAGCGCACGCACGCATGCAGCGCCAATCAGCCCATAACCGCCCAGCACGATTGCTGTCTTGCCGCCGCCCATTCTCTCGCCCGTCAAACCCGGTCCGCATGCCGGTTTACCACCGTCTTGACGATCGGGGTGATCCAATTGCCTCGCCTGTCTGAATTGTCGGAAAGCTGGGTTCGGGGGGCTGCGCACGCTGTCGAGCGCCCTATCCGTCAGCATCATGATCGCGGGCCCGCCCTTGTCGTGTGCTGCAGAAATCCGCTAAGTCCCTACGAACCAATGCAATCGATCGCCAATAAGAAAGTACGCCATGACCGCATCATCAAAGCCGCCCGAAGGACTCAAGGCGGCCATCGTACAGGTGACGCCATTCCAGCAGAACTGCACGCTCATCTGGGACGACGAGACCAAGAAGGGCGCCGTCATCGATCCCGGTGGCGATCTGGATCGCATCCAGTATGCGCTCGATCAGGTCAAGATAACGGTTGAGAAGATCGTCCTGACGCATGGCCACATCGATCACGCGGGCGGTGCCGACGAGCTGCGGGAGAAACTTGGTGTCAAGATCGAGGGGCCGCACATCGCCGACAAGTTCCTGCTTGATAATCTGGAGAAGCAGGGGGCGGCCTACCAAATCCCCGCGCGGAATGTGACGCCCGACCGGTGGCTGGACGAGGGCGAACAGGTGACGATTGGGCGCTTCATGTTCGGCATCCGCCATTGCCCTGGCCACTCCCCAGGTTCAGTCGTACTGCTCAACGCGGCGCAGAAGTTCGCGATCGTGGGAGACGTTCTGTTTCGCGGCTCCATTGGCCGCACTGACTTTCCATATGGCGACCACGACGCACTGATCCACGCCATCAAGACCAAGCTGCTGCCCTTGGGTGACGAATGGGCCTTCATTTGCGGTCATGGGCCGGGCAGCACGTTCGCGATGGAGAAGCGGACAAACCCGTTTCTCAATCAATGAGCACGGCAGTTTGGTGGAATGACTTCGTAACAAAAGGCGCACACCTGATGGCGCGCGCCCAAGGAAAACCACTCACGGCACGTAGTCCGTACAGCCGCCCGGCTATCGCTTGGAGCATGTTTAGCTGAAGTGTGTGGCGGTTCAGCGTGAAAAACATGCTCAAGACAGAAAGATAGAGCGCGTTCCCGATTCCTTCGAAAATTAACGCGCTCTAGCGGCCAAGCCCGATGCTCAGGCAACCAAAAATGCCGCACTCCTGCGTCAGGCCGTTGCCGTTGAGCGGCCCCTCCCAGCGGTCCACTGTTTCCACACGCAGCGTTTCCGAGCACGAGCGCCGGCAGTATTCCCAAGTACCGCCTGGCAAGCGCACCTGCGGGCCAACCCGTGTCATGCGCACCGGGCCTGAGACGGAACCATTACCGAATCGCGATTGCGCAACGACATGCCCTTCCTCAATGCCGTTGTAGCCGTAGTCACGGTGCAGGAAGCGGCCAGCATGTGCGTGCGGCAGCTCCGCAAGGTTTGCGACAGCGGCGATCAATGCGGTTGCAGCGAACAGGCGCAGGCTCATGGTGAGACTCTTTCCCTTGTCATTCCGAAATACCGGAAAGCCAGCCACGGTCATGGCAACGTGCGTACCGTGCGGCTCGATCCAAGCATCACGCTCATGATTACGGCAAACGTATCACAAAGTGTAAAACCCGTCGGGAGACCTCCGCTCCAGCCTGCGATTCCATCGTGGTGTGGCGCCCGCGCACCGCTTCTCAGTCCCACCCAGCCCTGATAGCGGCGTTGCACTCTTCCACGCGATAACGTCATCCTCGCGATAGCGACAGATCCAGCCCTCGGAACGTAGACCCGGTCGTGGTGATCGAGACGGACTGTGACGAGCCGCCAAGCTTGACCGACATCCGCCCGTTCAGTCCGCCGCCATCAATCGACAGGTTCAAGCGATCTGAGGTTGCCTTGCCGGAAACCTGCCCAGTGGCGTTGTAGGTGCGCTCTTCCCAGCTGCCCGCGACATTACCACCCGAGTAGGTGAGGTCGGCGCGCATCTCGATCTTGTTGGACGCGCTCGCGCAGCGGATCGCCATGCCAAGCGTGCTCCCGTCCGACTTGGTCGTGTAGTAGGCCTTGCAGCGGATAGCTTCCGACTTGCCGCCTTCCAGCCGCACCTTGCCAGATCCAGACCAGGTGCCCGCGAGCGATGCAAACGGGCTTTGCGCAGCGGCACTACCGCCAGCAAGGATGACCGAGCTTGACGCGATCATCACCAGAGCGAGGGCCTTGCGAGCCAAATGCATTTGCGGGCCTCCCCGAATATTTGAGCTGTGAACACTCATAATTATTGCTGGAGTTCGACAAAAATGCGAGCCGCACCGTCGCCACACCTGTCCGGGAAATTGCACGCGGCAGCTGCAACACGTTTGCCTGGCATAGCCGCTCCGCGGGACGCCAACGCATTGTGCTGAAACGCTATTCTCCGGCAACAGGTGTCGAACCGATCTGCTGGCGCGCAAGAACCGGCGGACTTTGCATGTAAACGGCTATCAAATTGGCCACCGCTTCCAGGCTGTCCAGATGCACACGCTCATAGCCATGCGAGGCATCGAGCCCGAAACAGATCAGCGCCGTTCGGATGTCATTGCCGGCTTCCAGCGCCGATGCACTGTCAGAGCGGTAGTATTTGAAGACGTCGCGCGCAAAGGGGATCGAGAATTCGCGCGCCAGTTCGCAAAGCCCGTTGGAAAGGTGCCAGTCGAACGGCCCCGATTGATCCATCATGCAGATCGTGGCGCCGAACTCGGCTGTATTCTGGCCGGGCGCCAGCGTTCCGTTGTCGATCGAAACCATTTCCGCCACGTCACCGTGCAGAACATGCGAGGCGCCTGTGCCGATCTCTTCTGAGATCGTCAGCAGAATGTGGCAATCGACAGGAAGCCGCACGTCGGATTCGATAATGGCCTTGGTGGCGGCAAGCAGACAGGCAACACCGGCCTTGTCATCCAGGTGTCGTGAGTTGACAAAGCCATTCTCTGTAGCGTCGACGCCGGTATCGATCGCGATAATGTCGCCCACATAGATGGGAAGTCGCATCAAGTCGGCGCGCGACGACACACGCTCATCCAGACGCAATTCGACATGGTCCCACGAGACCGGCATGGTATCGACTTCGGTATTGTAGACGTGACCGGACGCCTTGAGTGGCAGGATGGTGCCGCGATAGCGTCCGCCATGTCCTGAGAAGACTGTGCAGCGCGCGCCTTCGGCAAAACGTGACGACCAGGTACCGATCGGCACGATTTCAAGGCGACCGTTGTCCTTGAGCGATTTCACCATGGCGCCGAGCGTATCGACATGAGCGATGACCGCACGGTCAGGACTCTGCTGCTGGCCTTGCAGATTGGCGCGGATGGCCCCGCGGCGCGTCAACTCGACATGAAGCCCAAGCGCGGTCAATTCCTCACAGACGAGTCCGACGATCGCATCGGTGAAACCGGTGGGGCTCGGCGTGCGCAACATGCGTGTCATCACCCGCGTGAGATACGCCATGTCGATATCGAGCCGTCGCAACGGGCCACCTCCTGAACCGATTCGCCAATTATCCTGCAGCGATTTTACACAACTCTGCCGCGCTGTGGCCAGCGGGTTCGGCCAGCGTAAACGTCAACGCGCGGCCGGTATGCCCGATTTTCGAATGACGCTGAAAAATGGGCGCGATCGGGCGTCCTGTTTCATCGTCCAGGGGCGGTATCACCTCCCGCCGCGTCGCGTGCAGACGAGCGAGGTGAGCGGCAGCAACACGAGAAGCGGCAGGAGGGCAATAATCATATAGGCGATCGTGTGTTCACGCAGCGCAGCGTTGAATGCTTCTCGCGTACCCGCATCATTGGCCGATATGTCCATCGGTAGGTGAGGGCTGGTCTGGTAGGCGTAGTACGCCGTAGCGCCCGCCCACGTCAGTGCCACCACCGTCGCGATCGCAACGCATGGCCGCGATCGCCGCGAGGTCTTACGCGCCGTGCCGCCTTGCGAATTGAGTTTCTCTGTCATGTCGAATTTCCAATTGTAAGGTTCGCGCCTCCAGCCCTGCCCCATCCCGCGGGAGAACGAATACCCGTCAGTCTAGACTGGGTGGCGCTTCCGGTGGAAGGCTGGTGGCCAGCGTATCTGTATTTGCACATCTCTATCTACACATCGGCAAGTCACGGCGAAATGACACAGTCCCTTGCTGGCTGCGGCAACGAGCCAGCCATGGCAGGAAACGGCTCGTGTAAGGGGCGCAGGGTCAGACGAACTACAAGGCTTCGTATCGGCGCACGAATGGCACACCGTTGAACGTATAGGTGCAGCACGGGCACGAAGGCTTCATGTGTTCGTTTTGCAGTCCGGGTGCGACCAGTGCGAGCTTGCCGGCCTCGTCGACGTAAAGACCGCTGTAGTAGGATGTCTCGCCGATCCGCACGTAGTCTTTGCGCTCGTCCGGTGTCCGCGCCACCATCCAGAAAATGGGATCTTCGCGATCGAGCCGGCTGACCGCTTCTGCGTGAATGCCGGCCCAGTCTTGCCCGACCTTTGACAGAAGAAAGCGGAATAGCGGCGTGTAGTCGAGCCCACGTCGCTTCTCTCCGTGCATCGTACCGCGCGTCACGCCGTCGTCCTTGGCGCGCTTTTCGCTCTTCGTGTTGCGCAGATGCCTGTAGTCGCCGCCGGAGTGATGATGAACGCCGTGCGTGCGTGTATTGACCTTGCGGTAGAGCGGTTCTTTGCGTCTGGTGCGGTTCATGCCGTGAGAATAACGCATGTTTAGCTGAAGTGTGTAACGGTTCAGCGTGAAAAACATGCTCAAATCAGGAGAGCATGCTTAGCTGAAGTGTGTAGCGGTTCAGCGTGAAAAACATGCTCAAATCAGGAGAGCATGTTTAGCTGAAGTGTGGTGCGGTTCAGGGGGAAGAACATGCTCAAAACAAGCGGATAGAGCACGTTCCTGACACCATCGAAAATGAACGCGCTCTAGGCGTCCGGATGTACGAATTGGCGAGCAAAAGAAGAATGATCCGGATGCCAGCGCGGCATTGGCGCCAACATCCGGATCGACTTTATCGTTAGCGGCACCGGCATAAGGACTATTTGCCGTAGAAGTCCAACATCGTCTTCAAGACCGTCTTGAGTTCCTCGGTTGCCTGCCCTGCGGCGGCATGGTTCTTGATGCCGAGCGCCTTTGCTTCGGCCGCCGGATCATTGAAACCGATGACCAGCTTTCCGGTGCTGTCATCCTTGAAAATGGTGAAGCGGCAAGGCACGGCAAGCGAGATGAATGGATCTTCCTTTATGGCCTGAGCCAGCAATTGTGACTTGCATGCTGAGATCACCTTGTTCTGGATCTTGACGCCGTACTGCATGAGCCCGGTGTCGATGTTCTGTATGTTTGTGATCTCCCAGTTGGCCGCCGAGATTTCAGATTGGAGCCGGCCAAACACTTCGTAGAAGTCCAGTTCTCCGGGCAGGTAGATGACGTAGGCTTCCCCCCGCTTTTCCACCTCGCCGGCAGCGGCGGGAGCTGCGAACGCGAACAATGAAATGAAGGCTGCCAGGAACGCCCCGGCAACGAGGTGCAAGACTGACTTAGACATGAAATTCCTCCCATGAAGCTACAACGAGCTGATCCGCCGCGAAGACGCATGCACGCCTCGCAGCTCACGGCGCATCCTTCAGCCACTCTCGTTGTCTAGTCTGGGTGACTTGTGAGTGATCCTAACACGTTCCGGCCGCCCCTCAATCGTCACGGTCCATGCCAAGAGCTGGCGGGTGTTGTATGCCACGACGCTTGCAGCAGTTTGCCGCAATTGATCGTTATCGGCGCGATCAAGCTGAGCACAGGGCAGGTGCCGGCAAATCACGCCCCCGGCCGGCCGGTCTTCCGCGGCCGTCCGCGCCGCTTCTTCTTCTCGGCCGGATCGTCGAACTCGCGCGTCAGCACCGGCTTTTGCGGCAGCGTCGCGGCGTCCTTCGAGGTCTTCGGCGGCGTCATCGCGTGCGGACCCATCTCGTCGAGCGTCGGCTTGTGCGGGCCTCGGATCGCTTCGCCATAGGCGCCGGCGCGCGTGCGCGGATCGATGCTGGCATCCCGGCGTGGCACGGCGCGGTCGGTGCCTGGCCCCATGTCGTCGAGCGTCGGCTTCTTCACGCGGCTGGCAGGTATTGCGGTCTGCTGCGCGTTGGTCGGCTGCACTGGCTCGTATTCCGTTGAAATCCGCGATCCGCTGCCAGCGCCCTTGTCAGCCCCGCGCCCCTTCTTTCCCTTCGGCGGCAGGTTTGCGGCTGAACCGTATTTACGTTCGCCCTTGAATGCGCCCGCGCGATCCTCGACTTCGCCTTGCCGCGCAAGCGGATCGTCCGCAATCGCCAGCTCCGTCTCCCGCAGCCGCTTGATTTCGTCACGCAGCCGCGCCGCTGTTTCGAATTCGAGATCGGCGGCCGCCGCCTTCATCTGCTCTTCCATGTCGGAGATGACCGCCGCCAGGTTGTGACCCACACTCGCCCCTTCGGTGGCGAGGCCAACGTCGACGGTCACATGGTCCTGCTCGTAGACCGACTGCAGCACGTCATGGATGTTGCGCTTGATGGATTCCGGCGTGATGCCATGTTCGGCGTTATAGGCAATCTGTTTCTCCCGCCGCCGGTTGGTCTCGGCGATGGCGCGCTCCATCGAGCCCGTCATGTTATCGGCGTAAAGGATGACCCGTCCATCGACGTTGCGCGCCGCGCGGCCGATGGTCTGCACCAGCGAGGTCTCCGAGCGCAGAAAACCCTCCTTGTCGGCATCGAGAATGGCGACGAGCGCGCACTCTGGGATGTCCAATCCCTCGCGCAGCAGGTTGATGCCCACCAGCACGTCGAACGCCCCCAGTCGCAAGTCGCGTATGATCTCGATGCGCTCAAGCGTCTCTATGTCGGAATGCATGTAGCGCACGCGGATGCCCGACTCGTGCAGGTACTCGGTCAGGTCTTCCGCCATGCGCTTCGTCAGCGTCGTCACCAGTGTCCGGTAGCCGCGCCTGGCAACCTGCCGGACCTCGTCGAGCAGGTCGTCCACCTGGCTCTTGGCTGGCCGTATGATGATCTCCGGGTCCGTCAGCCCCGTCGGACGGATCACCTGCTCGGCGAAGACGCCGCCGGTCTGTTCCAGCTCCCAGCCGCCCGGTGTCGCCGAGACATAGACGGACGCGGGCCGCATGGCGTCCCACTCCTCGAATCTCAGCGGTCGATTGTCCATGCATGACGGCAGCCTGAAGCCGAACTCCGCGAGCGTCGCCTTGCGCCGGTAGTCGCCGCGGAACATGCCGCCGATCTGCGGCACCGTCACATGGCTCTCATCGACGAACACCAGGGCATTGTCGGGCAGGTACTCGAACAGCGTCGGCGGCGGGTCGCCCGGCGCCCGCCCGGTGAGATAACGCGAATAGTTCTCGATGCCCGCGCACGAACCCGTCGCCTCCATCATCTCCATGTCGAAGGTGGTGCGCTGGTCGAGCCGTTGCGCTTCGAGCAGCTTGCCCGCATCGTAGAGTTCGTTGAGTCGCGCCTTCAGCTCCGTCTTGATCGACTTGATGGCCTGCTGCAGCGTCGGCTTCGGCGTCACGTAGTGCGAGTTGGCGTAGATCTTGACGAGAGAGAGTTCATCCGATTTCTGCCCGGTCAGCGGATCGAACTCGGTGATCGACTCGATTTCGTCCCCGAACATCGAGAACCGCCACGCGCGATCCTCCAAGTGGGCCGGGAACAGTTCCACCGTGTCTCCGCGCACGCGGAACGTGCCGCGCTGGAACGCATGATCGTTGCGCCGGTAGTGCAGCGCGACGAGATCGGCGAGAAGCTGGTCGCGCGAAAGCCGCTCGCCCACCTTCACCGCGAAGGTCATGGCCGTATAGGTCTCCACCGAGCCGATACCGTAGATGCACGACACCGACGCGACGATGACGACGTCGTCGCGCTCCAGCAGCGCGCGCGTTGCCGCGTGCCGCAGCCGGTCGATCTGCTCGTTGATCGAGCTTTCCTTCTCGATGTAGGTGTCGGTGCGTGGAACGTAGGCTTCCGGCTGATAATAGTCGTAGTACGACACGAAATACTCGACCGCGTTGTCCGGAAAGAAGCTCTTCATCTCGCCATAGAGCTGCGCGGCAAGCGTCTTGTTGGGCGCCAGGATCAGCGCCGGCCGTTGCGTCTCGGCGATGATATTGGCCATCGTGAAGGTCTTGCCCGAGCCGGTAACGCCGAGCAGCACCTGGTTGCGCTCGCTGCCGTTGACACCCCCAACGAGTTCCCGGATCGCAGTCGGCTGGTCACCCCTGGGCTCGTAGTCCGAAACCAGTTTGAAGCGGATGCCGCCTTCCGATTTCTCAGGCCGCGGCGGACGATGCGGCGTGAAGTCGTTCGCCGTGCCCGCGACGATCGGGTGCGCCGCCATCATCGGTTGCGAGGCAAGAATCTGCCGCGCCGTTTCCGAGCGTTCGGCGGGCTTGGCGAGCAGCGCGTCGAGATATGCCGAAGTGGAGGCAGCGGAGGCAACGGGCCGGGGGCCGGCCATGCGCAAGGCAGGTAGCGTCGACCACGGTACTGCATCGTCTGGGTTGAAACCGGCCTGCGCGGATTCGGCAAAACCGCGCGGCGCGGGGGTGCCCGCTGCGGTCTCAGAGGGCGGCGGTGTCGGCTTGCCGGATTTGCCGCGCGAGGCGCGCGGCTTCGGCGCCAGAGCCTTCTTCTCAGGCTCGGTCTTCACAGTTTTCCCGGCGCCCTGCCGTGTGGTTTTCGGGGTCTTGGCCATCGCAGAACTATATGGCCCGCCGCCCGGGCGGCGGCAAGGCGTCGGCGGACTTGGGAAATTCCGGCCGATCCCCATCTATCTTGAGGGAGGCACCCCATGAAGACGGCGAATCAGGCACAGCTACGGGCACGGCCGGTGACATGGGTGCGAGCGTTGCGGCCGAAAGGACTGTTGGCGATGCTCGGCTTTCTCCTGATTTTTTCGGCGTCCTTGGCGGGATACGCAGGAGTTGCGCCGTGGGCCATCGCCGCAGCTGCCATCGGGCTCGCCTCGATTTCCTACACTCAGTATCACCGGCTCTATGAGCGCGGGCAGGAACTGGGTTATTCGGACCTCGTCGACGCGACGATAGTGCGTTCGTTTTTCAACGCGCTGGTGGCTTCGGGCGGTGCCTACGGTTTCGGCTGGCTGGTCCACGCGCTCTGAAGACGGTCAGCCGCTCGCTTGAGCACTCTCGGCCACAGACGCTTGTGGGTCGGCTAACTCATCGCTCGTAGGCGCAGCAGAATTTCCGCCGTCTCCATCGGCGCTACTCTGCTGCGGCGGCTGGAACAGGAACGCTAGGTCGTACTCGTGGTCCATTTTTGCACTTGCAACGCGCTCGATGCCCTCAACTGCGGCTTTGCGTAACTGGCGTTTGGCCGAAGAAAGTCGCGCAATCGTTGAGTTGTTCGCATCGCGAACCCGCTGATAGCTGGCTTCTGCTTCATCAAGATGCCGAGCTTCCATAGGGCCAAATCCATTTTTGTATGAGAGAAACGCACCCGCATAGGCAATTTCAGCATCTTCAATGGCGTCCCAGTCATTCATTGGGCGATAAGCACTGCGGATCGTATATGCAGTGTTTTCGAGGTTCAAAGATACGAGATAGTACGCTGCAAGAGCAGGGCGTTGTGACTTTGCCTGCAAGATCAAAGCGCGCGCACGCAATGCGCGCGACTTGGCGAAAACACGTTGCCTTGTATTCTTCAATTCTTCTGCTAGTGCCTCAAGCTCGACATAGGCTTGCGCCGCCTCCGCCAAATGACCGAGGCGCAAGAGGTGAAATGCCTCGCCTTCTTTTGCGACCACATCCTTTTGATGTCCAGGTAGCTGCAGAACGCGCCGATATGCGTCCAGAGCATCCCGATCGAGGCGTTTCGCACGAATCGGATCACGAGTCCGCGCCGCACGGCTGGCAGCGATCGCGGCTGTGATCGTTTCGGCTGCGGCCCGCTGCTGTCGAAGCGAGGTCAAAGAACTTTGCGCAATCTCGATACGATTATCGATTGACCGAATGGCGCTGGTGAGTTGGCGCTCAACAAAATGCGTTCCGCCTTCCATGCGCAAGACGGGTTCCCAACTATTTCGCTTCAGCACGCTTGCAAGCTCGCCAGCATAAGCGGGCTGCCGCAGTTTTGTCCGCCTGTCTGGACGGCTGAGTACGCGGACGACATCGCGATAAGTGGGGTCGAGACGCGCGTCGCTGTCGGTGATGAAAGCACGGAGCCGTTCGTGCAGGATCGCTTCGCGGTAGACCCACCAGCGCCAAATGCCGAACGAGAGGCTGGCAAGGGCGATGACCCATTCGATGTTGTGGCCTATCCACGCGAAAATAGGGGACAGGGGTGCAAGCTGGATATTGAAAAAGACAGCAACCGGTTTTGCCGCTTCTTTGACTTCTTCGCCGTGGTGCTGCAGCCACCCCGCAATTTCACAAAGAAGTCCGCCCCCGCACTCCATCACGCCCCCCAACACAACGCCCAACCGCACCAATGCCGTTAACTATCCTTTAACCATATCGCTCTGTATAGGGCTTTTTGCTTGGCGCTTCCGGCTGTTGCTAGTCATCAGGCGTTTATCATTTGAACTCAAATGGTTGCGGCAAGGCCCGCATTGCTTCGGGCACAAACAATTCTGCAATGCTTGCATCGCATTCCTCCGTCCGATGCCATGCAATTTGAGCAATGGACATTCGCCTTGGCTCGGAGCAAACGCCTCGCATCCGGCGCTCGATTCGCGCCGTGATCGGGTAGCCGGCTCGATTGTCGGGTCGAACCCACTTCAGGGAACACACGTCCATGTCCATTAAATCCACGCTGTCTGCGGTCGCAGTTGCCGCGCTGCTTTCTTCCGCCCCCGCTCTCGTGCAGTCCGCCGTAGCCAAGGAAGCCAAGCCCGCCGCCGCAAAGACGACGCCGGCTCCCGCAAAGGCGGCACCCGCTCCCAAGGCACCCAAGGCTGCAACGCCGCGTTCGGAAGCATCGATCAAGTGCTCGCAGGAAGCCGATGCGAAGAGCCTGAAGGGCAAGGCGCGCAAGAAATTCCGCGCCAGCTGCCTGCGCGCCGCCAAGAAGGCCGCCAAGAAGGCTCCAGCCAAGAGCTGATCCTAAAAACCACCCGCCAGCGGCGGGCATGAGACAAGCGCAAGCGGCCTCGCATCATATGCGGGGCCGTTTCTGCTTGCCGAACGGATTGAAGTGGCGCCACCTCGGACTTGCATGCACGGGAAGGCTGATCGCCAGGGTGCAGACAGCTCGTCGTCGCGGCCGCGCGCAACGAATTGGCACGGTCCTTGGTCCGAGCCGGTTGTCAGCGAGTCCTGCTATGTATGCCGCTTTCCGCGGGCTTGGCCGATTGCTTCGCGCCTATCGAGCCGGTTGCCGATCCATTGAGCCCATAGACCAGAGCGGCAATGCAAACGCAACCGATCAAGGTCGCGAGGGGAACCAAGCCAACCCCATTCCTGGATGCCTTGCGTGGTCCGCCATTTATGACGGCGGCAATATTCGGGTTGGAGGTCACAGGTTCGTGCCAACCCGAAGCTTCGCGCGTGCGTTTGCCAAAACTCATTTCAAGAATACTCTTCGTTTCGGTGAATTCACGTCATGCCAATTCGCCGTCCAACGTCGCAACAGTTGGAAAACATCGGATTGATAATGACGCCGACAGTTGAAACGATAGTAAACATCAGGCAACGGGATATTGGAAAACGACGCGCACCAAATGTCTTTATTTTGTGTGAACGAGCGTTCCGAAGTGATCGCATTCGCCCCCTGATGCATGTGCCGGGCCGGCAAGGGTTGTCATGAAGCGTCCGCCAGCTAAGGTGTCTTCGTACTGGCGTTAGCGGTGGGAAGAACAAATGACGGATATGCGCGTCGCACTGGTTTCCGGTGCCAACCGCGGCATCGGCCTGGAAATCTCCCGCCAACTGGCGCGCCTGGGCCAGATGGTCGCATTAGGTGCGCGCGACACGGCCAAGGGCGAGAAGGCCGCCGACGAACTGCGGACTGAAGGGTTGGAAGTGCCGGTCATCGCGCTTGATGTGGCCGACCCTGCAAGCTGCGCCAAGGCCGTGAGCGACGTTGCCGCGATGTTTGGACGGCTCGATGTTCTGGTCAACAACGCTGGCGTTTTTCTGGATACAACAGAGACCGGTCAGCAGCGCGCGCTTTCGGTTTCCCCCAATACAGTCGAGCAGACGTTCCGTATCAACACATTGGGACCACTCTGTCTGATCCAGGCCGCCGTGCCCTTGATGAAGCAGCAGGGCTATGGCCGAATCGTCAATGTGTCGTCGGGCATGGGGCAGCTGTCCGAAATGGGTGGAGGTCATGCTGGCTATCGGCTGTCGAAGTCTGCACTCAATGCCTTGACGCGCGTCATGGCGGCCGAACTGGCCAGTCAGCCGATCAAGGTCAATGCGATGTGTCCAGGTTGGGTTAGGACCAGCATGGGCGGGCCTGGGGCAAACCGCAGCGTTGAGCAGGGCGCGGAAACCGCAGTCTGGCTGGCAACATTGGAAGAGGATGGACCGTCAGGTGGCTTCTTCCGCGATATGAAGCCGATCGCCTGGTAGCGCCGGAACTCTTGCCCTCACAGCCCTCGCACCACCGTACCGGTCATCAAAACGATGTAGGCAACAATCGCCAGCCAGAATTCCTGGTGCGGCAGGTAGCGCGGAACGTGAATCACCCCGAGCTTGGTCACCACCGCCAGCATGGCAATGACAAGCGAGATGAGGAAGATCACGATAGTCGGCGGATTAAGCCGCATGAGGTCTCTCCGAGATCGCTATGCACCCAGTACCGCCAGCTGAAATCTGATTGCAGCAGAGCTGAGCCGAAATCTCATGCCACGATAGCATGCCTTTCGGATGACGCCATTATTGCCAATCCATCACTGTCCAGCGAACCAAGCGTCTGCCAGCAGCCCACTCGCCGCGAAGAGACGCGCCGGTGGCTAAAGATTGCGATGTTGCGAGCGGCCAAGCGGCGCCAGTCCCGCGAGGGGGGCGTCCGCGTCCACCAGCAATCGCATCGGCACCGCATCGGGGCTTTGCACGTCGCGTAGCGTTATGAGCAGCAACGCTTGTGGTGTCTTTTCGCCGGGGCTTGCCGCCGCGGCGGGTGCGGCCGGAAGCTGACGAACATCAGTAATCTCAAGAATTCTTTGCGTATTGCCGCCGGCAACTTGTAGCCGGTCTCCCGGGGCGAGGGTACGCCCGCTCCAGGTCGCCGGTTGGATGGAGTTTGCGGCACGCCCGCTGTCCAGCCAGTAGGATTCGCTCCCTGAAACCGGTGTGCTGTGGGCAATGGCCGGGCTTCCACGTCCACCGTTGTCCACAGTGGTTGGCTGCGTCTGGGCCGCCAGCGCCGCTTCCAACGATTGCGTGAACTGCAGCCCGCTGGTCACCACGGCGAATGCCAGTCCCGCGAGCCCGATACCGATAACACTGAGTGCCGCCAGCGGAGGCGCGGCCACGGCTCGAAACGGGCGGTTGTCGGCGCTCTCGGTTGGCTTGACGGCGGTCGTCTCTGTTGTCGGCATCGCAAGGGCCTCGTTGTGCGGGTTCGACCTGTTACGCAGACTGAGATTTTCTAGGACAGGACTCAATATAGTGTGGACGGGCAGCGCCGCAAACCATGCCGAGGACGGAAATGGGGGAAGAGCCTGCTGGCCCCGGTGGAGCCTAGCCCCTCCCCCACGCACCTGCCCGTGGGGAGGCGAACACACGGCCCAGGTGTCTCAGGAACCAAAGATTGAAGGCGACAATCGCCGCAAAAGCGCCCGCTAGAATGAAAATGGCGGTTGGCAGGCTGGTTCGCTCCAGAACCCCGGCAGGGGGTGGGGTCTGTACCGGCGGGGCGGCGACCATCGACTTGCCGGGCCCCAGGATGAAGACATCGCGGCTGGCAAGCATACCGCGGTCAATCAGGGTTCCGGCGATAGGTAACCGGTCGGAGGAACCCAGGAACGAGGGCTGGCCGTGCTGTGAAATGCCGGCCGTCGCCAGCACGATCAGCCCGAAACCAATCAGTCCGAGGGCGATATCGCCAGCTATGCCCCAGGATCTGCGAAATCGCCTCGGCGTGGCATCGCGTGCATTCCGGCGGCTCGATATCGGCATGTCAGTCCCTCTCGGCATCAAGCGCGACCGCGTTGTCGCTGTGCGAGAGGCATCAGAGCGGCCTGTTGTGGCTGCGTTGGGCCGCAAATATGGCGAGGAACGACATTTCTCGCGGCAAAACGGAATTGCCAATCCGATGTTGTGATGCGGCAACGAGAGTGGAAATGCCGCGAATAGCAGTCAACGGGCGAATCGCTCTGCCGTTGTCGGCCTCGGCCCCTGGACGAGAATGGCGGGTTCTCTCGCGCGCCGCTTGTGAGGTGGATGAGCGCCTGCGCAATGGGCGCTTGGATGATTGGCCCGCTTGCGAATTGCGCTTTGAGCGCGTAGCTTCCGCGCCGCAAATTTGCTGCCGGAACACCAGCGCTCGCCTGCGCCCAACAATTGAAAGGTGCCATGTCATGGGCTTCTTCGCCGAGAGCCTCAACCGTATCCAGCCCTCCGCAACGATCGCGGTGGCGACGAAGGCACGCCAATTGAAGGCCGAGGGTCGGGACATCATCTCCCTTTCGGCAGGCGAGCCCGATTTTGATACGCCGCAGAACATCAAGGACGCCGCCAAGGCAGCCATCGACAAGGGCTACACCAAGTACACCGACGTCGACGGCATTCCAGAGCTGAAGGCCGCCATCTGCGCCAAGTTCAAGCGCGACAACGGCCTCGACTACAAGCCCGCCCAGATTTCTGTCGGAACCGGCGGCAAGCAGGTGCTCTACAATGCGCTGCTGGCCACGCTCAACCCGGGCGACGAGGTTATCATCCCGTCGCCGTGCTGGGTTTCCTATGCCGACATCGTGCTGTTGGGGGGCGGTAAGCCCGTTTTCGTTCCCACCACCATGGAGAACGGTTTCCGGCTGCAGCCGCAGGATCTGGAAAAGGCGATCACACCCAACACCAAGTGGTTCTTGTTCAACTCGCCGTCGAACCCGACCGGTGCGGCCTATTCCGACAAGGACATCAAGAAGCTCACCGACGTGCTGCTGAAGCACCCCGACGTCTGGGTGATGACAGACGATATGTACGAGCATCTGATCTACGACGGGCTGAAGTTCTATACCCCCGCGCAAGTCGAGCCCGGGCTTTACGATCGCACCTTGACCATCAACGGACTGTCGAAGGCCTACTGCATGACCGGCTGGCGGCTGGGCTATGCAGGCGGTCCCGAAAAGCTCATTGCAGCGATGCGCAAACTCCAGTCGCAGTCGACCTCCAACCCGACGTCCATCACGCAATGGGCAGGTGTCGAGGCGCTCAACGGTCCGCAAGACTTCATTGCCGCAAACAACAAGGTTTTCGTCGAGCGGCGTGATCTGGTCGTCGCCATGCTCAATCAGGCAAACGGCATCACCTGCCCGAAGCCCGAGGGCGCGTTCTACGTCTATCCGTCGTGCGCAGGCACCATCGGCAAGACGACGACGTCTGGCAAGAAGATCACCAATGACGAGGATTTCGTCACCGCGCTGCTGGAGGAAGAAGGCGTTGCCTGCGTACACGGCGCCGCATTCGAAGGCTCGCCCGCCTTCCGCATTTCCTACGCGACTTCGACACAGGCGCTCGAAGAAGCATGCAAGCGCATCCAGCGCTTCTGCGGAAACCTGAAGTAGGCAATTTGAGCGTATTCGCTTCGCCCCGCAAACTTCAATCCACCGGCGGTTCTGAAACCAGGGCTGCCGGTTTTCATTTTTGGGCAGCAAGGCGTCGTCGTCCAGCTGCACAGCTCCAATACAACGATGCATCCTGAGCGGCCGTCGTGCCGATACAAGACGGCTGCTGCAGCACACCGGCCCAAATTTAGGTTTCCGCTTCACGACTCGCTAAGATTGCAATGGGATGATTGATCCAAGCCGAGTTGATCCGCTGCCATCAAGGCAGCCAGGGATCCGGTGGTTGGCCATCGCGTTTCGCGGGGCGACACAATGATTGTGCGTGTTCATTGTGGCTCGTTTCCTCGGAGTGATGGGAGATGTCCGGCTTCGCAACCGACACCACATGGCCATATGGTGATTTTCAAGAAACTGCGGGTGGCATAGCCACGGGGCCGGGGCGGCAATCGCCACGATCCGGTCAGGCGCCGGCATTGGCTCCGCATTTCAGCGATCAGTCCGGCTTCATAGCCCAGTTCGAGCAATCACCTGAATTGCAGCGCCTGCTGGGCGCGATGACCACGAAAGCGCGCGCGCAATTCACGCCACAACATCTGGCAGCCCTTGAAGTGGCGATCACGCGCTCTCGTCCACGGCCCGATTATCATAAAGCCGACCTGCGAGTCAGCGTGCCGTTTTTCGGCAAACGCTACTACATGCGATTCTTGGCGGGAACCGAACGGCGCTCGAAGAGCCGGCTCGAACACGAGGGGCAAAACCGCCTCTCCCGGCAGTCCTTGATGGTGACAGTGCTCATAAGCGGCCTGGTGACGACGGCGCTCATCGCCATGATCTTCGGGTTCTACATTTTGAAAACGCTGGCAGGCGTGGACATTTTCGAGGATCACTCGCTGTTCCACCAGTTTCTCTCGCTGAAAACCCCGCCAAGTTGAAAGCCTTTCCACAGCGCTGCGGGACAATCAGGTTGGAAATGCGCTCCTACAGTTAGGCAGAGCAGGCCGGCGAGCGCTGTGTCGCCGCCTGCAATGCGCCCCTAGTTCTTCTCCTGCCGATACTTCTTGTGACAGCCGCCGCAATTACCCGCGACCTTGGGGAATTCGTCCATGAACGAGAACTCATCCGTGATTGCCGCCTCCGCAGCCTTGGCATCGGCCGCCAGCTTTTCGTAGCGCTTCACGAAGTCGTCCTTGTTTTCCCAGATCGCAGGGAGCGCTTCTGTATCTCCGCCCGTCTTGGAATCCTCAGGAAAGAGTTTGGCGATCTTGGGAGCATTCTCCTGATACTTGGCAAGGGCCTGTTTCACGGCAGCAAGATCAAAAGGTTTCTCCTGCTTCAACATGGCCCCGGGTTCCTTGGTGGCGTCAGCCATTTCCTTGAGCAGCGCTTTGCGCGCCTTGATCGCTTCCAGGTTCTCAGCTGATAAGCCGGTCGTCGCCAGAATTGCCGTTGAAGCAACGAGAGCTGCAAGCGTCAGTCGAGTCATGAAATGCTCCTTCAGTCGTTCTGGGGAAGTCAGGCTGAGATGCCATGCACGAGTGTGCGCGGAAAGCAGTTTTCGTGTACATCAAGTCAGATGGGGGCTGCGACCAAACCTATCAACCCAAGTCGTTGAGCATGAGCCAATCTCCATCGGCCATAACCAGCATTGTACTGCAGCGGGCCCCTGCGGCGCCCCGCGTATGTGCGGAGGTGGGTGGTGAGGGGCCAAGCACCCAGTTGGCGACCACGCGCGAGCCTGCACCGAAGCTCTAGAAAAACCCAAAACGACCGAGGCGGCCACCTTGGGAACTTTGGTTGCTCGCCTTGCCGACGCTACGATCAAATAGCATTAGGTTGGGCAAGCCGCGCACTCTGGAATCGAAAGGGGCCGTGCGAGGGATAGTCCCTGGCCAGCCCCTTTTAGCGGGTCTCGAGAGCTTTCGGACCTGTGCTAGGCCGTTGCGCGACCGGCGAACACGCTGCCGAGTACGGTTTTCACCCAAGACTCGGCCATGCCCTCCCGGCGCGGTGCCGGCAATGCAGGTACGGATGCGCGTTGCGGCGCTTCGCGCAATGAAAGCTCGCTTGCCGAATAGGCGCGTGTCGTCATGCCATCGGGTGCATGGAACTGCTCCTCCGACGGGGCCATTGCGTAGCCCGCAGCGTGGGCGACCGACTGAAGCGATTTCATTTTCATCGTCAACGCCTTTCCGTACCTAGCGTCCCGCCCTCACGTTCAAGCTGTCAGCGTGGCAAAATTCCACCGAAACCCAACTCGAACCCCAGGTGAACTCCCGAGAGAACGCTTTGTTCATGATGATGCAAGCATGACGCACGTCAAGTTATTTTTCCGTTGTTCTCGCGATCTTTAAATGAATGCTGCGCGGCACAAGCAATCGGCAGTAGAATTGCTGCATCGCACAAGGCTGCACCCACCGAAGACTTTGCATTGCACACTTGCGGTTGCTTCGTGTTTGGTCGCGTAGATCAGGCTCAAATCTCCCACACGGGCATGTCATTCAGATGACAAACCGGAGATCTCTGCGGGTGGCTCCTGGTAACGTGAACGTGAGCTTCGCGCGCACTGCAAGGCATCGGCACACAGCTGCCGTCGCGTCCAGCATCAGCCGTGCGCCGCCTCGCTTGCCGCAGCGGCGGTAGTAGCTCCAACCCGGAAGCGTCATTCCCCGGTCCAGCAACCCCAAGCGAAGCGGTTGGCCGCAAACTCCTTGCCTCGCATCAACGTCGGCGCGAACATGAACGCTGCCGTGCGTCCTGCCGAGAAGGGGGCACGGTTGCGCGGGTGCGCCGCTGAACCATCGTGAACGGCCCGCGCCACGACCAGCGGCTGCAAGCACGAACGCCAGCCTGCTTGCAGGTGCCGAAGGCTCGGCCGGACCCATAAAGGGCTGGTTCAGGGGAGTGAATACAATGTCCAGAAATGGCGACAACTCGAATGGCGCCACAAGCGCCCCATCCGGCGCGGGTCGCTCGGCCCGCGCCATTGCAATTATTGGCCCCTATCTTTCCGGAAAGACGACGCTGCTTGAGGCGATCCTGGAGCGGTGCGGCGCCATCACCCGTGCCGGCACGGTAACGGACGGCAACACTGTCGGCGATTCCAGTGCTGAAGCCAGGGCCCACGGCATGAGCGTGTCCCTCAACATGGCTGATGCTGAGTTCCTGGGTGATCGCTTCACGTTCATCGACTGCCCAGGCTCGATCGAATTCCAGCACGAGAGCGCTCTGGCCTTGACGGCATGTGACGCGGCGATCGTCGTCTGCGAGCCCGATCCCAAGCGAGTGCCCTCGCTGCAGCTGATCCTCAAGCAGCTTGAGGATCGCGGCATCCCCCACTTTCTGTTCCTGAACAAGATCGACATTTCATCGACGCCCGTCCGCGAGATCATCCCGATGCTGCAGCCGGCGAGCACCAAGCCGCTGGTCCTGCGCCAGATCCCCATCTGGGAAAACGGCGTCGCGACCGGCTTTATCGATTTGGCATCCGAACGCGCCTACGTCTATCGCGAGCATGCGGTCTCAGAGATCGTGTCGATTCCGGAAAAGGATGGTGATCGCGAGCACGAAGCACGCTTCCATATGTTGGAGCAGCTGGCCGATTACGACGATGCCTTGATGGAGGAGCTTCTCTCCGACATCGAGCCGCCCAAGGATCGCATATTCGATGATTTGGCGCGGGAATTGTCGGAAGGGTTGATCTGCCCGGTCATGCTCGGTTCAGCCTCACACGGTCATGGCATTTCAAGGCTTCTGAAGGCGCTGCGTCACGAAGTGCCATTCGTTGACGCCACCGCGCGCCGGCTGAAACTGGAAACGACATCGCAGTCGGCCTTTATCTTCAAGACACTTCACACCACTCACGGTGGCAAGCTTTCGTTTGCGCGAGTGTTGACCGGCGAGATCCCGGACGGCGCCACCCTTACGGGCGCAGATGGTCGCGAGGAGCGTGCATCAGGCATTTTCACCATGGTGGGCGAAGAGCCCAAGAAGCGCGGCACGGCCGCCGCCGGAGACACGGTTGCGCTGGGCAGGCTTGAGCACATGCGGTCGGGCGAGACCATCACGACGGGCAAGAATTCCATCGTCCAGGTGCCGTCGCCGGTGCCGCCCTATGCCGTCTTCGGCGTGGGACTGGGACTGAAGGATCGCAAGGACGAGGTGAAGCTGACGGGCGCCGTCCATAAACTCGTCGAGGAAGATCCCTCGCTCTCAGTCGAACAGAGCCAGGATACGCACCAGTTGCTGCTGCTGGGGCAGGGCGAGATGCACATGCGCGTGTCGCTGGAACGCCTGGAGCGCAAGTTCGCAGTGCCCGTGGTGCGCGAGAAGCGTCACATCCCCTACAAGGAAACGATCCGCAAGAACGTCGAAATCCGCGGCCGCCACAAGAAGCAGTCCGGCGGCCATGGCCAATTCGGCGATGTGCTGGTCGACATCGCGCCGCTTCCGCGCGGCGATGGCTTCCAGTTCGACGAGAAGATCACCGGAGGCGCGATCCCCAAGCAGTTCATTCCCTCTGTCGAGATTGGGGTAAAGGACTTCATGCAGCAAGGCCCCTTGGGCTTTCCGGTCGTCGATATTGCCGTGACCTTGAAGGACGGATCGTTCCACACAGTCGATTCGTCCGACATGGCGTTTCGCCAGGCCGCGCGCATTGCCATGAGCGACGGCATGCCCAAATGCAGCCCCGTGCTGCTTGAGCCAGTGATGGCCGTCGAGATCCAGATCCCGACAGAGGCGACCGCCCGCATCAACGGCATCATTCCGCAGCGGCGCGGACAGATCCTGGGCTTCGATGCGCGCGAGGGCTGGCCGGGCTGGGACGTCGTGCAGGCCCACATTCCACAGGCGGAGATGGAGGATCTGATCGTCGAACTACGCTCGCTCACTGCGGGCGTGGGTACATTCACGGCGAGTTTCGATCATCTGGCCGAATTGACCGGCAAGCTGGCCGATCATGTCTTGGCCCAGCACAAGCCGGCAGCGGCTTGAATGCGAGTGTTGCGGCCGCGGGCGTTCGGTCTGCGGCCGTCTCGCCATCGAGTGAAAGCGCTGACGAGTCAGAGATTGGAGGCACCGCATTGGACTACAATCCCGTTATCTGGTTCGAGATCTATGTCGCTGACCTGGACCGAGCGAAGAAGTTCTACGAGCGCGTGCTCGGCACCGAATTGAAATCAACGCCGGCGCCCTCGGGAATGGACATGGAAATGATGTTCTTCCCTGGAAATCCTGCCAATGGCGGGGCGACCGGAGCACTCGTGAAAATGGTTGGTGTGCCGCAGGGTATGGCCGGCACGATCGTCTATTTCACCTGCCAGGATTGTGCGGTGGAATCCTCGCGGGTCGAGGCGGCAGGCGGCACTATTGAGCGGCCCAAATTCTCGATCGGGCAATATGGCCATATAGCTCTCTGCCGGGATAGCGAGGGCAACATGTTCGGTCTGCACTCGATGGCATGACGCATTCAAAAAAGGGGCCCTGCAAGGCCCCTTTTTCTGTATGCATCCAGCTGCAAGGTGAAACGTCCTGTGCGCCAAGTCTGTATTAGCCGCTGGCCTTGCTCCACACCCGCTTCAGGATCTGGTCGCGCCCGCAGCCCGCGCGATAGAACATGTAGCGCAGCGGATGCTTCAGGTAATAGTCGTGATGCTCCATTTCGGCGACGGTGAAAGTCCCCGCATCCTCGATCTTGACGACCACCGGCCGATCGAGAACGCCACTCTTCTCCAGTTCCTCCTTGCTGGCTTCGGCAAGCTTCTTCTGCTCTTCGGAATGTACGAAGATCGCTGGCCTGTATTCATTGCCGCGGTCGCAGAACTGCCCGCGCGCATCGGTAGGATCGACATGGCGCCAATACCATTTGAGCAGCTGCCGATAGCTGACCTTGCTGGGGTCGAAGACGACCTCCAATGCCTCAGTGTGCCCGGTCAGACCTGTCGCAACGAGTTCGTAGGTGGGGTTCTTGAAGTGCCCGCCAGTGTAGCCGGGCGTCGTCTTCAGAACGCCCGGTACTGAATCGAAATCAGCTTCGACGCACCAGAAGCAGCCAGCTGCAAAAGTCGCAACCTCGGTCTTGGTGGCATCAACGGTTGCCGCCACCTCCGGCTTAGGTGGCGGCGGCTTTTGCGCGGTGGCAACCCGTCCCGTTCCCGAAAACGAGGAAAGCAGCGCTGTCAGGAGCAGGCCACCACCCACAAGCACGAAGATCAATCGTTCCCGCATGTGCATTTCTTGTCCTGTCAGTGCTTGGGTTTTCAGGTGCCGGCTTTGGGCTCGAACTTCAGTGCCACGCCGTTGATGCAATGGCGCAGTCCCGTCGGCTTCGGCCCGTCGTCAAACACATGGCCAAGGTGGCCGCCACAGTTGGAGCAATGCACCTCCGTGCGCACCATGAAGAAGCTCTTGTCAGTGCTGGTGCCCACGGCCTTGTTGTCGATCGCCTGGTAGAAGCTCGGCCAGCCTGTCCCGCTGTTGAACTTGTTCTCCGACGAGTAGAGGGCCTGTCCGCAGCCCGCACAGTGATAGACGCCCGGCGCATAGGTCTTGTCGAGCGGACTCGTGCCCGCGCGCTCGGTGCCGTGCTCGCGCAGAACGTAGTACTGCTGGGGTGTCAGGATCTTCTTCCACTCATCCGGCGTCTTGGTCACGGCAAACGTCTCCTTGCTCTGGCTGTCCATGGCGCGGCTTGCTGCGGTTACACCGGCCCCCAGCAGCGCACCAAGGGAGGAGGCGGCAAATGCTCGGCGAGTAATCATCGTCTCATTGTCCTCCGTATGGGCTTCGTTCAGTCTTACGTGCGGCGGCAGCCGGGTATTACGGCCCGGTCCTTCACGAGATGGTGAGCGCGAGGCGTCCGCTGGCCGGCACTATTTGCGCGGTTGGGTCGTGGCCCCGGCTCTGCGGGGGCTGACCCTGCGAACCACAGGTTGTGACGAACCTGCAGGCCAATATCTAATTGCTCGCAGAAGACCCGCAGATGAAGGGTAATGTGGCGCTGGAAGCCCGGTTTGTCACCCCGGCGCCGCCGACCAGCGATGGCAGCCCGTGTGGTGCCCTGGATGGTGGCTTAAATCCCTCGCGCCTCTTGCCGTGCCAAAACCGCCAACCTTCCATTAGGCGGCAAGCCCACTTGCGGGCACGGCGATCAAACCGCCTTGATCGGAATTTTCTTGTCGACGACGATCTCGTCAGGCGTCAGCCGGCAGCGATAGGCCAGTGCCTCCACCCCCGCCGCTGTCGCAGCCGCGAAGGCCGCTGCGTATCCCGGGTCAATGTCGCCGGCCAGGGAAAGGCTCTTGGCATCGGCGCGCTGCACCAGAAACAGCATGACCGCGCGATGACCCTCGCTCACCATCTGCGCAAGCTCGCGCAGGTGCTTGGCGCCGCGCTCCGTGACGCTGTCGGGAAATTCGGCAAGACCCGAGGCACGCATGAGATGCACGTTCTTGATCTCGACGTAGGCGCGGCCTTTTGCTTCGTCCTCCAGCAGGATGTCGATGCGCGAGTTGGCGCCATACTTCTGTTCGCGCTTGAGGCTTTGATAGCCCTTGAGTGCGGCGACCTTTCCCGCTTCGATCGCCTCGGTAACGAGCTTGTTGGGGTGGCCGGTGTTGATGCCGACAAGCGTTGCGCCATCGCCCAGATCGTTTTCCAGCATCTCCCAGGTGTGGCGATACTTGCGTGTCGGGCTGTCGCTTTGCGAAAGCCACACGACGCTGCCCGGCATCGTCAGCCCCATCATCGAGCCGGTGTTGGGGCATGTGCAAGTGATGGTTGAGCCGTCGTCGAGAATGACATCGGCGAGGAACCGCTTGTAGCGCTTGACGAGCCGTCCGCGGATGAGGGGAGAAGCGAATTTCATGGCAGGGAAGTTAGGCGATGCAATAGAGAAACAAAAGAGCAAGTCATGCGGCGGTATCCGTTTGCGGAATAATGGCCGCCCAACGCCGCACTGCCGCATTCCGCACCAAGAGCGTGGTTATTGATCGCGTGGGCGTTGCAACGGACAGTGTGCACCCGTTGCAATCGGGTGCTAGACTTTGCACACCAGAACGAGGAGGACGGGCGTGTCGGACGAGACCGGCCAGATGGCAGCTGCGGGTGAATCAATGGATCCAGCATCGGCATCCGCCCCCATAACTGCGGCGGTGCTTGTCATCGGTGATGAGATTCTGTCGGGGCGCACCAAGGACAGGAACATCGGCACCATCGCCGACTATCTGACCGGGATCGGCATCGATCTCGTTGAGGTGCGCATCGTCGGAGACAACAAGGCCGCCATCGTCGCGGCGGTGAATGCGCTGAGGGCAAGCGCCGATTATGTCTTCACCACCGGCGGCATCGGGCCGACCCATGACGACATCACGGCAGATGCCGTCGCCGCTGCGTTCGGGGTGCCTGTCGGCGAGGACCCGATGGCGCTGGCGCTGCTGGCGGCTCATTGCGAGCGCCGGGGCGTGCCGTTGACACCTCCGCGCCGCCGCATGGCCCGCATTCCCAGCGGCGCGACGCTCATCAAGAATTTCATTTCGGCGGCCCCTGGATTCATGATGGAGAATGTGTTCGTGATGGCCGGCGTCCCCTCCGTCATGGAGGCAATGCTGCAGGATGCGACCCAATATCTGCGCACGGGTCAGCCGATGCAGTCGGTCTCGATTCCGCTGAACCGCGCGGAAGGAGATATCGCCGAGATTCTTGCCACTCAGCAGGACCTGCATCCCGACGTCAGCATGGGCAGCTATCCAAGCTACGCCAACGGCTATGCACAGGTGGACCTCGTCCTGCGCTCGCGCGACAAGGCTAAGCTCGCAACTGCGGCCCGCCATCTCGAGGCTGCCCTTCGCGCCTGCGACATCCTGTAGCGCGACTCGTCGGCGACTCGGTCTAGCCACATTGTCCCTCGCAGTGTAGGTGCACCTCGTTAACTTGGTGCATGAAGGGCTGCGCTTTTTGGCCTTTTGGATCTGGCGTGGGAGGGCAGCGCCACACCTCGTTGCGACGAGCCTGCCAGGCCGCAGGGGTAGCAACCCAGCGGCACACGAGGGGAGCCCTTATCAATGAAATCCCGGACGCACGCGCGTGCGCGAGTTGGCTTGTGCCGTTCGCGCCATCCTTCAGTCCTGCCGATTATCATGCTCGCGGTGTCAATCTCCACGTTCGGCGGCACTCCAGCAGCGGCGAAATCGCCCGGTGCGCGCTATTGCTTCAATGGCGTTTGCCATCGCGTCATGACGCTTCCCCAGACGCGGGTGGCCATCGGCAAGCCAACCATGGCCGTTACGTCGTTCTACGATGATTGCAGGCGCGATCCATACAACCCCTGCGGGCTCACCTCTTCCGGAGAAGCCTTCCGTCCCGGCGAGACCAATACTGCGGCAAGCCCGCTCTATCCTGATGGCACCATCGTGCTGGTGCGCAATCCAAAGAATGGCGAGAGCGCCATCGTTCGCATCAACAACGCTGGACCCTATTGGGGCAACCGCACACTCGATCTTTCGCGCGCCGCAGGTCACAGGCTCGGGCTAGGCAAGGTCGGCGTCGCCAGAGTGGAAATAACGGTGCTCAAGTCGCCGAGCGCGCAGGAAGCACGCTACAGCCGCAACCGCACATATGCGCCAGTCCCAGGTCATGTCGGAAAGTTCGCCAGCCTCGGCGAGGCGCAGGTGCATGCTTCTCTGACGCTTGAGCTGCCCGAAACCATCGGAGCTGAAATTATCCAGGTTGCCGAAATCTCCCGGCAGAATGCGCCCGCCATGCCCGTTGGTTTTTCTCCGCTGACCGGACCAAAGCCAGATCGCCGCCGGCTGCCGCCTGATGTGGTCCGCATCTCAGGCGTAACCCCCGGTGCCACCGGTGCTGTGCGCAAGGTTGCTGCGGCAGATGAAGATGCACTCGGGCAGCTTGCTGGCGCTGTCGGCATGACAATCAACCACCCCACTGAGATTCGCGGTGCATCGCTGCTTGTGCCGCAAGCCGGAGAGACAACGCGCGTGCTTACTCCGCGTGGCGCCATGATCGAAGCATTGGCGGCACGAGACTTCGATCCCAAGGCGACGACAATGCTGGGTGATACCCGTGCCGAAATCGCGGCGGTGCCGCTGTGGCAGGCGCGCGGTGTGCAGGAGGTCTATGCGCGCGACCGAGCCTATGGAGCGCAGCAGGAGGCAGCCGCAGCCAGTCTGGCGGGCGCACCGCCAGCATCGGCATCGCGTGCCGAGCTGGGCTGGCAGCGCCGTGCCGTCGCGCGCGTATCCAACGTCGTGGTGATCGGGCCGTCCCGCATCACCCACGCGGCAACCCGCATTGCCAGCTGGGCGGTGTTGCAGCAAGCAGCGTATGTGCAGCCTCAGCCGCATCGGTCAGCCCGGAAAGGCAACACTGGGTCCGTAAGGGGCGCTGTGAAACCCATGCCTGCCGATCGCGCCGCGGACCCTGGCCGCCAGCCGGGCCGGGCCCGCAGCGACGATCTGGAGATGGCACTCGCTGCCTGATTCACATGCGATCTGACGGAAGGGAAGGGGGCTCCTCGGGCAACCGCTCTCTCTGTCAGTCCTGCTTCAAGCGGCGATTGCCGCTTGAGCCGCTCACCCGCATGTCAGCCGCGATCCACTCCCGCTGCATCGGAAGTCTCGCCGCGAGCGGCGCGCACCACGTCAGCCCAGGCCGGTTTCGGCTCGCCGCCATCGCCCCCGCCATCATCGTCCGGGTAAAGGTCGTAGTGCGCATCCAACGCATCAAGGAATGCGATGACCATCTCGGTGAGCGGCGCCAGGGGGATGCGTCCGGCGACAAGGAAATCGTCGGCGCCGATCGTGACGGCACGCCCCGGCGGCAGGTCAGGCGCATCGGCCGCGACAACACCGCGTTGGCGGAGGTAGGCGATATGGCTGTCCGCGGTGTCGAAGTCGCAACGGGTTGAATCCCCCAGTTCCTCCACCGCATCGGCAAGCGCCGCCGTGCCACCGGCAAACAGCCGCGTCATGCCGGCAAAGTCATCTTCATGCGCAGCCAGCACCTTTGCACGCTTGCGGGCCTTCAAGACGCGGCCGATCAGCACCGCCTCGAACATGCGTACCCGCTCGATGACCTGCCGCTCCGCAGCAAGCTGTACTGCTCGCAAATGACCGGATGGCGATGTTGCTGGCACCCATTCGCGGCCCGCAGCTGTCAGATCCTCGGCAGCAGCGAGCGCGGCATCGAGGTGGTCTGCAAGTTGATAAGCCACGGCGGGAATTTCGCCACCGGGCGGCCCTGATCGGTCGAAGAGCATGCTTCGGTCCTGTTCGTATTTCGCATTGCTGAAGTGTGAACCGGGACTGGACGCGGAAACCTACTGGACTGAAGCGACGTTACTCATCACGGCGACTAACCATGTGCGCCGCCATCACTAAAGGTGCACCCGCAGATCGGTCGGACGCGCATGGATGTCAGGGCAACTTGATGTGATTCGGCGGGCCAGACAAAGGCAGGCGTCAACTCTTTTTCCCGCAATTCACTGAACGGGGGACAGGACGCACTGTCGCGGGTTTTGTGGCGGCGCACGCCTCTGCACTGGCAATCGCAGCGCGGCGGGATGAGCGGCCTGCACTACGGATGCCGGAGCCGAAAACACGAAACCCGGGCGCGGCCAGCGCCCGGGTTGCAATGTGCAACGCTGAAATGCTCTACCGCGTTTGCGGCATTTCAAGAGTTGGTCAAAGACTTGGCACGAGTGTTCGCCAGCCCTTCTGGCTGAGCGTGAGGCCGCGCTGGCCTTCCTGCGCATATCCCGACGAGGTGAGCTTGTCCGCGTGTTCGCTTGGAATTGCACTGTATGGCCAATCGGCCAGAGCGCGCAGCGAGCGCCAAACGTCATCAGTCATATCGAGAGGCTTCATAAGATCCCTCCGGTAGTTTTCACTGTTTATGGCGCCACGGCCGAGTTTCCAGAAAGCGCACACTCCACCCAGTTGGCCACCGCCACACGGCAGCACAAACTGTGGATTTCGCGCTGTGCGAATTGCAACAGTCAGTTGTGCTGATTCGTGACCGGCAGGGGAAGCGAAGATCGCCCACGGGATCTGCAACACGGTGCATTGCACAACGATACGTGAAACCTGCGTTGCAATTCGGCCAGCCTCGAGCACATCGACCACGTATTTTCGGTGCATCAGAAGCGCATACAACATCGCAGCCGCTGATGTAGACGCGGCACGCCACGCGCACGCGCAGGCCGTCGCCTACTGCCACACAAAAAAGCCCCGGGGAGCCAGACGGCGCACCGGGGCAGGTTCACATCAGGTTACTCACCTACACGCAGAGAAGAGAGAGAAGGTACGAGAAACAATTCAGACCGGGCATTCCTCGGCAACACCCGTCGGCCACCACAGCATTTCGGCCTGGCATCCGGCGGACGTCTCGATGCGATCGGTGTCGAGCCATGCCCGAGAGATGTCGACGCCTTCGACCAGGATTGGCGGCCGTTGATGGTCCCAATCCGTGACCTCGACACACTCGTTGGCGCCGCAGTCACTCCAGACCGTGGACGAAATCCTGGTGTCGGTGCCGCGCCGCTTCGCTTTCGAGAAGTTGAGCGATACCAGCATCCGGGCCATCGATGGCGATTGCGCCCTGATGACGAACGGGCCTTCGGACGTCGTCGACAATCGCTCGGCAACCGTCGCGCATGATGAGACCGAAAGCTTGAAGATGCGATAGGGCTGGCTCTTGCGTGTCATCCCAGATTGCTCCTCTTTCCTGATTGCCGCCGACGCCAGGACGCCAAGTAATCAGCTGCACCCACTCGTGCTGCCGCAGGTGTCGCACTTCAGGCAGGTGCCATTCCGCACCAGCGTGAAGTTCTGGCACTCGTGGCACGCTTCGCCCTCGTAACCGCGCAGCCGTGCTTCCAGCCTGCGGTCATCGACGGATCGCGTCGCCGCTTTCACCTCGGTCTTGGTGATCGTGGCCTGCTGGTACATCACTTCCGTCGAGGTCTTGAGCGCGGTCGAACCGTCCGTGGCGAATGCCGTTGCAGCGGTTGACTGCAGATCGGCCACCGCGTTGGAGACATGAGCACCACCGTTGCCGCGCCCGCTGCCATTGCCGATGCGCACGATGCCGCGGACAAGGCCGTGGCTGACGAGCTTCTGCGCCGGTTCGCCGAGCGCCAGATCCTCATCTGTTTCCGCATCCGATGAGCCAAGACCCGTCTCGCCGACGATTTCGCGCGGATCGACATGCGCGAGGTCATGGCGGCCGAGGTAGGAGACAGCCAACTCGCGGAAGATGTAGTCGAGGATCGAAGTGGCGTTCTTGATTGCCTCGTTGCCCTGCACGATGCCAGCAGGCTCGAACCGCGTGAACGTGAACGCTTCCACGTACTCTTCCAGCGGCACGCCGTACTGCAGGCCAAGCGAAATGGCGATCGCGAAGTTGTTCATCAGCGACCGGAAGGCGGCGCCCTCCTTGTGCATGTCGATGAAGATCTCGCCGACACGCCCGTCGTCGTACTCGCCGGTGCGCAGATAGACCTTGTGGCCACCTACGGATGCCTTCTGCGTATAGCCCTTGCGCCGTGACGGCAGCTTCTCGCGCTCCTGGACGTTGTTGTTCTTCTCCGCCACGCGAAGTTGCTCTTCGAGCTGCATCACGCGCTGGGCAAGGCGCTCGGCGGCAATCTCCACGCGCTTGGCCTGCGGGTTGTTCGCCAACAGCTTCTCCGCCGTTTCGTCCTGCTCGTCCTCGGTCTCCCCGAGTATCTGCGAGTTGAGCGGCTGCGACAGCTTTGAGCCGTCGCGATAAAGAGCATTTGCCTTCAATGCCAGGCGCCACGACAGCATGTAGGACTGCTTGCAATCCTCCACCGTCGCATCGTTGGGCATGTTGATCGTCTTGGAAATGGCACCCGAAATGAACGGCTGTGCCGCTGCCATCATGCGGATGTGGCTCTCGACCGACAGATAGCGCTTGCCCTTGCGGCCGCACGGATTGGCGCAATCGAAAATCGGCAAATGCTCGGCCTTCAGGTGCGGCGCGCCTTCCAGCGTCATGGCACCGCAGACATGCTCGTTGGCCGCCTCGATGTCCTTCTTCGAGAAGCCCAGATGCTGCAGCAGCTCGAAACTCGGATCATTGAGCTTCTCGGCTGGCACCTTCAGCGTACCGGTGACGAAGTCCTCACCCAGCGTCCACTTGTTGAAGACGAACTTGATGTCGAACGCCGTCTTCAGCCCCTGTTCCACTTTCGCGATCGCCGCATCGGTGAAGCCTTTCGTCTTCAGCGTCGAGTGATTGACGCCGGGCGCCTGGGCGAGCGAACCATGGCCGACCGCATAGGCTTCGATCTCGGCGATCTGGCTCTCACGGTAGCCGAGCGTGCGCAGAGCCTCGGGCACCGAGCGGTTGATGATCTTGAAGTACCCGCCGCCGGCAAGCTTCTTGAACTTGACGAGCGCGAAATCGGGCTCGATGCCGGTCGTGTCGCAATCCATGACGAGGCCGATCGTGCCGGTCGGCGCAATGACGCTCGCCTGCGCGTTGCGGAAGCCGTGATGCTCGCCGAGCGACAAGGCGCGGTCCCATGCGGCCGTGGCGGCATCAATCAGCGCCAGGTCCTTGATCGAGGCGTGATCGAGCGGCACCGGTGCGGTCGAAAGCTGCTCATAGCCGACCGTTTCGCCCTTTGCAGCGCGGCGGTGGTTGCGGATGACACGCAGCATGTCGTTGGCGTTCTCGGCATAGTCGGGGAAGGGGCCGAGCTCACGGGCCATTTCAGCGCTGGTCGCATAGGAGGTGCCGGTCATGATCGCGGAGATGGCACCGCAGATGGCGCGTCCTTCAGCGGAGTCGTATGAGATGCCGGCACTCATCAGCAGGCCGCCGATGTTGGCGAAGCCAAGCCCCAGCGTGCGGAAACGATAGGACAGTTCGGCAATCTGGCGCGAAGGGAACTGCGCCATCAGCACCGAGATCTCCAGCACGATCGTCCACAGCCGGCAGGCATGCTCGAACGCCTCGATGTCGAACGAGCCATCATCGCGACGGAACGACATCAGGTTGAGCGAGGCGAGGTTGCAGGCCGTGTCGTCGAGGAACATGTATTCCGAGCACGGGTTCGACGCGCGGATCTCGCCGGACTTGGGGCAGGTGTGCCAGTCGTTGATGGTGGTGTGGAACTGAATGCCCGGATCGGCCGAGGCCCATGCCGCGTAGCCGACCTGTTCCCACAGGTCGCGCGCCCGGATGGTCTTCACCACCTTGCCGCCGATACGCGATGTAAGGTTCCAGGTGCCATCGCTTTCAACTGCATTGAGGAAGCCGTCGGCAACGCGCACCGAGTTATTGGAGTTCTGGCCGGCAACCGTCAGGTAGGCTTCAGAATCCCAGTCTGTGTCGTAGGTGTCGAAGGCGATGTCCTTGTAGCCCTGACGCGCAAACTGGATGACGCGCAGGATGTAGTTCTGCGGGATCTCGTCGCGCCGCGCTTCCTTGATGGCGCGCTTCAGGGCCGGGTTCTTGGCAGGATCGTAGCAGTCCTCGCCGTCGGCCTCGCAGTTGACGCAGGCCTTCATGATTGCCTTCAGGCGCTTGCCCGCGATCTTCGAGCCGGTGACAAGGGCAGCAACCTTCTGCTCCTCTTTCACCTTCCAGTTGATGTATTCCTCGATGTCGGGATGGTCGATGTCGACGACGACCATCTTTGCCGCGCGCCGCGTCGTACCGCCGGACTTGATGGCGCCGGCTGCGCGGTCGCCGATCTTGAGGAAACTCATCAGGCCGGACGACTTGCCGCCGCCTGAAAGCTTCTCATTGGCACTGCGCAACGAGGAGAAGTTGGTGCCCGTGCCCGAGCCATACTTGAACAGGCGCGCCTCGCGAACCCAAAGGTCCATGATGCCGTTCTCGTTGACGAGATCATCCTCGACGGACTGGATGAAGCAGGCGTGCGGCTGCGGATGCTCATAGGCTGAAGAGGAAAGCGTCAGCTCGCCCGTGCGGTAGTCGACGTAGAAATGACCCTGGCCCGGGCCGTCGATGCCATAGGCCCAGTGCAGACCGGTGTTGAACCACTGCGGCGAGTTGGGTGCCGCCATCTGCATGGCGAACATGTAGCGATGCTCGTCGTAGAACGCGCGCGCATCATCCTCAGTAGAGAAATAGCCGCCCTTCCAGCCCCAGTAGGTCCAGGTTCCCGCCAGCCGGTCGAACACCTGGCGCGCGTCGCTCTCGCCACCCATGCGCTCAGCTTCGGGCAGGTCGGTCATCGCGCGTTCGTCAGGCACCGAGCGCCACAGCCACGATGGCACGCTGTTCTCTTCGACGCGCTTCAGGCGGCGGGCAACGCCAGCCTTGCGGAAATACTTCTGGGCGAGGATGTCGGCGGCGACCTGGCTCCAGTGCTCGGGCACTTCGAAGCCTTCCAGGCGGAACACGATCGAGCCGTCGGGGTTCTTGATTTCGCTGGTGGCGCGCCGGAAAGCGATCTTCTCGTAGGGTGATTTTCCGGCTTCGGTGAAGCGCCGCGTGATTTTCATGTGTGATCCCCGCCTCTGGCGTCTGAGAGTCTTTTGAAAGGCCGCAGCGGATCGAGCCGCATCGGCATGGCTGACACAGGGCACAACACTCCCGTCCGCTGACACCCGAAGGCATCCCGGTCCGTTACTTCAGGCTTGGGAAACGGCGCGCGCTTCTCCCTCGACAAACGCGCCAGCCAGGATTCCCTAGGCCGTCTTTTGAGATCTTTTTGGGACTTGGTGCTTCGGCCAAAACGCGGGCCGCTACTGAAACACACGCTTACCGGCGCGAAACGCAGCCGATCTACTCCACCGGCGCAGGACGACGGGACACAACCGCCCGCTCAACCCCAAACCAATGTCTGCAAGCTAGGGCGATTCGCCCCCTTCGTCACCAATCCTTGTAGGTGGCAGATGCCACCAAACACTAGATGTTGTGGTGTGGGCAACTTGTGAATTGGTGGCTCATAAGCCCCGTAATTCCGGGGCTGGCGGCGGGTCGTGATATTTCAGCCGCTGTGGATAGGCGCGCCAAAGCCGGGCCGAGCGCCAAACAGGGGTCACACTAGACCGATTCCGGACCCGACCCTGTGGCATCTGGGCCGCGCCTTATGTCCGTATGGACAGAAGGGCGGCAGAGCGGTTAATCGGGAGTGGTTCACGCGCTGCGCGTCTCGCCATGATGTGCCTGCGCGCCGCACCGCTAAGCCGCATGAACCGGGAGACGATTGCCAATGGGCTTGTTCAAGGAATTCTTCTGCTGGTGGGACGGCAATACGTGGGGCACGCGCCTTTATATCTGGCGCAAGATGCGCTTCGTCGGTGAGGACACGTTCGGCAATCGCTATTACGAGCAGAAATCGGGCACCGGCCCCGTCGGCAAGCCCCGCCGCTTTGTCACGTATCCGAAGGGTGCTGAAGCCTCAAAGGTGCCGCCGGAGTGGCACGGTTGGCTGCACTATACAGTCGACACGCCTCCCACCGAGGAGGAATACCAGCCCAAGCCCTGGGAAAAGCCCTACCAGCCGAACATGACGGGCACCGCCGAAGCTTATCGCCCTCAAGGCTCGATTCTAACCGCGCAGCCGCATCGCCCGCACGGCACTGGCGACTACAAGCCCTGGCGGCCCGAGTAGGCGGCCCCGGGCAGGTCGCGGACCGATGTCGTCGCTCGCAGAAAAACAGATCTGGTCAGCTGACACATACGAGCGCAATGCGCGCTTCGTGGCTGATCTGGCGGGAGATGTGCTGGCGTGGCTGTCGCCCCAGCCGGGAGAGCGTATCCTTGATGTCGGCTGTGGTGATGGCGCGTTGACCGCGCGTCTTGCCGATCTGGGGGCAAATGTCGTCGGCATCGATGCCTCCGAAAGCCTGCTTGAAGCAGCGCGCGCCCGCGGCCTCGATGTCGTCCGGCAGGACGTTCTTGCCATGGATTATTCCGGCAGCTTCGATGCGATCTTTTCCAACGCCGTCCTGCACTGGGTAACAGAGCCCGCGCGCGCCATCGCAAATATGCGCCGGGCATTGACGCCCAATGGCCGGCTGGTGGCAGAGTTTGGCGGACACGGCAATGTTGCCGCCATTGTCACGGCCATGCGCGCTGCAGCTCATCGGCATGGTGGCGATGCGGATCTCGCCGCACCCTGGTTCTATCCAACACCCGAAGAATACTCGGGCCTGCTCCGTGATGGCGGCTTCAAGGTGCGTCGAATTGGCCTCTACCCCCGCCCCACCGCTTTGCCGACCGGAATGCAGGGCTGGCTTGAAACCTTCCGGGCGCCGTTCTTCCGCCAGTTCGGGGATCAAGCGGATGCCGTCAAGGCGGAGGTCGTGGCGCTGCTGAAGCCCTCGCTATGCGACAAAGCCGGCAATTGGACGGCGGATTATGTGCGCTTGCGCGTCGAGGCGGTTGCGGTGTAGGCCCACCTGCATCAAGGTCGGTGTCACGGTGCCGCCCAAGTTGGGCGCGATGCAGTCGGGTACAGACGCGTTCGGTCTGCCCATGTCGACGATCTGATGGCGGCTGAACAAGTGCAATGGATCCGGTCGCTGTCCGGTCGCCGCCACCAGGCTGAGCCTGGATACGAAATGGAACAAAGCGAAAGACCGTTATGAAGAGCAGCGGTGACGGGATGTTGGGGATTGGCGCGCATCGCACCGCATGCGCGCTCCTGCCTGTGCTCGTCGCCCCATTGCTTATCATAACGACAGCCGCCAAGGCGGAGCGAATCGAGAACGATGTTGCCGTGTTCGCAGCGCTCGACAAGGTCACCGCGCGCATCTCACGCCTGGAGGTTCCGCTCGGTCAGACCGTCGAATTCGGCTCCCTCAAAGTGACACCGCGTATCTGCTATTCGCGCCCCGCCACCGAGCAGCCGAAGACGACATCCTTCGTCGAGGTCGACGAAAAGGAACTCGAGGGTGCGCAGAAGCGCATCTTCACCGGCTGGATGTTCGCAGAGAGCCCTGGCCTAAATGCCGTCGAGCATCCCGTCTTCGACATCTGGTTGACCGGCTGCTCGCACCCCAAGGGTGGTGCCCAGGCAGCTGCCGCAGGCTCGGCCGAACGTCCAGGCGATGCTGCTACCGGTGCCGATGCGGTGCCAGAAGAACAGCAGACTACGATCACTCGCCGCCGCATTCGGCGGTAGAGCATGTTTAGCTGAAGTGTGGAGCGGTTCAGCGTGAAAAGCATGCTCAAAACAAACGGATTGAGCACGCTCCCGTTCCCTTGAAAATTGAACGCGCTCTAATGCGTATTACCCGTTGAACATTCGCGCGGCCCTAGGCGCGAAGTAGGTGAGAATTCCGGCCGCACCCGCGCGCTTGAAGGCAAGCAGGCTCTCCATCATCACCTTGTCGCCGTCGAGCCAGCCCTTTTCCGCTGCCGCCATCAACATCGCGTACTCGCCCGACACCTGATAGGCAAACGTTGGCACCTTGAAGGTTTCTGAGACGAGCCGCACGATGTCGAGATAGGGCATGCCGGGCTTCACCATCACCATGTCGGCACCCTCGGCAATGTCGAGCGCCACTTCGCGCAGGGCCTCGTCGGTATTGGCGGGATCCATCTGATAGGTGCGCTTGTCGCCCTTCAGCGTCGATGATGATCCAACGGCATCGCGGAACGGTCCATAGAATGCGCTCGCGTACTTCGCCGCATAGGACATGATCTGCGTGTTGGTATGTCCTGCGCTTTCCAGCGCCACGCGAATGGCACCGACGCGCCCGTCCATCATGTCCGAAGGCGCCAGGATATCGCACCCGGCGGCAGCCTGGTTGAGCGACTGCTGCACCAGTGCATCGAGCGTTGCATCGTTGGCGATCTCGCCGTCGATCAGCAGGCCGTCGTGGCCGTGGCTGGTGTAGGGATCGAGTGCCACGTCGAGAATGATGCCAATGTCGACGCCGGCGTCCTTCACCGCGCGCGTCGCGCGGCAAACGAGATTGTCGGGATTGAACGCTTCGCGCGCATCGTCAGTGCGCAGTTTGGGATCGGTGTAGGGAAAAAGCGCAATCGCCGGTATGCCGAGAGCCGCTGCTTCCTTCGCTGCCGCGACAACGAGATTAACGGACAGGCGCTCCACACCGGGCATCGAAGCGACTGCTTGCCGCTCTCCCTTCCCTTCCAGCACGAACAGCGGCCAGATGAGGTCGTTTGCGGAAAGTGCATTTTCGGCCACGAGCCGCCGCGACCAGTCGCTCTTGCGGTTGCGGCGCAGGCGCACATGCGGGTAACGGCCCGGATTTTCGTAGTTTGTCATGAGCGCATCTATAAGGCGCGCAAGGCAGTGCGGCAACTCGCGATGCACAAGGCGCTGGCGCTCTCAGTGCCCTGTCACACGCAGACTGTGGCTCGCACGCCAGGCGGCTAGCCGAGCTGCCTTCGCAGCGGCGAGAGAACAGCCGCCAGCCGGCCAGTGACGTTCCTAAGGGAACAGCCCAGCCGGATTCGGCAAGGCTAATGACGCGGCATCACCGCAATCGTGCGGTGCAAGTCGTAAAGGATCCAATTCATGAAATTTGCACCACTCAAGGGCGCTTTGGCACTGCCGCTCGCCTTGTGCGCTGTCGGCCTGTCCGCGGAGGCTCATGCCGCAGGCCGGTTGAAATCGAGCAGCGTCAATCCGCCGCCTGTCGTCACAAATCCGACCACGGTCACCGGGAACATTCGGCACCCCTACTACAGACCAAATGCAGCCTATGCGCCAGGCGGGGTCGTAATCGTCAAGCGGCCACGGCGTTAAGCTGCGCCGGCTCGCGGAGCACGACAGGCAAGCTCGTGCAACGCGGGCCGGTGACCACACCTGCCGGCGGCAACGGCTGTCCGTTGGGGCTTGAGCATTTGAAAGCAAAGTACTTGCGTTTCAATCGGGGGAGCGGATCTGACGCCCAGTGAAGCGCTTGGAGCAGACCACATGGGCTCGCGATGAGTCCAACAAGGTGGATGCTGCTTCAAGTCGGCCTACTGGCAGAAGGCGCCCGTCGTGCGCTCCGCCAAGTCGACGTGGAAGTGGTTGCGGTGGGCATTGTTGGCTTCCGGTCCAAGCACCGTGCCGAAGATGCGGCAGGCCGCTTCGTGCGCCCCGCGCAGAAACTTTTGCTTGCGGACCTCCGACACGGCAGCACTCGTTGACGCGGCTGCCTTGACCACATCCGACTTCCAGGGGGCGCTGTGGGGCTTGGGTCCGCCCAGCCGGTTCATCGTACCTTCCCCGAATTGACCAGAGTTCGCGTCTTCCCTCGCTCCACCAGGAATCGAAACCGTAATTCGCGGAATACCGTCGATAATCGAAGCGCGTGCAATGCCGCCTGCGGGCGCGCCACCTGCAAGACCGTATGCCGCCGATGGCGGCGCGTTCGTCCCTGCTGGAGCATCGGCATTGGCTACACCAGTCTCGGCTCCCGAACCCGCCCCGGTCTGATGATGTCCAGCCATGGAAATGAACTCCCGGCCACGCTCTTCCTGGGCGACCAGACGTTTCTCTTCCGCGGCAGCTTTTGCTTTTGCCGCTGCGACCTGTCGGCGGATGTCGCGTGCCGTCATGCCCCAGTCGGCGAGCAGCATCGTGTCGTCACCCTGCGCCGTGGTGAATCCGGCAATGTCGAGCGCGTTGGCGCGGCCATGCTCTGAAAGCCGTCCCCGCGCGCGGCCATAGGCATTGCGGCAGGAGTAGTCGCTCATCTTGGTGATCTTGATTATCGGCCCGCCCAGATGCTTGCGTGCAAGTGGCTGAAGGTCCTGCTTCAGCCAGGTGTGCAGCGCTTCGGCCATGTCGCAATTGACGATCGCGGGCGGCGAAATCACCACTTCGGGCTTGCGGCCTACGCTGATGAGGCGGATCGGCGCTGGGGTGCCGCAATCGCCGTCCTTGAGTGGCTCGTCGATGATGGCGACCGCATCAATGCGTTTCAGGATGGCATTGCATCGTGCCCGCGCCGTGCGAATTGCCTCCTCCGACCAGACATCACGACGACCGGATTGCTGAGCGGCAACGCGCGCCTTCGCTTCAGATAGTGTCACGGGCCAGCTCGCCGCGCTTCCAGCGGCCCCGCTTCGGCGCACCTGTGAGATGACGATGCTGGGCCGGGTGTGCGGCGCGGCAGCATTGCCTCCCGCTGCCTTTATTGTCCCGGAAAGAGCACCCGGATTGATTGATTTGATGAGGTCGGCATTGGTGACGAAGCGCATGGCTTCACGCTCTTCGGCCACGACAGCAGAAGGCAAGGCCATCGACATAAGGGCTGGCAATAGCGCCACGCCCCACCGATAACTCTTCATGATTACGAAGCCCCCGTCGCGTGCAGTACGCGGCCCGCTCCCCAGCGATGTGGCCGCACGCGAATCAGCACACAGTTTCATACCAATCGGGTGTGGTGTATAGCCCCGAATTGGGGCGGCGCAGTAGCGGGCAAGTTCTGCAACGCCAAATAGTTGTCGATGACCGGTGGATAGGAACGGGCATGACTGCAAATGCTGTGGAAGAAGCCGCACCCGAGGAACTCGCCGTCGCGCGGAATGGCGCCGTGGCACGCATCGTTCTCCAGCGGACACGCGCGCTCAACGCGCTGACGATCGCGATGAGGGCGAAACTCGCCGCCGCCATTCCCGTGCTGGCGCGCGATCCATCCCTCTATGCCGTCGTCATAAGATCCACCAACCCGAAGGCGTTCTGCTCCGGTGGCGATGTGCGCGAGCTGATCCAGCTCTACCAGGCCGATGCGCCGAGCGCCCGGGCCGCGTTTGCTGATGAATATGAGTTGGACTGGGCGCTTGAGTGCTTCTCCAAGCCGACCGTTTCGCTCATCGACGGCATGGTGATGGGATCAGGCGTCGGCATTTCCATCTACAACACGCATCGCGTTGCGGGTGCGGGCTACAAGTTTGCAATGCCGGAGACAGCCATCGGCCTTTTTCCCGACGTCGGTGTCGCCCACGCTCTCTCCCGCCTGCCTGGCGAGATCGGCACCTATCTTGGGCTGACCGGCCGCGCCATCGGACGTGCCGATGCCTATGCCCTCGGACTCGTGACGCATTGTATCCCGGCTGACCGCTTCGACGAGATCGAGGTCGCCCTGGCTGACGCCCAGACGATCGACCCGTTGCTTGATGGACTGCATCAGGAACCGGGGTCCGGTGAGCTCGCCGACAAGGCGGAACTTATCGCTGATGCTTTCGCCGGCGCGGAGGTCGAGGCCATCGTTGCGCGGCTTGAAAAGCACAAGATGGATGGCAATGAATTCGCTGCCGGCATCCTGAAGGATCTCGCGGCACGCTCTCCTACATCGCTCAAGATCACGCTCCGCCATCTCCGGCAGGCCGCGAAGTCGGACCTGCGGGATGTGCTCATAGCCGACCAGCGGCTGGCCTGCCGGTGCCTGGAAGGTCACGATTTCGCAGAAGGTGTGCGGGCTGCTCTCGTCGACAAGGACAACCTGCCGGTGTGGCAACCAGCCTCGCTCGAAGGGGTCACTTCAGCGATTGTGGCAAGCCATTTCGCACCCTTGCCGGAGGCTGACGAACTGAAGTTGCCGACCAGAGAGCAGATGCAGGCTGCCCGGATGTAGTTCCGTATCCGGATCCGCAACTGACCGGCACCGCCGTTGCCAGGCGGTTCGTCCAAGGCTCACAGGATGGTTAAGATATTCTTTCCGCCATCCCCCCATAACTGTTCTTTTACTATGCCTATTTAGGTAACTTTTAGCTGTCTCGCTTACAGTTCGATCAACCCGGAAGAAAAACAAAGACGGGTGTGCGTCGAACAAGTGTGAGGCAGACCAAGATGAGTATTGCATTGGACTCGGTGCGCCGGCGCCTGCCGGAAGCCGAAGGAGAGATCAACAGCGAGTACTTGCACGCGCTGCGCCTGATCGAACGCCTTCACCGGCTATTGCTGGATGTGATTAAGGACGAGTTTGACCGTTTGGGCGGTTCGGATCTGAATAGCGTGCAAGCGCTGTTGTTATACAACATTGGCTCCAATGAATTGACGGCGGGTGAGCTGAAGACCCGCGGCTATTACCTGGGATCCAACGTCTCCTATAACCTCAAGAAGCTAGTGGATATGGGCTATATCCACTACAAGCGCTCAGAGGTGGACAAACGCTCGGTGCGCGTCAGCCTGACGAAAAAGGGCCTGGATGCGTGCGATGTCGTCCAAAATCTCTATCAGCGCCAGCTGGCGTCCTTGGAAAAGGTGGGCGAAGTCGACGACGAGGATTTGGCTCGCCTCAACCGCTCGCTGATGCGCCTTGAGCGCTTCTGGTCATACCAGATCAGCTACAGGCTGTAGCAACCATAGGGCGCACCGGGGGGAGCGCCCGAAAGGGAGTGGCGGCCAAATTGGGGAGAGAGGGGCGCGTCCGAAAGGGCGCGCCCCTTGCTCATTTTAGCGCTAGCCAACGGCTTGTGGCAGCGCCGCATCACGCCACCGCTCGCACAAGGTTCTGAACGGTTTTATCTTTTCAAATGAGTATGTTTCCCTCAGTCTGATGGCTTGGGTGCGTCGGGCGGCCAGCCCGTTGCAGTTTTTTGCTTGTCGCTAGTCTGCTGTTCTTTCGCCGCGCGCATGATCTGGCATGCGGCGTTGTGCTGGCGTTGCCCGCAAACTTCGCTGAGTAGAAGTCTCAGCTGAGTTGGAACCTGAGCTGAGCCGAGTTGAAGCCTGAATTGAAGTTGGGGCCTCGTGAAATCGATGAGGTCCATGCGTATGCACGGTATGTACGCAATGCACCCATGGGACTTCGTTGCGTGCAGGGTTTTGCCCAGTTCTGGGCAGGATCGTGGCCCGGCACGTTGATAAGGTCCCTTACAGTGCCATGGGGTCTGGGCCATGGAGTCTGGTAGTGTCTGCGGGGAGGGGCAGCCCGTTGGCGGCCGGAAGCGGCGTTATTGGTTTGCAGTTGAGAGCAGGGGCTGACTGCGAAACAAGGTGAATAAGGGTTTGCGCCGTAACTCGGGTTGGGACGGCATAAGAGTGCCGCTGCTACTCGGGCAAGAGTAGCGAGGCGGCCAACTTTTGGAATTTGAACACGGCCCGAAGGGACGCATGAGAGGGATGAACGCGATGCGAGCGCAAGAGGACAAGTGTCCGCAGACCTGCAGTTGCGGATACCGGTGGGGCCTGCGCGGTCTGGCCGTGGCTTTGCTCATCGCGAGCGCTGGTAGCGCGGCCCATGCCTATGACGGCAACTCCTGGTTGCGTTTTGGACCGGTGGGGGATAGCGGTACCTTCCCCCAGTCGAACACGTCGACAGCCTACGATCGGCAATTCATTCGGGAGTGGGAAGCCAACCCGCCGCGCGGTTATCCGACGCTGTCTCCGGCCAACATCGAGGCCACCAAGCATGCCATCACCCGCTACGAGGAAATCGTCAAGGCTGGCGGTTGGAAACAGTTGGGTGCGACCGAGCTTCAAGCGGGCATGAACGGCAAGGCAGTGGCAGAGCTGATTGAGCGCCTCCACATCTCCGGCCATTTGCGCGAAAAAAACGACTATCCCGAGCATTTCGGCTACGAGCTGGAAAATGCGGTCAAGCGCTTCCAGGCAACCAACGGCTTGACGCCGACCGGCGTCGTCGACAAGCGCACGCTCGCTGCCCTGAATGTACCGGCGGCGGGTCGCCTGAAGCAATTGAAACAGGGGCTTTCGCGACTGCGTGAATATGCCGGTTCGCTGGGCAAGAAGAAGTATATCGTCGTCAACATTCCAGCAGCCCAGATCGAAGCAGTCGATGATGACCACGTCGTTACGCGGCACACCGGCGTCGTGGGCAAGCCGGAGCGCAAGACGCCGCTGCTGCGCTCGGCAATCTACGAACTCAATTTCAATCCAGTCTGGCGGTTGCCGCCGACGGTTATTACCCAGGATCTGATCCCCAAAGGCCGGCAGATGCAGAGCTCGGGCAAGAACGTGCTCGTCAAGTACGGCATCGACGCCTACGACGGGAGCGGCAGGAAGCTTGACCCTGAAAAGATCAAGTGGAACTCATCGCAGCCGATGGGGCTGAGCTACAGCCAGCAACCGGGCAAGGATAATCCGCTCGGCTTCCTGAAGATCAACTTCAACAACGACCACTCCGTTTACATGCACGATACCCCTTCGGAGAGCTTGTTCGGACGCAACTTCCGCGCCGCGAGCTCCGGCTGCATACGTGTTTCCAATATCGAGAAACTGGCCGCCTGGATACTTGAGGATCAGGGAGTAACCGCTGCGGACATCCAGTCCATGAAGAAAACCGGTGAGCGCAAGGATGTCCGGGTCAAGAAACCAGTGCCGCTATACTTCGTCTATATTACGGCATGGGCCACCGAAGACGGCGTCATCCAGTTCCGCCGCGACCTCTACAACAAGGATGGCGTAGGCGACACCGCATCCAACTATTGAAGCCCCATTAATGCTGCCGGGGTAACCGCCCTGCCGTTGACAATCGTCAAGTCAGGTGTCCCGCGCCCGTGCGAGTGATCGTCGGACGGCATTTCGATGCCGCGCTGACCTTGAACACACCACGTTTGTCGGCTAATTGGCACATTCCGCTGGCTTTCTGCGAGGCGTTTGCCTCGGTCGGCGGGTTCGGCTTGGTCGCTGGTTTGGGCGTCGTGCTGGGGTGGTGCTCAGCGACGGGTCCGGGTGGCGGCCAGCGCTCTTATAGACATGGCGAAGCGCTCCTGCGAAACCCGTAAGGAGCGACAATGAGCACCACTTTTGAACGGAAGAACACGTTGCCCGCCAAGCTTCAGCGTGGTGTTATAGGATAACGTGCAGGGGAGTGAAGAACGCTGATGGACTACGCCAAGACGTTGCGCGGCGCGCTGGATACCATCCGGGCGGAAGGCCGCTATCGTGTTTTTGCCGATCTGAAGCGTGAGCGCGGCGCATTCCCGGCGGCCAAGCAGTTTACTGGCAAGGGCGAAGACGCCCGCCCGATTACCGTTTGGTGTTCCAACGACTATCTCGGCATGGGCCAGCATCCAAAGGTGCTCGCGGCCATGCACGAAGCGATCGACTCGGTCGGCGCCGGTTCTGGCGGCACCCGCAACATCTCTGGCACCTGCCACTACCACGTCGAGCTGGAGCGTGAGATTGCCGACCTGCACGGCAAGGAGGCAGCCCTCCTGTTCACGTCGGCCTACGTCGCCAACGACGCGACGCTGTCGACGCTGCAGAAGCTGATCCCCGGGCTTGTCATCTTCTCTGACGAGAAGAACCACGCCTCCATGATCGAAGGTATCCGCCGCGGCGGCACCACCAAGGAGATCTGGCGCCACAACGACGTCGCCGATCTGGAAGCGCGCCTGAAGAAGTATCCGCGCGAGACGCCAAAGCTCATCGCATTCGAGAGTGTCTATTCGATGGACGGTCACATCTCGCCGATTGGCAAGATCTGTGATCTGGCGAAAAAGTACAACGCGCTGACCTATCTCGACGAGGTGCACGCGGTCGGCATGTACGGCCCGCGCGGCGGCGGCATCGCCGAGCGCGATGGCGTCATGGACCGCGTCGACATCATCAATGGCACGCTGGCCAAGGGCTTTGGCGTCATGGGCGGCTATATCGCCGCCACGGCCGACACTTGCGATGCTATCCGCTCGTTCGCACCGGGCTTCATCTTCACCACTTCGTTGGCGCCCGCGGTGGCTGCTGGCGCACTGGCCTCGATCCGCCACTTGAAATCGAGCCAGTCCGAACGCGAGACCCATCAGGAGCGTGCCCGCACCTTGAAGGCCCGTCTCATCGATGCCGGTTTGCCGGTCATCGAAGGCCCCAGCCACATCGTGCCCGTCATGGTCGGCGATCCCGTGCACTGCAAAGCGGTCACGGACACGCTGATGGAGCGCTATGGCATCTACGTTCAGCCGATCAATTATCCGACCGTGCCGAAAGGCACCGAGCGCATTCGCCTGACGCCGGGCCCGGTCCACACCGATGAACAGATGGACTATCTGGTCAATGCATTGACTGAGCTGTGGGAGCGTTGCCCCGTCGCCAAGGACAAGTACGTGCGGCTGGCAGCGGAGTAGAACTGGCGCCACACATGCGCCACTCTACTTGAGGCGAGCGGCTCGATTGGAATTCAAGAACGCTCCTGGCCTTCGGTCGGGAGCGTTTTTGTTTGCCGACGTGCATCCCGCATTGGTTGGGCGGGAACGGTGGCGCTCCGCCGCTATTTACCAAACATCAAGGCGAACCCGATCGCTCGGCCATGCACCACCCAATGTTCACCCGTGCTTCATCTGCCGGAATCTACAAAAATCGTCAGTAAAACCGTGGTGCAATTCGCCCGTTGTCGCGGGCTTGGAAACTGGGAATTTTTTCTTATGCGTATGCTCTTTGCCTTGATGCTTTTCGCTGCTGCTGGTGCACAGTCGGCGCACGCTGGCTGGTCCAAGTGGATGGACCACACCTCCTATCACTCCTACTTCAACTGGCAGCGGACCCTGGGCAAGTATCCAGCCAAGGTCGAGGTCGGCAACTTCGACGGTCACATCAAGTATCGTGGCGATTTCCGCAAGCTTCCCTCCGGATCTGGCTTCGCATCCTTCCGCCGGATGTCCGACGCCCAGTTCAACGCCAAGAATTCCCATTTCACATCGAAGGGCTTCGTCCTCGTCTGGCATCAGCGCATGGTCCATGACGGCGGCGTGGACAACGTCGCGACGTGGTTCAAGTAGCCGCTGCTTCCGGCGGTGAGAAAATTCCGCCAGTTATAGGTGAGTAACAGGTGATACGCGCGTAGCCCCGAACGAAGCGGGCTGGCGCGGATCTCCGCACGCAAGGCACCCTCAAATCCTCTGGGGAGCGCTCTGACGTTGCACCGCAAGAATGCCCCGAGCGCAGCTGAAGGGTAATTCAACACGAGCTGGCGCCGCCTTTCCCACCCCATCCGGCCACCGCACCCCACCCCTTCGGACAGCCATCGCGACGCCGTGTCCGGACGCCTTGTTTCGCTTCTTTAGACTATGGTACGAAAGCCCACCTGAGCGGTGGCGAGCCCGCGGCGCGCCGGCCGTCAAGCCCGCTTAAATGCAACTCCACGATAAACCAGAACCCAACAGAACGAGGAAATCGTCCCATGTCGACAGCCAAGGCCGCTTACCCCGCGCCCGCCCAGTCGAAGTTCTTTTCTGCGCCGCTTGCCGAGACCGATCCGGAAATGGCCTCCGCCATCGCGAAGGAACTCGGCCGCCAGCAGCATGAGATCGAGCTGATCGCGTCCGAGAACATCGTTTCCAAGGCCGTGCTTGAGGCGGCTGGCTCGGTGCTTACCAACAAGTATGCCGAAGGCTATCCGGGCCGCCGCTATTACGGCGGCTGCCAGTATGTCGACATTGCCGAGAACCTGGCCATCGACCGCGCCAAGAAGCTGTTCAATTGCGGCTTTGCAAACGTGCAGCCCAATTCAGGCAGCCAGGCCAATCAGGGCGTCTTCAACGCGCTGCTGAAGCCCGGCGACACCATCCTCGGTCTTTCGCTGGCGCATGGCGGCCACTTGACCCACGGCGCCACCGTCAACCAGTCGGGCAAGTGGTTCAAGGCAACGCACTATGAAGTGCGGCCCGACACGCAGGTCGTCGACATGGCCGACGTGCGCAAGGCGGCCCAGGAATATAAGCCGCAGCTCATCATCGCCGGCGGTTCAGCCTATCCGCGCGTCATCGACTTTGCCGAGTTCCGCAAGATTGCCGATGAAGTCGGCGCGGTGTTCATGGTCGACATGGCTCACTTTGCCGGTCTCGTCGCTGCGGGATTGTATCCGAGCCCATTCCCGCACGCCCACGTCGTCACAACGACGACCCACAAGACCTTGCGCGGTCCGCGTGGCGGCATGATCCTCACCAACGACGAGGCCATCTCCAAGAAGATCAACTCCGCGATCTTCCCCGGCATCCAGGGCGGTCCGCTCATGCACGTCATTGCCGGCAAGGCCGTGGCATTCGGCGAAGCGCTGCAGCCTGACTTCAAGATCTATGCAAAGAACGTGATCGAAAACGCCAAGGCGATGGGCGAAGTGCTTGTGCAGTCGGGCTTCGCGCTCGTCTCCGGCGGCACGGACAGCCACTTGATCCTGGTCGACCTCCGGCCCAAGAAGATCACCGGTAACCTCGCCGAGAAGGCGCTGGGCCGCGCCAACATCACCGTCAACAAGAACGGCATCCCCTTCGATCCGGAAAAGCCGATGGTCACATCTGGCATCCGTCTTGGCGCTCCTGCGGGCACCACGCGCGGTTTCGGCGTTGCCGAATTCCAGGAGATCGGCCGCATGATCGCCGAAGTGCTCGATGGTCTCGCCAAGAACGGCGAGGAAGGCAATGCCGACATCGAGGGCAAGGTCCGTGCCCAGGCCATCGCACTGTGCGATCGCTTCCCGATCTACGCTTGATAACAAAACTCTCGTAGCGAGTGTTCGGCGCGGCCTGCCAAGGCCGCGCCGATTTTGTTTAAGCACCTCCCGACCATCGCTTGGCAGCTTCAGCAACACGCTTGCCAAAGAGTTCCGCCGTCATCCGGTCGCTCTTTGGCGGCGCTGTTTCTGCGCTTTCGTCCGAGTTCGACTGCGTCATCAATCCGAGGTAGGAGCCGATGCGGTTGGCATCCTCGGGCGAGCCTTTCGAACTGTTGTTGCCTGGCAGCTGGCCCAAGCTGACCCAGATCATGCCGTGCTGTGCGGCCAGAATGGCGAACTGCGACAGCGTCGAAAGCTTGTCGCCCGACCAACTCGCCGAATTCGTAAACCCCGCCGCGATCTTGTCCTGCCATCCCCGTGTGAACCAGACCTTGGATGAAGCATCCATGAACTGTTTCATGGGGGCCGACGCCGAGCCCATGTAGGTGGGGGCGCCGAAAATGATGGCGTCGGCGGCGGCAAGTTCATCCCACGGTCCGCTGTCGGGCGATTTCAGGTCTTCGGCCTTGTGAAGCTTCGCAGTGACGCCGGCGACGCCGCCTGCTCCCTTGGCGACATGCTCGGCAACGGCAGCCGTGTGGCCGTAGCCGCTGTGATAGACGATGGCGACAGAGGTCATGAGTTCATCTCCTGCTTGATCTGGACAACTGGGACCGGATATACGTTATGGGAACCAAAGATAAAGTACGCACCTTTTGGTAACCATGGAGACCGCTGTGATCCGCAGGCACATTCTGGGCCGCATCGAATTCGGAGCTGGCGAGCAAGCGCAGCAAGAGCCGCTGCCGCGTCCGGATGTCTGTGCCCAGGCCTGTCCCTCACGCGCCATCCTGGAGCTGATTGCGGATAAATGGGCGCTGCTGGTGCTCCATGCCCTGCGCCCAAGCCCCATGCGCAACGGCGAACTGATGCGGACCATCGGCGGGGTATCGCAGAAGATGCTGACCCAGACTCTGCGGGAGCTGGAGCGCAACGGATTAGTCGAGCGGATCGATCACCATGAGGTTCCGCCACGGGTCGAATACCAGTTGAGCCGGCTTGGCCATTCGTTGTCGGAGAAAGTCCGCGAACTGGGCGGCTGGGCCGAGGCTCACATCGCCGAGGTGGAGGAAGCCCGGCGCGCTTTCGAGGCCCGAGAACGCACGGCGACAAGTCGTCCCGGCACCTGATAATGGCGGCCAAGCAGGGCTCGCAATGGCGTATCCGAATAGGCTAAAAGACCCTTCCCCTGCTCGGGTGTAAAACGCAGGGTAAGCAAGGAGAGATCGATGCGCTGCCCCTATTGCGCGGGTGAGAATACGCAGGTCAAGGACAGCCGGCCGACGGAAGAGAACGCCGCTATCCGCCGCCGCCGCGTGTGCCCCGATTGCGGCGGCCGCTTCACCACGTTCGAGCGCGTTCAATTGCGCGAGCTGATTGTTGTCAAGCGCTCGGGCCGCAAGGTGCCCTTCGATCGCGATAAGCTCTCCAACTCCGTACAAATCGCGCTGCGAAAGCGGAATATTGATACCGATCGCGTCGAGCGCATGATTTCAGGCATCGTGCGCCAGCTTGAAAGCATGGGCGATGTCGAGGTGCCCTCCCAGACCATCGGCGAATTGGTGATGGAAGCCCTGCGCGGTCTCGATCCCGTCGCCTACGTCCGCTTTGCATCCGTCTATCGTGATTTCCGCGAGGCATCCGACTTCGCGGAGGTGCTGGGCGAGATCGCGCGCGGACCAGATTCGGTTACCGCCGCCGGTCATGGCGTGCGTGGTGATGACGGCGATTGGCCGCCCTCCACCGCGAATGTCACCGCAGCCAAAAAGCACTGAATGATGCCCCCCGCCAAACGACCAGATGATGCGCAAAATGCGCTGGCCGGAAGGGCGGGAGCGCAGGCGCAGCAGTCGAACAGCGATCTGCAACTGACGCCTAGCCAGCGCGCCTTTGACCACGCCATGATGGGCATCGCGCTCCGCATGGCGCGGCGTGGCCTGGGGCGCACGGCACCAAATCCGTCCGTCGGTGCCGTCATTGCCGACGAAGTAACGGGCGAGGTGATCTCGCGGGCCTGCACCGCGCCGACAGGACGCCCACATGCCGAGCCGCTGGCGATTGCCGCCGCCGGCGAACGCGCTCGCGGCAAGACAATGTACGTCACGCTTGAACCTTGCTCCCACCACGGCAAGACGCCACCGTGCTCCGATGCGGTAGTCAACGCAGGCCTCGCGCGCGTCGTCGTGGCACTCACCGATCCCGATCCGCGTGTCTCGGGTCGCGGGCTCAATCAATTGCGGTCGGCCGGCATCAGCGTCACCCGCAGCGTCCGCGCGGACGAAGCCCGCTGGCTAACGCGCGGTCACATCGTCCGCGTGACGGAACGCCGTCCGTTCGTGCAGCTCAAGATGGCGCTGGGCGCCGATGGCAAGGTGCCCCGGGGGCGTGAGGGGGCACCTGTGTTCGTGACCGGCGATCTGGCCCGCGCCCAGGGCCACCTGATGCGCGCTGAGGCCGACGCCATCCTCGTGGGGCATGGTACGCTGCGCGACGACAATCCCGATCTGACGTGCCGCCTGCCGGGACTTGCTGAACGCTCGCCGGTGCGCGTCGTGTTGGCCTCGAACCTCCATGGCCTGCTGGAAAGTCGGATCGTTGAAAGCGCGCGCGTCGTGCCCGTTCACGTCATGACAGCGGCGGCGGTTGACCCGATAGCGAAGGCGCAGTTACAGGACGCCGGCGTAATCGTGCACGACGTGCGGACAGTGGCACACCGCATCTGGCTTCCAGCACTTCTGGAGCGTCTGGCCGAAATCGGCATGACCCGGCTGCTTGTCGAAGGCGGTACGTCCGTCTGGCGGGCCTTCGCGCATCACGGTCTCTTCGATGAGGTGATATTGTTTCAGGCGCGGCCGGTGTCGGGTCGTGGCCAGGTCGAGCCCTTGAGCGCGGTCGATGCCGCAGCCGATATGCAACGCGAAGCCGGGCTGACTGGACTTCAACTGGCAGCGCGCCGCACCCTCGGACCAGACGACATGCTGGTCTTTCGCAAGGCGTTGAGCCACAACCCGTCTACCAGCAACGCCATCGACAAGGAGTGAGGAACAAAAGCGTCATGTTTACAGGTCTCATTTCCGATGTCGGCGAAGTCGTCCTGCGCTCCGGTGGACAGTTCACCATCGAGTGCTCCTATGATCCCGCGAGCATCCCGGTCGGGGCATCCATTGCCTGCGACGGCGTATGCCTGACCGCCACCAGTGTCTCCCCGTCGGCCTTGGGCGGTGGCAGCCGTTTCACGGCCGATGCTTCCAACGAGACATTGACCAAGACGACGCTTGATGGCTGGCGCACCGGCCACGCCGTCAATCTGGAACGTCCGCTCAAGTCCGGCGACGAACTGGGCGGTCATATCGTCACAGGCCATGTCGATGGCCGCGCGTTGATTGTCGGCGTCACGGGTGATGGCGACAGCCAGCGCTTCTTGTTGGAGGCGCCCGAACACCTTGCCATGTATCTTGCGCCCAAGGGTTCCGTCGCCCTCGACGGCACCTCGCTGACGGTTAACGAGGTGGCCGGAACGCGCTTTGGCGTCAACCTCATCCCGCACACCTTGACCGCGACCACCTGGGGGCGCAAAAAGCCCGGCGACGAGGTCAACCTAGAAGTCGATTTGTTCGCGCGCTACGTGGCGCGCCTGATGGAGTTCCGTCCGTGAGCGATACGCGGCAGAAGCGGCCTGTGAAAAAGACTGCGGCAAAGAAGACTGCTGCAACCAGAACGGCAGCGTCCGCGCGCCCGCATTCGGACGGTGGAGCGGCTGAGCTGGCAACGACGACTGAGATCATCGAGGAACTGCGCAACGGCCGCATGGTCGTGCTCGTCGATGCGGCCGACCGCGAGAACGAAGGCGATCTCATCATCCCCGCGCAGATGGCCACACCCGATGCCATCAACTTCATGGCCAAACATGGCCGCGGCCTCATCTGCCTAGCCTTGACGCAGCGACGCGCCAGTGAGCTGAAGTTGGCCGCGATGGTGCAGCACAACGCTTCGCGCAACCGCACCGCCTTCACCGTCTCGATCGAGGCGAAGGAAGGCATTTCGACCGGCATTTCCGCGCACGATCGCTCGCGCACCATCGCCACCGCAATCGATCCGGAGAAGAGTTCCGACGATGTCGTATCGCCAGGTCACGTTTTCCCGCTGGTTGCCCGCGACGGTGGCGTCCTGATCCGCGCAGGCCACACGGAGGCAAGCGTCGATCTTGCGCGCATGGCGGGCCTGTCGCCTGCTGCCGTCATCTGCGAGATCATGAACGACGATGGCACCATGGCGCGCATGGCCGATCTCATGGTGTTTGCCAAGAAGCACAACCTCAAGATCGGCACGATCGAGGACCTGATCGCCTATCGCCTGCAGAACGACACCATTGTCCGCCGGATCGCCTGCAAGCCGGTACGCTCCAACTATGGCGGTGATTTCGACCTGTGTGTTTACGAGACGACGGTGGAACCAGGAGAGCACATCGCATTGGTCAAGGGCGATGTCGCCAATGGCGAGCCGGTGCTGGTGCGTGTGCATGCAGTCGACCCGATGGTGGATCTCGTCGGTGTCGGATACGCTTCGAACGCCGGGTTGATCGAGCGGGCGATGCACGCCATCGACGAAGAGGGCAGAGGCATTATCGTTGTGCTGCGGGACCTTGACCCCAAGGCGTTCTCCAGCCATTTGCACGACAGCCCAAGGCGGCCGGGCAAACAGCGTGATGAACGGCCGCTGGTCGAGATCGGATTCGGCTCCCAGATCCTCCGCGATCTTGGCGTTTCCGACATGATCCTGCTGACCAACTCGCCTGAACACAAATACGTCGGCCTTGAAGCCTTTGGCCTCAGGATCGTCGACACGCGCAAGATCGGATAAAAGCGGCCATGGTGCAGGTAAAGGCGAGATCTGGCGGTGCGGCCGGTGGCGATAATCGCTTTCCCGATAGTCGCATCCTGATAATCGAGGCGCGCTTCTACGAGGCGATTGCCGATTGGCTGGTTGAAGGCGCAGTCGCGGAGATCGAAGCGCAAGGTGCAAGCTACGACCGTGTCGTCGTTCCAGGCGCGCTTGAAATCCCGCAGGCGCTTGTCGCCGCTGTCGCGGCTGGCCGCTTTGATGAGGGTATGGCCGACTACGACGGCGTCGTGGCGCTGGGCTGCGTAATCCGGGGCGAGACGGCGCACTACGATATCGTTGTCAACAACGCCAACCATTGGCTGATGGAGGTGGCGATCGGCCAGGCAATCCCGGTGGGCAACGGCATCTTGACGGTCGACACTGAGGCGCAGGCCGAGGCGCGTGCGCGTGGCGGAAGAGAGGGCAAGGGCGGCGACGCGGCACGCGCATGTTTCGCGCTGATCGATGCGGGCCGCCGGTTTCAGGGCGCGGACCAATGACTGCCCGGACGAAGGCTCAGGCTTCGCGTGGCGCACGCTCAAGGGCGCGCGTTGGCGCCGTGCAGGCGCTTTATCAGATGGATATGGCGGGAACCGACCTCAACGACGTCATCCGCGAGTTCGAGACACTGCGTTTCAAGGGTGACGAGACCGACGAGGTTCTGGCCGAGGCCGACGCCCAATTCTTCGCCGATGTCCTGCGCGGGGTCGTGCGCCGGCAGCGCGACATCGATCCAACCGTCGAAGAGCAGTTGGCGACTGGCTGGCGTCTGGTGCGCGTCGATTCCATCCTGCGTGCCATTCTTCGCGCCGGCGTGTTCGAGCTCCTGGAGCGGCGCGACGTTCCCGCGCGGGTCGTCATCAATGAGTATATCGAAGTCGCGCACGCCTTCTTCGACGGCGAGGAGCCCAAGGTCGTGAACGGCGTGCTCGATCGCATGGCCCGTCGCCTGCGGCCCAAGGAGTTCGAGGCGCGCGAGCCTGATCCCGCCGAAGGGTGACAGCCAGCGCGGTTGCGAACCACCACTGTCGGGGAGACCGGCATGAGCGCGGACGACATCATCCTCGGTGAGGCCGACATCATCGGCGAATTCCTGGCGCCACTGACGGCAGGCGATGCCGGCGCCTTTGGCCTCCTCGACGACTGCGCGGCACTTGTCCCGCAGCCAGGACACGAACTGGTCCTCACCACTGACAGCCTGATCGAGGGCGTTCATTTTCTCAGCGGCGACATTCCGGGCTTCAAGGCGCTTGCGGTCAATGTTTCCGACCTCGTAGCCAAGGGGGCAACTCCCCGCGCCTATCTCATGAATCTCGCGCTACCCGCACAACCGACGCGCGGGTTCATGGCACGACTGGCAGCTGAACTTGCCGAAGCACAATCAGCATTTGGCTGCCATCTGATTGGCGGCGACACCGATCGGACACCTGGACCATTCACCATCACCATCACTGCAATCGGCACGATCCCCGCGGGGCGCATCGTTCGCCGCCGCGGGGCAAAAGCCGGTGATGCCGTCGTCGTAACCGGAACGATTGGTGACGCCGCAATGGGTCTCCGGCTGCGCACCGACTGCGCATTGTCGCGGCACCAACGCATAGCTGGCGCGATGATGGATCAACTGATTGCTAGTTTTGACCGGCCAAAGCCGCACATCGCAGGTGTGAACCTCGTGATCGAGTTCGCGTCAGCGGCCATGGACATTTCGGACGGCCTGGCCAAGGACCTGGAAAGGCTCGTAGGCGTTTCCGGGGTGTCCGCCGCAATCGGTCTCGACCTTGTGCCGCTTTCGCAGCCAGCGCACGCTATGCTCGACGCCGGATTAGCAACCCGCGCGCAACTGGTTGCGGGTGGTGAGGATTATCAGATCCTGATGACGGTTGCCCCCGACCGGATTGAAGCTATGCATCGCGAAGCTGCGAAAGCAGATGTTCCCGTGACCGTCATTGGCCGCATCGCTTCAGGTGCTGGCGTGACGTGGCACGGTGCCGACGGTGCTGCTGTGAAAATCCCCGAAACCGGCTGGGACCACTTCGCCGAGCCTTAACGGGCTGCCGGCCGCCAGAGCGATTTCGGTCTCGGGTGCAATTGCCTTAGCCTGCATTTGGCGCATTCTTCGAGTTCAAAATGCCTGGATCATAAGCTCGGAAACGCTCGAACTTCTGGCCGAGTGTCGGTTATTGGGCACACTCTTGCTGCTTTGCAGCAACATGCTCGATCAATTGGTCGCGAAGTGCTTCACTGCCACTGGCATCATGTCTTTGTTTGGCCATATCCGTTGGGCCAAGAGTGTATTGCCACAGGGGGATCGCTTCAGCGAAGTATTGGTGGCATCAATAGTTCGCGAAGTCGTGCGTCTGTGCGCGTTGACGATGAATGTGTCTGCGAGGAGGGCGCTTCGCACGATACGCGGATAGCCGGCCACACGAAATCCGGCGGCTACAGCACTTTGGACATGCAGTGCGTTCAACTGAACAGAACGGCGTGACGACAGGATTTTCAGGAATGATGCGGATGCACGGAGCGGCAGGGCGTCGTAGGCAAGGTGACGTGGTTCGTCGGGGCACCGTCGTGGCGGCAACCCTGGGCCTGCTGGCGTTTTCCGCAGTGGCTAGACCGGCATCGGCGGTCGCTGCCGAGTGGTGGGAGCAATTACCGGGCTTCGGCGCGCCGAACTATTCCAGTAAGCAGCGGCGCCAGCAGCCAACAGCACCCGCAGGGGAAACGCGCAAGCAGGACGAAAGCTTCGAAGACCTGCGCTCCAATGCGACGCCCTGGATGTCCGACGTTATGCTGGCATCCATCGATAAGGCCATCGACCTTTATGAACGCATCGCTCAGCGCGGCTGGAGGCCGATCCAGAGCGGACGCACCATTCGCCCCGGAGATGATGACGAGCGCATCCCCGCTATCAAGGCGCGACTCCGCGCGACAGGCGATCTAGCGTCATCCCAGGATTATTATTTCGAATCTCTGTCGCTGAGCGACGAGGTCGAGCGGGCGCTGCGCCGCTACCAACGCCGCAACGGACTGCGCGAAACCGGGCGGGCCGACCGCCAGACCATCGCGGCAATGAACGTCTCGGCGCGCGAACGCCTCGAACAGCTGCGCCTCAATCGCCGCCGCATCACCGAACTCATGCAGCCGCGTGTGGAGGACCGTTATGTTCTGGTCAACGTCCCCTCCTTCGAACTGGAGGCCGTCGAGCGCTATGAGGTCAAGCAGCGCCACCGCGTGATCGTCGGCCGTGAAAATCGCGAAACGCCGGCGCTGAAGGGATCGATCAAGGCGATCAACTTCTTCCCCTACTGGCGTGTCCCCACCAGCGTCGCAACGCTCGATCTGATCCCGCGTCTGCAGAAGGAGCCGCAGTACCTCAACGAGGAAGGCATCCGCATCTACGACGGCAGCTACGACGGACCCGAGATCCCGCAAAGCCAGATCGATTGGCATAACGTCGATGCAGCCCGCATCCGCTTCAAGCAGGATCCGGGAGACCGCAATGCGCTTGGCCTTTTGCGCCTCGATATGTCGAATGAGCACGGCGTCTACATGCACGATACGCCGATGAAGAACTTGTTCGGCCAGCGTGGTCGCGCCTTCAGTGCGGGCTGCGTCCGCGTGCAGGGCGTTTTCGATCTCGCGCAATGGATCTCCGAGTATGAGCCCGGCTGGGAAGACAAGTCGCGCGTGCGTTCTGTCATAGATGCCGGCCAGCCGTTGGACATCCAGCTGACGCGTCCAGTACCGGTGATTTTCGCATACATCACGGCATGGGCGGAGAACGACGGCACGGTACAGTTCCGGCCCGATCTCTACAATCGCGATGGCCCAGCCGCGATGGCGCAGCAAGGCGGGCGCGATGATTCCGATCCCGATGCTCCACCACCGCCCCCCTCGGGCGGCATCACGCCCTAGTGCATGTTTAGCTGAAGTGCATAGCGGTTCAGCGTGAAGAACATGCCCAAAAATTAAAATGATGTAACGCGCGCTCGTTTCCATCAAAATGAACGCGCTCTGGCGCAATTGCGACATAGGCAAAACGCTTCGGGCCGCTACTGCGGCCCGGCACTTTGCGCCACCCTCGCCGAAGAGCCCGAGCACCGGCGAGAGTTAGCTGCGTGAGAGAAAAGAACCAGATCGTCTCGGCGCGAGTCTGAAACGATCCAGGTTATCATCCCGGCGACGCCGCGCGTCCGGGCCGTCAATTTCTCAAGCCTCGCGCGTGCGCCCGCCAAAGAATCCCAGCACGAGGGCCGCCGCGAGGAAACCCGCGCCGATATGCCAGAACGGCACGATGTTGAATTCCATCTTGCTGAAGTCACCGAAGTTGATACCCGGTGCCGCACCGAGGAAATAGCCGGCGATTTGACAGCCGAAGAAGAAAATGGCGAAGCCAAGCGTAATGCGTCCGGCCAGTAGAACCCACCCCCCGGTGTTGGCCCGGAAGATGACGTGAAGGATCAGCAAAGCCAGCCCAAGCGCGGCAGCGACGACGCCAAGCCACATGAGCGGCTTCATGTAAGGCATCATCCCTGCCATCATCGTAATCATGAAATCTTTCATGTCCGTCCTCCCGGAAGTGTTTTCTAATTTGTGCCGTGTCGCATCAGCCATGACCTGTTGGTCGGTCCAGGCTGGGTGTTTCTGTCTACGAAGTGCTCGGTTCGAAAGACGACGAGCGCCGCATTTTCATCCAAGTCTCAACGTGTCCAAACGCGCCGCGCCGCTCAATCAAAAAATGCGATTGCGTGAATATGCCGCTCGAAATCGAGACCGGCGTGGCCCGCTGCTGCACCGCAATATGGGTGGGATAGGAATGCTGAGCGAACCGGGATCTTGCTGCAGCGATAGGTTTTGGTTGCGTACACTCATTGATATTCGCATCATTGCAACCTGAAAAACGCGGCGCGGCCGCAAGTCCGCGCCAGCAAGAATTCAAAAAGGGCTTCACAGGGAAACGCCAATGTTTGCTTTTCTTCGCAACCTACTAGCACTCGTCGGCCTCATCGCGGTTATCGGTGGCGGCTACATGTTCGCCAGCCATGGCAGCGCATTCACCAAGTTTTCGAGCTTCGACCCGAAGGCTGCAGATACCTACAAGGAGATGGTCGATAAGTTAATGGCCACGGGCAATCCGGCCGAGGCAACCGTCTGGAAAGCGAAAGTCAAGGACGGGCTGACGTTTGAGGAGGTCGACCAGTCGATCAAATCCGTTGCCAATGAGCTGAACATCAAGGGGGTGGGCGATCTGCCTCTTGGCGATCAGGTTTCCGCGATGATGGGCAAGCCGTGGCGCAAGCTGAAGATCTATCTCTTCTGCAATCCGCTGACCGCCGCCAAGATGATCGATTACTCGGATGCCTATTCGGCCTATCTGCCGTGCCGCATCTCGCTGCTCGAAGATAAGACGGGCAAGCTGTGGCTCTATACGCTCAACATGGACATGATGATCCATGGTGGCAAACCACTGCCCAAGGAACTCAAGGACGAGGCGATGGGCGTCAAGAAGATCATGCTTGGCATCCTCGATCGCGGCAGCAAGGGCGACTTCTGAGGCCGCAAACCGGCCAGCGGCGCCTGCAGCAAGAAGCCGCTGGTGTGACTTGACGCTGGTGTGACTTGACTGCGAGTGACGAAAAGGCCGGCGTTGCAGGATCCGCGACGCCGGCCTTTGATCTGTCGCCACTTCTGTAGTGGCAATTAAACTCTGCCACCGCTGTGCTGCGGCGAGCGAGCCCGGTTACGTTCGGTCCCACTAGAAAGTGTGCGCGGCGGCGATCCTGCCGCCGGATCAGCCGGCCTGGCGAGGCACGGCAACCTGGTCCACGAATTCCACGCCGGAACGCAGGAACGACAGCACCGACTGGATCGCCATGCCGCGGTTCTTGTCGAGAATGATCTCGTGGAAGGAGTCGGGTATCACGCGCACTTCGACGCGCCCCGGAACCTTCCGGGCCACGCGCTCGGCATTGGCAAGCGAGCTGACGTCGTCCTCGCGGGCATGCAGGACGAGAGTACGGCGTGCCTCGACCTCGACCAGCGATTTGGCGGCAGCGCGTGCCAGCCGGTTGAACTCCATCATCTTTATGCCACTGACCTCGAAGAAGCGCTCTTCAGGCCCATGCGATCGCTCAAGCGTCTGCCGCACGATCGTGCGGACACGTTCGTCCTTGATGCCGTAGGGCTCGCGGTCGTTGAATGTGAACAGCCGGGCGAACCAGCGGTGCTTGACGAGCTTGAATAGCTGGAACGTGCGCGGCACGGCCCAGCCGTCTGGGTTGAACGTCGGCGAAATGAGAATAAGGTCGCCAGCCTTCTCCCGCCGCGCAATCGCGACAAGGGGAGCCAGCAACGCGCCGCCGCAGAAGCCGCACACATGAACCGTGTCGCAGGTCTTGGCCAGCTCGTCGAAATGTTCCTTCGCTGTATCGACCCAATCGGTCCAGCGCGTTTCGCTGTCGAGATCCGTGCCGCCGCCCGGACCGTGGATCAACGGCGCGCTGACTGCGTATCCAGCTGCGCGCAATTCGACAGTCAGGGGTTGCAGCTCAGCGGGGCTGCCGCCCAGGCCGTGCATCAACAGAACACCTGCGCGGTGACCGCGACCCTGGCCGCCGCGATGTGCCTTCAGAACCAGAGGCGGATTTGGAAAGCGCACTTTGTCAGTCATTTGGACGGTACTTTATTCTCTGCTGTTTTCCTTAGAAGCCCCCAGGCTATGAGCCCGGAAGCTTTGATAAAGCGTTAGGCCACACCGCCGGATGTCCATGGGACCAAGACGGCTGGGCGGGCGCAGGCAGCTCTTAACTCGGGATGTGTCCACCTCGTGGCAAGATGGTGCGACACAACATGCACGTCGACATCGGCAGCGAATTTTGCGCTCGTCCGTGCCAATTGCTGCCCGGTTTCCGTTGGCGGGCGCAAAACGTGTGGCGCACGCGGGTCGACAGAAACATCAAACGCAATCTTACACATACGACGCAAAGCTGAAGTATCAGCCCATACTTAACAATGGGCTTGCTACATATTAGCGCAAAACGCCAACACCGTCCCAAGACTTAGGTTAATTCCGTTGAACTCATAAAACGAGAGTGTACACGAATGATTTGCATAGATGCATTTGCTGCAATGCAGCTACGAGGCAATTGAAAACCTGAGTTAAATCAATGATGGAGTAGGCTGATGAGGCACAAATTTCCGCGTCAGTGAGCCGCATTGGTGCAAATTGCTGCGATGCACAATGAGCGCGATGGGTTGCGGCTCGATACTATTTGCTGTCATGCCGTCTGGCCCGGGTAGCGCACGGCAAATGTCCAGCGCGGCATGTCCAAAGGTGGATTGCTTATGGACGGCCAGCGATGTGGGAGGGGATTGATGACGCGAGAAGATGGCTCCGCGGGTAGGATTCGAACCTACGACCAACCGGTTAACAGCCGGTTGCTCTACCGCTGAGCTACCGCGGAACAGGCCATCTGCTTAGATGAAGCGCGGTCGCTATAGCAGATGGCTCCACCCCCGGCCAAGACCCTTCGTAGAAAAAATGCAGGGGGGCGCCGTGCCGCGTGGTGAATGCGCCCGTCCAGCGATGCACGAGCCAATGCGTTTTCCGTGATTTTCCGGTGCAGGCGCAAGCGAAGTGCCAATGCACAGCGCGGGGCCCGGGCGGCACGCCTGTTTCAAACAGGTTTTACGGAGAAGTTTGGAGGCCACGCCCGGAATCGAACCGGGGTATACGGATTTGCAGTCCGCTGCGTCACCACTCCGCCACGTGGCCATTCCAGTCCGGCAGTCCAGTGGTGAATGGGCTGCGTCGATGCGAGCACTCC
>JAGRKV010000016.1 GCA_020442165.1 Hyphomicrobiaceae bacterium | reverse complement strand
CTCGACGACGCCAACTGGAAGGTGTTCGTCAACTCCCGCTTCGACCCCGACAAGAAGGAGTGGGAACTGAAGAAGGTCCCGCACAAGGATCTGGTGCCCAAGTCCTACGGCGGCCAGGGCAAGCACTGAGCCCCTGAAACAGCCCAATACCAACAAGGGGGAGCGCCGAAAGGCGCTCCCTCATTCGTTGTGTGCGGTGGAGTGCTAGATTCAGCTGATCGTTCTTCGAGCCAGCGCAACTTTGGTCCCGCGCAACTCTTACTCTGTGTGGGCGCGGTGTCGCGCAGGCGAGGGTCTCACGTGGGGCCTCTCTCGAAGCCAGCCAGTTCTCGATTGATCGGATGCCAGGGCGGTGCTGACGACAGCCAGAACTCCGCAGAAGGCTCAAATAGAGAGGGATCGTCCAGGCTGCCGACTTTGACGGTGACGATTTCTGCAAAGCCTGAATCTTCGGCGAAAAGCGGTGTGCCGCATGTGCCGCAAAAGTACCGCCTCCGCCGATTGCCGCTGTCAGCGAGACTATCGAAATGTGCGGGCATCCCTCGAATGATCTGAACGGTTGGCTTGCGCATCACGATAACATAGGCAGGTGCGCCGCCACTCATGTATTGGCAGTCGCGGCAGTGGCAGGCTGCCGCCGAAAGCACCGGGCCGTGTGCGCGATAACGGATGGCACCGCATCGGCATCCGCCTTCTGCGTTGACGTGCTGCATTTGAAACCTTCCTCAGACTTCGCGGGTGGCCAATAGCGCCACATCGAGACATGCAGATAACGTTGCTGACAGGTTCAGCGCGACGTCATCCGGCGTCAAGGCAGATCCGCTCAATTCCGTGATAGGTCTTATGGAATTTACAGGCGGAACCATGAAAGGGCAGGCTGTCTGTTGGTCCGTCTCAATAGAACGGGACATCGCGCACGTCGGCGGGCAGGCGTCTTGGGCGGCATCAAACAGGTCGGCGGTGTCATGTTTCGGCGCATGGGTTGAGCCAACGAATGGCCGCAACATGCGGATGACGTTTGCCAGATCGAACATGTAGAGTGTGACCTGCGAATAGATATGACGGTAGACGTCGAGCTGACAGGAAGAGGGACGGCCATGACCAGTCTCGAATGGCCGAATTTGCATGGGGTAGATGCCGACAGACTGGCGTCCGCCCGGCGTTTGGCGCACAACGCCATCCATTGGCTGGTTCGTTTTGCCAACAGCTACGCTGAGCCCGGCGCGGATGAGCAGACGCCACTCATCTGGAATGCTCGCGATCTGGTGATCGAGACGCGGCCGTTTCTCGACCAGTATTCCGTTGAATTGCGCGTTGCCCCGTTGGAGATGCAGTTCCGCGAGAATGGTGCACCCGCGCCCCATACGCTTGTTCTTCAGGAACACACACCTGCCCATGTCGAAGCGTGGGCCCTGGTGGAGCTTCTGCATCGTGGCATTGACAGAAGCCGCTTCACCAAGGACTTGCCCTACCGTCCCAATGACCTCATGTCCGGCGATCACGAGGATTTCGAGCCGATTGCCTATCAGCAGGAATTGGCAGCTATCGACCTGGGTTTCCGCGCTGGCGCGACGGTAATCCAGGCCTTGTATCAACGCGAAACAGGCGAGGCGTCTGACGCGCCTTTGTCCTGCTGGCCAGAACCGTTTCAGATCGGCTTTGAGATCGATCTTGCACTGGGCAGCGGGGCCAAGAGACTGCGGATAGGCATTGCTCCGGGCGATGGCGTGCGGTCGGAGCCGTACTTCTTCGTTGGAACCGATCAGCAGGCCCAAACGGCTGGCTTCGCGCGCGAGTGCGTCATCTCTTTGCGTGATGCGGAGGCCAGGGGACTGGACGTCGACTCGATGGCGGCGCTGTTGGCGGAAATCATCGCAACCCAGAAGCGCCGGCTAGCTGGTTAGAGCCGGTCCAAATCCGGTGGAACACCTTCAGTCCGCGTTCACCCTCCGCAGTTTTTTGTTTGAGGTTCTCATTGCCGCCCCAGATGTAGACGTGGGCATTTGCACCTCTGAAGGGTTACGCTCCAGCGTTGACGACGCGGTGCTAGGCACTCTGCCGTTGCATCTTCTTTGGCGTCTGGGCCTTTTCTGCTTCCATCTTCGTCGCTCTCGCCTTGCGCGAGGATTTGTACTGTTCCGGGCTTTCACCAAGAAGGCGGCGCAGCTCTCCGGTCTTGCGCAATTGCTTGACGACATTGACCATGACGCCTGCCATGGGCATCACCGTCTCGCCCTCGGCCCAGAACAAGCCGACTTCCTGGCTGACGATCGGATCCACCAGATCCAACGCCTTGGTGCCGGCGTGAAGGCCTGGCATATGTCGGAAGTGGGTTGGGATAATCGTGCATAGCTCTGTGAACTGCGTCTGGAACATCAGGTGGAGAATTGATTCTGATTCCACCTTCGGATTGGGCGTGACGCCGACCTTCTTGAAGACATGGTCGACGAAGCGGCGCTCATGCATCGAGGGGCGAAGTAATGCGAGCGGCAATTCGGACGCTTCGCGCCAGGTGATCTCCGTGCGATCTGCGAACTTGGGTGTGTCTGGTACCAGGAGGCTGAGCTTCTCGGTATAAATGGGCATGACGTTGCGGCGGCCGAGGTCGGCCCGTTCGATATAGGTGAGCGCGCAATCCAAGGTGAAGTTGTCGAGCCCAAGCTTCATGGCTTCGTTGCCGATGAAGTGGACATCGACCAGCACGCCTGGATGCTCGTCGCGCACCATCTGAAGCAACACGGGCAGCACCGGCGACATCGACGGCATGGCGCCCATCCGCAAAGAGCCATGCAGATCCTTCTGCATCGATCTTATCTCGTCCTTCATCGCATCACAGTGCGAGATGATCCGCCGTGCCCAGGCGGTGACGCGTTCTCCCTCCGCGGTCAGTCCATGGAACCGCTGGCCTCTTCCACGCAGGAAAATTGGCACCCCCAACTCCAACTCGAGCTGCTTGATGCCGCTCGAAAGGCTTGGCTGGGTGACGCAGCATCGCGTCGCGGCCCGACCGAAATGTTCTTCCTCAACGACGGCGACGAGATATTTGAATTGTCTGAGAAACAAGGCACACACCTCACCGCGTTGCAGGGCAGGCCATCGGTTGATCGGGTCAATCCGAAACCAACCAGTTCGCGTCGGTTCGCCGCATGTTGGTTGATCAAGATCAAATATAGCGGAAATCTATGGCAAACGCCATTTCACATGGCATGCTCGATCATAGGAATTGTCTATCAACAGTTAGGCAATACGATATTGCCCTCCGCTGGCTTGCCCCGGCCGATGTTGCGACACTGATCCCGATCAGCTCGGTTTGTCCATTGCGGGCGTGAGCCTGCACTTGCGGGCCTCTTGCCTCGTGCGGGTCGGACCGCGCCCGTGGGGCTCGCACATCACATGATGACATTTGCAGAAATGCTGATTTTTGGGGGCTTCGGGCTGCTCGCAGGGGGGCTCATTGGCTGTGTCGGCGTCGGCGGCGTGATCCTGGTGCCAGCGCTGGTCTATCTTGTCGGCGTTCCGATCAAAGTGGCGATCGCTGCTGCCATGTTTGCCTTTCTGCTGTCAGGCCTCGTCGGCACATTTGTCTTTGCGCGCAACAAATCGATCCGCTGGAATTTGACGCGGCCTTTGTGGCTCGGAGCAATGTCGTCGGCTCTCGCTGGTGCGTTGACGGTGAGTGCCGCGCCAACCGGCCTGCTCGAGTTCATTATCGCTGTGTTGACTGCGGGATCGGGGGTTCACGCCCTCGGCCGGGCTCCCCCGACCTGCGATGCCGGCGACGTTGAAGTCGGCACGACTTACCTGTTTCTGGCTGGAGGCGTGACTGGGTTCCTATCGGCGCTGACGGGCACTGGCGGGCCGCTCGTGTTGATCCCTATCCTGATGTGGGCGCATCTGCCGGTTTTGACTGCGATTGGATTGGCACAAGCGATTCAGTTGCCGATTGCGGCGCTTGCTACGGCGGGCAACGCCTATACAGGCACCCTCGATGTGACGCTTGGTTTGATCATCGGGTTCGGAATCGTGTTTGGCACGTGGGGAGGAGCATGGTTGGCGCACCGGCTGCCGCGCGAGGCCCTCCGGCGTGTCGTGGCAGCGGTGCTTGCCGTGGTGGGTGGGATGATTTTGGCGAAGCTCGGTTGGGGCATCGTTCACTGATGCGAAAGTGAGACCCTCGGGACACGATGGGATTTGATCCTTCGACTGTCGTCACCGATTACGGCGATCCGATCGGCGAGGCGCGTGCTTGCCGTACAGCAACGGCCTTGTTCGATTTCTCCTTCATGTCACGGGCGAAGATCGAAGGGGCAGGTGCGATTGCGGCACTGTCACGCCTCACCCCTCGCAGGCTTGCCGATCTGCCGGTCGGCAGAATCCGCTATGCCATGCGCGAAACGGCTGATGGCTATCTCGCTTCCGATCTGACGATCTGGCGGATTGGTCCCGATCATTGGGAGGTGATGAGCGGCCGCGCTGTCGACATTGCAGATCTCGCTCGATTTGCATGTGAGGTGGGCCATGCACGCGTGGACGATCTCACCAGTGCGGCACGGATCTTCGCAGTGCAAGGTCCGGAGACGGTGGACCTGCTGCGTGCGATGGTGCGCCCAGACGAGGTGGGTTCGCTGCTCGCGCTGCCCTATTACGGAACGGTAGATCTCGTGCTCGCGGGTACGCATGTGCGCGTAGGCCGGCTGGGATACACCGGCGAACAGGGTGTCGAGCTGTTGGTGCCGGAACGACATGCTGAGGCAATCTGGACCAAGTTGGTGGCGGGCTCTCGACAAGCAGGCTTCATTGCGGCTGATATGCTGCGCATTGAAGCTGGCTTCGTCTTGTTCGCTAATGACTTCCTGTTGCCGGTGACGGCGCGAGAGGCAGGGCTCGGGCAATTCTGTGCCGCCGACACCGGCAGGCCAAACAAGGATGAACTCGAGCTTGTCTGCTTCCGCGCAGCATCACATGGCGACGTCAGCATGTTCCGGCCGGACCGGCACCTTTGCCGCTACGCGGAACCCGATGTCCTCGCAGTGACGTCCGCGTGTTACAGCCTGGCCGCAGGAAGTGTCCTGGGGCTTGGCTACGCATGGCGCTTTCGCCCTCGTGCGATGCCGCTGCGCGACCCGACCGGGAT
>JAGRKV010000015.1 GCA_020442165.1 Hyphomicrobiaceae bacterium | reverse complement strand
GAGATGAACACCACACCAAATCAATGATTTTGCTAGTGTCGTTCAGAACCGCAAAGACCGAGACGAGGCCGCGGCAAAGGTGTCGGTATTTGCGGTTCACGACACTAGGGTCGCTGTGAAGGATGGCGATTCCGCGGCATTGCCAATGCAACTGAAATTGGCGACGCCCGATCACAAGCGCAACAACACCCGGAAACATATGTTCGCATCTGGCAATGAGTGAGTCATCTGTGAGCGTCAATGTCCGCCCGGCACCGGTATCGGTTGGCGGTGTCCTGCAAGATGACGATGTGCGCAATTGGCTGCTTGCTTGGAGCTTGACCGGCCATAGATGTGCGCTGGCTACCATCATCGCGGTCAATGGAGGTGCGCCCCGCTCCGTCGGGGCACAGATGGTGGTTTCGGCCAATGGCCAATACGCAGGCTATCTTTCGGGCGGTTGTCTTGAGCAGGCGGTTGCGCTTGAGGCACTCGACGCAATCCGTCGGGGTAGCAACCGCCGTGTGAGATATGGAGCCGGGTCTCCCTACATCGATATCCGCCTGCCGTGTGGATCATCGATCGACGTTTACATCGACCAGTGCCTCGACCTGCCGCTGATCAGGCAGCTTGTCGAGCTGCGTGACGCTCGATCAGCTTGTGCGCTGCAGACCGACCTTCGTTCCGGTCGCAACACTATTATTGCGTATCCAGACGCGCACTCTTTGTCAGCGAGCTGGCTTGAAGGCGACTTATTTACGCGTGCCTATGTGCCTCCACTGAAGCTCCAACTCATGGGCGCAGGCCCCTCGCTGGTGGCGATTGCGCGCGTTGCAGCGAGCGCGGGCTTCTTGGTCGGAGTGGCCTCACCCAGCGATGATACGCGCCAATCCTTGCAGGCAATGGGAGTTCAATCAGAGGCGATAAACGGGCCGCGGCTGCCGTCATCGTTTCGTCCGGACCGCTGGACCGCGGTTGTGCTGGCCTTTCATGACCACGTCTGGGAACCGCCGATCATAATGGAACTGCTCGGGACCCCGTCCTACTACATCGGGGCAATCGGAAGCCGAACGGTTCACAAGGATCGGTTGCGGTCGCTCGCGGACAACGGTGTCAACATGAAGGAACTATCCCGAATCCGAGGTCCGATAGGTCTCGTTCCAGGCGCGAAGAGCAGTGCATCGCTTGCCTTTGGCGTGATCGCCGAAATACTGGCCGAGGCCAAGTCGAGAGGCTTTATCGCGTGAACGCTATGTGGCCTGGCAGACTTCACTGAGGGCCTTGAGGCCGAGCGGGGGAAGATGCGCTTCGGGTAGTCTGGGGCGCCGCTGCTCTTTTCAAGGTGGCATTAGGCGAAGCATGTCGACGCTCTTATCCCCAAGATTTTTTTCGGCCGTAGCGACAAATGATGGAGAATTCAGGCGCGGTGCGGCGGCATCGCAACAGATTCCATTGCCTGAAGATGATAATAAGAACCCAAATCAATAGTGTGCGTGATTCTGTGGTCCGGTTTGTCGTCCATTCGACAAGGCGGGCGATGGTGTTGCGGTGTCTCGTGTTCTCGGCCGATGTGCACGGATGCCCGGATCTCAAATCCAAATTTGTGTTCGAGTTTTCGAACATATGCCTTCGCAACCACCTTGAGGGTGAGGAACGCTAAGATGGATAATCACGACAAGCAGTATGATCGCCGCAAGGTGATGAAGGTTCTGGTGATCGGCGGTGTTGCCACTGCGGTGGCGTTGCCGGGCAAGTGGACCAAGCCGCTGATCAATGCGGTCATCGTGCCGGCGCACGCGGCGGCTTCGGCTCCGCCGACGACGGTTCCGCCGACGTCGACGACAGCGACCACCCCACCGCCTACAACGACGACAGCGACCACGCCACCGCCGACGACATCGGCTCCGTGATGGCTTCTGACTGATCGAGTTTGCCCGACAGGCAAATCACGCACCCTGATCCACCCTCTGGTGGATCAGGGTGTTTGTGTTTGTCATAGAGCAATGGGGTTTTGGGGTTGGAAACGGAAGTGATCAAAGCGGCCAACGCAGGATGCTGTTGGTAAACTGCTGTTTGTCTGAATGTGTGCAGCTCCAGCAACGGCCTTTTCGTGCTGTAATGGTAAAGCTCCATGTACGTTGCTCTGTGGGGAACTGACTCAGCTACAAGTCTCACGGTGTGGAAGCGAGGTGCACGGCCATGGATAATCGCGACAGGCAGTATGATCGCCGCAAGGTGATGAAGGTTCTGGTGATCGGTGGGGTGGCCACTGCCGTGGCGTTGCCGGGAAAATGGACGAAACCGCTGATCAATGCGGTCATTGTGCCGGCACATGCGGCGGCTTCGGCGCCGCCGACGACATCGACGACTACGACGACCACCACCACAACAACAACAACCACAACAACTACGACGACGACAGCGGCACCTGAGCCGACCTAGTGGCCTACTCCGGCTTGACCTGACGGATTTGCTCTAGGGCAAAGGCTGAAGCATTTACTCCCCGGTCCGCCAAGCGACGGATCGGGGTGTTTCTATTCGTTGAAGAACAGAAGAATAAATTTGAGTTAGAAACGATACTGATCAAAGCATTCAAGGCAAGGCGTTTGTTGGAAAGCACCCATTTCCAGTATGTGTGCTGCTCAGGCTACAGTTTTTCTGGTTTTGGAATGGTAATTCTTTAAATCACGTGGTCCGATGAAAACTGATTTTGATTGAAATTTCGTGGCAGGGAACGGGGTCATGGATAATCACGACAAGCAGTATGATCGCCGCAAGGTGATGAAGGTTCTGGTGATCGGCGGTGTTGCCACTGCCGTGGCGTTGCCGGGCAAGTGGACAAAGCCATTGATTAATGCGGTGATCGTGCCGGCGCATGCAGCGGCTTCGGCGCCGCCGACGACGGTTCCGCCAACATCAACCTCGCCGGTGCCTGGCTAATGCTCGGCGAAACAAATGGCTGAACAAGTCTAGCCTGACGGATTTGTTGCGAGACCATTTGAGTCTAGAACATGTACCCTGGTCCGCCAAACAGCGGATCGGGGTGCTTTAGTTTTGGGCGATGCGAATGCAATTCGGGGCGGGGGAGGCGATCGGGACGTGGCTGAGTTCACGTTGAACTGGCAGGGGCAATGCATCCGGGTCATCTGTCCGGAGGAGATCGCTGTCGACATTGAAATGCTGTTCGGCAGGCTCGTGGTTGGTGGTGGCACGCCGGCGCGGACCGTTACCGTGGCAAAGGAGGGCGATCGCTACTCCATCGACGACGAGACCGCCGACACGGTCAGCGATCTGGCGCGCAGCGATCTGGCCAGTTTCCTCATGGATGTCGTCATTCGCGCGCTGATCACAGATCAGAGCCGAGGCGTTGCCCTGCATGCCGGAGCCGTCGCACGCAATGGCCGCGTGGTCCTGGTGGCCGGGGCTTCCGGCAGTGGCAAATCCTCGTTGATCTGCTGGCTGGTCGAGAATGGATTTGAGTACCTGACCGACGAGATCGTGCTCCTGGAGCCAAACGATGCGTCGGTGGTTGGAATGCCGCGCGCCGTGGTCGTCAAGCCGGGATCCGCTGAGCTCATTCGTGAGATGCAAGCGTTTCGTGATGCGCGCACTGCTCTTGGTGGCACGCACGTCATGATAGAGCCGCCGGCGTCTTCGGCTTCAAACGGACCAATGCCGGTTGCGCTCATCATCTTTCCCGAATTCTCACTGGGTGAAGGCCTGTCTCTGGCCGGTCCTTCGGCTGCCGAGTGCGGCTTGAAACTCGTCGAGTGCAATCTCAATGCGCGCAATTTCCGTGATGGTGGTTTCGCAGCACTCACCAAGCTGGCGCGCAAGGCGCCCGCGTTGAGCCTGCGCTACGGGGGCTTCGATCAGCTCGAAGGTACCCTCGATACGCTGGTTGGTCTCGCAGTGGACGGCACGCTCGATGGTGAGCGTATGCGGCGTTTTTTGATGGGGCTGGCCCGTCCGTCTGGCGCCCCCACCAAGACGACACCATCTCTCCCAGTGCCAAGTGCGGTACCCGCGCCGACCCCAATTCGTGCAGACCGGAAGTCGCTGACCATCGGCATGGCCACGTATGACGATTACGATGGCGTCTACTTCACGCTGCAGGCGCTGCGCATGTATCACGGCGATGCGCTGGAAGACGTCGAAATCCTGATCATCGACAATAATCCAACCGGACGCTGTGCCACGCACCTCAAGGCGCTTGAAGGCGCTTCGACCGATTATCGCTATCTGCCGTCGTCGGAGCGAACAGGTACGATGGTGCGCCAGAAGATCGTCGATGAAGGGCGCGGTGAATTCATCCTCGTTATGGACTGCCATGTGCTCCTATGGCCGGGGGCTCTGGCCAAGTTGCGCCGCTATTTCGCCGACAATCCTCAATCGTGTGATTTGCTGCAGGGGCCGCTGGTCTACGACGACATGAAAAAACTGGCGTCGCATTTCCGTACGGATTGGCGTCAAGGCATGTTCGGCACCTGGGACCTCGATTCCAGGGCAGAGGATATCGATGCTCCGCCGTTCGAGATACCGATGCAGGGGCTCGGCGTTTATGCCTTCCGGCGCGCCGCCTGGCCTGGTTTCAATCCGCAGTTTCGTGGTTTCGGCGGCGAGGAATGGTACATCCACGAAAAGTTCCGGCGCGCGGGCGGGCGGGCGCTATGCCTGCCCTTCCTGCGCTGGTTGCACCGCTTCCAGCGCCCGATGGGCGTGCCATACGTCAACAAGTGGGACGACCGGATTCGCAATTACCTCATCGGTTTTCGCGAACTTGGGGTCTCCGTCCAACCGATCAAGGAACACTTTGGGCAGATTCTCGGCGCGAATGTCGCAGAACCATTGATCGAGGCAATGGTCCATGAGCTCGATGCTCAGCGGGATGCGGTGTTCGATGAGCCGGTTTCGATCAGCGCGCCTTCGCCAATCAGCAACGACAAGGCTTCCTGAGTATCGGCGGAAACGTCGATACTCGTGTCGGGGAAAATCCCCCGCAATTCCTCGATTATGGTCCGCACACTGCGCGTGCCGTCGCACAGCTTCCAGATCAGCGCTGCCGTTTCATTGAGGTGGATCGCCTTGTGGGCACCAAGACGATAGAGCAGCGTCTCGCCCTCCATGTCCTCGGCAATGAATCCGAATGCCTGCTTGGGTACCGCATCGGGACTCATGGCTAATCTCCCTGCTATTGGTCTTGGTTGAGTTGCGGCGTTGACGGTACGTGCGATTTCAATGCTGCCTCTGCCTGCGAGGGCGCGCTAACAAAGCGACCGCGCTTCAGGAGTTCTCTGAAGCCCTGTCTGCGCCACGTATAATATACGCGGCGTTCGGTCGTCATCGACAAAACGACATTGCGATTGATCAACAGGCGCGCAAGCTGGCCGTGCTGCGCCGGCCCTAAGCCGCGGGCGATCTCGCGGCACCGCGGTTCGCCAAATATCCGCGAAGCCAAGTCGAGGCCAGCTACCGCCGCAAGGCGGCCGCCGGTCCGCGCAACAAGGTTCTCCATTTTCTGCTCGTCAGCCGGTGTCGACAGTGCGCGCGCCGCCTGCAGGATATCGACAACCTGCCGTAGGCTCTCGTACTGATGCAGCGCTGCGTGCATGGTTGCAATCATCAAGTGGGACGCGGGCGTACCTGCACCGACGGTGGCAAGGTCCTCATAGGAGAGCGATACTGCCTTTTGCAGGCTCGGTGCATGGACCATGTTGCCATGCACTTCGACCAGGAGTGTCTGGTTCTGTTTGTGCAGCCACTTGTCCTCACGTCGGGCTGGATCATGGAAATCTCCGGCAAATGCGAATCCACGAGCGCGCAACACCTCTTCGACACGTGGCTTGGCTTGCGGTGCGATGAGCAGGTCAATGTCGGTGAACGGTCGCAGCTGTGGTTGTGGGTAAATCGTGCGGGCAAACGTCAGTCCCTTGATGAGGGTGACGGGTTCGCCGCCGAGATCTGCCAGTAGCGCGTCGGCGAATCCCCGCAGCATCATCGAGTGTGTTGCCAACATCCGTGCCTGTGTCGCCGCGTCGGACGTCGCCGCGTCGAAATCGGATACGCGTGTTGCGAGTGGCTGCAAGCTCCGCAGCACGGCTGGAAGCACAGCATGCGCGGTTGCCTGATGCACCAGTTGGCGAAGATCTTCAGCGTCAAGGCTGATGGGTGGCGGTGTATCCAGGTGTTCGGGATCGGCGCCATGGACGAGTGCTGCGGCAAGGCGGCGGTTGCGCAAGGTGTCTGCCGGCAATTGTGACGCGGCCTTAAAGGCCCGGCTGACATGCTGCGTCGGTATGAGGCCGCGCGCGAAGTGGCCGGCAGCATGCCCCAGTTTGCCTTGCTGCAGTCTGTGTCCGGCGACCATTCTGGCGAGCCGCCGGTATTTCCGACCGCCCGTGGCGGCCAGTCGACCGAGGCACTGCTCCGCCTCGTCGAGCAAGTCGGGATCGCCGCTTGCCTTGTAATTCGCCACTGCGGTCTGTGTCAGGTGAAACAGCATCACGGCCAGCTGATGAGGATCTTGCTCGAAACGGTCCAGGACCGAGATGCTGAGATGTGTCACAGTTGACGCCGGGTCGGGGTTGCCCTTGTGGCGCTCCTGAGCCGAGAGCCGCGCGACATAGGCTGAGAGCATCTGCGGGTAAGCATGGACGTTAGAGACGTTGCTGGCGTGGATGCGGTACTTCAACAACAAATCGGGCACGTTGGCGATCTGGTATCGATCGACCAGACGTTGCCAGAGATCGTAGTCTTCCGCGTAGGCGAATGCCGGGCGATAGCCGCCAACCTCCAGTACAGCTTTTTTTCGCATGGCCACCGCTGGGTGGGCCATTGGCGTATGTCCTTCGAGTACCTTTTTTACGACCTCGGCGGGTGCGGTGGCATAGTGCCCTTCATGGGTCGGCTTGCCGCTGTCGTCGATGTATTGGATGTTTGAACCGACTGCCGCGATCGTCGGATTGGCTTCCAGGTAGTCCAGCAAGCGCGCGATGCGCTCAGGCATTGCGACATCGTCGGCGTCCATGCGAACGATGATTTCGCCAGCGGCAAGTGCCAGCCCATTATTCAAGGACTGCGCCAGTCCGGCGTTGGCCTGGCGGAGGATACGGACCCGGGAGTCCTGGCGGGCATATGCTTGGAGGATTGTCCAAGTATCGTCGGTCGATCCATCGTCGATGATGAGGAATTCGAAGTCGCGAAATGTTTGCGAGAGGATGCTGTCGACGGCCTCGCGCAGGTACCTTGTGCCGTTGTAAACGGACATCAGCACGGTGACATTGACACTCATCGCCCGGCCATTTCGCTGAGGGTCATCATGGAGGTTCTCCGGTCAAAGCGTGTGTGTCGACATTGCAAGCTACACATTGCGTTCCGATCAGCAACGAGCTTCGTAAGTGAATAGGCAAACCAGCGAACGCAAGACGCCCAGAATTGATCGATGCCGACGACATCATGTGGAAATGATCTGCTCGTGGCTATGATATCGGCCGATCATCCACAAGTGGTGGCGGGCTGAATTGTCTCTCTACCAACAGAACACTGCATTTGCTCGGACGGACAAGGTGCCGTGATGAAGATTGCGTGCTGCCCGCTTGGCGATAAGTTCGGGCTCACCGGTGCGACGCCACTGTTGCGGACTGGCCACTCGTTGTCTGCATGCCTTTTGCCGTGAGGCGATGCGAAAAATCCGGCCCGCCTGGTGCGTCGTTTTGGGTATGCCGCGCGGGTGTCCTCCGTCACCGACGCGTAAGCTGGCGCGTGCTATCCGGCGGTCGATGCGTGGCTGGTCGACTGGGCGCTTCAAGACCTGCCCCCGAGACTGCGATGCATCAGTGATACGTACAACGGAGCACGATCATGAAAGCACGAAAGATTGGCTTGGCTTGCGCTGTATTGATGGCGACGAGCCTTGGCGTGCAGGCCCAGGGTGGTCCTGTCGCATCGGCGTGCAAGGACGACATTACGACACACTGCGCCGGCAAGAGCCATCAGAACCGCGAAGTGCGGAACTGCCTTGAGGCCAACAAGGCGAAGTTGTCGGCGGCGTGCAAGGCTGCGCTTGAGAGCACCGGGCCTGGCAAGGGCATGGGCGGTATGGGGGGAATGGGTGGCATGGGCGGCGGCATGGGTCGCTGACGTTTGCCACTTGCCCGCAGCACGTCGAGACCAGTACCCGGCGTGCGCAAATTGGCGACAATGCCTGTCATGCTCGCGTGTGGAGCAGTTCAGCTTCGCTAAGATGGAGACGTGAGCGTTTCCATCAGAGGTGATCAGGCTCCAGGCATTTTTCCGCAGCACCGTCGCCGGTGCTGCGGGATTACGCGCGTTGAACCGACATCAAGTCGATGTACTCGCAAATTTCCTGAAAAACTTGCGATTATGCACGCCGCGCTTTCTGGCGCTGAGTGCAGTGTTGAGAAATGCGCCGTTGGTGGCGCATCGCATCAGTTCTTCTTCTTGCGCTTCTTGGATGGGGCTGCCTTTGCTGTTTTGCGGGTAGCCTTCTTGGTCGTGGGCGGTGCCGCGACTGCTTTCCGTTTCGAGCCTGAGGGTGCGGTGCCCCACTTCTCGCGCTCGGCGATCAGGTTCTTCACGTTATCGGTGGGCAGTACCGCGTAGCCATCGGATGTCGACGCTGCAGCCTTGACAGGCTTGGCGGGCGGAGGCGGCTCGCTCTTTGGAGCCTGCTGTCTGGCGCTCGGTGCGGTGCCCCACTTCTCGCGTTCGGCAATCAGGTTCTTCACGTTGTCGGTGGGCAGCACCGTGTAGCCATCGGATGTGGACGCAGCGGTCTTGACAGACTTGGCGGGCGGAGGCGGCTCGCTCTTCGCTGCCTGTTTGGCACTCGGCGCGGTGCCCCACTTCTCGCGTTGAGCGAACAGGTCCTGCACGGAGTTGGTGGAAAGGGCGGGGCGTTCGCCAACGGTTGTGGCGTCTTGGGCTACTGCCGGGGTGGTGGTCGCGAGACCAGCAAGTGCAATAAGCACGAAGCGACGAAGCATGCGATCAGCTCCTTGGACCGTCGATATTTTCATTGTTTTGGGATCGTTATGGATCGGGATCATTCTTGTTGATTTGGTGCAGCTCCCTTAAGGCGGCCACAACCGAGTACCGGCTGAGGCAGCCCGAGCCGCGACCCGAGGCGGAGCTTACAGTGTCTTGCCCGATCAAAACAGCGGGAACGCCGAGTGGCCAATAAGGTGGATCGAACGCTCGGTTCCCGGATGAAAGCCATCGAACCGTCTTGGTCCAGAATGCGACCGGTCAATCCATCACGTTTTACCGTGGCCGGATCTGTCCGTTGCCGCGGACGACGTATTTGAAGCTCGTCAACTGCTCGACGCCCACCGGGCCGCGCGCGTGCATCTTTCCCGTGGCGATGCCGATCTCCGCGCCCATGCCGAATTCGCCGCCGTCAGCGAATTGGGTGGAGGCGTTGTGTAGCACGATGGCGGAGTCGACGCGTTTCAGAAAGCGTTCAGCCGTGCCCTGACACTCCGTGACAATAGCGTCGGTGTGTTGCGATCCATAGCGGGCAATGTGGGTGATGGCCTCGTCGACACCATCAACCATCCTTACCGCGATGATGGCATCGAGAAATTCGCGGCCCCAGTCCTCGGCGGAGGCAGGCTTGACGCGCGCATCGCATTTCTGGACATGGGCATCACCGCGCACTTCGCAGCCCGCATCAATCAGCGCTGTGACGAGCGGTGTCACGTGGTCCTCGTCGGCGTTCTTGTCGAGCAGGAGACATTCGGTGGCGCCGCATACGCCAGTACGGCGCATCTTGGCGTTGACGACGATCTCCTTTGCCATGTCGATGTC
>JAGRKV010000001.1 GCA_020442165.1 Hyphomicrobiaceae bacterium | reverse complement strand
TTCGAGATGATTGACGGCAATGAGCGGCTTGGCATGGACCAGTGCCAGCATTTTGGCCGTCGTCAGTCCGACGATCAGGCCGCCGATCAGGCCAGGGCCGGCGGTGGCGGCGATTGCGTCCAAATCGCCAAAAGAGATGGTTGCCTCCGCCATGGCAGTGGCGATCAGCTCGTCGAGGCATTCGACATGGGCGCGGGCCGCGATCTCGGGTACGACGCCGCCATAGGCGCGGTGCTTCTCCCACTGCGAGCGGACGACATTGGCGATGATGCGGCCGGTGCCGTCCGGATGTCGCTCGACGAGGGCTGCGGCGGTCTCGTCGCAGCTCGTCTCGATGCCGAGCACCATCGTGGCCCGTGCACCTGGAACGGGTTGCATCGCGCTTTGCCTCGAAATCTGGGATTGCGGCGCCGGCATTTGGGACAGTTTTCCGTCGTCTCGTGTCCCGGCAAGCGATCTGCGCTCGGGCAGGGTCGGGCAAGCCGGCGTTGCGTTCATCGGCCGGAGGCGGCATTAATGCGCCGGTTCACGGCCGGCATCGGTGGCGATGGCGGTAATCCGTCCGTCGCCCTAGCACCTGGAGCCTGACGCTTGCAAGCCAACACCCCCATCCGCATCGGCACGCGTGGTTCACCCCTGGCGCTTGCCCAGGCGCACGAGGTCCGAGCACGCCTGATGGCGGCGCATGGGTTGTCCGAAAACGACCTGGAGATCGCCGTCATCAAGACAACTGGCGACAGGATCCTCGACCGGCCGCTGGCTGAGGTCGGCGGCAAGGGACTTTTCACCAAGGAGATCGAGGACGCCTTGCTCAGCCGCGATATCGATCTCGCCGTTCACTCAATGAAAGACATGCAGACCGAGCTTCCTGATGGGCTGGTGATCGGTGCGGTGCTCGAGCGCGAGGACGTGCGCGACGCCTTCATCAGTCTCGCCTACGGCTCGTTGCTGGAAATGCCGGCAGGTGCGGTGGTCGGTACGTCGTCGTTGCGGCGCCAGGCGCAGGTGAAGCGCATGCGCCCGGACCTGGAGGTCATCGGCTTCCGGGGGAATGTGCAGACACGATTGCGCAAGCTGGAGGACGGCGTGGCGGGTGCAACCTTTCTCGCCGTTGCCGGGCTCAATCGCCTGGGACTCGCGGACCGCATTACGCGGGCCGTGCCTACCGAAGAGATGCTGCCGGCTGTGGCACAGGCGGCGATCGGAATCGAGATCCGCGAGGGGGATGAAAAGACCGCCGCCTTGATCGCACCACTCGATCATGCCGCGACACATACGTGCGTGATTGCCGAACGCGCCTTCCTGAGGCGGCTCGAAGGCTCGTGCAGAACACCGATCGGCGGGCTTGCACGGCTCGGTGAGGACGGCCAGATGACGTTCAGGGGCGAGATCCTGACGCCGGACGGCAAGGTCGCGCATGCAACTCAGCAGATGGGCAGCCCGGCCGATGCCGATACGCTCGGTGATGCGGCGGCGCGTGAGTTGCTGGCGAGGGCGGGATCGGGGTTTTTCTCCGTGGCGAGCTGATGCATCTCCTGATCACCAGGCCGGAGCCCGACGCCTCGGCGATGCGCGATATGCTTCAGGCGGAAGGCATAACTGCGGACGTGGCGCCGCTGCTCGAAATCGTCATCGATACGCCGGATGCGGTGCTGCTTGCACGCGCATCGGTTTTGGTGGTCACCAGTCGCAACGGACTGCGAGCCTTGGAGCGGGCGAGGATACCTTCCGATGTCCTCTCGCGGCCGCTGCTGGTGGTCGGGCGAGGGACCGGCGAGGCGGCGCGACGGATGGGGTTTGCCGACGTTACCGTGGGACCAGCGACGGCCAAGGACCTGCTTCCCCTGATTACGGCCGCCTGGAGGGAGCGGATAGTGCCTGCTGCGGGTGGGGCTGATCCCGGGCCGGTGGTGCATCTATCCGGTGACAAGATTTCGTTTGATCTCAAGCCGCATCTCGCGGGGCTCGGAATTCCGCTTGTTCACGACACCGTCTATCGGTCGCAGCCGGTCAAGTCGCTGCCGCCGGTGGTTCAGGCGACGCTGGCGGCTAGCGGCTATGATGGCGTTGTTCTGATGTCGCCGCTGACGGCGGAAACCTTTGTTGACCTCGTTGTGGCAAAAGGTCTGGCGGAGGGGGCCCGGCGTGCGGCATACCTGTGCCTGTCACAGGGTATCGCTGACCGTGTGGCGCCGCTCGGAGTGCGAAATGTGACGGTCGCGGTACGGCCAAATATCGAAGAAATGGTTGCACTTATCCGCGATCTGGCGGCAAAATCTGCGGCAATGTCGCCCCCCGGCGATCAAAGCGACACGATGAGCTAGTGCGAGACGTGCTCATGCGGAGGCTTCTCCCGCATGGCGCTGCAAGTTGCGTTATCTCGAAGTCGCGTAATGTGGAGGGTTCGTAATCTAGATGTCCAACTCTCGCGACGATTCCAAGAAGGACCCGCTGCGCCAGGGTGATCCCAAGCGGCCGCACGCAACGATCGAGTTGAAGGCGGTGGAGATCAAGTCGCCAGAGCAAAAGGCAGCAGAGGCCAAAGGGTCGGCAACCACGCCGGCAACCTCGTCCACGACGACGTCCGCCGCTGCTGCTTCCTCGCCGTCTGCGACGAACGATCCGAAAGCGGCAAAACCTGCACCCACGTCCGCCACCGCTGGCGCCACCGCAGGGCAAGCGAGCGGCACATCGAGCGGAGCAAGCAAGGACGCGGGCAAGAGCGCGACTGATCAATCGGCATCAACCAACGACACGTCGCAGCCACCGCGCGCCATCCCGCCTCCCGTCAGCAAGAGTGGCGGCGGCGGTTTCGGTCGCTTCGTTTCACATACCCTCGCGGGTGTGGTCGGCGGGTTCCTCGCCTTGCTTGGCGCGGACGCCATTGCGCCGCAGCTCGGTCAGCTTGGTCTGCCGCTGGGTGGCAGCAGGACCGACGTAACGCAGCAGCTCGGCCAACGCATCGCCGCGCTTGAGGCGGTCTCGAAGTCTACCGCGCAGCAGACTGGCGAGAGTGCAAAGCTCACCGCGGCCGTCGACGGCATCGGGCAGCGGGTTGCGGAGCTGGAGCAACTCAAGGGGCAACTCGCGAAGCTTTCAGAGGGGCAGGCGCAGTTGACGGCGGAGGCACAGTCGCTGGCGACCAGGTTGGCTGAGGCGTCAGCAGGTGCCGGTGCGGCCGGACCTGATCCGCGTATCGCCAAGCTCGAGGATCGCCTGGCGATGTTGTCGGCTGCGAGTGCTGATGGACAGGCGGCCGGAGCGGTGCCGCAACTCGCCGCGGTAACCGGCAAGATCTCCGATCTGGAATCGACGCTCGCCAATCAGGTCGATGCCTTGCGCAAGAGCGTGGCGGCGGACATCGATTCGCGCATGGGTAAGGCGGCCGAGTCTGCGGAGGCCGCGCGGCTTGGCACACAGCGCATTGATCGCGAGCTGGCGGAGGTCAAGACCGAGGCCGCTCGCATCGGCCAGCGAATCGAGGCGTTGAAGGCCGACAACGAGCGGTTTGGCGAGACGCTACGGGTCGTCCAGGAGGAGACCGGACGACTGTCATCGGGCGTCGATGCGGTGAAGGGTGACGTTGCTGCGCGCTTCAAGGCGGCGGCCAAGCCGCAGGATGTCGCTGAGGCCGTCGCGCCTGTGTCTGCAAAGGTTGAGGCGCTCGAGAAGAGCATTGCCGGCGTGGTGACGGCGGAAGAGAATCGCAAGGCCAACGCGGAGCGCATCGTGCTTTCGCTGGAACTCGCCAATCTCAAGCGCGTCATCGATCGTGGGCTTGGATATGGAGAGGAACTGGCGCAGGTGAGGAAGGCGGCCGGCAGCAAGGTCGATCTGGCACCATTGGAGCCGTACAAGTCGTCGGGCGTGCGCACGCTTGCCGAACTGAGGGACGACTTCCGGCCACTCACCCACCGGATGATTGCAGCCTCCGAGGAAACGGGCGATGCCGGTGTGCTCGATCGCCTGCTTGCGGGGGCCAAATCGGTGGTTCGCGTGCGCAAGGTCAACCACAGCGCCACTGACGACAGCGTCGAGGCCGTCGTTGCCCGGATGGACACGGCGCTGGAGGAAGGGCGGATCGGCGATTTCCAATCGTTGGCGCAGAAGCTGCCCGAAAGAGCCCGCGTGCCAGCAGCCGACCTGATGAAGCAGGTTGCGGCGCGTGATGCCGTCGACAAGGCGTTGAAAGATATCGAGACCCAGCTCAAGTCGTCGCTCGGCGCCGGTGCCGCAGCTCCCGCCGCTCCGGCGATTCAGTAACGAGGTGATCCGATGCTGCGTCTTGTTGCCTATCTCATCGGGATTGCCATCGTCGCGACGGGCCTCTCGTGGCTCGCCGATCGTCCAGGCCTCATCGTCTTCAACTGGGAGGGATACGAGGGCGAGATCAGCGTGTTCCATGCGGTTGTCGGCCTGACGTTCCTCATCGGCCTGGCGATCCTGTTGTGGTCGCTTGCGCGCGCGATCTGGACCAGTCCTGCCACGGTCGGAAGCTATTTCTATCGCCGTCGGCAAAAGCGGGGCCTTGATGCACTGTCATCGGGCATCATTGCGATCGGTGCCGGCGATGGCGCCAATGCGATGCGCTATGCGGTGCAGGCGCGCAAGTCGCTACCCAACGAGCCACTGACACATCTGTTGCGTGCGCAGGCCGCGCAGCTCGCTGGCGACAAGTCGACGACGCGGCGGATCTTCGAGGCGATGCTGGCGCAGCCCGATACCGAGCAACTTGGCTTGCGCGGTCTCTTTCTGGAGGCACAGCGCGAGGGTGAGCTTGAGGCTGCGCGCCAGTTCGCCGAGCGCGCGTTGCGGCTCAATCCTAGGCTCGGCTGGCCTGCCGAGGCGCTGTTCGATCTTCAGTGCAAGGCATCTGACTGGGATGGCGCCCTGCACACTCTGGCATCGGCCAAGAAGTACGGGCACGTCGATAAGACGGTGGCCGATCTCCGCCGCGCGGTGCTGCTGACAGCGCAGGCGCAAAAGGCCGAGGATGAGGATCCGCAGCGGGGGCTGACGCTGGCATTGGAGGCCCACACGCTTGCGCCGGCTCTCGTTCCGGCGGCCGCGATCGCAGGACGCCTCCTCGCGTCGCGTGGAAACACGGCAAAGGCAGCGAAAGTGCTGCAGAAGACGTGGCTGAAGTCGCCGCACCCGGATCTGGCGGCGGCATATGCCTTCGCGCGCATTGGTGACAGTCCGATGGACCGCCTCGACCGCGTCCGGCAACTCGCCAACCTGCAGCAGAACTCCATTGAAAGCGCGGTTGCTGTGGCGCGCACTGCGATCGAGGCGAAGCAATTCGATTTGGCGCGTGGTGCGTTGGAGCCAGTGCTTGGGGATCGGCTGACGCAGCGTGTCGCGACGCTCATGGCGCGCATCGAGGCGGAAGAGAAGGGCGATGCCGGTCGCGTGCGTGAGTGGCTGGCGCGCGCGGTCAATGCACAACGTGATCCGGCATGGACGGCCGATGGGGTCGTGTCCGAGCATTGGGCGCCTGTCTCTCCGGTGACCGGCCAACTCGATGCATTCCAGTGGCGCGTGCCGGTCGAACTGCCGGAATCGAAGGACAGTGGCCTACTTGCCGACAAGCTTGCCGAACTTGCCGCAATCGGCGCACCGCTCGATGCCATCGATGCCAGGCTGGTCGCGGCCGGGCCCGTGGTGCAGGCGAAGACGAGTGATGAGGACACCGTTGACGGTTCTGCTGCACGAGCTGCTGAAAAGGCGTCGGGCGCAACTCCGGAGGCTAATGAAAAGGTCTCCATGCCGGTCTCTGCATCGGCAGTGGTTGCCGCTTCGGCCGAGGCGCCAAGGCCAGTAGAAGCTCCTGGGGCGTCGAAGCCTGCTTCTGGTGTACCGTCTGTTGATCCCGGATCCAGCCGCGGTGGCTCGGCAGGCCGCGAGCCTGACGTTGCTGTCGCCGCCGAAGTGCCGGCGACAGTGGCGGCCAAGGCCGGTGTGCCTGAAACGGTGACGTCGAAATCGCCGGTCGCTGCTGCTACGGCAAGCCCGGCGGCGACGGCCGTCGCGGTGGTGCCGCCGTCCGGCGCCAGCAAGAGCGTTGCGGCACCGAGCGCCAGCGGTGTCAAGGCCGGTGGCAGTAGCGAAGCCAAGATCTTCGTTTCACCGCGGGCACCCGACGATCCAGGGCCTGAAGTAGGTGATGTGGAGGACGTTGCGCCGCTGATCCCCCGCTACGGCACGAGCCGGTAGGTCCGGGTTCTGTGCAGAAAAGTGCCTGGGACGCTAAAATCTTCGCGTGGCATTTGGGAAGCTGGAAAACGGTGCTGTGGTCGGTACGGCGGCCATTCACCGTTGGTCGATCGCCGCATCTTGCATTCAGGGAAGCAGCCTCCAGCGCGATCTGGATGTTGCTGCACAGGGGAAACTAGCAAATGAAAGAAGTTCGAACGGCGGCGCTTGAAACATCAAAGGCGAGCCGCTTAGATCAACTCAACCTATGATTCAGAGTCTCCACTACGCAAAAGTGCTCCGGTATCTTAAAAACATTGAGGCAAGTATGCCCTTGCTTTTTGGGAGGTACCGCTACCGGAGGTATTCGAGCCTGTAATTGTTGCATCATGTTGCTCGCCGATTACACACGCTCCTTCGTCCACGAAGCATTCAACGCACGGAGGTTGCTTGAACCAACATCCTGTTCCAGAAACTTGGTTGCAGACTGGTTACTACGATACTGCTCAACCTAGCAAAGGAACTATCGCTGCAACCGGCCTTCGCCTGCGAATCCATGCTGGCTACGCAGATCACATATATTGACCAATTCGTGGTTCTAAAATGCAAGTTGCACGTTTTTGTATAGATCCTTCCTATCAACCGTGGGTGACGGGACCTTGAAATCTCTTCAACGATTGAGCGATCTCGCCATCAACGGTGCGCCTCCTGCATTTAGCACGCCTGTGCACGTGGGCCGTCCATCCGTTGGAAATAAAGAGGAATTCCTGCGCCGTCTCGATGACATATTGGAACGGCGGTGGTTCACCAACGATGGTCCGTATGTGCGTGAGTTCGAAAAACGTATCGCCGAGTTCTTGGGGGTGAAGCATTGCATCGCTGTAGCCAACGGAACGCTTGCGTTGGAAATTGCTATTCGTGCGCTCGGACTTCATGGCGAGGTGATCGTTCCCTCATACACGTTTATTGCTACTGCCCATGCACTTTGGTGGCAGGGAATTACTCCCGTTTTCGCTGATATCGATCCTGCAACGCACAACCTGGATCCCGCAGCGGTCCGCCAGATGATTACGCCGCGCACAACCGGCATCATCGGCGTTCACCTTTGGGGACGTGCAGCGCCTGTGCGCGAACTGCAGAAAATTGCGGATGAACACGGACTGGCCTTGCTGTTCGATGCTGCTCACGCGTTTGGCTGCAGCTATGGAACAGACCTTATCGGACGATTTGGGCGATTGGAGATTTTTAGTTTCCACGCGACCAAGTTCTTCAGTTCATTTGAAGGCGGTGCCATAACCACCAATGACGATGAATTGGCCGATGCCATGCGGCTTATGCGCAATTTTGGCTTTTCTGGCTATGACAATGTCATTTACCCCGGCACCAACGGCAAATTGACTGAGGTTTGCGCGGCAATGGGATTGACGAACCTCGACGCCGTCGACGGCTTCATCGCAAATAACCGCGATGCATACCTGGCTTACAAAGCGGCCTTTTCCGACTTGAAATTTGTGACAATGCTCGATTACAATGAGTCGGAAAAGAACAATTATCAGTACTGTGTCATTGAGATTTCGCCCGACTGTGGTGTCAGGCGCGACCAGATTGTCGAGGCGCTGCACGCTGAAAACATCCTCGCGCGTAGATATTTCTGGCCGGGATGTCATCGCATGAATCCTTACCGCGATCTCTTTCCTCATGCCGGCCTTGTGCTGCCAAACACAAGTGATGTCGCCGAACGAGTTGTCGTTCTTCCAGGTGGTAGTGCGCTGCCACTGAATGCCGCGACCGTCATCGCTGACGTGATCAGGGTGCTGGAATCTGAAAGGGGCGATCCGAAGGATGGGTGACAACCGTGTTGAACGACGATAGCAGGCCACTCTACTTCTCGTTCGAGCCGAGACAACAGGTGGTTGAAGGCAGCGTCGTGCGGATTGTTGCACACGATGGATCTTCCGAGGTTCCTTGCTGGTTCGTGACCAAAGATGCGAATCTGACTTTGTGTAACGAGGCGCTGTTCTGCCTCGGGCTCTTGCCGGCCATGAAAATGCAGCGCGACCTCCATATTGAGGGATCGCTCGATGCGAAGCTCTACGATGCGCTTCCGCGGCTCCAGGACATCTATGGAATATGGGAGCCAACCTACCGGCGGACGCAGTTGTCAGGCGCGGCGCGCAGTTTATCGGCTCCGTCCCTTGGACTTGGCGTGGGAACGTTTTTCACAGGCGGCGTAGATTCCTACTACACCCTGATCAAGCATCAGTCCGAATTGACACACATCATCTACGTTCACGGCATCGACGTAGGACTCGCCGACAAGCGTCTGCGTGCTCAGGTCTCGGCCATGCTGGAACGGGTCGGGAATGATTTCGGTGTCAAGGTAATTGAGCTTGAGTCGAATCTGCGAGGCTATTTCGAAGACTTCGGTCTGGAATGGGGGAGGCATGCATTTGGCCCGGCCTTGATTGCTGTCGCGCATCTTCTGGCGCCAGACCTGCGCAAGATTTACGTGCCGTCGACATTCACCTATGCGGAGTTGATTCCGGTGGGCAGCCATCCGCTTGTTGATCCGCTGTGGAGTAGCAGCAGGCTAGAAGTCGTTCATGACGGCTGCGAGGCAACGCGCATTATGAAGGTGCAGAAACTGGCCACTTCCCAGACAGCAATGGAGACATTGCGCGTTTGTTTCAACAACGTGGACAGTAATTACAACTGCGGCAAGTGCGAGAAGTGTTTTCGGACCATGGTCAATCTGAAGGCCGCTGGGGCATTAGAGCGTTGCACCACATTTCCCGGCACGATTGACTTACGGGCACTGAGACGGATGTCGGTGATCGAGGAATATGAAAGGGCAATGATGCTGCAGAATTTGCGGGCGCTGGAGGGCCAGCCGGCGGAGCGTCAGCTTTATGATGCGCTCAACAAGATTCTCAAGCGTCCTGTCTGGCAGAGCCGGGTGAACGAAGAGTTTTGGCGTCGCATTCGCGTTTGGCGTCGATCTGTGCGCCGAAGGTTGGGTCTGGAAAAGAAGTATTCACAGTTCGAGCTTGGTGGTAACGACGTGCAGCCACCGCAATAACCAGTCGCCTGCAGAAGAAGGAATGAGGCTGCTGGCGTTTTGTGTCAGGCAGCGCACACATTATGGTGTTGAACGAGACAGCTTGCGCAAGCTAACGCCCATCTACACCCGTCTTGACGATACGCGCAGGCACGCCCATCACACAGACATTGTCTGGCACGTCCTTGACGACGACGGAGCCTGCACCGATGACCGCGTTGGAGCCAATCGTCAGGCCATCAACGACCGTTGCGCCGATGCCGATATAAGTGCCGCTCCCGATCGTGCAGCGCCCGGCGATGTTTGCCCCCGGCCCGATTGTCGTGAAACAACCAATCCGCGTATGGTGGCCCACCGAAGCAGATCGGTTGACGATAACGTGTTCACCGATGTGTGCATGTGCGGCCAAGATCGAATTGACGCCGAGGATCGTGCCGGCGCCAATGGAACTGGTTGCGGAGCGGTGGCTCGTCGGATGGATCAGCGTCGCAAATTGAGCACCGTAGGTTGCGACATGTTCTATATATCCTTTGCGACGAGTGGTTCCAATGCCACAGAGGAATTGGCATGACCGGACCAATTCCAATATTTGGTCAACCCAGTGTATTGGCATTCCGAGAAATTGGTCCTGGCAACGCTCTCGATTTATGTTTTCGACAAACCCGACAACTTCATGCGTCGCTGTCTCCGAGACAAGATCCACGACTTCCTCTGAGAAGTTCGTGCTGCCCAGAATGAGCACAGGTGTTGGCTTGGGACGATTTCGGCTGGGCTTATTTGCCATGCCGCTTACCTCGCTTGGGATCAGCTTCCGAGATCAGCTGGCGCATCGAGATGTGCCGCTAGCATTTTACCAAGGTTCAGTTCACCGCTGAGAAACTCGAACGCCCGTTCGGTGATTGCTCGACGTTCGTTCTCATTCCTTAGATAAAATATGATCGTTTCCGCTAGGTTATCCGTCGAGGCCATCGCAAAGTGTGTGCTTGGCTCGAATGGCTTGATATCCCAAAACTGCTCGGTCACTACCAGAGCCTTGCATCCCATCCCCATGAGCATTCGCATTCGGGTTAACTCCCAAGGATAATTGCGCAAATGGATAAGGATTTTTGTGTTGTTCAGCAATTTTGTTCGTTGTTCGCCGTAACATCCACGGTCGACGACTGTCAGACGGAAGCCTGCATTGAGAAGCTGCTCACTCAAACGCCCAATCTGTGGGGCTCTGGCGGGAGTTGGCGTCCCGATGAAGATTGCATCTAATTCTCGCTCTTCGTTCTCCAGTGGCCTACCCCAGAGCGGATGATAGCCAAGTGGAACGAAGGTGGTCTTCACGCCAATCGATCGCAGAAATCTCTGGCGGCTCTCCAAACTCACAAGGACCTGATCGAGCAACTTATCTCGCCAAAGCGCACGGATCCTTCTCGCCTCGCGGTATGGCAACCCGAGGCGGCGCGCTTCGAAGTCGTTGCCATGCAACCATTCCTGACGCTGCAATTCAAACGACAGCCTCTTCAGGGCAAACTTGTCGGTCATTCGTGCCATTCGCGTGACACGGTCTGGGGTTTTGCGCAGCAAGACGCGCGACGCAATTGAATCCGGAACGTTGAACGGTGGCAACGTCTCCAGTTGCCAGAGCGAACGCCGAACCCCGTGCTTGCCCGCCACTCTCAGCGCTTCGCGAGCGCGTTCGTTTCCCCATTGCCCCAAGCCGGTAACCAGAAGATGAGAAGCAGCAGCAAGCTGCTCTGGGGCTTCGTATAGTTTAGCATCCAAGCTATCGATCAGCATCGCTTGAATGCTGGTGCAAAGATCTGCGTGTCCATCGCTGACAATTGGCATCACAACGATGGTCAATATGTTTCTCCCTTCATTGGATCAGACCTCATTTGCCTGGTGAACCAAGCGCTTCCAAGTAGGCAGCATACTTTTGTTTACGCCGTCCGTTTCGTGTGATCGAGGCCAGCAACCAATTTGTCGCCGCCAGAGCTTGCCGGTAGTGAAGGTTAAAGCCAAGGCCGTGTTTCTGGCGTGCATAGCGCATGCTGCGCATGAAATGGAAGGCTCGAAAGTACTCAAGTGCTAGAGAGGACGGAGTGGAGTGCCCCTGTTCATGTTCGGCAATCGCCTCATGGACATATCCAAGTGTAAAGCCTGCGAGTTTGAACCTGATTGCCAGATCATCGTCTTCGAAATAAAGAAAAATTCTCTCGTCGAACCCGCCTACGGCATCGAAATGAGCCTTTCGGCAGAATAGCACGGCCCCAGTCACCATCTCGATTTCGCAGTCGGCCAGCAAGGGGCGCCGAAGACGTTTGTTTTGGGCGCGGTCAAACAGCCGTGAGTGGCGACGCTGGAAAGCATCGCCGCTAGCGTTGATTATGCGTGGATTGAAGGCTGCAATATTTTCGTGAGAAATTGCTGCGCAGACCAGTTTATCGAGTGCGCCGGAACGGAGTCGCGCGTCGGGATTCATGAATAGAATGAAATCGCGAGAAGCTGCAGACGCGCCGATATTGCAAGCCGTTCCGTAGCCAAGATTCTCTGAGTTGCGAATCAGCCGGACCTGGGATCTTGCAACGACTTGCGTGAGTTTGTCATTGCTCGCATTGTCAACAACTATTATTTCGGCATCAGCATCGATCGATGCGATTGCTGCTCCGATGACATCAGCGCTGTTATGCGCAACGAGGACAACGCTCACTCGTCGAGCTGGTGAAACTGATGATTTATAGGTCATTTTGAAGGCGACTCACGGTCGAATGCAAAAACATCGCCGACTCTGCGGCGTTCAGTGAAGCCATGCTGAATTATGAGCCCGACAACTTCGTCTAAGCTTCGGCCCGATTGAATATATTGGCGTGGGTGCAATTCAACTATGACTAGATCACATCGGGCGAGGGCCGCCGCATCTTTCTCAAAAATCTCGGTTTCGGCTCCCTCAATATCGCATATGAGCGAATAATTGCCGTCGATTCCAGCCTGTTCAATGACGTCTGAAAGTTTCATAGCCGGCACTTTTATGCGCCGCATATTCCTTTTTCGGCCTGCGTCTCCGAGTTGGCTTACATGCACATTTTTAGAAACGCTAAAGTCGACGTTGTCGTTTTTGTAGCAAATCGCGGCGCAATTCAATCTCACGTTCCTGCGCGTACCGTTGAGGGTCGCGTTCTGGCTACAGATATCGATCAGGTGCGGATTTGCCTCAGTCACACTAAATGTGACGCCGGGCTCTAGATGACGAGCGATGACACTGCTCACGATTCCAAGGCAGCCTCCGAGTTCAACAACCGGTTGGTCGCGCGGGAGGAATGCCTCTATGAGTTCGCACTCAGCGTTTTCATATTGGCCTGTTGCAACCTGCGACCGAATCTTTACGTCAATGCTTGAAGGGATTTGGACGGTGCCCCCCCGGAAAGCGAAAGCTCCATGCTCGGCGAGATGCGCCCGAACTATCGACCAGCAATGCAGTCGCTTGAAAAGCCCTCGCACTTCTCACCCCTTGGTCGTTGGTTGTGTGCCAGAAGTCTGGCCCACTTGATCTCGCTGGTGAGGCTCATGGGGCCGGTCACCCTGCACGAGTGACCGATGATATGATTAATCAGATAACCTTCTTTTGTAAATGCGGCGTGGACGCACGAACACGCCCTGACTGCAAGTAGTTGAGGAAAAGTCTGAATTCTATCTGGGACGCATCAAGGCATATGTCGAGGCAATTGGCATCGTTGAGAATATCTCCACGTGCCGTGAGTTCGACCGATTAGGCGCCGGGGGTGCCCCAACGACGTGTATGAAGCCTCGCTAGCGTCCGGACTCTTTAACGCCACCATATCACGACCGCCACGAGGCAGAGGGCTGCCATAAAGTTCTTCACGTTGCGATCGAAGCGTGTAGCGATGCGGCGGAAGTCCTTGAGCCTTCCGAAGCTACGCTCGATGCGATTGCGTTCGCGATAGAGCTTTTATTGTAGCGCAGTTGCACTTTACGGTTCGAGCGTGGCGGGATCACCGGTTGGGTACCGCGACTCTTCAGCCAATCTCGCAGTGCGTTGCTATCGTAGCCCTTGTCGGCGATGAGGTGCTTGGCTGGCGGCACGGCGCCGATGCAGTCCTGAGCCGGCGTATAATCGCTCGTGTTTCCGGGCGTTACGGCGAGCACGATCGGCCGGCCCTGACCGTCGGTGACGGCATGGATCTTGGTCGTGCGCCCGCCTTTGCTGCGACCAATAGCATGGGCTCGCGCCCCCCCTTTTGCGCCACCCGCCAAGCGGTGCGCCTTGACGATGGTGCTGTCGATCATCAATCGGTCGGCGTCCTCATCGCGCCCCGCAAGGCTCGAGAAGATGTTCTCCCAGATTCCGCGCTCGGCCCATCTGACGAAGCGATTGTAGATGGTTTTCTTCGGACCATAGTCGGCCGGGCGGTCTGCCCATCGCCCGCCGGACTTGAGAACATGCACGATGCCGCTCAGAACGCGACGATCATCGACACGCTTCAATCCACGCGTGTTCTTGGGTAGCATCGGTTCGATGCGCGCCCACTGTTCGTCGGAAAACCAAAACAGATCAGACATGTCCGTGCCTCCCCGCTGGAAAACACGGAATTACGGTTCGACTGATTTGGGAATCCTACCCGGTCACGTTAAAGGGTCCGGACCCTAGCTTGGCGGCGTGCATCATCGATCGCCAAACGTGATGCCAC
>JAGRKV010000014.1 GCA_020442165.1 Hyphomicrobiaceae bacterium | reverse complement strand
TCAGAAAGGCAAGGCCAAGGCATACCAGGTCCGGCAGGTGCTCCTGGCAATCGACAAGCTGGAGGGCATGCGCAATGAGCGTTGATCACTACACCTACCGCGTCACCTGGTCCGCCGAGGACGGCGAACACGTCGGCCTGTGCACCGAATTCCCCTCGCTGTCGTGGCTGGCGAAGACGCCGGAAGCCGCCCTGAAGGGCATCCGCCAGATCGTGGCCGAGGCAGTGGCCGACATGCAGGCCTTGGGCGAGACCGTTCCCGTGCCCCTGGCGGAGAAACACTACAGCGGCGAATTCCGCGTGCGCATTCCGCCCGAGGTCCACCGCTCCCTCGCCATCCAGGCCGCCGAGCAGGGGGTTAGCCTGAACCGGCTCGCCAGCGCGAAACTGGCAGCCTGACCCTACCCGAACACCCGCGCCAGCACCTCGTAGTCCGACAGTTCGTTGTACACCTGCGCCGAGAAGCGCAGCCAGAGGCGGCCGTTCACCGGGAACAGCGGCACCTCGATGCGGTGCTCGTCGAGCAGCCGCTTGCGCCAGTGCCGTGCCGCTTCCTCGCTGCCGGCCTCAGCCACCGGCAGCGGCAGCGTCACCATCGCCGCATACATCCCGAGCGGCGCGCCCGGCGCCACGCGCCAGGCATCGACGACGATGTCCGCCGCCGCGCGCGCCTGCCCGACCAGCTCCGACTGGTAGCAGTCGACACCCAATGCCTCGATGAACTCCAGCGCCGCCGTCACCGCCAGCCGCGCGCTCGGGTCGTGCGTGCCGGGCCAGGCGAATTCCTGCTCGTAGCCCCCGCCGTAGAAATTCGACACCACCAGCGGATGCAGGTCGCGCTGGCCCGCCGGCGTAGCGTAGAGGAAGCCGCAGCCCTTCGGCGCGCACAGCCACTTGTGGCAGTTGCCGACGTACCAGTCCATACCCTGCTCCGCCAGCGCATCGAGTGCCAGCGGCAGCATGCCCGGCGCGTGCGCGCCGTCCACCAGCACCGGCACGCCGCGCGCGCGGCACAGCCGCACGATCTCCTCGATGGGCGACACCACCGCCAGCAGCGCGAAGACGTGGTCGACGATCGCCAGGCGCGCGCCGCCCGCGAGCGCCGCAGCAAAGGCCTCCACCAGCGCCTCCGGCCCCGGCAGCGGCCAGGGCACGCGCGCCTCGACCACCTCCAGCCCATGGCGCTCGGCGACGAAGCGCACCGCGTTCTTCACGCCGGGATAGGCGCAGTCCGCGATGACGATGCGCTCCCCCGCCCGCCAGCGCAGCGAGCGCAGCACCGCATTCGCGCCCGCCGTGGCGTTGTCCACAAAAGTCAGTCGCTGCGGCACGGCGCCGACGAAGCCGGCCAGCCGCTCACTCGCCGCCAGCAACGCCCCCGGCAGCTCATCCACCATGAAGCGCACCGGCTCCCGCTCCATCGCCTCTCGCCAGCGCGCCTGCGCCGCGAGCACATGCCGCGGCGCGGCGCCGAAGGAACCGTGGTTGAGGAAGCGGATGCCGGGGTCGAGCAACCAGAGGCCGCGCAGGGGGTGGCCGAAGGGGGTGTTGGGTGGGGGAAAGTGGGGGCTTAATTGGTGGTTGGTCATATCCATATCGCTTCATTCTTATTGGCGACTCGTTCATTCAACGATTAATACAACCACAATGTTACAAGAGGCTGCAAATCGGCTGAAACGGTCAAAAGGCTGTCCTGCCATTTGGGACAACCTTGCGTCAGAAAGCTGTCGATGAGCGTCGAGAGACCACTGGGGGATACTGTTATCTATCTTGGCTGAACCAGAAGCTATTTATCCGAGGGCCTGAACTTGGTACGATCCTTCCTCATACTAGGCCAAGTAATGATCGGAACTCTTGAATGCCAACCTTTGTCGATCTCTTCTGCGGCGCAGGTCTCGGTGCGCGCGGTGCCGTGCGAGGCGGTGGCGTTCCACTGCTCGGGCTGGATGTATGGGATCTTGCCACGCAGACATACAAGGCCAACTTCCCACAGGCCGATATCCTTACCGAAAAGATTGAGAATGTCTCCCCCAAGAAGCTTGGTTCTAAGTACAAACCAGATGTGCTACTGACCTCACCAGAATGCACTTCACACTCCATCGCCCGCGGTGCCAAACCGGGCACAGAAAAAAGCCGTGAGACGGCGATTGGCATCGTTCCCTGGGTAAAGGCAATGGCACCACGTTGGGTCATCGTAGAAAACGTGAACCGGATGAAGAAATGGGATCGCCACGACGAACTGGTGCAGAACATCGAAGGGCTTGGCTATGCGGTCAGTGATCTACTGTTGAACTCCGCCGACTTTGGTTCAGCGCAGGCTCGTAAGCGTATGTTCCTGGTGTGTGACCGACAAGGAACCAGAGTCAGCCGCGAGGATCTACTCGGTCTGGTGAGATCACCGAAGAAAACCGCTCGCGATATCATCAACTGGAAAGGGGGCTATCCAGTTGCTCTGCTACGGAAGCCCGGGCGTGCCAAGGCGACATTGGAAAGGGCCGAACGTGCCATCGCCGAGCTGGGGACGGGGGTGCCCTTTCTGATCGTCTACTACGGCTCAGACTATGCCGGAGGCTGGCAGACGCTGGATGTCCCGCTCCGCACGGTGACCACAGTAGATCGTTTCGGTCTGGTGACATGGCAGGAAAACACGCCGTACATACGGATGCTCCAACCAGATGAGCTACTGCTTGCTATGGGGGGCTCGACAGAGCATGCCCTGCCTCACGGAAACCGGCGGGACAAGGTGAAGCTCTGCGGCAACGGCGTGTGTTCGGAAGTCATGACCGTGATCTTCCAGTGGATTTCGTTGAATCAGGCCAAGCAGCAGGATGCTGCCTGATCAGCTGCTTGCGGTTATCCCGTCCAACCACTTATCAACCTCCATCGGGGACCGCAGCCCAGCAGAGCGCAACAGGCCGACGATGTCCTGTGCCACAGTCAGGATCACTGGGTGACCATCATCGGTCACTTCCTGATACGCCTGCCGATCCACATAAGAGGTCGTCACCAGCACGCCGAATTCGCGATGTTTGATGCGACTAATCAGGCGTGACACCTCCCTCACCCCAACTGCATTGTTCGCTCCATAGCACTTCGCCTCAAGCGCGAAATCGACTTCGATGGCAGCAGGACTCCGTCCGATACGCAGTCGGCCGATTCCATCCCTCCCACCATCGCGCCATGGGCGCGTCAAATCGAGGCGCGCAACATCCGGCAGCAACAAGCGGGTGAGTGCGCCCGCGCAAGCCTCGAACCCGTAGGGATTATCTTTGTAGCGTTGCCGGATCACGTCGATCAGAGCTTGATCTTCGGGGTTTGCCGGCAACTGCTCCGCCTTGCTGCGGACCAGCAGGGAGCGCGGCGCCATGAGTGGTCTGATACCCCCTGACGAAACCCACGCCTTCCAGGCATCGAGTGCCAACTCCGACGTTTCTCCACACCCCACGGCGTGAACCCAGGCCCGAGGAATCACAGCCTCATCGAGGATCGTGAACACAGCCTTGTAGTTCTGGAAGCGCTGCCCTTCGGTCGTCTTCCACAGTGCCACAAGATCCTCCGTTGCTGCCAAGGCCGGGCTGCCCGGAACAGCAAGCCCACGGAACCGGAAGGTGCGGCCGGTGGCTTCGGTAGTAAAGACGAGGATGGGCGGCACCAGATGACGTTGCCCCAGATGTGCCCAGTCGAAGATCTGGCGCAGCAATTGATTGCCGAATCGAGGTGTGTCATGGAGGAGGCGCCCCGGATGGCGGTTGTCGCCGTAATAGATGAATGTCCCAGTTGTTTCATCCAACTGGTCCGGCCATTCTGGTTCAGCCAGATTTGAAGTCAGCACGAGCAGGGTCGGGCGTTCCTTGGTGCCGCGATAACGAAAACCACCTTGCCGGCTCACACCCACCAAGGGAACCAAGGGGTCTGCCATGCCGCCGCGTTCGGTCTTGTAGCCCGCGTAGACTGCATCGACGATCAAATCGACCTGTCCTAACTGACTACCACTGAAGAAGGTCATGCTCTGGATTTCCCCGTTTTGCCGAGCATCGCCGCGATCCGCTGTGCGCAGTTCACGGGCGATGCCTCGATCTCATGCTCCCAGAGGCGCAGCACCTGCCAGCCCTCTGCCACCAGCCGCCGCGTGTTTTCCGCGTCCCGCTCACGATTGCGCTTGAGCTTCTGCACCCAGAAGTCCCTATTGTTCTTCGGCATCACCGAATGCAACGGGCAACAATGCCAGAAGCAACCATCAACGAACACGGCCAAGCGTGCTCCTACAAAAACCATGTCGGGCTTGATGCGGGCGATTCTGCGGTGCAGACGGTAGCGCAAACCAAGAGCCCAGGCCGCGCGTCTCAATGTCAGCTCCGGCAACGTGTCCTTCCCCCGGATCCTGCCCATTAGGGCACTGCGCTGCTCAACGCTCATCACGTCATTGGAATTTTGGGAGGCCATTGGCATTATGTACGACATATTAAGAGGGGTAATATACGCGAGCTAAATAATATGGCTACTTACGGACAAATCCCCCCCAGCCCAGCTGCACTAATGGAATCCCTGGGTGCCCTCGGCTATTCGCTGGAGGCTGCGGTTGCGGACATCGTCGACAACAGTATTTCGGCGGATGCCGCCACGGTTCGGATAACGTTTGACTGGAACGATGGTGCACCGTTTGCCTGGATTCTGGACGACGGCACGGGAATGTCCGTCGACGGATTGGTGGAGGCCATGCGACTTGGTGGCGTCGGTCCGATGGCGGCGAGGCGCACAACCGATCTCGGACGCTTCGGCCTTGGTCTTAAGACCGCCTCTTTCTCCCAATGCAGCCGGCTCACCGTGGCCACGAGGCAGGGCAAGAGCATAGCCAGCGCGAGATGGGATCTTGAAAGGATGGCGCATGCGGATAGCGGGTGGGAACTTCTCAAAGGCGCCGAGCCGGGCTCCGAGGCTCGCCTTGAACCGCTTAAACAGCAACATCGCTCCGGGACGCTGGTGTTGTGGGAGCTGCTCCGGACAGGGACAGAGACGTCGCTACCCCGTTTTCTCGAGGCTGTCGAACGGGTAGAGCGCCATCTGGCGATGATCTTCCACCGCTACCTCGATGGCGATGCGCAGCGCCTACACATACACCTTAATGGCCGCGCCATTACGGCCTGGGACCCCTTCGTCACTTGGCATCCCGCCACCACCCCGAAGCCGCTTGCGCGCCTGCGCGATCCATCGGGTGACGTCACCGTCCGCGGCTATGTCCTGCCACATCGCGACCGTTTCCGGGACGAGGATGAGCATCAGCAAGCGGGCGGCCCTGACGGGTGGGTCGCCCAGCAGGGGTTCTATGTTTACCGGGCGTATCGTCTGATTGTCGCGGGCGGATGGTTGGGCCTGGGCGGATCGCGCGAGTGGTTGCGTGACGAAGCGAGCCAGCTTGCCCGGATCCGCATCGATATACCCAACAGCATCGATACGGTATGGCGCATAGACGTCCGCAAGGCAACTGCGCGACCGCCCGGCTCACTCAGGGATGGCCTGATACGACTGGCCGCGGACGTCCGACGGTCCGCCCGGGACGTATTCGCTCATCGCGGTGTGCGGACCGGCATCCAACCCGATGCGATGCCAGGCCGCCTCTGGCGCGCGACGGCGAGCAAGCGATATCCGTATGCCATCAAGCGTGAGCACCCCCTTGTGCAGACCGCCATCGACAACTCCGCGGATCCGGCGCTCACCGAGGCGTTGCTTCTCGCCATTGAGCGCACCGTACCGGCGAGTATCAGTGCCACACCCCACCGCGCGACTGAGGCCGAGGTTGACGAGATGGTGTTGGCTGCACGTGCCTTGATGCGCAACCTTGTTTCCCTTGGCGTGGATCCGCAGGCTGCGGTCGAGCAAGTCGCCCGTACTGAGCCTTTCGACCAAGTACCCGACATCGTTCAAGGCCTAAAGGGCGTCGACTAACCCACCACAGAGGCGAGAATGTCTATCACAAACCGCGTCAACACCATGGCATCCATGGCCCAGCAGCGCATGAAGCTGTTGAGACCCGATGGCCCGTATGACCGCGAATTCATCGCCGAGATGGTGTCAGCTGTCATCTCCGGCGTCCCGGGCGTGGCCGACGACGAGCGTCACGCCGTGCTCGCTGAGATCGAAGCCCGCGAGCAGATCACCATCGGCCGGCCGAGCAAGCTCAAGGACGATACGGACCACGTCTCTTGGTATTTTGGCCAGCGACGGACAGCCGGGCGCGCGTTCTACGAGCGGTACTCGAGGTTCCTCCACGAGTACGAGGGATGGGGCTCGGGAATGTTGGATGGACTGGATGAGTCCACCGATGCAGTGATGGAGTCGATAGAAGACCCTCTCAGACCTGGGCTCTGGGATCGAAGAGGTCTGGTGCTGGGGCACGTGCAGTCCGGGAAGACGGCAAACTACGCAGGCCTTCTTTGCAAGGCGGCAGACGCAGGATACCGTTTGCTCGTCGTGCTGGCAGGGATGCACAACGTGCTGAGGCTGCAGACGCAGCTGCGCCTGGATCGGGATTTCCTTGGCTACAAGTCGACCTCGCTGGGTGCCGGAGAGGGCCTCACGTGGACGGGGGTCGGATTGATTGATCGGCGACCGAAAGCCGACTTTCTGACAACCCGCGATACGAAGGGCGATTTCGACAAGGCGAGAGCCGAACGCCAGGGCATCGCGCCAGAAAGCCGGCCATTGCTCCTAGTCATCAAGAAGAACGCACGGATCCTTGCCAACCTAAACGCCTGGGTCGGCGACTTCCTGGTCGGGCGCGGCGATACCCACGAGATCCCTCTGCTGGTGATCGATGATGAAGCGGACCAGGCCTCGGTGGATACGGGCGACCAGGACTTCATCGACGGATTACCGGATCCAGACTATGAGCCAAAACGGGTCAATGCGGAGATCCGGAAGCTGCTCAAGGCCTTCGACAAGTCGGCCTATGTCGCCTACACGGCCACCCCATTTGCGAACATTCTCATCCACGACCAAAGGGAGACGGAAGAACATGGGGAAGACCTTTTTCCACGAAGCTTCATCGTTAATCTCCCACGGCCATCGTCGTACATAGGGCCTGTCGAAGTCTTCGGGATCGACCGTGCGGAGGATAGGCATCATGAGACAGGAATCCTCGATGCATTCCGCGAGGTGGACCAGGCTGGTGAAGGTTGGATTCCGCAGGACCACGATGCATCACACCTGCCGGTTTACGGAGGTGGCGAGCGGATTCCTCCAAGCCTGGAGGAGGCGATTCTCGCCTTCGTCCTCGTCTGCGCAGCACGCCGAGCCCGGAGACAACCCAACAAGCACAACACGATGTTGGTCCATGTCTCAAGATTCAAGGATTTGCATCGCAGAGTCCATGGACAGGTCGACCAGTGGTTCACCGAGCTGCGAAGGGAGATAAGGTACTCGACAGGTAGCGCGCTTCAGCGGCTTGCGAGGCTTTGGCAAATCGATTTCATCCCGTCGGCGCGGGAGTCGGAAGCAAACGGTTTCGACGCCCGGGTTCCAATGCCCGCCTGGTCCGAAGTCGAGGCCGAGCTCGTGGAAGTGGTGGACAGGGTCAAGGTCGTCGTAGTCAACAGCGATTCACTGGAGCCGCTCGACTACGACGCCAACGCGGATACCGGACTGAATGTTATCGCCATTGGTGGCGACAAGCTGTCACGGGGACTAACCCTTGAAGGGCTAAGCGTGAGCTACTTCCTGCGCGCATCTCGGATGTACGATAGTCTCATGCAGATGGGCCGATGGTTTGGATATCGGCCCGGTTATGTTGATCTCTGCCGTCTCTATACGACGGACGACCTTCGCCTTCACTACCGCCATGTAGCCACGGCGGCCGAGGAGCTACGCGAACAGCTTGATCAGATGCAGGCTCTTGGCGAAACGCCGGAACGCTATGGCCTCAAGATCCAGTCCCATCCACTATTGCTCGTCACGGCACGGAACAAGATGCGCTACACGAACGAATACGCGGTCTCCTTCGCTGGCGAGGGAAAGATCCAGACGGTATTCGATCGTGATGTGACGGTGATAAGGACAAATGCGCGGCTTACCGCAGAGTTCCTCGATCAGTGTGGGGCGCCAAGGGAAGCGAACCACTCCATGACGTTACCGAACAGCGCCGTCGTCAGCTGGCCGGGGCGCCATGTGTGGAGAGATGTTGCGGGGTCCCGGATTTCAGCGTGGCTGAGGAGTCTCCGTTTCGCTCCAGAGTCCTACGAGGTTTCGGGCATCCGCATGGCGGAATACATCGATGCCCAGGTTGCGATCGGCGAACTTACAAGCTGGTCCGTGGTACTCGTGGACAACGGCAGGGGTAATGAGAAGATCCTCGGCGTTCGCCAAGTCCGAACTACAAGGCGAAAGAACCTCGAGCGAGCCGGAAGAACAATTCGGGCTGATCGCTATGTTGTCGGAACCGTGCTGGATCCGTGGGATGAGTCGATCGACCTGGATCCCGCCCAATTTGCTGCGGCGCTTGAATTGACCAACCTAGCCAGGGCAGAGAAGGGACTGGATCCGGAGGATCGCCCCGGCGGACCAGCTATTCGACGTTTGCGTGGCAAGGGCGACCCGGCAAAGGGCATATCCGGCAATCCAGGGCGTGGGCTTGTCATCATTTATCCACTTGACCCGACGGTTCCTGAGATTGACGTCGAGGTCCCGATTGTCGGCCTTGTCGTCAGTTTCCCTGAGTCAGATAACGCACGTGCCGTGCGCTATCGATTCAACACGGTACTCGATCGACTGGAGCTGGTGGTATGACACCAGCCCAGGCTGCGCTGACCGCGGGATGGGCAACGCTCGCACATGGTATTCCGGGGTCGAGGGAATGGCGTGCAATGCGGCTTGATATCCCGCACGCCTTGGCCATATTCGCGGCTGTCCGTGAAGACGATGGCACGAGAGCCATTCTGTTTGAGTGTCCGATCGCCGCCGCGCCCCCCTGGCGTGTCAGGTTCGAGAGTGAGGGGTTGGCCTTGGTTGACGAGCGTGACGTTCGGGAACAGGTCATGCGCGTAGCACTGGTTCTGGAACGGCAGGATCTCGAGTCCATCGTGCTGGTGATTGCAGAAGACCTGATCAACTCGTCGCAGCCGGAGAAAATTCCGCTGCCAGCGGTTGCCGCAATCGCCGAGAGACTCCTCGCTTGGCAGACATGTCTCAAGGTTCGACGGGAGGGACTTAGCTATCAACGGATGCTGGGCCTTTTTGGCGAGCTCGTAGTAATGGAGCGGATAGCCGCTTTCAGTCGACTGGATCTCATTGTCCCAAGGTGGACGGGCCCTGACCGGGGCATCCATGATTTCGAACGGGAAGGCCAGGCCATCGAGGTGAAGACAAGTTCAGGTCTAGCGGGGCTGGTCAATGTCACTGCCCTTGAGCAGCTGGACAACAGCGGCCTTGGCGTCTTGACGCTGTGCCGCGTTGCCGTGGTGAGAGACGATGATGGTGAGGACCTGCGTCAGGTTGTTGCACGTATCCGCGCAGAAACCGACAGGTTCGGGCATGGTGTCAGACAAGCCCTCGACCGCGGGCTCCTGTTGTCGGGCTATATCGATGCCGGTGTTGTCGCGGATGGACTCGAGAAACTGAGCGTGGTTGCGGTCGAGGGTTATGACGTGCGAGAAGGATTTCCGCGATTGACGAGTCAAACGGTATCTCCCGGGATCGTCGCCGTCGAGTATCGTTTAGACCTCGCCAGTGCGGCGAGACATCGGATGAGCGCTGCCGACCTGGATGGCGTGTTCAATCGTTTTGCAACGGGAGGGTAAGTGGCCACCGATGATCAGGTCGAAGCGTTTGCACGTGAACTGCAAACGGACGTCTCGGATGCGGTTGCATCGGGAAACGGATCGCCGTATGAGATCGAAGAGTTCACACGGATCGTCCTTGAGCGTTTGGCGGACGAAGGAGTACTAGAAAACCCTATCCTCTTGATGCAGGACGGGGTCTTCGGTCGCGGGCAGTACTCGATATCGGGTTATTCCCTCTCCGAGGAGGAGGACCGCCTTGTCCTGTTCGGTACCCTTCACCTGGGCATCGTGCCGCCGCCGGAATGCAGCTTGCCCGACTTGAGGAGGACAGCAGAACTGGCCGCCAGGTTTCTCTGGTACAGCCTGCGCGGGCTGCACGAGAAGATCGAGCCGGCCAATACGGACGCGAGCGACCTGTCCAAACGGTTGTACGGCCTATCGGACCGCATAAGCCATCTCAAAGTCGTCGTGCTGACGGACGGCAGGGGCAGGATGAAGACCATAGACCTCGACGAGCAGGAGGGGACGAACGTCGAAGTCGAAGTGCTCGGGATCGAGCAGCTTCATCGTATCCTTGGCGAAGGGGTGTCACGAGACGACATCGTCGTCGGCCTCGACGATTTCGGCGGCAAGCCCTTGCCCTGTCTCGATTGCGGCTATGAGGGCGACTACCAAGCGTACTTGGCCGTGATGCCGGCAGCGACGCTCGGGAAATTGTACGACAAGTATGGGACACGCCTGCTCGAACTCAATGTGCGTGCATTTCTCGGCGTTCGCGGCCGGAAGAGCGTAAATGCAGGGCTTCGCCAGACGCTTGCAAAGGAACCCCGACATTTTCTTGCCTACAACAATGGGATTGTGGTTACGGTTGATGGCATTGATCTGGTAAAGACTGGTGATGGCGGAGTGTCCATAAGTAAACTTCGCGGCTTCCAGATCGTCAACGGTGGCCAGACAACGGCTTCGATCCATCGGGCAATTCGTGTCGAGCGCGTCGACGTGTCTACCGTCAACGTCCCAGCTAAAATCATCCTGGTGGAATCGGACGACCTCTCGAGCATGGTTTCCAGCATCTCGAGATGCGCAAACAGTCAGAACACTGTTCAGCCTGCTGACTTCTCGGCAAACGATCCGTTCCATGTTGCGGTGGAAGCATTGGCCTCCAATACTTGGTTGCCCGATGCGTCTGGCCGTTGGTTTTATGAGCGGGCTCGTGGAAGCTATATTGCCGCGGAGGCAAAGGCGGACCTTGCGGCGCGTGACGCGCAGCGGTTCAAGAGGGAGACACCGAAGGAGCGGCGTTTCTCGAAGACCGATCTTGCAAAGTATCTGAACAGCTGGGAGGGATACCCACACCACGTAGCCTTCGGCGGTCAAAAGAATTTCCAGTACTATATGCAGCGCCTGAAAGAGCAATATCCAAGCGGGTTCGACCCCGACACCACATGGTTCAAGCGCCTAGTGGCAATTGCAATCATGTACCGGAAGTTGGTACAGGTTGTACGGCGGGCCAAGTTCCCGGCCTACCAAGCGAACATCGTTTCCTACACTTTGGCATGGCTTGGCCTCGTTACGGGCGGACGCGCCGATTTCGATCTGCTTTGGAATCGGCAAACAGTGTCTCCCGAATTGGAAGCCATGTTTGATACCTGGGCTCATAGCGCGGACGCCGTACTGCGCTCGACAGCTGGGGCGCGCATGCCGACAGAGTGGGCGAAGAAGCCGGACTGCTGGGAGGCGTTGCGCGAAGCAGTGCCGGCCTTGCCACACAATCTCCCCCCAGAGCTCATGTCCCAGGGAGCTGCAATGGGAACCACTTCAAGCGTTCGTGGAACGGCTCCACCACTGACTGCTGAAGATCTGATGCAAATCGCAAGAGTGCGCGAAATTGACGCCACGAAGTGGCTTCAAATTGCGAACTGGGGCAAGCGGAACCGCCAGACCTACAGGCTGGCCGGCATTGCGGCTACTCTTGCCCAATACGCCGCAGACGGGTGGACAAGGAATGCATCCATCAAGCAAGCGAAATGGGCGCTTGAACTTGCTCGGATGTATCAGGAGAAGGACCAAGCTGATGAGTCTGATGGTTGAACTCGAACTGCCGCCCGCTTCAACTAAGCAGTCCAACGGCAGTATAGGCCGATGAGAGGACATCCATATTTAGCACCACACATGACTAAAGCACGATGTCTATTGAATTAAGTTGAGCTAAATAAAAAAGGCAGCCGAAGCTGCCTTTTCTTTTTGCTGTTGCCTACGCTCAGTTCCGCTTGCGCAGTTTCTGTATCGCGGCGAGCTGGGCGATGGCTTCGGCCAGTTCGGCCTGGGCCTTGGCGTACTCGAGTTGCGAGGTCTTGTTCTGCAGGGCTTCCTCGGCCTTCTTCTTGGCGTCGAG
>JAGRKV010000013.1 GCA_020442165.1 Hyphomicrobiaceae bacterium | reverse complement strand
GTATTTCTCGCACTACTCGGCATCGTGATCGCACGTGAAATTATTGTCGGCGACAATAGGCGCAATCTCAAGGTGCTGGTTGTGATCGTGTTGCTACTGATCGGCAATGCGCTGTTCCATCTTGAGATCATGTTCGATAGTGCCGGGGGGTATGGAGAGCGGATAGGGATCGCTGCAATCGTACTTCTGATCATGCTGATTGGTGGCCGCATCATCCCGAGCTTCACACGCAACTGGCTGGTACGACGGCCTCCGGGCCGGCTGCCGGTGCCTTTCGGTAAATTCGATGCTGTCGCCATGTTTGTGAGCGCGGCAGCGCTTGCGAGCTGGATATTCAATCCGGCCTCGCTGCCCACGGCATTGCTTGCCATGGCTGCCTTCATCGGCAACGCTGGTCGGCTCGTTCGCTGGGCCGGTGAGCGAGTGAGTGCCGAGCCACTGGTCCTGATTCTGCATATCGGCTATGCCTTCGTGCCGTTTGGCTTCCTGCTCTTAGCCCTCAGTATTGTGGATCCACAACATCTTGCACCGGCAAGTGCTCTGCATGGCTGGACCGCCGGGGCAATCGGAGTGATGACGTTGGCTGTTATGACACGGGCCACGTTAGGCCATACGGGGCAACCATTGCGGGCGACCCGCGCGATCCAATTTGTCTATGCAGCCTCAGTCGTAGCCGGCCTTGCCCGGCTCATTGCGGCGTTTGGAATCGTTCGAGATCCGATGCTGCAATTGTCAGCTATCGCCTGGGTTCTGGCCTTCGGGGGCTTTGTCGTCATTTATGGGCCTTTTTTGATACGGCGCCGGTCATAAGAATCGCTCGCTTCGCTGCATCGAAAGAACCTGACTTGAACCTCGTTACGGCTCTTGCCGTCGCGAAATCCGCGTCACTCGTAGGCCGACGACAGCCTCTTGCTCATTCGAGTCGCAGGATGGAAGTTGATCGAAGTGGGACAAAGAGGACGCGGCAACGGGGCATGCCTTACGGAGCAACGTCGAGGGATTGCTCGCCGCGACCGGCTTTACTATGGGCGGAACCCTGGGCGCGTCGTATGCGAACTTGCGCTTAGGTCGTTTCTTTGTTGTGGCTCATCTTCCCAATTGATCGACCGCGGCATCTCAGTGCTTGGGACCGTTGTCGGATTTGCTGGTCAGGAACCTAACGGTCTCGCGGATCTCCATCCAAAGTTTTTCGGCTTCGTGCTGGCCACGGATTTTGAGTTCAGTGACCCGTTGGTCGACCTCGACCAATGCGTCCTTGCCATAGCGGTCGATCATAGTATGCGCGGCTCGCAAAACTACTTTTTCGTCTGTTGCCATTCGGATGCCAGCCGGTAACACGCTTTCATGAGTGGCACGTTGGACAGGAAACATCGTGGACAGCCTTGACTCTGGTCATCTTTCGGAGACATTTACTGGGCCCTGGCGTGGTTGACGCCCCCATGTTCAGCGACGGATTTGAGATTTTTTTGCCTTTCCCCAAGCACGCAATGACGAATAAGTCGATACATAGGTGCGCGGACTGCTCATCCCGCCGAACGACGGAATGGGAGGTTCTATCCGAGCCGGAATTGAAACTGATCGACGAGGCGAAGCGCACGCGCGTCCTCGAGCCGGGCGCAATCCTTTTTCGCCAGGGGGACGCAGCCGAAGGGCTCTACTGCATCAAATCGGGTCTCATTGGGATTCGCAGGCTCACGCCGACGGGTGATTCCGCTCTGCTGCGACTGTGCACGAACGGTGTCACTGTGGGTTATAGAGCATTTTTGAGCAAGACCTCCCACCGCAACTCGGCAGAGGCACTGAGCAGTTGTGTTGTGTGTTTTATTGAGCGTTCTCATATCAATCGGCTGCTGGAGATCAACACGCAACTTGGGGAGCGATTCCTACAGCATTGTTTTCACGAGTTGGATGAGACTGAGGCCGATTACGCTAAGAGCTTGACTCTAAGCCTGAAGGCCAGGTTCTTGCATATGTTGCTTATTCTTTACGAGCGTTTGGGCTACCGGGACAAGGCGGGCAATCACATTGTCGAGCTTCCGATCCAGCGTGTCGAACTGGCCTCGCTGATTGGAGTACGACCAGAATCGATTTCGCGATTGGTGCGGAGCCTGGAAACCGAGGGCTTGGTGAAATTCGACAAGCGCTTGGTGCGCTTCGACGATATGGACGCGGTCGTGCGTGAGGCAGGCGCCCAGTTTTGAGTTTCAGCTTTGGAGTAGCTCTGCAATGGCAGCGCAGCCGCGTTGCGCGTAGGCGGAGTGAATTTGAACCAAGGCTGCGCCAACCTCAAGGCGTCTAGTGGCATCGTCAATGGTTTTGATTCCGCCGACAGAAATCACTGGAGTATTACCGAGCAGGCGCGTGGCGTGTTCCAGTACGTGCAGGCATGGAGTTGCGACGATGACGGCGTCTAGCGTCATGTCGCGAGCGATGCGCACGGCGTCGGGAAGGTGAACTGTTCCACCAGAAATCGCAACTTTCATCAGCAAGGGAACATGATGCGATTGTTGATGCGTGTAACGCTCGGCCATCAATGCGTGGACGAGGCACTTGATGCCCGGCGTATTTCCGTCGCGTGCATGATGCGGTGAACTCAGATTGACGACGAGGAAGTCACACCAACGGCTTAGCTTACGACTGAGACGTGCATAGTCTTCGACAACGTCTTTGTCGAGGCCAGCACGGCTGCTGGCGATACTTATACCGACCCTGACCCGCCTTGGACTATCGGCGCGCTGACGTTCGAGGTCTGCATGATTCGTGATCGTTCCAATCTCGATATGCCCAATACCGGTTTTCGACCGTTCTCCAACGAGACGGCCGGTGCGATCGAGGCCAGCGGCCAGCCCAAGTCTGTTCTTGAACTCGACACCGAATAACGTCGTCGGCGTTTGCAGCGAACGGTGAACGTGCCCCGGGTTTGCCGGAGGCTGTTTCATTTGAGTCAGGCGGCGAGTTTGGCCCGGGTTGGATCGCATCCAGGTTATCCCCACTTCGCTTCGAAGTATTTCATGAATTGGACAAGAGCTTCCGCCGCGTCGCGAGGCGCACCATTGTATAGTGACGCCCTCATGCCGCCAATATCGACATGACCGCAAAGATCGAACAACCCCTCATCGGCGGCGGAATTTAGGAAAAGTTTGTCCAGCCTGGATGTCGGAGTGCGAAAACAGATGTTGAGCATTGATCGATCGTCGGCCGTAATCTCACAAGTGTAAAACATGCTTTCGTCGATTGCGGAGTATATCATAGCGCTGCGTTGCTTCGCCTTCTCCTCCATTTCCACCAGTCCTCCATGGGAACTGATCCACTTCAGCATGTGGTTCGCAATTGCTATGGCGAGTGTGGGAGGCGTGTTCACCTTGCTGCCCGCGCTGGCTTGCCGCGCGTAGCTGAGAGGAGCTGGAAGGGCGCCGTTCGACCGTTCCAAGAGATCCTGGCGGATCAGGACGAGCGTTAGCCCGGTGGCGCCGAGGTTCTTCTGAGCGCTGGCATAGACGAGCCCGAACCTGTCGATAGGAAAGGGGCGTGTGAACAGATCGGCCGTCATGTCGGCGACCAGCGGCGCGCTATTGTCGTCTGGCCACCGATGGAATTGCAATCCATTGGCTGTTTCATTTGCAGTGAAGTGGCAGTATGCAGCATCAGATGTGCGTGCCCACGTATCGGGACGGGGGAGTGTCTGACCATTGCCTCGTGCCACGATGTTGATCTTGCACCAGGGTGAGGCCTGCTCAATGGCTCTATGCGACCATAGACCGGTCTCGATGTAATCGGCCTGAGCGGCGCTTCCAATGAGGTTTTGGGGAACGAGGGAAAACTGCGACGTCGCGCCGCCTTGGAGGAACAATACGTGGTGCGTGTCCGGCAGCGACAATAGTTCCCTGATCGTACCCGCGGCACCTTCCAGAATGCGTGAGAATGCCGGATGGGTGAATGGAAGCTCGAGGATCGAACAGGGCCCCGAGGCAAGTTGTCTGACGTCAGCAGCGACCGCGCCAATGACGTCAGCGGGTAGTGGTGCCGGCCCCGAAGCGAAGCTGTAACGCGTCATCCTCCAGCCCCTTCCGCTCGAAGATGTCGTTTTTAAAATGCTGCGTGTGCGCCGGCGATCATGAGGATGATCGCCGCAGTCGAAAGCACGGTATTCACCCGCGACGAGAGAAAAGTGATACGCGTGCAGGCGAGGCGCTCATCGTTGGAAGCTGGAACGAATCCAAGCACCTTCTTCTGGTGGGGCCAAAGAACGCCCCACAGATTGATAAGCATGAGAACTGCAATCCAGATACCCGCGCCCAGAACTGCTGACGATCCGGTCAGTGTCAGGGCGTCGATGACGTCACCGCGACGCCACAGCATGAAAAGTCCCGTCGCGAGCACGATGAGCGACGCATGGCGGAAAATGCCATGCTCGCGTTTCGACGCTGCAATGGCCACATCGCGAACCGCAGCGCTCGGATCGACGGGGAGTGCAGGGCGGTAGAATGGCGTGTGGACGACGTTGGACCAGTTGTGGCCGATCCAGACCACAACGCCCATGATATGGAGCATCCGTGCTGCGCCGTCCATGAGCGCTGTTGCCGCCTCGAAAGAGATAATCATGTTTGCTTCCATCGCCGACGCATGAGGTCGCCGGCGTCGGTCCCTACCGGCTTCATGAGGGCAAGCTTGCTTTTCGCTCACGCATAATCAGGGGCTCTTCGCGTCCTTGCTTGCGTCGCTCCGCTGCTGCGCTGACAATGTCGTCGATGAGATGGCGATGCGGAGATTTCCGGCAGACGGGATCGGTGTTGCTGGCGTCACCAGTGAGAAGAAACGCCTGACAGCGGCAGCCGCCGAAATCTTTTTCCTTTTCTGAACAGCTTCGGCACGGCTCCTTCATCCAGTCATCGCCGCGGAACTTCATGAAGGCCGGCGAGTTGTGCCAGATCCAGTCGAGCCCGTGTTCGCGCACGTTCGGGAACGTGATATCCTTGATGAGGCGCGCCTCCTGACAAGGGAGAGCGGTTCCGTCGGGCGCGATCGTCAGATGAATGGCCCCCCAGCCATTCATGCAGGCCTTCGGCTTGTCGTCGAAATAATCCGGCACGACAAAATAAATCGTCAATCGCGTGCCGAGCTTCTTGCGAGCCCGCGCTACCGCCTCCTCCGAACACCGAAGTTGTTCACGTGTCGGCAGGAGTTCCGATCGATTGATGAGCGCCCAATTGTAGTACTGCAGATTGGCGAACTCGAGATACTCGACACCGAGATCGGCGGCCAGGTCGATCAGCGCTTCCGTCTGACCGATATTGTATCGGCTGATGGGGACATTGAGGACCATAGGGAAGCCCTCGGCCTTGAGAGCATAGGCAATATCAATTTTATGCTTCCAGACGTCGAGTCCCGTGAGCTTTTCGCTGAGCTCGGAGTCGCAGGCCTGGAGCGATAGCTGAACCTGCTTGAGACCGGCTCGTTTCAGTGAGCGAATTCGTTCCTGGTCCAGCCCCACTCCGGACGTGATGAGATTTGTGTAGTAGCCGAGGTGGTCGGCATAGGCGACGAGCTCGTCGAGATCTTTTCGTAATGTCGGTTCGCCGCCCGTGAACCCGAGCTGCAGCGAGCCTAGGCGCCGCCCCTCGCGCAACAACGCCTTCCACTCGTCGGTGGTGATCTCGTTGCGATATCGATCAAAGTCGACCGGGTTGGAGCACCACGGACACTTCAGCGGGCACTTGTACGTCAGCTCGACGACGAGCCACAGCGGCATGCCCAGGCCGTCAAGTCTTGGGCCGGATCCAGCCTTTGGCATATGCCAACTCCATGAAGTCCAGGATTTCCGCCTCGATACGGGGATGCTCGTATCGGCTCGCCAGGATTGCCGAACCCTCGGCGATAGAGCGATCACCGCGTACGCAGACATCAAGTATCTCGGCGGCGGTGGTGTTGAGCTTCACAATGCCCTCAGGATAGAGGAGCACGTAGGCTTGTTGTGGCTCTTCCCAGCGGAAATGGAAGCTGGGATGAAACTCCATGACCTCGCCCGGAGAGAGGCGTTGTTCGGTTGTCATCTCCAACCTGCCGAGTGACGCGATGAGCGGATGTGTGGCGAAGAAGGTGAGGGGCACGGGACCCCTCGGTCTTCAGCGGACGTAGACGTAGGCTGTCACCTCAAATCCGAGGCGAACGTCGTTATAGTCCGGAGCGACCCAGGTATTGGACCGTGGCGGAACATAAACGGCTGGCTCGAGATATTTCATTTGGACTCCTCCAGATTGTCATGTTCGCGGGCCGCCATTCATGCCCGCGCGAACACGATCCAGGCTGTTTGCGGCTGTCCGCTTGATTTTGGCTAAGTGCTCGAAGCGAAAACCGTGTCTTCACGTGAGGTTGAACGCGACGTGATGTGGGGTGAGGGGATGCCATCAGGAGCTGATCAATCTGACGAGAACACGTCGAGGGATGCGCTAATCGGTATTCTGACAGTTTCAGACAGAGCTTTTGCTGGCACTTATGAGGACCAAGGCGGACCCGGAATAATTGCGGCGCTGAGCGATTACTTGACCACTCCGTGGCGACCCGTTGCCGGAATTGTCGGCGACGAAAGGCCAGCGATCGAAGACGCGCTCATCGACCTTTCGGACCGTAAGGGATGTTGCCTTATATTGACTACGGGCGGCACCGGCCCTGCACTACGCGATGTTACGCCTGAGGCAACGGCTGCAGTTTGCGAGCGAATTATGCCGGGCTTTGGGGAGTTAATGAGGACAGCAAGCCTGCGCGACGTTCCCACGGCGATTCTTTCTCGCCAGATCGCGGGGCTGCGGGGGAAATCGCTGATCGTCAATTTGCCCGGAAAGCCCGCTGCGATCCGAACGTGTCTCGACGCCGTCTTGCCTGCAATTCCGTACTGCCTGGATCTAATCGGTGGCTATTGGTTGGATACGAACCCAGAGAGGTGTAGGGCCTTTCGCCCGGTCAAAAGTGCGTGATATGTGCGACGGCGGCCGCGGTGTCGCTTAATCGAGTTGGCTGAAGAAGTCAGACGCTGGGAGGGGAATGCTTGGCAAAGCTGCAATACGACATCTTGCCATTGCTGCTGCAATCGTGGCGTGCACCCTCGGAGGGTGCCAACAGTCGGGGAACAATCCGGAATCGATTGTGGTTGGCAACTTTGAGCGCGAGACTGTCAGGATGGGGCATCGCGATGCCATTCATTTCCGCTCCGGCATGCAGGCATACCTGACCAGCCTTCACATGATCGCCGACGCGCTCGGTAGGAACGACCGGCCGGCCATTGCCGAGGGCGCAAGAGCGTCGGGCATGTCCGCAGTGAACGACATATCGTCGCAAAGGTTTTGATGATGCCACCTCAATTCATGCTTCTGGCCGCCGACACGCACCAGCGATTTGATGCAGTGGCGACTGCGGCCAAGGCGGGATCAACACGTTCGGAACTGTTAACGATGCTCTCGGACATCGTTGCCAATTGCATGGCCTGCCATGCAGCAAACCGGTTGGAAGCACCTTGAGGCGTTGTCTCAACGGCTCATCGAGACGAGTGAGGGCATCATTCGTATGTGTCGCGCAGCACTAGCTCCTTTGGGAGGCCAAGTCCGTGCTCCAAATGGTCTGCGACGATCTCAGCAAGTGCGGGAGCGAGCAGGAACCCATGACGGTACGCTCCATTGACGCTGATGACCTTTCCCTCAATGCCTATTTTCGGAATATTATCGTCGAATGCGGGCCGTACTCCGATCGATAGCTCGGTAACCCGCGCATCTAGGAACCATGGGTGTATACGACAAGCCGAGGTCATCAGCTCGAGCGTTGATCTTATCGTGACGCTCGCATGGCTTTCACTCTCGATCATGGTGGCCCCGATCATGTAGAGACCCCGTCCCCAGGGCACGATGTAGATTGGAAAGCGCGGGTGGAGGAAACGAATAGGGCGCGTCAGGGTCAAGGCCGGTGCGTATACGACCGCCATCTCTCCGCGCACACCGCGGAGTGCAATTTTGCCGCTTCTGGCACCGAGACCACGGCAGTCGATTACCAGTCCACCCGCCGATGCTGCGAGCCAGAGTGGCTCTGGCACTGGAGAAGAAAACCGCAAGTCAACATTCAAGCTTCTCAGCGCGCCAATCAATCGGTCGATTGCGTTCCGCGGAGCCATGTGTGCCTCGTCGGGGAAGTACAAGCCGTACTGGAAGCGCTCTCCTAGCAAAGGTTCAAGGTGTGGAATGGCGGGCCCGTACAGGGGTTCATGGCCCTCGGTCATGCGTGCATACCGGTCGAGTTCAGCCTTGTCGCGTTGAGATGCCAGAACAAGCGTGCCGCGCACCTCCAGAGTCGGATCGAACTGTTGCCACAGCTCAAGACCCCGCAGTCCGAGCTGCTGGACGATGGGCTCGGCCGATTCGGACTCGCAATACGGTGCAAGCATTGCTCCGGCAACGCGACTTGCCGCGCCGCTATGCGTTTCGGCTGCGGCCTCGCGAAGGCAAACGTCGTGACCCCGAGAAGCCAGGGTCAACGCCTGCCACAAGCCAATTATCCCGCCCCCAACAACGCTGATCGGCAGTCTTTCCAGGTCAGTTTCCTCCGGATTGGGCAGATCACGCGCTGGACTCGAGGCCCAACCCGGAGCTGTCAGATTGGCGTCTGGCTCCAGCGTTTGAGTGAAACTTCAACGTCCACACCAAGAAAGCTGAGCGAGCGGGCGGCGATCTGGGTGACGATGTCGTCGATGGTTTGCGGTCTCGTATAGAACGCCGGGACGGGTGGAAAAATAATCCCGCCCAGGTTCGTCACCTTGAGCATGGCTTCCAGATGCCCAGAGTGCAGCGGTGCCTCGCGGGCGATGAGCACGAGCCGGCGGCGCTCTTTCAATGTTACATCAGCGGCACGCGTGAGAAGGTTGTCAGCAAGGCCGTAGGCAATTGCGGAAAGCGTACGCATCGAGCAGGGTGCGATGATCATTCCTTGGCAGTCGAAAGAGCCGCTTGCGATCGCGGCCGAAACATCATCGCAGGGGTGGCAGACCGTAGCGAGCGCCCGGGCGCTCTGAAGTGCTTCGTTGCCTTGTTCCAGGCAGATCGTCCTTTCGGCCGCAGGCGTGATGACCAAGTGGCTCTCCACATTTGCGGCAACGCTTGCGAGTTCAAGGACACGCCGCCCGATGATCGCGCCGGAAGCTCCGGATACGCCGACGATAATTCGTTGCTTCATGGTTGCCGCCGCTATGACGTTTCGTTCGACGCAAACAGGTCAGGGAGCTTCCGGGCGAGTTTGTCGATCCGCTCGCGCGTTGCTTGGTCCATCTTCAGCCGTTCGCCCCAGCTGCGTATCGTCTCGGCACCGATCTTGCGCGTGGCGTCGATGCCAAGCTTGCCGCCCAGTCCCGGCTGCGGCGAGGCAAAGTCAAGTATGTCGACGGGTGTGTGCGTCAGGATCATCAAATCGCGGCTGGCATCCGCGCGGGTGGCGACGGCCCACATGACATCGCGCCAGCTTCGAGCATCGATGTCGTCATCGACCACAATAACGAGCTTTGTGTAGTTGAATTGCGGCAGTGTCGACCACATTCCCATCATGATTCGACGGGCATGGCCTGGATAGCGCTTGGCGATCGAAACAACGGCGATGCGGTAGGATGATGCCTCCGGGGGCAGCCAGCAATCGGTGATTTCTGGAAATTGCCGCTGGATCAGCGGCAAAAACATGTCGTTCAGCGCCTCCGATAAGACTGCTGGCTCGTCGGGGGCTCTGCCGGTAAAGGTCGACAGATAGAGCGGCGCGGCGCGCGTCGTGATGGCCGTCAGCCGCATCACCGGATAGGGCTCTGCGTCATTGTAATAGCCCGTGTGGTCGCCATAAGGACCCTCATGCGCCGTATCGTTCGGTGCGACGTAACCCTCGAGCACGATTTCTGCCTGTGCGGGGACGAACAGGGGTACCGTTGCGGCTTTGCACAGTCGCGTGCGCTCGCCACGCAGCAGACCGGCGAAGCTGGCCTCCGAAATGGTTTCAGGAATCGGTGTCACGGCGGCCAACAGCGTGGCAGGGTCCGCCCCAATCGCAACCGCGATCGGCATTGGTTTGCCAGTGGCCTGCCAGTCGAGGAAGTGCTTGGCGCCACCGCGGTGTGCCAGCCAGCGCACGATGGCGCTGTCCGGCCCGGTCACCTGCATCCGGTAGATGCCCCAATTGTGGGTAGAGGCCTTGATCGCGCCCGGCGGCCTCGTGATGACAAGTGGCCATGTGATGAGGGGAGCCGGCTCACCAGGCCAGCAGGTCTGTACTGGCAGCCTTCCAAGGTCGATCTCCGCGCCCTGACGTATGTCTGCTTGCACGGGTGCCTGCCCCACAAGCACGGGTCTCGAATTGAGGGCAGCGCGGGCCAACGGCCACTGTCGCAAGGCATCGCGCAGATCTGCAGGAGGTGTTGGCTGATTCAGCTCAGCCAGAAGTTGGCCCACTGACACCAATCGCTCACGGTCCCAACCGCCTAAGGCAAGGGAAACGCGTTCGATGGTTCCAAAGAGATTGGTTATGAGCGGGATGGAGGAGGCGGCGCCATCAGCCTTGACCGGCTGCTCGAAGCGTAACACCGGACCGTGTCGCTCGATCACGCGGCGGTGAAGCTCGGTGATATCGAGCACGGTCGATACTGGCTCATCGATGCGCACCAGTTGTCCTGCTGCGTCGAGCGCCGCGAGGAAATCCCCGAGCGAACGATAGACGGTAGAACGTTGGAAAAACATAGGGGTGCCATCCGGTTTTTCTTCCTATCCGCCACGCGAGCCTGATACTGCTTGACTTTCGTTAAGCGTGCGCGAATTGGCCGGGGCTATGAAAGGCCCCATGGTGGATATGGCACCCTCGTCTTCCGGCGTCCCGAATGCGGCATTCGGCATCGGCAAAGGCTCACTGCCTTGGCCGATTGCAACGTTCATGAGCACGCTACCGCTGGCTCCTCTGGAGATTGCCGGCAATCAGGTGTTGCGAACGGCGCTCGATTGTCGGCCCGGCATGTTCTCGCGCCTTGACGTCTATTCCGGGAAGCTCTTTGCAATTGATCCCGTCGATTGTCCGTTCGTGTTTCTTCTCGAGCCGCGCGTCGAAAATCCAAGCCTGCGAGTACGCACCTCGCTCGACGGTGTGTCCTGGGATGCGCGTATTTCAGCGGTGATGTTGGTGCTGCTTGGTTTGCTCGATGGCACCTACGACGGGGACGCCCTCTTTTTCACGCGTGACCTCGTAATCGAGGGTGACACGGCAGCGGTGCTAGCCCTGCGAAATGCCATCGAGGATGCCGAGTTGGACCCTGGGCTCTTACTTGGTGCCCCGAACCTCGCCGCGCCAATTGTATCAGGGAGTATCCGCAGAGCCGCAAACGTCATGAGGCGCTTGCTCGGGGCGCCGACAAGCGCACAGGTGCCAGTTGGTACATTTCCGTAGCCACTCTTGCCGTTAGGTAATTCGTATGGAACTGGTCTGTCCTGCTGGAACGCCTTCAGCTTTGCGCACGGCCGTCGATGCCGGTGCTGACGCGGTCTATTGCGGCTTTCGCGACGAAACGAACGCGCGCAATTTTCCGGGACTAAATTTCACACCGCAGGAACTCGCGCAGGGCGTTGCCTATGCGCATGATCGTGGCGCCAAAGTGCTCGTGGCTATCAACACGTTCGCCCGTGCCGGTGGCACAAACTTGTGGCATCGCGCCGTCGCACAGGCGATCGAAGCGCGTGCAGATGCCTTGATTCTCGCCGATCTGGGGTTGCTGGCTTGGGCGAGTCGCGCGTATCCCGCGCAGCGGCTGCATCTGTCGGTTCAAGCTGCGGCGGCTACACCGCCAGCGATACGTTTCTATGCAGAGCGATACGGGATCAAGCGTGTGGTTCTGCCTCGCGTCCTGACAGTCAACGAGATTGCCGGCATTGTCGCTGAGATCCCCTGCGAGGCGGAAGTCTTCGCATTCGGTGGGCTGTGCGTGATGACGGAAGGGCGCTGTCTGTTGTCGTCCTATGCAACAGGCGAATCACCGAACATGAATGGGGTGTGCTCGCCGGCGGCGCACGTCGATTACCGGCAGGAGGGGACGACACTCGCAGCAAGGCTGGGCGGCTTCACGATTGATCGCTATTCGGCCGGGCAGCCCGCAGCCTATCCGACCTTGTGCAAGGGTACCTTCATGGTCGACGGCAAGGCCAATCACATATTCGAGGAACCGACGAGCCTCAACGTACTTGAGATCCTGCCGGCATTGAAAGCGGCGGGTGTTTCGGCTCTGAAAATCGAGGGGCGGCAACGCGGCAAGGCGTATCTAGCTGCTGTTGTCCGCCAGTTTCGCTCGGCGCTCGATGCGTTGGAGGCTGGTCGGACGCTGCCAGCAAGCACACTTGGCGCCCTGACAGAAGGTGGACGTGAGACCACGGGTGCTTACAAGAAGACTTGGCGGTGAGCATGCTGGAAGCTCGTGAAACCGGTGCAGTGAGCCTCACATTGGGGCCGGTTCTATTCAATTGGCCAACGCCAATGTGGACGGATTTCTATGCGCGCATCGCGGATGAGGCTCCCGTCGATCGGGTTGTCATCGGAGAAGTGGTCTGTTCGAAGCGCTCTCCGTTTCGAATGGATGTGATCAGCGATGTGGTTGAACGATTGGAACGTGCCGGCAAGGAAGTTGCCATATCGGCGCTGGCGCTGCCAACGCTCAAGCGGGAAATCGCCGAGGTTGCAGGCTTGGCAGGCTGTGGGCACCTCGTGGAGATCAACGACGTAACCGCACTTGCCGCGATTGCCGGAACGCCACATCTCGTCGGTCCACTTGTGAATGTCTATAATGAGGAGACATTGGCCGAGCTCGAATCCTTGGGCAGCGTGACTGTCTCGCTTTCGCCGGAGCTGCCGCTATCCTCGATCGCAATCCTAGGTGCGGCAAGGCGGAAAGCGGATCTGGAGATCTTTGCATTCGGGCGTGCCCCTCTTGCCATCTCCGCCCGATGCTATCATGCGCGTGCACACGGGTTGCCCAAGGACGGTTGCAAGTACGTGTGCGAACAAGACTTGGACGGTCTTGAGGTCGAAACGCTCGATGGTCAATCGTTTCTCGCAGTGAATGGCGTGCAAACCCTGGGATCCGGGGTCACCGTCCTTGGGCAGGAGATCTCTCAATTGCATGCGATGGGAGTTTCGCGGCTGCGATTGTCGCCACATACGTGCGATATGGTTGCGGTCGCCAATGCATATCACGATCTGCTCGACGGTCGGTTGGCATGGTCCGAACTGGCCAGCACAATCGAAGCGCTGAATCTGCCGGCCGGGATCGTCAATGGCTATCTGCACGGCAAGTCGGGAGCGGTCAATGTGAGTTAGGTGAGCGTCCTTTTCACACGCCACAAGACCACCGACGGACCGTCGTGGACTTCATGGTGAAACATGGAGAGCAATCGTGACTGAGACTGTAGCGAACCTGTCAGTCCTACCGGGTGTGCTTTCGATTCCCGCAATTAGCATTTCCCGAGATGAAATGATTGCGTTTGCCAGGGCGTTCGACCCGCAGCCTTTTCACATCGATGAGGCTGCAGCGCAGCATACGCTCCTGGGCGGGCTTGCTGCGTCGGCATGGTACACGTGCGCTAGAGTTTCAGAATGTGTCGAGGCCATTGCACGAGGATTGGGCCTGGATGCTCAACTGGCCGGCTTAGAGCAGATCGTTCTCTTTGCACCGGTCCGGGCAGGGGATCGGCTTTCCGGTAAGCTACGGCTCGGTGCCGTGGGGTCCTGCGAATGCGGCGATGGGGTGTGTCAGGGTCGCATCGATGTCGAAAATCAGCGCGGCGAGAGCATCATGCGCCTGACGCTGGATTTGGTCGTCATGGGACCGGCTGGGAAAAGCGTTGAAACCCGTCAGAACTGCAAGTTCCGGCAAGCGCGGCCTGCTCGGGCTCAGCGTACGGCACGTGATGATGTCATACGCCATTTCGAGGACATCGGTATCGGTGACGAAGCCGTTCTTGGCTCCTACTCTTTCGACACGAGAAAAGTCGAGACATTTTGCTCCCTGACATGCATGGAGGGGGAACTAAGGTCCCCCACATTTGGCGGCGGGCAAGCAAGTGTACCGAATTGGCATCTGCCGGCAGCGTGGATGACATGCATGCTGCGCTACTATGAGGCGGAATCGAGCAGGTTTGCCGCCCGCGGATTGGCAGTTCCCCGACTGGGGCCAGCAGCCGGGGTCAAGCATCTGCGTTGGGTGCGACCGGTTCGTATCGGAGAAACGATCGTGTTTCGAGGCTGGGCTGAACGCAAGATGGAAATCGCGTCGCAAAAGGACTGGGGACTACTCGTGGTCGGGGCGGAGGGTGTCGATTCATGCGGAAATGTCGTCGTATCGTTTTGTCCTCAGATGCTCATTGAGCGTGCCGGCTACACATCTTGAATTGAGTCCACCGCTGCCAGCACGAGTGCTGCATTCTGCCCGCCAAAGCCAAAAGAATTCGACAAGACCGTTCTTACGCTGCCGCGCCGGGCAGCATTGGGAACAACGTCCAAGGGGATGTCGGGGTCGCGTTCGTCGTAGTTGATGGTCGGCAGCAGCACGCCATTTTCGATCATCATGAAGGATAGGACCGCCTCGATTGCACCCGCTGCCGACAACG
>JAGRKV010000089.1 GCA_020442165.1 Hyphomicrobiaceae bacterium | reverse complement strand
GCGAACGAGAGCAGCATGTTGAGTGTCAGCCGTCCCATGGACGTGGTCGTATTGAATTGCTGCGTGACCGAAACGAATGATGCGCCGGCCGCATCGAGAACGTCGACGATCTTGGCAAAGTCGCCCAGCGACCGCGTGAGCCTGTCGACTTTATACACGACCACGATCTGAACCTTGCCGGCCCGAATGTCATCAAGCAAACGCTGCAGGGCCGGTCGCTCCATCGTTCCGCCTGAGATCCCGCCGTCATCGTACATTGCCGGCAAACAGACCCAGCCCTCGTGTTTCTGGCTCTTGATGTACGCCTCGCAAGCTTCACGCTGTGCATCGAGCGAATTGAACTCCTGTTCCAAACCTTCATCCGAAGATTTGCGAGTGTAGACGGCACAGTAGGTTCGTTTCATTGAAGTTGTGTCTCCAAACGTTCCATCAACTAAGCGACGCGCGCGCGGGCTCCAACCAGACATGCGCGGTCGGTCCTGGCCTCATTGAGATTTGCGGCTCCCTGGCCATGCGCAGCAATTCCGGCTGCATCCTCGAAAACTGCCGTGAGGTTCGCGAACAGCGAACGGGCTTCGTTGGTCCGAGCCATGTCAGACAACGCGCCTCCGCTCGTTCTTCTGAAGTCCGAAGAAGCGTGGGCCTGACCAATGTGCGCCGGTTATCTCGCGCGCGACAACCGACAGTGAACGAAACCGCATGCCTCTCCACTCCACGCCGTCATCAAGAACCAGGACCGTATGCGTAACCCCATGCCATTCCCGCACAAGGCGGGTTCCAGGCTTGATCTCTGTTTTTATCCTGGGAACACGTTGCTCAGTGCTGCTCGTTTGTGGGCCGGTCGACAGTTTACGAAGCTGAGACTTCGACAGTCCGCCGAGTTCGCGTTCTTGAAGCCTATAAGCGATCGCACGGAGGAGAAGATCGCGGCCAAAGCGTTGCGGCGCTGGCCGGCGATGCAAACGTGCCCATTCCCCGCGCAACCGGTAGAGCGACATGTTTTCGAGCCGAGCAAGCTCTGCCGCGATATCGAGTACTCGCGAGGTCATTTCAGCGCCCCTTGCGCTTGCTGATGCGATAGCGACGAAGTTGGCCGTCAACCTTGGTGGAGGTCAGATTGAGCCCAAGCTTCTTTTTGACAGTCGCTGCCAAAAAGCCCCGAATGCTGTGCTGCTGCCATCCCGTGGCCTGCATCATATCTGGGATGGTCGTGCCGGCCGCCCGCTTCAAGAGCAGCAGCAGCGTCGCTTGTTTGGTCGTACATTCTTCGACAAGTTGCTTCGTCGGAGGTTTCTTGCGATTGCGATGCGCAGTCGTGCTCGCGATCTCATCGGGAAATGACGCGACCTTGCTCCCAGGCACATATCGCGCGGTGGCCGATCGCTTGGCTTTGGCAGTCTTGTCAATTGGTTTGGTTTGCATAGCTTGGGCTCCTCAGGTTTACGGAGCGTCGACTTTGACGCTCCCACCACCCAAAGCCCCGCGTTCCGCGAGGCGAGCCCTTGATCTGCCGGCCGCAGCCGGCCACCGTCCGACACCACCAATGCGTGGTTTCCCGACGAAGTCCAGTCGGTTTCGACAGGTCCCAGGCGCCGTCAATGACTAGCAGGTCGCTGAAAAAGTAGGGTGGGTGGAACCTTATCCTCCTGGCGGGGCGTGGTGAAGGGGCGGGATGGGGATTGGTCCGCCGCGCCCCACATCATCCGGCGAGCAATCCGGGCAGCTTGGCGAGGTTGTAGGCCGCCATGGTCAGCGTGAACTGGGCACACACGCGCTTCATGCCTCGCAGCATTGTCTTGCGGATGGGGCCGACCGTTTTGCCCCAGCCGAAGGGCTCCTCGACGAGCTTGCGCTTCCTCTGGCTCACCGCGTAGCCCGGATGCCGCGTCGTGCGGCCGTCGATGGCGGAGCCTTTCGCCTTGGCCGCGATGTGCGGCGTGACGCACATCATGCGCAGCTCTTCCACGAACTCAGCTGCATCATAGCCCTTGTCGGCGCCGAGCGTGATGCGCCGCGTCGATCCGGGATCGAGCGCATCGAGCATGGTGATGGCCGCCCGGCGCTCTGCCGTGCCGTCGGCGTACGTCAGCGTCGTCTCGACGACGAAGCCGTTGCGGTTCTCGGTGATCGCATGCCCCATGTAGCAGAGCTGCGCCGGGCGGCCCTTGGCCTTGCGGTAGAGACGCGCGTCGGGATCGGTGATGGACGCGTGCGTTGCGTTCGACCATGTCTGGCCGCGCCAGTCGCGCTCGACGTTGCGTCCGATCCCGTTCATCGCTGTCATGTCGGCCACCGTCATCTTGTTCGCCGCCTCTGCCGTGTACGCCTTCGCTGTCGCCTCGGTTGTGCCCATCCCGCTTGAGTTTCCTGCATCGGGCGGTGGCGGCGCATTGGGTGGATCTCCACGCCCGCACCCGGCCTTCGGCTTAAAGCTCTTGAACGAGGCCCATGCCTCTATCAGCGTGCCGTCGACCGAGAAGTGATCATCCGATAGGAGCGGCGCGACCCGTTCGTGAACGAGGATCGCGGACATCAGCTTCCTGGCGATGTCGGCGTTGAGCAGCCGGTCGCGGTTCTTCGTAAACACCGTCGGCACCCACACGGCCTCGTCGATCGACAGACCGACGAACCAACGATAGAGCAGATTGTAGTCGAGCTGCTCCATCAGCTGCGTCTCCGAGCGGATCGAGAACAGGATCTGCACCAGCGCGGCCCGTAGAAGGCGCTCGGGCGCGATGGAAGGCCGGCCGGCGGCCGCATAGAGCGGCGCGAAATCGGCATCAAGGTCGGCGAGCGCGGCGTCGACGACGTCCTTGATCTTGCGCAGCGGATGGCGCGCGGGAATGCGCTCATCCAGGTTCACATAGCTGAAAAGAGACCCGTTCTGGCTGTCTGATCCGCGCATTCCCGCCTCCATGCCGACCGCAGACAGGAATCATGTTCGCCTGGCCGCGTCGAGTGGCGAGTTTTTCAGCGACCTGCTAGGTTAACGTCGCGTGCGAATTGCTATCATGCATGCCGCGGAGTTCAGCTCACGAGACGAGGCCCACTCGCTTCGGCATTGACGTGCGCAAAGCGGCAAGAGTTGTGTAAGGCAAGCGACCTATGACGACAGGCGGCACGGAAGACGAGATTGCTGTCGTTCGTGAGCAGCTGAAGGCGCTGGACTTGGAGCGCCAGCGGCTAGAAGCCCGCCTCGTCGAACTCGAGCGGGAGCGTCCTCAGCAGCCGACTACTAATTCTCCGACTGCCTCCGTGACAAGCCACTCGCCGGCAGAAGAGAAGATCGCCCTGTTCCGCCGCTTGTTCGGCGGCCGAACCGATGTCTTTCCGGCCCGATGGGAGAACGCGAAAACCGGGCGATCTGGATATGCTCCTGCCTGCTCCAACGAGTGGGTGCGAGGCGTATGCGGCAAGCCGCAGGTCAAATGCGGGGAATGTCCGAATCAAGCCTTCATTCCTGTGACCAACGAGGTGATCGAGTGCCACCTCCGCGGCGAGGATCGCGTTCGGCCGAACGGTCGCGGTGGCGATTTCGTCGCCGGCGTCTATCCCCTGTTCTTCGATGATACCTGCAGATTCCTGGCCGTCGATTTCGACGGCGAGAGTTGGGCCAGCGATGCACGGGCCTTCATTGCGTCATGCCGTGAACTAGACGTACCCGCCGCGCTAGAGCGCTCGCGTTCCGGCGATGGCGGGCATGTCTGGCTTTTCTTCTCCGAGCACGTCCCGGCGGCGGATGCTCGACGTCTCGGGACACTGCTGCTGACACGAACTATGAACCACCGGCCAGAGATCGGATTTGCCTCCTACGATCGGCTGTTTCCAAGCCAGGATTCGATGCCCGGCGGCGGCTTCGGCAATCTTATCGCACTGCCATTGCAGCGTCATGCACGCGAAAACAGTAATAGCGTCTTCGTCGACGACGATCTGAGGCCTCACGGTGACCAGTGGGCCTTCCTGTCCAGCATGCCAATGTTGGCGCCGTCGGAGGTCGCGGCACTGATGGCCAAAGCCGAAGCAGAGATGTCCGGAGGCATCATGGGAGTCAGGCTTCCTGTCGCCGACGAGTCTGCAGATGAGCCCTGGAAAATGACCCCGTCGCGTCGGGGGCAAGAGCATCCCGTCAAAGAGCCGCTGCCGGAACAGATCGATATCGTGCTCGCGGATCAGGTCTATGTCGATCGAACCGGATTGCCATCGTCCATAGTAGCCCAGCTGGTCAGGATCGCAGCATTTCAGAACCCCGAGTTCTATAGAGCGCAGGCGATGCGGCTTCCGACCTTTGGCAAGCCGCGGATCATCTCATGTGCCGAGCTACATCCGCGCCACGTTGCATTGCCGCGCGGATGCTTGGACGAGGCGATCGAGCTGCTCAAATCGAATGGCGCGGAGGCTCGGTTCAAAGACGAGCGATACGCTGGTCGTCCGCTTGATGTCAGATTTCTTGGCACACTCCACGATGCGCAGACGGCTGCAGTGTCCGAGATCGAGCCCCACGACTGCGGCGTGCTGGCCGCCACGACCGCCTTTGGCAAGACCGTCGTGGGTGCCCGGATGATCGCGGCGCGCGGCGTGAACACGCTCATCCTCGTCCATCGCCGGCAACTCGTCGATCAGTTGCGCGAGCGACTTCGAACATTCCTGTCGGTTCAGGACAGCGATATCGGCACCATCGGCGGCGGCAAACGGAAACCGTCGGGCAGGATCGACATTGCCCTGATCCAGAGCCTTGTTCGCAATGGCGAGGTGAGCGATCTGGTCGGAGATTATGGCCATCTCATCGTCGACGAGTGCCATCATCTGTCGGCCGTCAGCTTCGAGCTCGTCGCCCGCCGCTCCAAGGCGCGCTACGTCCTTGGCCTCTCCGCTACGGTCGCCCGCAAGGATGGCCATCATCCGATCATCTTCATGCAATGCGGGCCTGTCCGTTATCGCGTCGATGCAAAATCACAAGCCGCGACCCGATCGTTCAGCCACAAGGTCCGCCTGCGCGAGACCGGATTCCGCTTGAGCCCCGATCAGGATATCCAGGGACCATCGCAGATGACGGTGCCCTATGCTGCATTGGCTCAAGACGAGAAGCGCAACGACCTGATCTTCGATGATGTGCTGCAAAGCTTGGATGCTGGCCGCCGACCGGTGATCCTGACGGAGCGACGTGATCATCTCGAGCTGCTCCGATCGCGCTTCGAGAAGTTCACGCGCAATCTGGTCGTCCTGACCGGTGGCATGACAACGAGCGAGCGCCGTGCCGCCGAGGACGGCCTGAAGCGCCCCGACACGGAGGAGCGCCTCGTCCTGGCCACCGGCCGCTACCTGGGTGAGGGCTTCGATGATGCTTCACTCGATACCCTGTTCCTCACCATGCCGATCTCGTGGAAGGGCACGCTCGCCCAGTACGTCGGCCGACTGCACCGTGAGCACCACGCCAAACGCGCCGTAGTCGTCTACGACTACGTCGATTCCGGCGTGCCTATGCTCGCCCGCATGGCGCTGAAGCGGCAGTCGGGGTATCGCAGCCTTGGTTATGAAATTGAATCCTGACGCTGTTTGTTCTGCGGCTAACGGGCCGGGCCAATCTTGACACAATCATCCTCCGCTCCCGTGCGCATCGCTGGGGATGGAGGACAGCAGCCGGTGTCGTCCGAGAACCGAATCAATGAAGGTTCGCACGGAGGCTTTTCGAGGACAAGACTGATGATTGATCGCAAGGCTCTCACGCGCATCGCCAAGACGGTGGCTGCCGAGATGAAGAAGGATCGAGTCAGTGCAGCCCTGCCGCGGGCGCTCGAGCCACTTGCAGGGTATCCCGAGCACGTGCTCGATCTCATCGAGCTGCTGGCGAAGGAAGGGCTCATGAAGCGGCCCAGTGACGAGTTGATTGCAGCCTATGCCTTCATCCTTGGTAAGCGTCCGCTGAGAGCTGCGGGCGAGGCGGCTTGTCGTCGGTGACGCTTCGAGTGCCTTACTGTCCATAGGCACGTGCTTAAGGACAGCAAGGTACATGGGCACTGAGGTGATCGAGATCGTCGAGCGGCGGCGCCGGTGGTCGACGGAAGAAAAGCTGAAGGTGTTGATTGACGCGCTGGAGCCCGGCGCCTCGGTCTCGGCGGTCGCCGACCGACACGGTGTCTCGCGTAATCTCGTCTACACGTGGCTGCGGCTGGCGCGGAAGGGCCAGGTTCCTGGGCTGTCGATCACGGACAAGGCGGCTGCTGCCTTCGCGCCGGTTCAGGTCGCGAGCGACCCAGCGATCAGCCCCGCTCACTCGTTGCCGCCCCGACCACTGGCGGCGCCTCGCAGGCGCCTGAGCATCGTTGAGATCGTCCTGACGAATGGCCGCGTGGTGAAGGTCGACGAGGGCATCGAAGTGGAGGTGCTGGCCCGGATTATCGCGGTGCTCGATGGTGGTGCTCGCCTTGGGCAAGACGGTGACACGCGATGATCGCGATCCCAGCCGGCGTGCGCGTCTATCTGGCGATGGGCCCGACCGACATGAGGAAGGGCTTCAACGGTCTTTCGGTTCTGGCGCAAGACACGCTGAAGCAGGACCCGTTCTCCGGACATCTGTTCGTGTTCCGCGGCAAGCAAGGCGATCTCATCAAGGTCCTCTACTGGGACGGGCAGGGTTTCTGCCTGTTCGCAAAGCGCCTGGAGAGGGGCCGCTTCGTGTGGCCGATCACCAAGAAAGGATCGGTAACGCTCACGCCGGCGCAGCTCTCGATGTTGCTGGAAGGCATCGACTGGCGGGCTCCACAGCGGACGTGGCAACCGACCGTCGCAGGCTGACCCCGAAGCAGTGTAAATTGACGGCATGCGGACGGCTGCCGATCTTCCCGACGACATCGACGAGCTGAAGCGGCGCGTGCTCGCGGCCGAGGCGGGCCTCGTCGTCAAGACGCTGGAGGCCGAGAAGCTCAAGCTGGAGCTGGCGCGGCTGAAGCGCATGCAGTTCGGCCAGTCCTCGGAGCGGATCGAGCGAGAGATCGAGCAGCTGGAGCTGCGGCTAGAAGAGATCGAGACATCGGCGGCCGACGCCGCGCCCGTCGTGACGGCGACGCCGGACGAGCCCGCTCCTGATGCGGCGGCCGTGACCGACGCGAAGCCGCGCCGCCAGCTTCCCGAGTATCTGCCGCGTGTAACCGAGACGCATGAGCCGGCCTCCTGCACCTGCCCGCGCTGCGGCTCCGAACGCATGCGCAAGGTCGGCGAGGACGTGACCGAGGTCCTGGAATACGTGCCGGGCCGCTTTGAGGTCATCCGGCACGTCCGGCCCGCCTACTCCTGCGCCAAGTGCGAGGCAATGGCGCAGGCACCGATGCCGGCGATGCCGATCCCGCGCGCCATGGCCGGTGCGAGCCTCGTGGCGCATGTCGTCGTCTCGAAGTACGTCGACCATCTTCCCCTTTACCGGCAGTCCGAGATGTACGCGCGTAACGGCCTCGATCTCGATCGCGGATTGCTCGCCGACTGGGTGGGCAAGGCGGCGTGGTTGCTCCGTCCTCTCGCCGATCGGATCGGCGACCACGTCATGGCGGGCAGCGTCATCCATGCCGACGATACGCCGGTGCCCGTGCTTGCGCCCGGCAAAGGCAAGACCAAGACGGGTCGCCTCTGGGTCTACCTGCGTGACGAGCATCGACACGCCGGCCCAGCACCACCGGCCGTGCTCTACCGCTACACGCCGGATCGTAAGGGCGAGCGCTGCCGCGAGCACCTAGCGCCCTTCCGCGGTCACCTGCATGCCGATGGTTACTCCGGCTTCGCCGATCTCTACCGGAGCGCCGACGGCACGTCTGCTGGCGTCACTGAGGTCGCGTGCTGGGCGCATGTCCGGCGCGGCTTCTTCGAGTTCCAAAAGGCCACCGGCTCCACCATCGCACGCGAGGCTCTGGAGCGGATCGGCGCCCTGTTCGACATTGAGCGCACGATCGCCGGGCAAAGTCCCGAGCGACGACGTGAGGTCCGTCAGGCACTCGCCCGCGAGAAGCTCGATCAGCTCGCCCACTGGCTTGACGCGCAGCTCACGCTGATCCTCGGCAAAGGCAATCTGGCCAAGGCGATCCGCTATGCCCGCTCACGATGGGCCGCGCTCACCGCCTACGTCGACGACGGCCGCCTGGAGATCTCCAACAACGCCGCCGAGAATGCGGTGCGCCCGATCACGCTCGGCCGCAAGAACTGGCTGTTCGCCGGTAGCGACAGCGGTGGCGAGCGCGCCGCTATCATGCTCACGCTGTTGCGCACCGCCAAGCACAACGGCGTCGAGCCCGAGGCCTGGTTGCGCGACGTCCTCGGCAGGATCGAATCGCATCCGATCAACCGGCTCGATGAGATGCTGCCATGGAACTGGTTGGCACCGGCGACGCAGAGCGTCGCCGCCTGAACTGGCACCCGTCAAGTGGGACACGCCGCAGCCGTCAGCGGACGCTTACCATCCTTGCGCGCAGTCTAGAAATGCTGCGCTATGCGGTCGAGCGGGGAGATCCCGTGATCGTCGCGTTGGTCGAGCACCTGCGCGAGCTCCTCCTCAAGGCGGGAAGCCAGGGACGCATGACCCCGGCCGTTCTGATGATCGTCCTGCATCAGTTCGCATCCGCCAAGCTCGATACCGGCGATGCTCTGCGCGAGCTGATGCATCAGCTTATGGAACAGGACGGCGAGGCCCAGACCGCGGTTTCGCTCGGTGAAGCCCGCGATCACTTCGCGAGGTCATTGTGTACGACTACGTCAATACCGGAGTGCCAATGCTCGCCCGCATGGCACTGAAGCGGCAGTCAGGGTACCGTGGTCTTGGCTACGAGGTCAGATCATGATGTGGTTGCCGACCGAACGATTGACTTGACTGCCCCCCTCGCAAGATGCATCGCTACAGCCCGTCGGGGCGCTATCCTGAGAATGGCAATCTCCCGGCACGCGATCAGCGAATGGATAATAGTTCGTAAAATCTACTTCGGGACCGTGTCCGTCTTCACCGTAGCAATTGTCAATTCATCATACCAGATGAAACCGGATACGAAGCGCTCCGATGCCATCCTTGCATCCAGGATTAAGCTCAATCGTTGCGCCCTGCAATTGTCCTGCGGGACAGTGAATTCGATGCTGAATGACGACCAGTCTTTCGCAATGCCCGTGACCAGGTCACCCTCGGCGATTGGGCTGCCCCCAAGGCACTCAATGCGCCAACGAAGGCCGCGCGGACCAATCAATTCACCACGATAGACCCCTGTCATTCGATAACGATTTGGACCCAGCATCGTAATTTGGGTAACAGGCTTGAAGTCGACCCGTCCCTGACCGAACTCGATATAGAGCGCGCGTTGATCCGTGAGTCCAGGCTTTGGCGCACGCTCGATGGTCACACCGCTTGCCGATGTATATGTCCAATCAAACGGCAGCCCTGCCGGTTCGGTTTCGAAGCTCCCATTGAAAAGAAAGCCTGCCTTACTCAATTGGTCTGGCGGCAGAAACTGGAGCCACGTGTAGTAGGCCAGTTCGATAAACCTGTTCTTTATGAGCAAGTCAATATAGGGCCGCAAATCGCGCGCGGTCGGTGGGTCCTGCGTGTCGCGCAGTTGCAGCAGGATCTTGAGCGGTGTGCGAGCATCCCTGATGCTACGTGGCAGATACGACAGGAACGAGGATCGCCACGGCGGTGAGGAGCGAAGATAATCAACCAAGATGTTCTCTTTGCCCGGCGCTTCAGCAATTTGGCCGAGTAGAGGCGCAATGGGTGCAATCAATTGAGGACGCACGCGAAGCAAGATGTCGGCGTAGTCCAGCGCGTTGCCGAAGTCTTTTTGCCTGACGGCTTGTTCCAGCAGCCACGCATAGGCGATCCGCTCGCGCTTGGAGAGCTTCGCTGCTGCCGCCATGAATTTGCTGGCATTCGCGTTGTCATGCTCGGCAGCTGCCGCTTGTCCAATCAGTCGCAGCGCACGTGCGTTGAGGGGATCGCGCTGAAGTGCCCTTGATGCGTTCTCCCGCACCTTCGCCCATGCGTCGCGGCCGAGCGGGTCATCCTGTTGGATATCGCCTGAACCGTCTGCATTTTCGGTGCCGGCCGTGACACCAGATGCGGCAGCGGATTTGGCCAAAGCCTCGAGCCTGGTCTCTTCGGCCTGTTTCGCAAAACTGCGGCCCACCTCCTGATCGGCGATGTTGACCAAGGCCACGGGATTCTGGGGATCCAGTGCAAGCGCCGATCGGGGTGCAACGTCGGCCAGGTAGGCGACGAGGCTGTGGCGGGTGACGAGCCCGACAAGGACAAGTGCAAGGACCACAAGAAACGCGGCACGAAGGACGTTGGGCCTGCCGCCCCCCCTGCCCTCTTGAGCGGTATTTTTCGTTTCCGTGCTCATGTTCAAGCCCGTCCCTTCAGCAGCACGGTGCCGCTGGGGGACGCCTCCACTCGTCGTGGCAAAATAGGCGGCAGGCAATCACGTCAATGCCCCTTCTCAAAAGGACTTGTGCCGCGCTCGCGGCAGCAAGAAGCGCAGAATGCGTTGCAGGACATTGGCTCCGTTGCGTCCATTTTTCGATGGTGGGCCGGCACGTGACGACTTGATCTTATGGCCCCGGTCTATTGCGGGTGCCGCAACGTCAGCGGCATTGCTATGGCGACTTTCCACTCGGCGCGCCCGGCAAGCGGACTTGCGAAGTTCGTCATAGGCGGCCCGGCGGTCGGGTGTCTTCAGATTTTCCCACGCACTGGTGACGCGCATGGCCAACATCGTGTACTTGCCCTTGCGATCAACATCGGGATGAGACAAGCGCACCAACCAGGCCATGTTGCGGCGCAAATCGGCCATTGAGGCCTCGGGTCTGGCGCCAAGCACTCGATAGCTGTCCGCGTCCGGCGCCATCAGTATCTGTTCAATATAGAAATCCGCTGCGTCCTGGATGACGTCTTTGCTTCGGTCGGTCTTTTCCGATATCCAGCGCAGCACCTTTCGGTCGCCGGCCGCCACGCGCAGCAGAGGCGAAACGTCCTTGGGTAGAGCCTGGGCGCGCACGATGCGCACACGCCAGGGGACGTGCAGAAGATCAATGGCGGTCCTGACGGCGGTCAGATCATACATCTGCGATCTATGCGTTCAGATTCGGCTGCTGAAGTTGTGGCTTGTGCCCTGTCTCAACGGACCGGTCGTTGCCGTAGCCATATCCATATTCGTGTCCATATCCGTAGCCATACCCGTACCCTGCACTCTTGGCGTCGAACTTGGTCAGCACCGTCCCCACGACATGACCGCGCGCAAACTGCAGACGCCTTAGTGCACCGCGTACCGCACCGGACGGGGCTTGTCCTGCGCCCGCGACGAACAACGTCGCAGATGTTGCACTGGCGAGCAGCGCTGCGTCGGCCAGGCCCATGACCGGTGGACCATCAACAACGATGAGGTCAAACACCTCAAGGCCGACTGAAAGAAGTGAGTGAATGCGGGTTCCGCCAAGAAGATCGGCGGCGTTGGGAGGCAGCGGGCCGGTTGCCATGAACGCCAGATTCGCGATTTGCGTTCTTTGGAACGTCTCAGGCGGCTCGCACGCCCCTGTCAGGTAGTTCGACAACCCGATCGCGTTGTCGAGGCCCATCTTGGTGTGCAAAGAGGGGTTGCGCAGATCCGCATCGACCAGAAGCACGTTCAAACCGAGCGTCGCGAAATGTCGTGCGATCGCCAGGGACGTTATGGATTTGCCCTCTGCGGGAGATGCGCTTGTGACTGCAATGGTCTTGGGCAGCCCCGACTCACTTGAAAACTGCAAGGCTGTGCAAAGTGACCTGTATGCTTCGGACAATGAAGAACGCGGGTCGGCCAGCGCTTCATCGACAGCATCGGACTTTGCCACCTTGGGGATGATCCCAAGCGTCGGCAGCCCGGTGATCTGCTCCAACTCTTCGGCCGAGCGCACCTTGTCATCGAGCTGCTCCAAGACGTAGGCAGCCGCAAGTCCGGCGCCAAGCCCCAGCGCGAATGACAACAGCAAGGCACGTGAAAGGCGCGGAGACGAGGGCGCAACCGGCATTTGCGCGCTGTCGACAACAAAGACATTGTTGGCAGTGACGCCTGCGGCTACGTCGACTTGCTTGTAGCGCTGGAGCAGACCTTCATAGAGCGATCGGTTGGTCTCCACCTCACGCTTGAGAATGTTGTATTGTATGAGACGCTGCTGCAGGTCGAGGGCCTCGTTGCGCAAAGTCTCGATTCGCTGCTGCATCTCGCCTTCCTGACGCGCGGACGCGTCAAACGCGGCTTTGTAGGAATCCTTGATCGCCTTTACTTCTGTTGCAAGCTGTCGATCAATCTCCCTGATCTTGTTGTTGATTTGCACCATTGCCGGGTAGCCCGGCTTGAAGGTTTCGAGCTTTTCCTGGTACTCGGTCACCAGCGCATTGCGCTTGCCACGCAGACCGTCGATGACCGCGTTCGTCAAGAACTGCGGAAGATTGATCGCATCGGTCGCCTCGAGCTGCTTCCACAGCTGTTCGTTCTTGATGCGCTCGGATGTCAATGTACCAAGAGCGGCATTGGCACTTGCGAGATTGTTTTCGGCAATCGATGACTTTTCGCTCAAGACAACGATCTGCTCTTTTTGCGCGAAGCCGAGGAGCGCCTCCTCCGATTTCTCAAGGCGAAGCTTCAGCTGCTTCAACTGGTCTTCCAGGAAGGTCTTTGCATAGGCGTTGGCCTGAAATCGCTTGTCGAGATTGGAGGCAATATAAGCCTGCGCGATCGCGTCGGCGACGCGCTGTGCGCGCGCCGGATTGGGATCTGCATAGGTTATGTCGACCAGCCGCGACCCGGCCACCGGCCGCACCAGGGTGTTGCCAAGCACAACACCTGCAGCCGCACTTTCCTTGCTTGCCTTGGTGGGCGCTTGTTCTTGTTCGGGAACCGGGAACAGGAGCGCACGCACCGCGCCAACCAGCGAGAACCCGCTCGGCCCGCCGAAGGTCTGATCTTCACCAAGCTTCAGGTTTGAAGCGACGCGCTCTGCAATTGCGCGACTTTGCAGGATCTCAAATTGGGTCTTCAGAAAATCATAGTCGTAAGCGCTCTCGGTCGGAGCCACGCCGCCTTCGACCACCTTGGCAACATTCTGGTCGATCTGCAGACGTACCGTGGCGCTGTAAAGCGGTGTCATCATGAGCGTTCGCAACATGCCCAGTGAGAGTACTGTCACAAGGACGCTCAAGATGACCCAACGGCGCTTGACCGCGATCCGCCAATATTCCCTCAAATAAAGGCCGAGATCGCCTTCATTTTCTGCGTAACCGTAAGGGGGCGGTGGAATGGCGCCATATCCGTAGCCACCGTAGGGGGCGGGCACTGCAGCGGTCTCTGCAGGCACCAGTCGGCCACCCGAGGGCGTGCTGCCGTTGTTCAAATTGCTGTCTGAATTCGCCATGAACCTGTTACGAACGCTTCATCGAGTTGCCGTAAGTGTTGGACCGCGAATTGCGCCAATGCTTACTGCTGTCGACGCTTGAGCATTGGATTTCCTGAGTTCGGCACCTCGACTCAGAAAAACAGAGCGAACGCGCCCGCGGCGGGAATGGCCTTCATGAAGTTGCTGAAGGCTGTCTTTATGGCGGAATCCGCCACCACGACAACATCGCCCGCGACAAGTGTTGGATTTTCCGACGTTCCGGATCGAATTGCGTCAATTTCAAAGCGGGCAGCCGCTCGCTTGCCCGCAGTCGAGCGGAAGACAACGATGTCACCAGACGCAGTGGCCTTGTCGAGCCCTTCCGCCAATGCAATCGACTGCAGCAAAGTGGTGGGACCGCGCAGGGGATAGACACCTGGCTTCTTTACGGCGCCTTCCACCGTCACGCGCTGACTGTTGTACTCTTTGACCAGGACCGTCACCTGGGGCGATTGCAAATACTTGGCACCCAGCTTCTTCGTCAGGTCGCGCTCCACCTCTTGTGGTGTACGGCCAGCGGCCTGGACTTCGCCAACGAGCGGGAAATTGATGGTGCCGACGTCGGCGACCTGGACCGACTTGGAGAGTTCAGCGACCTTGAACACGGAGATCTCCAGAAGATCCAGCGGACCGATCTTGTAAGCTGACGATCCAGGCGTCGCCGCTGATGCCAATTCCTTGGCCGCTTCAGGCAATGCAACGGGGGCCTCCGCGCCACCTCGCGTGCCAAGGCTTGCCGTTGCCAAAGCACCGTCTGACGGTTTGTCGCTCGCAGAGGGCGCATCGAGCCCCGCCGACATTTGATCAGTCAAGGAAGCGCCGCAACCGGCCAGCAAAACTCCGCAAGCTACCAGCAGGGCGATCGTCACCGCGCGCGTGAGGCCTTGTATCGGGTTTAGTGAAGTTGGAACCGCCGTCATCGCCAAACTCTCTCCCCACTTCGACATTCCGCATTTCCGACAGTGCATTCGAGACAGGAACTTTTGACGGCGCCAGATCATCGATCACCGCTCGTGGGCGGGTCTCCACCAGATGCGTTGCCTCATCATCCCCAACCCGCCGGGCCGCCAGGTCGCGGCCGAGCCTCAATTGAGGAGCACGATGCTTGGTGCCATGCACATCGGTCGCCAGGATGTGAACGTAACCCTCATCCAGCATCCGCTCGGCCCAGTACTGGGCTCCTTTGCCGAATTCTCCTGTGAGAGACCCAGCAGTAATCTGCATCCACACCCCTTTGTGCACAAGACGCTTAAATACCTCATAGTGCGCGCCAATCCATGACAGGCGTTCAGGATGTGTCAAAATGGGTACATAGCCCGCGACGAGTAGACCGAAGAAGAAGGCTTCGATTTGGGGGGGAGCCACGTGATGTGGCGGCTCGACCAACACGTAGCGAGAATCGGCCAGACTTAGCAGGTGCCCGGACCGCAGCTGAGCCACGAAGTCAGGAACCATGTGATTGTCTGCGCCGACGACCAACGCCAAGGCAATGTCGTGCTCGTCAAGCGCTAACTGCAACGCACTCATCAATTGGCGAACTTGAGGTCCTGAATTGTGATAAGCGCCAGGAAAGATATGTGGCGTACAGGCCTGAACGGTGACGCCATCGGCCACCTGCATGCGCGCGATTTCGAGCGCGACACTGAGATCGCGCGCCCCGTCGTCGATCCCAGGCAGGATATGGGCATGCAGATCGATCATCAGTTCACCACGCCAGACCCTCAATAGGGCGATGTCTGGTCAAACCTGCGGGCGGTGTCAAGTCATTCATCCTCTGGCTATGCAAGGGACCGCGCCTTGGCTTTGTCACCGCGTGCCGACGAAGGGCAGATTCGTCTCGGACAATCGCGGGCCCGGTCGCTCGCACGTTCGGATGACATGGCACCATAGGCATTGAGCGCACCTTAGCATTGAGCGCACCACGGGCATTGAGCTGCCATGGCAATTTGCCGCCATCCACGCGTCAGATGCTTGTACTGCCTATGTAATTGCAGCCTTTTTGCAGCGGACAACTCAGCCGCCGGCTTGACCGACAGGCACACTCGCGATGTGATACCGCCTTGTGATTCAAGGAAAATTCATAACCTGTTGTTGTTGCGCCGCAGTAAGGCTGAGAATGACAATAAGCGTGTGGGAGTCAGTGACGAAGGGCTTGCTCCGCATCCTTCCTTCTGATTTGGTGGCGTGTAACAAGATCCGGTGTGGCGGCCACTTCGGCGGCGGAGCTTGGACAAGAGGGGTTTAAATCATGATTTCCATCAGAGTGGCAGCAGCGATTGCTGCGTTTGCGAGTTCCGTGCTTGTCGGTCCCGGGGCGGCCGACGCGGCGACGCTCACCGGGGTGGGGCTCATGGCTGACACCGGTAATGGCTATCACAACGTCGAGCTGCAGATGGAGCTGGTCCCCGGCAACTCGGTGATCGCAAATCCCAGCGGCAGCGGCGAGATACGCTATGCTGACGGGTGCATTCAGAAGGTGAACCCTGGAGATGTTGTTGTCGTGAAGGAGCTCTCGCCGTGTGCAGCCGGCAACAGCGGAACGGCTGGCAGCACCAATATGCTCATTGTTGGCGGCGTGGTGGTGGCCGGGGTGGTTGTCGGAGCGGTCCTACTCTCGGGCGATAGCGACAAGCCCAAGAGCCCCTGAGCCCTGGGTGCGATCGAGGCTGAGCGGTTTGGTTCGGGCTTCCAGAGTTCTGGCTGTATATTAGTTGTATAGACGGGCGTAAAATGGGGTGTGTTGTGTTTGTGTGGCGTTTGGTGGGCAGCGTTGCTGCCGCGATGATGTTCTCGTCGATTGGTCAGGCCGCATCGGTCCATAGGCATGATGGCAAGGTGTCCATCAACAAAGGCAATGGATATGTTGCCGTGGTCGGTACGATCAATGGTGCTCCAGGTGATGTCGTCATGGCGCATCCCGGTGGTCGGGGTGAAATCGTATATTCCGAGACCTGTCGCGAACCCGTTGAGCCAGGCGACGTCAAGACGATAGCTGAGACCCCTCCCTGTCTGGGCACCTATGACGCGGCGTCATGGGGTATGCCGTTGGCATTGGGGGCAGGCGTGGGCGCTGTCGTCTATTTTGTCACCAAAGATGACGATAAACCCAAGAGCCCCTAAAAAGCCTGAAAGCCTCTAGCGATGCTTGAAGGATCGGCTTGGCGGAGCGGGTGCGTGGCACTGTGATTTTCTGGCTTTGTGCGGTTGTCCTTGTCACCTCGCTTCTTTTGGGCGGAGGTACGCGCGCTGGCTTTTTGTCCGATGTGCTCCTGCAATTGAGTGCGATCCCGCTCTTCATTGCACTGCTATGGGATCGAGGTCCCCCGCAGCGTTCCGGGCGATTCGCGGTCGCTTTGTGTGCGCTCATGGTCCTTATTCCCGCAATCCAACTCGTCCCCCTTCCTCCGACGCTATGGACCCAGCTTGCGATGCGGGACGAGATCGTTGCGACCTTTAAATTGACGCACCACACGCTGCCCTGGATGCCTGTAAGCGTGTCACCAATGGCGACATGGCTCAGTGCGCTTTCACTTCTGCCTCCGATTGCATTATTCCTGGGCACCCGTCGCCTTGGTCCCGATGCGCGCCGCCGCTTGAGCCTGGTGCTGATCGTTGTGGGCTTGCTCGGGGTGCTCTTGGGGCTCTTGCAGATCGCACAGGGTGCGGCCAGTCCTTTGCGTTTTTATGCCTTCACCAACTCGTCGGAGGCGGTCGGCTTTTTTGCCAACCGCAACCACTTTGCAGCACTGCTTTACAGTGCGCTGCTGTTCGCCGGGGCCTGGGTTCTGAACCTTCCTTCGAAGGGACCAGGCCTGGATGCAAGAGGGGTGGGACTGCGCTTGCTTGGCGCAACAGTCTTGATCACGCTGATTGCTGGCGAACTGGCGGCGCGTTCGCGTGCCGGCCTGGGTTTGACCATGTTGGCACTTGTTGGCATTGCGCTCCTGCCGGCGTTCGGCGCAGGTGGGCGTCAAGGATTATCGGCAACGCGTATCATCGCGGCTGCAGCCCTGCTCTCACTTCTGCTCGCAACACAGTTCGTGCTCTATCGGATCTTTGAGAGATTCGACCTCGATCCCCTTGATGACGCGCGCATCGACTTGGCAACAACAACGATCCAGGCAGCCAAGGCGCTTATGCCTTGGGGATCTGGACTTGGAACTTTTGTACCTGTCTATCAGCTGTTTGAACGGCGGGACGAGCTTGCTCCAAGCTATGCCAATCATGCCCACAACGACTTTCTAGAGCTTTGGCTTGAAACGGGTGTTTTCGGTTTCCTCCTGACGGGGCTCTTCGTATTGTGGTTCATGGCACGCAGTTTCGAGGCTTGGCGTCCCTACAATCACGCTCATTCCCTTGACCGGTCTTTGGCGCGTGCGGCCAGCCTGGTGATCCTGCTTTTGTGTTTGCATTCTTTCGTTGATTACCCCTTGAGAACCGGAGCCATGATGGCCGTATTCGCCTTTTCATGCGCACTGCTTGTCAAAGCCCCCGAGCGAGCGCCTGAAGACAAAAGCGGCACGGACCGGGGAAATGACCGCGTCTCGAAACACGGAGGCACACTGCCCGGTGCCGAAAACGACAAAGCCTCGGCTGCGACACAGGCTCATTTGAAAACTCAGCAACCCCCGCCCGAGACGCGGCCTGGAACGCGCGCAAGCGCACCCGCGAAACCGCATGAGACCTGGGGTGGGGATATCGCATGGCCGGAAGCGTGGCGAAAGCCAAGCGGGAATGAGTAGGGCTTGCGAACGGCGACCCCTCTTGTCCGCTCTGCCCTTGCCCCAATTTGCCGAACCCTGTGGATAACTTGGCGCTGCCCGGGGCGCTGATTTGTCACGTTCGCGCATCAGCACGGCGGAAACCCTATCCGCGGGATAGCCTATTGCGCCACGACCGACGCACTCCGTCTCCCGTCGTCTCTGCACAAAAACAAGAGCTTCGACAGCTCTTCTCATCTGCCCAATCAGTTTGCGCGCGCGCCTGTCTCGCAGAGCACTGAGGCCGCCGTGATACGGTGCAGCGCAACTTTGTGTTTTAAACATCGTTTTGGTTGGTATGCATCAGAAGTCATCTAGACAGAGATTTGAGTTAGTTCTAATCATTTTAAAGATAGTGGGCGTGAATGTCGGATAGCGTTTCTTGCTATCAAGGTGGGGGCACTTTGATGCATCGTATGGTTTTGTTCTTTGGCGATTTGGCGCTGATTTCATTATCGACAATTCTGGCGCTGTTCATTCGCAATGATTTTGACGTTTCGTACGAGCGCTTCCGAAGCCTTGCGCCGTATCTTCTTGGCACGCTTCTGATTTCTTCCATCGTGCTCCAAATCTTGCGGACCGATCGCACGATCTGGCGGTTCTCGGCCCTGCGAGATTATCTGATTGTCGCTTTGGCCGGCGTCCTCATCGCTGGCGGTGCCACGGCGCTCGGCTTTGCCGTCAATCGTCTGGAGGGAATTCCGCGGTCCGTGCCGATTTTACAGGGCCTGCTGATCGTCGCGATGCTCGTTGGCGTGCGATTGTTGATGCGTCTGCGCCACGCCTATCGCAAGCGGCCGGCACAGTTTGTCCCCAAAGATGGTGACATGACTCACGTGTTGGTCGTGGGTGTCTCGCATCTGGCCGAACTCTATTTGCGCTCCGTCAGTGAGCTGGCTCGAGAGACGATCAAGGTTGAAGGCTTGATTGCGCCAGCAGGGCGACACAAAGGGCGCTTGGTCCATCGATATCCGGTTCTTGGTACACTTGAAGACCTGGGCGATGTTCTCAAGGCGCTTGAAGTGCATGGCATTCAGATCCAGCGGATCGTCGTTGCGGTCCCCTTCGAGTCCTGCAGTGACGACGCTCGCAATATTCTGCTGGACCTTGAACGTGGCTCAAGCATACGCGTCGACTTCCTGGCAGAGCACCTGGGGTTTCGGCAGCGGGGAATGAGCCGAGACCTGGAAGGGGCGTCGAGCTTGAGAGCCGGTGCACGACGCAGCGACGCCGCGTTTTCTGTTTCCCCTGAGGAACTCAGACGTCTGGCCCGACGCCCCTTCTGGCGCATAAAGCGTGCCTTGGATTTTTGCGCTGCCGCACTGCTGATTTTAGCACTGGCGCCAATCACCCTCCTGGTCGGTTTGCTTGTCGCGCTCGATGTTGGATTGCCCTTGGTCTTCTGGCAGCAACGACCCGGCCTTCAGGGCAAGCCCTTCCGGCTTTACAAGTTCCGCACCATGGCAGGGGCACACGACCATTCCGGGCGGCGAATACCGGACGACGCGCGGCTCTCGAAAATCGGGGCGTTCCTGCGCCGGACACGGCTCGATGAATTGCCGCAGCTCTTCAACATCCTGCTCGGCCACATGTCGTTTGTCGGGCCGCGTCCACTGCTGCCTGTCGACCAATCCCCCGACCATGCAGCGCGACTTCTTGTGCGCCCAGGGCTGACAGGTTGGGCACAGGTCAATGGCGGGCGAGAGGTGTCGATCTGCGACAAGGCTGCCCTTGATGTGTGGTATGTGCGGAACGCCTCTTTGGTGCTGGACTTGAAGATCGCCCTGCGCACCATACCGATGGTGTTGCGTGGCGAACGCACGAACCTCGACGCGATCCGCAAGGCATGGAGCGATCTTCGCCAGGCCGACCTTTCGGGGGTATTGTCTCCTTCAGTGGGCTATGAGGTCGAAAGGGTTGGGCGGCGTTCGGCCGCCTGAGAGGAACGTGACACGAGGCAGCGCTCCGCTACGGCAGCGCAAGAGAGACACCAGGCATTACTGTGCGGCTTTGAAGCCAAAGTGCATAGGCAAAGGCCCGTCTGGGACATACGCATGGGGCGTTGGGGGACAGCTGGATTCACCCGATGTGCGGTAGCTTTTTGCTCGTGCGAGGAGAGCCATTGGCCGTCATCGCACAACTGACGATTTGGTCACAAAACTCGCGCGCTGAACTCACGCTTGTCAATTCACGCGACACGCATTGAGAAGTACGTCAATCCCTACCCGCAGATTGGCGATCTGGGCGCGGTTGAGGCCAAAACGCCGCCCCTGTGCAATGTGCGAGTTGGAGTTCCAGTAGCTTGCTACTGCCAGTAACCTTACCTGCACGGCTTTGAGCAACAACCTCCGCCGCTGCGGCGTTTTCACATTGCGGTCCAGGCGCGATCGCCACCGCCCCACTCGGTTCTGCCATCGTGTTCTCCTATGCCGACGGCTCCCTCAAGATTTGCGATTGCTACCCCTTGTCAGCCGAGCCAAGGTGCGCCGGTCTCTATCTCCCCGGGTGTTCGCCGAGTAGTACTATGGATATCATAAAAGAAGGGGTGCAACACGTTACCGGACTACGGCTCAACCTGCGACTCGTTCAGTCCGAGGATGCGGATTACATATTCAGACTGAGAACAGATCCGGCTTTCAATACTCACCTCTCGGCAGTGAATGGCACGGCAGACGACCAACGCCGATGGATCGAGAACTACAAGGTGCGCGAGGCTCGGGGCGAGGAACTCTACTATATCATCGAACGGCTGGACGGCGTGCGCTGCGGCACAGTGCGGCTCTACGACATCAGTGCAGGCAGCTTCACCTGGGGCAGTTGGATCCTGGATAGCAACAAGCCCCGCAAGGCGGCTTTGGAGAGCGCTGTGCTATCTTTCAGCATCGGCTTCGATGAGCTTAGCCTCGAGCGCGGCTTGGTCGCTGTGAACATTGGCAACGACCGCGCTGAAGCGTTCTACCGGCGTCTCGGCATGATCGAGACACATCGCTCCGCGCACGAGATATTTTTCGTCTATCCCCGCGCTAAATTCGAAGCGGACCGCGCGGGGTATCGGGCCATTCTTGGAGAGGTGACCGGGGAATGACTGCCCCCCCATCCGATTGCATCATTCCTGAGTCCGCACGGATCGACCCTGCCGTCACCATCGGGCCGCGTGTCGTGCTCGCTGGCGACGGGATCGAACTGCGCGCGGGCGTGCGGTTGGACGCGGCCTGTGTGATCGGAGAAGGCGTCACCATAGGCCAGGGCGCCTGGGTGCGCGCCGGCGCCGTAGTGCTGCGCTCTGTGCCGCCCAACGCTATCGTCGAGGGCAATCCGGCTCAGGTCGTGGGCTATCTCGACGGTACCGACGCCAACCTGCGAGTTGATCCGCGCCATATCGACATTCATTCCTACAATCATCTGCTGCGCCCGGCCCAAGTGCCGCTCGATGTCGGCGGCAGCGCGCTCTATCTGATGCGCCGCGTCACCGATGCACGCGGGGCACTGACGGTTGGCGAAGTGCCGACAGAGGTGCCGTTTTCGCCTGCGCGTTACTTCGTGGTCTTCAACGTGCCCTCCATCGAACTGCGCGGCGAACATGCCCACAAGCGCTGCCAGCAATTCTTGATTTGCCTGCACGGCTCGTGCCGAGTTCTGCTCGATGATGGACGGCATCGCTGTGAGGTCACTCTCGACAGACCCGACATGGGCGTGTTCATGCCGGAGATGATCTGGGGCACGCAGTATCGCTACAGCAAGGACGCTGTGCTTCTGGTCTTCGCGTCACGAGCTTACGAGGCCGACGACTATCTCAGAACCTACGACGACTTCCTTGCCGAGCTGCAAAGGATCGACCAGTGACGGTACAGTTCCTCGATCTGGGCGCTGCCTACCGCGAGCTCAAGACCGAGATCGACGCCGCGATCCACCGGGTGATCGACAGTGGCTGGTATATCCTGGGGCCTGAAGTGGACGCCTTTGAGGCGGAATGGGCGGCCTATTGCGGCGCGGACCACGCCGTGGGGGTCGCAAACGGTCTCGATGCACTCACGCTCGCCCTGCAGGCGCTCGACGTCGGACCGGGCGACGAGGTGATCGTCCCGTCGAACACTTATATTGCGACCTGGCTGGCGGTGACGGCGGTTGGAGCCACACCAGTGCCGGTCGAACCGGATTCGGCAACCTACAATATCGACCCCGCCCGGATCGAGGCAGCGCTCACGCCAGCAACAAAGGTGATCCTGCCTGTGCATCTTTATGGCCAACCCGCCAACATGGACCCAATCCTTGCCATCGCGCGGGCCCATGGACTACGCGTTGTCGAGGATGCCGCGCAATCGCATGGTGCGCGTTACAAGGGGCGGCGAATCGGGGCTCATGGCGACATCGTGTGCTGGAGCTTCTATCCGGGAAAAAACCTCGGTGCTCTTGGTGATGCGGGAGCGATCACAACCGATAGAGCGGATCTTGCCGATCGTGTGAGAGTGCTACGCAATTACGGCAGCCGCGTAAAGTATGTGAACGAGGTGCAGGGGGTGAACTCGCGTCTGGATCCAATTCAGGCGGCCGTGCTGAGAGTAAAACTCGCGCATCTTGATATTTGGACGGAGCGACGCCGAGATATCGCGGCAGCTTATGGAGGGGCGCTCAAGGAGAGCAATCTCATTTTGCCCAGCGTTCCGGCTTGGGCCGAACCGGCCTGGCACCTCTACGTCGTGCGAAGTCGTGATCGAGACAACCTACAGAAGAACCTGTCAGAGGCGGGCATTGGCACCCTGATACACTATCCCGTACCCCCTCACATGCAGCAGGCATATGCGGCGTTGGGAATGGCGCCTGACGCGCTGCCGATCGCACTCCAACTCGCAGGGGGAGTGCTGAGCCTGCCAATGGGGCCGCACCTCCAGTTAGCGCAGGCAATGCGGGTCAGCGCACTGGCTACCGCAATTTGTCCGAAGGCGGACGCGTGAGCGACCAAAATTCCTACCGCACAATCCTGCGCTCGTCGTCCATTATGGGTGGGGCGTCGGTCATCAACGTTCTGATCGGCCTCTTGCGCATGAAGCTTGTCGCTGTGCTGCTGGGCCCCGCCGGGATCGGGTTGATCGGCCTGCTGCAAAATCTTATGCAGGCTGCCAGCGGCGTTGCAGCAATGGGCCTCGGCACAGTTGGGGTTCGCCAAATCGCGGAGGC
>JAGRKV010000088.1 GCA_020442165.1 Hyphomicrobiaceae bacterium | reverse complement strand
GAGTGGTTCGCCGGGCTGCCGGAAGCCAAGACGCGCGGCTATGCGCCCGGCCGCTTCTCCTTCAATGTCAAGGGTGGTCGCTGCGAAGCGTGCCAGGGCGACGGCGTCATCAAGATCGAGATGCACTTCCTGCCTGATGTCTACGTCACCTGCGATGTGTGCAAGGGCAAACGCTATAACCGCGAAACGCTGGAGGTGCGCTTCCGCGACAAGTCAATCGCCGACGTGCTCGACATGACGGTGGAGGAAGGCGCGCAGTTCTTCAAGGCGGTGCCGTCGATCCGCGACAAGCTTGAGACGCTGGCGCGCGTCGGCTTGGGTTACATCCACATCGGCCAGCAGGCGACGACGCTGTCGGGCGGCGAGGCGCAACGCATCAAGCTTGCCAAGGAGCTGTCGCGACGCGCCACCGGGCGCACGCTCTACATTCTCGATGAGCCGACGACGGGTCTGCATTTCCACGATGTCGCGAAGCTCCTGGAGGTGCTGCACGAGCTGGCGGATGCGGGCAACACTGTTGTCGTCATCGAGCACAATCTGGAGGTCATCAAGACCGCCGACTGGATCATCGACCTCGGTCCCGAAGGCGGCGACGGCGGCGGCGAGATCGTGGTGGCCGGCACGCCGGAAGATGTTGCCGCGTGCCAGCGCAGCTACACGGGCGCCTATCTGAAGGAGCTGCTGGGGCGGCGGGCGAAGGGGGCTGCGAAAGCCGCGTCATCGAACGCATCGAAGGGCGCGAAGGCGAAAGGCGGGCGCGGAGGCAAGTCGCAGGCGGCGGAGTGAGACGCTACCTCCCACTGGGTAGCGATCATAACAAGAACACTCAAAATTTTCATGAGCAAGAACATGCAATTAAAAAGTTCTCGACAGAAAGAACAAATCAGGTACATTAACCTCAATTGCGCCTGTCGAGGCTTCATGAAATAAGGGATCGGACCATGGATATGCCACAGCTCAGAGTGGTTGAAGGGGGCGTTATGGACAAGCAGAAGGCGCTGGAAGCAGCGCTTGCGCAGATCGACAAGAACTTCGGCAAGGGCTCGATCATGCGCCTTGGCCAGAACGACAAGTCGATTGATGTTGAGGCCATCTCGACGGGCTCACTGGGGCTCGACATCGCGCTCGGAATAGGCGGCCTGCCCAAGGGGCGCGTCATTGAGATCTACGGTCCTGAAAGTTCGGGCAAGACGACGCTCGCATTGCAGGTGGTGGCCGAGGCGCAAAAGAAGGCTGGGATCTGCGCCTTCATCGATGCGGAGCACGCCCTCGATCCGGTCTATGCCCGCAAGCTCGGTGTCAAGGTCGAGGATCTCCTGATCTCCCAGCCCGATACCGGTGAGCAGGCGCTCGAAATCGCCGATACGTTGGTGCGGTCGGGTGCGGTTGACGTGCTGGTTGTGGATTCCGTGGCAGCATTGACGCCCAAGGCCGAACTTGAAGGCGATATGGGCGATAGCCTGCCAGGACTGCAGGCCCGCCTGATGAGCCAGGCATTGCGCAAGCTCACTGCTTCGATCTCGAAGTCGCACTGCATGGTCATCTTCATCAACCAGATCCGTATGAAGATCGGCATCATGTTCGGCAACCCCGAGACGACTACGGGCGGCAATGCTCTGAAGTTCTATGCCTCCGTCCGCCTCGATATTCGCCGCATCGGTCAGATCAAGGATCGTGACGAAGTGGTAGGCAACCAGACCCGCGTGAAGGTGGTGAAGAACAAGGTCGCCCCGCCGTTCAAGCAGGTCGAATTCGACATCATGTATGGTGAAGGCATCTCGAAAGTTGGCGAACTGATCGATCTGGGTGTCAAGGCCGGGATCGTGGAGAAGTCCGGCGCCTGGTTCTCCTACGATGGCCAGCGAGTCGGTCAGGGCCGCGAGAATGCCAAGACATTCCTCAAGGACAATCCGGAAATGGCCGATCAGATCGAACGGGCCATTCGCCAGAATGCGGGCCTGATTGTCGACAAGTTGCTGGTAACACCCGACGACGACGCCGACCCGGATGCCGTTGTTGAAACAGCCGAGTTCGATGATGTTGTCGAAGAGAGCACCAGTAGCAAGGCGCGGTCCAAGCGCTGAGCAGCGCCTGTTTTGGCACTAGCAGGGGCGACTAGCAAAGGAGTTTGCGCGGACAGGCGGGATGGTTCAGCGATTGGAGGCTCTCAGCTTTCGTTGCCGCGGTCGGCCGGAGGACACATCCGCGCCGCCCCCCTGGGCTTTGCTACTCCTGCGCTTATTGCCCGATGGGCTGCCGCTCCATTCGCCGCTACTCCAATCCGGATGCGCCTAGAACGGCTTTCGAAAGGTGCCACCTGGTTTCCGGGCCAGACCCAAAGCCTGCCTCTCTGCCCTGGCGGCAAATGCCGAGCGGGAGCGGAATTACAAGCGCCAAACACTGGCCGGGCGTAAAGGGCAGAGTCCGCCGCGCCGCATGCTAGGCAGCCGGAGTAACACCGGGATTGGGCCTGAGCAGCCTGTCTGGCATGACGCGGTAACGCCGATCGCCACTCCCCAAGGGGGTGCTGCGGCATTCCCTGGGCCTCACCTGCGTTGCCCGTGGAAACACAGCTGGTGCCATGCGCGTTTTCTGGACACCTTTGCGGGCCGCCGCTAAAAGGAGCGGGCCTCGCGGGGCGCGTTGAATGCGCCGCCGCCCGGGGTGGCCGCCGGGGCGGATTTACCGTTTCGTATTCAGCCCGCCTCCGGTCTGCTGCATTGCCGCGATCGGCCCGATGCGTTACTGCGATCGGTGCGTTGCCCCAGGGTTTTGCGGCCCGGTGGCGGCCGGCGCAGTCGGCTGTCCAGCTGGCGGCACCAACGTCTCCAATCCGGTTCGCTGACAGGCGCGATCAAGGCCTGGCATGCCGGCCGGACATTGAACATGGACCTATTGAAGGACCGTAGAATGACCGGCGTCAACGAGATCCGAACAGCGTTTCTCGACTACTTTGCCGACAGTGACCACGAGATCGTTTCATCGTCGCCGCTAGTTCCGCGCAACGATCCGACGCTGATGTTCACCAATGCCGGAATGGTGCAGTTCAAGAACGTCTTCACCGGCCAGGAGACGAGGCCCTACTCGCGCGCCGTGACCTCGCAGAAATGCGTGCGGGCCGGGGGCAAGCATAACGACCTCGACAACGTCGGCTATACCGCCCGGCACCACACCTTTTTCGAGATGCTGGGCAATTTCTCCTTCGGCGACTACTTCAAGGAACGCGCCATCGAGCTTGCCTGGAAGCTCGTAACCAAGGAGTTCGGCCTCGACAAGAAGCGCCTCTTGGTGACCGTCTATCACGACGACGAGGAGGCATTCGGGCTGTGGAAGAAGATCGCAGGCTTGAAGGACGATCGGATCATCCGCATCGCGACGTCCGACAACTTCTGGCAGATGGGCGACACAGGCCCGTGTGGCCCTTGCTCGGAGATCTTCTTCGATCACGACCCGGACGGCAAGAAGGGTATTCCTGGCGGTCCGCCCGGATCGGCGGATGCCGACGGCGACCGCTTCATCGAGATCTGGAACCTCGTCTTCATGCAGTACGAGCAGCATGAAGGCGGTGGGCGCGTCGCCCTGCCCCGGCCGTCCATCGATACCGGCATGGGGCTTGAACGCATTGCCGCCGTGCTCCAGGGCACGCATGACAACTACGAGACAGACCTCTTCCGCGCGCTCATCTCGGCGTCCGTCGAGGCGACGGGTGTCGAACCCAAAGGCGAGGCCAAGGCCAGCCACCGGGTCATTGCCGATCATCTCCGCGCTTCAAGCTTCCTGATCGCCGATGGCGTCCTGCCGTCCAATGAGGGACGCGGCTATGTCTTGCGCCGGATCATGCGCCGCGCTATGCGCCACGCGCATCTCCTGGGTGCCAAGGACCCGCTGATGTACCGTCTCTTGCCCGCTCTGATCCGACAGATGGGCGATACCTATCAGGAGCTGATCCGCGCCCAGGCGCTCATCACCGAGACGCTGAAGCTGGAAGAATCAAAATTCAAGAAGACGCTCGACAAGGGGCTCGGTCTGCTGGCTGAGGCATCGAGCGGCTTGAAGAAGGGGGCGACCTTCCCTGGAGAAGTCGCCTTCAAGCTCTACGATACCTATGGCTTCCCGCTCGACCTGACCGAGGATGCGTTGCGCGCGCGTGGCATCGGCGTGGATACCAAGGCGTTCGGCGCGGCGATGGAAAAACAGAAGGCGGAGGCGCGCAAAGCCTGGAAGGGCTCCGGCGAGGCCGCCACCGAAACGGTCTGGTTCGAAATCCGCGATTCCGCCGGCGCCACCGACTTCATTGGCTACGACACCGAGATCGCGGAAGGAGAAATCCGCGCACTCGTCAAGGACGGCAAGCAGGTCAAATCCCTGAAGTCCGGAGAGGCTGGCCAGATCGTGCTGAACCAGACGCCGTTCTATGGCGAATCTGGCGGCCAGGTGGGCGACCGGGGCGCGATCGTTTTGCTCAATCCGGGCTCGGGCGCCGCGCCTACATTCACGGTCTCTGACACGCAAAAGAAACTCGGCGACCTCTTCGTCCACGAGGGCAAGATCACCCACGGCGAACTCAAGGTCGGAGATCAGGTGCAGTTGAAGGTCGACCACGCTCGCCGCACGGCAACGCGCGCCAACCACTCGGCAACCCATCTGCTACACGAAGCACTCCGCCAGGTGCTTGGCACCCATGTCGCCCAGAAGGGTTCGCTGGTGGCGCCTGACCGACTGCGTTTCGACTTCTCGCACCCCAAGCCGATGAGCGCGGAGGAAATCGGACAGGTCGAGGAAATCGCCAACCGCATTGTCATGCAGAACGCGCCGGTGGAGACCCGGCTCATGGCCGTCGATGACGCCATCGCGTCCGGAGCCATGGCGCTGTTTGGCGAGAAGTATGGCGATGAAGTGCGCGTCGTTTCGATGGGCCAGCCAGAGGGCGATGGTCCGGCCAACAAAGCATGGTCGGTCGAACTGTGCGGCGGCACCCACGTCAGACGCACAGGCGATATTGGTCTCGTTCGGGTCGTAGCCGAATCTGCGAGCGCCTCAGGCGTGCGCCGCATCGAGGCGCTGACGGCCGATGGAGCACGACAGTATCTCGCCGAGCAGGATCGCCGTCTGCGCGAGGCAGCCGCCCTGTTGAAAATCCGGCCCGAGGAAGTCGTCGACCGCGTCAAGGCGCTGATGGACGAGCGCAGGACGCTTGAGCGTCAGCTTGCCGACGCCAAGCGCCAAGCCGCCATGGGTGGCGGCGGAGCTGGTGAAGGTGCGGCTGCAGCCGTCAAGGACATTGCCGGCACCAAGTTCCTGCCGCTCAGCGTGGCTGGCGTCGACATGAAGGATCTGAAGTCGCTGGCCGACGAGGGCCGCGCAAAAGTCGGCTCGGGCGTCGTCGCAGTGGCCAATGCTTCTGCTGACGGCAAACTCGGCATCGTCGTTGCCGTGACCAAGGATCTGACTGAAAAATTCAACGCCATCGATCTCGTCCGCATCGCCTCGGAAAAGAGCGGCGGCAAAGGTGGCGGCGGTCGGCCCGACATGGCGCAGGCCGGTGGACCCGATGGCTCAAAGGCGGCGGAAGCGTTGGAGGCAATCGCAGAACGGCTGGCGGGCTGAAATTCGTCCAGCGCCAATTCCAGGCACTGTCCGCGCGGCACTGTGTAGGCCAGCGCCGCTAAAAACTGTGAGCCTCTGCTCTCAACAATCGAAACTCCTGTCCCGCAGATCGCCGTGACGACTACTTACAGGCCGCAATGCAGTTCTTGAGATCAGCTTTGCAGATCTCTCGATCGCCCGCCGACTTGGTTGGGCAGTTATAGGAGGATTTGCATTTTTTGATGCAGGCACCGCGCGCAGCGCCTGTCTTGGTAAGATGCACCAACCCGGACGTACCACCCGTCATCGAAGACTGAATTTTCGAGGACAGGCCCAAGGCGGCAACCGTGGTCACGGAGCAAGTCAGCAATAAGCAGCCACAAAACACAGAGATGAAACGCATGTCACAACTCCCTGCAGCAATTAGATGTTATGAATATCCTTCACAAGAAAATACGATGAGAACGCACAACTCTACCAAATAGAATGATCCCGGACAATATCTGCTGATATCACCGATCCAGGCGGACCTTGTGCCAATTTGAAAGGAGTAGTTTTCGGCCCGGCCGCAAGCAACATCGCTACCCGCCGACGGCACCGCTTAGCCGTGTGCGGCGGCCGCCTGCTCGATGACGTCGAGAATTTCGTTGAGTGAAATCGTGAATACGCCAGCTTCACCAGCGTCGTAGGGTTCGCGCCATTGATGATAGGCTTCCGAGAAGCCGGGCATCTCGGCCGTCGGCCCGTCGCTTTCGACAAGTTCCGTCACCGCAGCGCGCAGCACCTCGGCTGTGACCGGCGCATGCGGCAGCTGGGTCTGGACCCCGCCCTCGACGAAGGCATTGCGGATGTTGATCCCCGTCACCGCAATCGAGCAGATCTGCCCCAGCTCGCCATCATTGATGACATCGAGCACCGCGACATGGGCGTCTCCATCCTGCGGTCGCGCCAGAACGCGCCACACCTGCCCTGGCTCGAACTGGATTGCCATCTGTGCCGCCCCTTTTCCACCGTCACCGTTGAGCCGCCCATGCGGGCGTTGCGGACAGCCTACCGGGGAGGGAGCTGAAAAGCGAGTGCCGTGAGCTGACACCTGGCGCCGCATGCCACCTCTTGAGCACGACAAAATCCGCCGGCGCCAGCACGAGGTTTTTCACCCTGCAACCCGCCGCGGCAGTGGCACTCTGACGGTAAAGATCTGCACAGCTTCGCCGTTCTGGTTGCGCGTGGTGTTGCGCATGATGGCGCTGCCGCGATCGGGCCGCGACCGCGAGGGTGTCAATTCCACGATGTCGACTTCGACGTGCAGCGTGTCACCGGGTCTAGTCGGGCGCGGCCATTGCAAATCGCCGCCTGCGCCAACCACGCCGCCTGCAACCGGCAGCACATCGACGACAAGCTTCATCGTCAGCGCCGCGGTGTGCCAGCCGCTCGCAGCCAGTCCACCAAAGAACGTATCGCGTGCGGCCTCCTCGTCGAGATGGAAGGCTTGCGGGTCATAAAGAGCAGCATAGGCTTTGATCTCATCTGCCGTGATCTGATGCGTGCCCGAGACGAATCGCTGCCCGACATGGAAGTCGTCGAAATAGAGCGGGCTCAATGATGGCGGCGTCGCGGTGTCTGTCATAGCGAACCTGTTGCTGTGTTGGTTTTAGCGACCCCGTGGCGGCTGGGGCGGCATGACAGCAGCTTAGCGCCTCGGAGCAGCGGCGTCTTCCCCGGGTGGCATAGGTGTCGACCACTGCAGCGCGCTGAACTGCGTTATAGAAGCCATGTCGAAGGATTGGCTGTCGCACTGATAAGGAGTGTCGGCGCCGGCCTAAGATTCGCCGCGAGCAGGTAAGAAATTCCTCGGCCCGCGCGCCCCGCGCTGGCTTCATCCATCGGAGATGCCCGCATGAAATGGCTCCGCACGGCATTCGTGCTCGCACTCCTGCTCTGCTTGGCGCCGATGATTTCTGTGTTCATCGCCGGGGCGATCGCCGATCACTATGGTTGCCGGTTGCACGAGGGTTTCGTCAATCCCTGCGTGGTCAACGGCAACGACATCGGCACGACGCTCTACAACATGGGCATGATGGGATGGTTCATGCTGTTTACGCTGCCGATCGGCGCGCTCATCATTCTGGCATGGGTCATCAGCGAGATCGTGAATGTGGTCCGCCGCCGGCGGGCGAGTTCATGCAGCACATAGCCGCGGGAGGTGCCATGAACTAACATTCCACCCGGACCACTCGTTGGGGGCTCTGGTCAGAGCGGTTGCGAGCGACGTCCGGAGCCGGTCCACAGTCGACGGATCGCTGCAAACCGTCGCGGTGCGGTTGCGATCTGCCCGGGGCACGCACGGGCTGCTATAAACCAGCCGACGTTTGCCCAGGCAATTGGCGCAGCAAATTCATCGGCAGGAACCGTCCTTGGCTGTATCGGAATTCAGCTTTCTTGGCGGCATGGTGCTGGGGTTCGCCTCGACCCTGCACTGCGCGGGCATGTGCGGTGGCATAGCAACCAGCCTGACGCTCATGTTTGGGCCAGAGACAGCTGCAGATCGGGCGCGCATTCTGGCCTTGGCACAGGCGGGCCGAGTGTCGTCCTACGTCCTGGCCGGAACCGTCCTGGGTGCGCTCGGCGCCGAACTTTACGGTGCCTTCGATCGAACGGGCGCCTATCAATTGCTGCAATGGTTCGGCGCGGCGGTGCTGATCTGGCTTGGCCTTACATTTGCTGGGCTTATGCCGCTGCCGCAGCCTATAGACCGGCTCGTCGGCCGGGTGTCGGCGCTCGTGGCACGCCAGCTGGCTCCACTCAGGGCATCCCCCGCCGGGCCATATGTTGCGGGGCTGACATGGGGAATCATCCCTTGTCCCATGGTGTACGCTGCGCTTTTCACGGCCATGTTGACCGGCAGTGGCATGGGCGGTGCTATCTTCATGGCCGGCTTTGGGCTGGCTACCGTCATACCGGTATTCCTGACGGCTTTCGGTATCAGCACATTGGCTTCGATGGAATCGCGGGGCGTTGCGCGCGTGGTGATCGGCGTGGCGATTGCCGCTTTCGGGGCATCGACCATCATCCCGGGCAGCCCGACGAACGGCCTGATCTGCCGGATCGAGCCGCCGGCATCAACTGCGGGGCAATAGCGGGAGGGCGGACGCGCTGCGTCTAGTCTCGGCGGAGGCAACTCCCGCGCTTGCTCTTGATCGTGCACCGACGACTGCCGCACCTTGGCCATTTGGCAAATCCAATTGCAGGGTATCGCGCCAATGCCCGGCAATTTGCTAAAATTTGATCTTTTTCGTTAGACGTTCGCAGAGCCACTTTTCTACTCGAAATGATCGAAACTCCAATAATTATCCCCGAATTAACTCGAACGATTTTTTATTTCGGGCTCCAGGAACTTGGTGTGCCAGAGCAGCTGAATGACAATGCGAAATACATTCACGATATTTTTGCGGGATGCCCGTGGTGGCGTGGCGCTCATGTTTGGGCTGCTCGCCTTCATCATCTTGCTCATTGGCGGCGGTGCGCTGGACTATGGAATGGCGCAATCCAAACGCACGTCAATGCAAGCCGCCGCCGACGCTGCCGCCCTTGCCGCGGCAAAGTCTCCCGATGCGACGTTGGCGGAACGCCAAACGACAGGCGCGGCCATCTTCAAGGCGAACTTCGCAGAAGCTTCTAGTGTGAATTTTGAACTCACAGCGCCGGGCAACAACGTCGTCAACGTCACCACCACCTACCGGCGCTCAAACTACTTCCTTGCCCTTATAGGCATGCCGACCTGGGACATCACAACCGTTGCAGAGGTTCCCATAGCAAACAACGGGTTCGCTGAGGTGGTCCTGGTGCTCGACTACTCCGACTCCATGATTACCAACGACAAGTATATCAGGATGCGTGATGCTGCCATGTCGATGATCAATACGATCTCTGCAAATGGCACGAACACGAACGTGAAAATCGGACTGGTTCCGTTCTCAGCGGTCGTCCACGCTGATATCCCGGCAACGTACCTGCGCAGCGACATTCCCTTTGACGGCTGCACGATGGATCGTCGCTATCCCTATAATATCGAGGATGGCGCAATCGATGCCGGCAATGCGAGCAAGTGGGGTGACCATTCCGTTGGTGGCCATCTTTGTGTCGACGTCGCGGCTGCAAACCTCAAGGTCCTGCCGCTCACTGCGAATACTGCGCAGGTGGAGAGCACGTTGCAGTCCTACTTGCCCTACCTATGGACGCATATTGCGGCGGGTGCAGAATTCGGCTGGCAGGTGCTGTCACCGACCGGTGTGTTCGGCGGCGCGCGCAGCTACGACAACCAGCAAAATCTCAAGGTGATGATTCTGCTCACCGACGGCATGCAGACAGCGCCCGGATGGGGCCCCTCCGACAGCCGCACTGCGGCGGACGGCGAGGCCAACCTGTCGAGCATCTGCACCGCCATGAAGGCCAAGGGCGTCCAAGTCTACACGATCGGGTATGACCTTACGGATGCGCATACGCTCAACCTGCTCAACAGCTGTGCGTCATCCGGCGGCTACTTTGCTTCAACCGACATCGACAATGGCCTCGCGACTGCTTTTGCAGCGATCGCCACCCGCATCAGCAACGAAATGCTGCGGCTTTCGAGATAAATCATCTGAAGCGCTTGAATTTTTCGAACTTGTAATGCCGCTCGGTGGAAGAATACCGGGCGGCATTGTCTATTGGGTCGGTTTTCAGCGTCTCCCGGCCGGGACATCAGAAACTGTAACGCCGCATCGCAAGTGCGTTGATGCGGCGTTCAGACGTGTTCGACGTAGTTCTTCAATTCGCGAATCCGGCTGCGATAGGCGCGGCTCAGACAGCGAATGTCGTAGCCGCACGCATTACGGCCAGCGAGCCAATCACGCTGGCCGGCGCGCAGCCATTCGGTCTGATCGAAATAGCCTGCGCGGATTTGGGCGCGGCGATACCAGCTGTCCAGACGCTCATCGAGGGCGCCCAGGCGATGACTATCACAAATGGTCTGTTCGGCGGCGTTCATGTCCTCCATGTTCATGCAGCTGAATGAAGCCGCGGAAGCCGGGGACTGATATGCGGAAATGGCAGCGGCCAGAGCAGCGGCTGCGGCGAACGATTTCATCGGCAAGGGCATGGTGGGAAACTCCATCGGCAAAGTCTGTGATTGGCAAATGGTGTGTCGATGAAGCGCAATCTGGCCCGATGGCCGTGAATGCGTTGTGAGCAGGACGTTCATTGACAATTCAGATTCGCAACGCGCCTGGCGTCATGCTCATATGCGCGCGCCTTTCACGGCAACCGACCATTCCGAAGCCTACCCAGCGAGAGCAGCATGTCACGACCGGTCCTGTGGATTACACGCAAGCTTTCCGATGCGACGGAGCAGCGCGCGGCACGCGATTACGAGGTGATCCTCAACCCGGAAGATCGCGTCTATCAGGCAGACGAGATCGTGGCCATGAGCGCGAAGGTGGATGCCATCCTGCCGTGCCATTCGGAAGTCTTTTCCAAGGACGTTGCAGGCCGCCTGTCGGACCGCGTCCGGATCATCGCGAACCACTCGGTGGGAGTGGACCATTGCGACTTACCTGCCTTGCAGGCGCGCGGCATAGTCGTCACCAATACGCCGGATGTGCTTTCTGATGCGACCGCCGAGATCGCGCTGCTGCTCATGCTGGGTGCCGCGCGGAGGGCAAGCGAAGGCGACCGGCTGGTGCGCGAGGGGCGATGGGTGTCGTGGAGTCCATCCTTCATGGTGGGGCGGCAGACCACGGGCAAGAAGCTCGGCATCGTCGGCATGGGCCGCGTCGGGCTGGCTGTGCGCAGGATCGTTTCGGGGCTAGGCATGGAGGTACATTATTCCAACCGCCGCCGGTTGCCGCCCGAGACCGAACAAGGCGCCGTCTACCACGACAGTGTCGACGACCTTCTGGGCGCTGTCGATGTGGTCTCGCTCAATTGCCCATCGACACCCGACACTCTGAACCTGATGGACGCGCGGCGGATCGGCCTGATGCGTCCAGGCGCGATCCTGGTCAACACCGCGAGGGGCAACCTGATCGACGAGGCGGCGCTGGCCGAGGCCCTCAGAACAAGGCACTTGTTCGCTGCAGGTCTTGACGTGTTCAAGACTGAGCCTAGCGGCAACGCGGAGCTGGCGCTGCTCGACAACGTGTTCGTGTTGCCGCACATCGGCTCGGCGACGCGCGAGACGCGCGATGCGATGGGTTTTCGCGCGCTGGACAATCTGGATGCCTTCTTTGCCGGGAGAGAGCCGCGCGACCGGCTGGTGTGAGGGCTGGCGTGCTCAGCGGCCCGCGGCAGCGCATGCGGGACATCCGCCTTCGACGAAACCGCCGCCCTCCTCGGAGCGCTCTGCGGCGACCGGGGCGCCGCAAGCATGGCAGAGCTTGTAGGCCGCCTGTTTCAATCCATGGCCGACTGCCACCCGGCCATCGAAGACGTAGCAGTCCCCACGCCACATGCTTTCGGCCTCCGGTACTTCCTCCAGATATTTGAGGATGCCGCCCTTGAGGTGATAGACCTCACCGATGCCGAGCGAGCGGACGTAGGCCGTGGCCTTTTCGCAGCGGATGCCGCCGGTGCAGAACATGGCTATGCGCGTGGGGCGTTGCGTGCCGTCCGCCAGCCGCGCACTCATCCACGCTGGAAATTCGCGGAAGCTGCTCGTGCCAGGATCCTCGGCTCCTGCAAACGTGCCTATCCCGACTTCATAGGCATTGCGCGTATCGATCAACATGGTGCCGGGATCGCTGATGAGCGCGTTCCAATCGCGTGGCGCGACGTACCTGCCGACCGCCTGGAGCGGGTCGATGCCTTCCACTCCCATTGTCACGATCTCGCGCTTCAAGCGCACCTTCAAGCGCTCGAACGGCATTGCGCGGGCGGACGAATATTTGACGTCGAGATCGCCAAATGCCGGAACTGCGCGGATAGCAGCGACAACGGCATCGATGCCGGCTGGCGGCCCCGCAATCGTGCCGTTGATGCCTTCGGCCGCAAGCAGCAAGGTGCCCCGGACGCCTTCCGCCGATGCCACGTCACGCAACGGCTGGCGCCAGGATTCGTAATCGGCCCAGCGGGCGAAGCGATACAGGGCAGCCACAGAAATTTTTTCACAACCGTCGGACATGTGTGCGGCATAGCTCCTGGGCAACGCCAGGGCAAGGGCAAGGCCGCAGCGGACACCCCGTCAACGCCCGGAAAGTGGCGCCCCCCGCACGCCTCGGTGAACGTCTGGCCGGCATGGATTGCGCTCTGCCCGCGTTGATGCATTCAAAAAGCTTGTTTGGGATTGCACCCCCTACCCTCTCGACATGTGGCTTTCCTGCCGCATGCACACTTACGACAAGGGCGCGGACTTGACCCATCTTTTCAACTTTAGCGAATCGCATAATCGTCCGAAAGCGTTGCAGATCACTGCAGTCCTATATGGAGAAAAGACCATGGCAGCAGCGAAAAAGGCTCCGGCAAAGAAGGCGGCTCCGGCAAAGAAGGCCGCAGCCAAGAAGCCGGCCGCGAAGAAAAAGAAGTAACTTCACTATCGCTTATTCGGCTCTGGCCCTCCAGAAGCCGAAGCGTCGGGCACCCAGCGGGTGTCCGATTTGCGTTTTGGGGCCAAGTTGTCGCCAGATTTGGGTTCAAAGGGGTAAAAACTCCTCTTCCAGCCTGGACTTTTACCACCCCTTCGGGTGGCGCTGAAAACGCATGGTTCTGGCATACGCGATCTGCTATTCGAGCTGCCAAATCCGACGGTGCAGTTCGCCTGCACCGCTATAGCCATTTCCACCCCAGCCAATCCGATGGAGTGCCCGATATGAGCCGCGCTGAAACCGAGGCCCTAATCAAGAACTACTATGATGCTTTCAACAACGGCGACAGCAAGGGCATGCTCGCCTTCCTGAGCGACGATGTCATTCATGACGTCAACCAGGGCGAGAGGCGGGTCGGACTGGAGAAATTCAAGGCGTTCAATGCCCGCATGGACCACCACTACAAGGAGCGTCTGGAAAACATCACCATCATGGTGAATGAAGACGGGACGCGCGCTGCCGCTGAGTTCAACGTCCACGGCACCTATCTCAATACCGATAGCGGGTTGCCTGATGCCAAGGGGCAAACCTACGTGCTGCCGGCTGGCACCTTCTTCGTCATCAGGGATGGCAAGATCGAGCGGGTGACAACATATTACAATCTGACCGACTGGATTGCTCAGGTTGCAGGTTGAGTCATTCACCTCCTGCGCTGATCGTGCCGCTGAACTTGTGAAGGACACTGCCCATGCTCGTGACGATGCTGAAGTGCAAGCTGCATCGCGCCACCGTGACCGAGTGCGATCTCAACTATGAAGGTTCGATCTCCATCGATCCGAAGCTGATCGATGCGTCAGGGCTTCTCATCAACGAGCGCGTCGAGATCTACAACATCGACAACGGCGAGCGGTTTGCCACCTACGTGATCGAGGGTGAAAAGGGTTCCGGCGTCATCGGTCTCAATGGGGCCGCCGCCCGCAAGGCCTGCGTGGGCGACAAGCTCATCATCTGCGCCTATGCCCAGATGGATGTGGAAGAAGCGCCCACGCACGCCCCCACGATCGTCATCGTTGGCAAGAAGAACCGGATAGACAAGGTTCACTCATGACGCTTGAAGTGACATCGCTGACCGGCGGCGCCATTCAAGCTGTGCTGCCTGATCTGGCGAGGCTGCGCATGATCGTGTTCCGCGACTGGCCTTACCTCTATGACGGCACGCTGGAATACGAGGAGCAGTATCTGGCGACCTTCGCGGCTGCGCCCGGTGCGGTGTGCGTGATTGCGCGTGACGGCGACAAGATCGTCGGGGCCTCCACCGGGCTGCCGATGATCCACGCCGACGAGGAGTTCAAGGGTCCGTTTGCCGCTGCCGGCTACGATATTGCTGAAGTCTTCTACTGCGGCGAGAGCGTACTGCTTTCAGGCCATCGCGGGGGTGGCGCCGGACACGCCTTTTTCGACCACCGGGAGGCACAGGCGCGCGCACTTGGCGGTTTCAAATACTCGACCTTCTGCCGCGTGGTCCGCCCGGAAGATCATCCCCTGAAGCCGAAGGATTATCGCGCACTCGATGGCTTTTGGCGCAAGCGCGGCTATGCTCCCGCACCTGGCCTCGTTGCCCACTTCGCCTGGAAGGATATCGACCAGAGCGTTGAGACGGAGAAGGCGCTGCAATTCTGGATCCGGGATTTGTGAAGGTCATGCAGGACAGGATCAAGCTCGCCGGAGCGCAATATCCGATCGATGCGGTCGCAAGTCTCGATGCCTGGCGTGACAAGGTTGCACTCTGGGTAAAATCCGGCGCGGAAACGGGTGCGGATCTGCTCGTGTTTCCCGAATATGCCGCCATTGAACAGGCGCACGCACTGGGCCCTGCTGTCTTTGGCGATCTCAACGCCACGCTGACGGCCGTCGCGGGACTTGCCGATGAACGGACAGCCCTTCACCAGGAGCTTGCGCGGCAGCATCGCGTCCACATCCTGGCTGGCAGCGGGCCGAAGCAACGAGCCGATGGCGGGTTCGTCAACGCCGCGCAACTGGTGACGCCTAACGGCAAGGTCGGCGAACAGCACAAACTGATCCTGACGCCTTTCGAGCGGGATTGGAAGATGACGGCCGGAGACGAGCTTGCCGTGTTCAAGACGCGGATCGGGGCTATCGGCGTCACGATCTGCTACGATAGCGAGTTTCCCTATCTTGCACGGGCTATGGCCGTGGCCGGCGCTGACGTGCTGCTTGTTCCGCAATGCACCGAGCGGATATCGGGTAACTACCGCGTGCGAACGGGTGCCATGGCGCGCGCGCTTGAGAACCAGATTGTTGCTGTAACGAGCCCCACGATAGGGGAAGCAACATGGTCGGCTGCCGTCGACTACAATACCGGGGCAGCGGGCATCTATGTCCCCGCCGAATTTGGCGTGTCGAATACCGGGGTGCTGGCAGAGGGCCGCATCAATGAACCTGGATGGGTCTCGGCCATCGTCGATCTAAGACATCTGCGCACGCTGCGCCACGGCGGCGAAATGCGCAATTTCACCGACTGGCTGGAGCAGTCGGGTGCGCAAGCTGCCGAAACAGCTGCGCGCGTCCGCATCGTAGATCTTACCTGACTGCCTTCAATCTCGATCCGGGGATGGCTGTTACCGCCGGACGAGGCGCACTGTTCAGCGCGTTGCGAAGCGTGACGTCAGCAGCCGTTCCGGCCGCGTCTATCGCGACAACCGGAGATCGGACAGGCTCTTGCCGATTGAACGGAAGGCATCGACGAGTTCACCTGCGGTGGTGGCGGTGTAGGCGTAGGGCAACTTTGAGGCACACGTCTTCAGAAGATCCAGCGCTGCCTGGTCGGCGATGTTGAATGCCACCGTATAGATATCGATGTTCTGTGCCTTGGCGAATTCACAAGCCTTGAGCATGCGTGTGTCGGTCTGCTGACGGAAACCGTCATAGGTTGATGGCTGGATGCGCCCGTCCCACAGGTAGGCATAAGTCGAGAACTCGGACTTGATGGAGTCATCCATGGAGGGGTTGAGATTGTTGACGCCGTCGGTCATGACGACCATCACCTTCCGCACATTTGGATCGCTCGATCCTTCGGTGAATGGTGCGCCCGGCGACAGGACACGCATGCCCCAGGCCACACCCTCGGCGGTGTTGGTGCCTGAACCATTCCAGTGCATCAGGCTGTCGATGCGGCTGTCCACATCCGACTGGTTCGCCGTGAGGGGCAGCAAAGGATCAGGGCACCCCTTGTTGGGCCCCATTGTGTCGGGACCGGTCTCGTCGACGATCACAAGGCCGGCACCAGCCGGATACTTGTAGAGATTGTGATGGCCCCAGCCAATCCAGTCACCATTGAACACCGGTGCAGCCGCATCCCGCAAATCGAGGCGATCGGGAATGTAATCATTCACCGTATCCCATGAGTAGCCTTTGGCATCGATTGCGGACTGGTCGGTCGTATCGGGCCAGAGCCAAGGTTCAAACAGCGAATCCGCGTCAACGATGCTGGGCGGCTCGTCGGAGACGTCGCGGTCGTTCCAGTCCTCTCGCGCCATGACGCAGCCTTTCCAGGTGACGCCAAGCTGATTGAAAATCGAAAAGCTGTTCACCTTCGGATTGACGAACCAGCAATCAGGAAGGAACGTGTAACCAGGCGGGACATCCGCGGCTGTTGCGGCCTGGGCTTGCGAGATCCCAAAAACGGACTGCAAGATGCCTGCAAACTTTGGCAGATGGTCGCCCAACCAGCCGAATGTGCCTGTGCCGGGACCCGGATCGGTACCGCTACCGGGCGTATAGGTGCATCCGGGTTCGTATCCTGCCCAATGCTCGGATAGGCCTTTGCCGGCAAGCCAGCCGTCGCCGTTCTGATCCATCCAGGACAACTGTGTGAAACCATTGCCGATGTTCACCGTGCCGGCATAGGGCACCACCGCCATCTTGATCTTATTGTTCGATCCAGCGGTGCCGAAAAGCGCTCCGGTAAGATCCTTCGCACCTTGCTTGAGATCCTCCATGGCACCAGACATCGAGCCGGTGACGTCGAGTACGAGTGCAACTTCCATATCCGCAGAACCGAAAACGGACTCTGAGCCCACCGCGACTTCCATATTGGGAAAGCCGATCACCGAGGCGAAAGGTGTCGGAACCGTTGCCGCTAGTTCGACCTTGAAACCACCTGCGGTCGGCGTTGTCGTAACCGACTTGAGCGACACGCCGGTCAGATTTGTCGAATTCGCCTTGGCAAAGCTCTGGGCTGCAGCAGTCGCCGCATCCGTGGTGTCCGTGCCTGACATCTTGGCTGCCAGAACTGCGGCATCGGCCGCCGCCTGCAAGTGGCTGCGGACGTTGACAACGCGCGTGTAGTCAATTGCGAAGGCAACCGTGGCTATGAGAGGTACGATGAGAAGCGCGGTCATCACCTTGATGCTGCCGCGGCGGTCGATCAGTGCATCGAGAAGGCTTGAGCGTGGCTCGGTCTGGTTGGCCCTATCACATGTTCTGAACAGTCTGCGCATCATACACCTCTGGCTCCGACGGAGAGGTTGTATCCAATTGACCTAAAGTGAGTTTAACCGGGGCGGTAAACGGCAAGTTAATCGGGTGCTTAGACTGGATTTTATTCGGATTACTGCATTTCATGGTTTACAGCGCATTGACGATTTCAGGCGCCAGAAAACGCTGGCGCCAACGCTGGATGTGCCACCACCGCTGCATCCACACAGTGCGCGTTATTGCAGCTCCCAGGTGACTGTAACGCGGGCTTCTATGTCCTGACTGCCCTCCGCGACCGGCACACCTTCAGACATTGCTGCGCGTGCCATCATGGGGCCACGGGGGGCTACGTGGGTGCTATCTTCGGAGATCGAGAGGACTTGGCCTACGCGCGCGCCGGCGGCCGCGGCGTATAGCTCGGCCCGCTGGCGCGCATTCGCAATCGCCAGCTTGCGGGCATCATCCTTCAGGGTCTCCGCGCTGGAGACATCGAACGATAACGATCCGATGCGGTTGGCGCCCAGACGGACGAGCTGGTCGAGGAGATCACCAAGGCGGGTAAGATCGCGCACGACGACATGGACATCATTGGTGACCGAATAGCCCTCGATGCTCGGCGGCTTGCCATCCCTGTTGTGGGTGTAGCGCGGCGATACGTTGAAGCCAGAAGTCTGGATGTCGCCGGAAGCAATGCCCCAGTCCTTGAGACTGGAAACCAAATTCTTCATAGCTACGTTGTTGCTGGCAAGAGCTTCGCCAGCCGTTGCCGCCTCGCTCACCACCCCGCTCGACAGGTTTGCCATGTCGGGCCGCGCCGACACCTTGCCTTGCGCCGAGACTGTAACGTGACGCTGCATACCCGCCTCTCCTGCATTTGCTCCCGACGCCAGCGTCAAGACAGCCAAAATAGCACCGGCCAAAGTGATCGCTCGGAACGTCTGCTTCGAAACGGCGCTGTTCATTCCCATTCCTGCCTCACCATCCATTTTGAGCTCCACTAGCAGGACCGCCCCGGCCGGGTTGTGGAGGCAGGACCCATAGCATCCAGCCACTGTGGCCGCTGATATGGGAAGAACTGCGGCATGGACGGGGTCTCGCTGCCGTCTTGATGCAAAAACAGCTGGTACTTGGGGGCACGCACCTCCCAAAAGGTGCCTTCGTCATAGAAATTTCAGGTAGCCAATCGGTCATGAAATAGTGCAACAGAAGGCGTCGCCAACGACTGGCAAATGCATCCTCCCGCGGCGCCGGCTTTGCTATGGCGTGCTGCCGCCACGGAATATCGCCGCATGCGCCGGTGTGTGGGGCCCGTAGCTCAATGGTTAGAGCTGGCGGCTCATAACCGTCTGGTTGCAGGTTCGAATCCTGCCGGGCCCACCATTTTTCCTGGCGCGATGCCGCCCGCCAACCCATCGCGCGGGTTCCGGTTCGAGGCTACTCCTCTCACCGCCACCGTTTTCCTGGCGCGATGCCGCCCGCCAAACCATCGCGCGGGGTTGTCGTCGGGCTCCGGCTCCTTGAAGGGCAGACACGAACCCGGACGACGATCATGGCTTCGAGCGGCTCAACTGTCTGCCTCGATCACCGCGATCGACGAGCCACCATGAACGGACCGCAAGGTGCGAACATCATCCAGTGCCTCAGCCCATATGTTGCATGGGCTAGCCAGGCGGATCTCACCGTTGCGCGAGACCGGCGTTGGTCCAAAGCCGATGGCGATTGCATCGCCGTCCGGCCAAAACGCGATCTGGCCGGGCTCGACGACATCGCGGGCGCCGGGCTCGAGAACAACGCTCAGGGGTGTCCTGAAATAGACCTCCTGGCCCCATGTCTGCGCCTGGGCATAGATCGGCAGTGCGTTCCAGATCCTATCGGCCGTGGGGGTATCGAGCAGGCGCGCGCGGATCGCCACGTCGCCAGCGCGGATGAGAATTTCCCGCAAGACTTCCTCCCGCTTCTAGTTGCATTGCCTGCAGCGTCAGATCCGCTGCGCAGGCGCCAAGCTATTGCCTCCCTGACCGGTCCTGGTCGCTTGAGCGCAACAGGGAAATCTTTTCACCCGGCCGCACCAGCCGCAAGTCTCCAACGTCGCCCAGCGTGTCAGCGACGATATTGACCGGCACCGGCATGCGGATTTCGCCCGGCCGCGAGAGTGGGGTCGGGCCATAGGCGATGATGATGCGGCGCTCGTCCGGCCAATAGCAGATCTCACCCAGCGTACCATTGATACGCGCGGCGCGGTCGCGCCCGCTCGACACCGGGATCTCGAAATGGATACTCTCACCCCATGGCTCGGCAGCAGCAAACAGGGGGAGTGACTGCCAGATGCGGTCTGCCGTCGCTGTATCGCGCAGGCGCGCCATCAGCCGCGCGTTTCCAGCCACTATTTGAATGATACGCTCGCCTCGTGCCTCTGTATTCGCAGGGCGCGTTGCCCGCCTATTATGCGGGCTCACTCGGCGAAGGATATCGGTCGGCATGCTGTATCAAGGCACAAAACAATTCGGGCGCCAAGGTGGCGCCCGGTATTGTGATCGCGATGTCTCCAGCAGAGCCGATCAGGCCGGCGCCGGGCCGAGTACTAGCACGGCATTGAGACCGCCGAAGGCGAATGAGTTCGACATCGTGTAGCGGACTTTCTGGCTACGGCCCTCGTTGGGAACATAGTCGAGGTCGCACTTGGGGTCCGGATCGCTGTAGCCGACGGTCGGCGGAATAAACCCTTCGTTGATCGCCTTGATGCAGATGCCCGCCTCGACGCCCCCGCCCGCGCCGAGCAAGTGACCGTGCATCGACTTTGTGGACGAGATCGCCATCTTGTAGGCGTGCTCGCCGAAGACGTCCTTGATGGCATTGGTCTCGTTGACGTCGTTCAGAGCGGTCGCGGTGCCATGTGCATTGAGGTAGTCGATTTCGGAGGGATCGAGCCCGGCATCTTCAAGTGCAAACTGCATGGCCGAACGCGGGCCCTCGATATCCGGGTTGACCATGTCCTTGCTGTCTGAGGACATGCCAAAGCCCATCAGTTCGGCGAGTATCGTGGCCCCGCGACGCTTGGCGTGCTCATACTCTTCCAGCACGAGAATGCCCGCACCCTCACCGAGCACCGTCCCATTGCGCTTCTTGGAGAACGGGAAGCAGCCATCCGGCGAAAGCACGCGCATGGCCTGCCATGTGCGCATAGAACCATAGGTCAGAACCGCCTCAGAGGCGCCGGCCACACCGACGTCGACGAGCCCGTTGCGGATATAGTCATAGGCCAGTCCGATGGCGTGGGTCGCGGTCGAACACGCCGAGCAGGTTGCGAACGTCGGACCTTTGATGCCGTATTCGATGCCGACATGCGCGGAGGCCGAAGAACCGATGATGCGCAGCAGCGTCAGCGGGTGGGTGGCCTTCTTGTTGTGGATGAAGAGATCGCGATAGGCAGTCTCGACGGTCGAGTATCCACCAGCACCCGAGCCGATAATGCAGCAGGCGCGGTAAGGATTGACATAAGGTGTCGGCAGGCCGGACATGGTCCAGGCCTCATCAGCGGCGCGTCCGGCGAACCAGGAGTAGCGATCGCCGTACTGGACCTTCTTGCTCTTGACGTGGGTGGCGGGGTCGAACCCCTTAATCTCGCCGGCGATGTGGATGTAAAGATCACCCAGCGGGAAGTTCTCAACGCGGCTTACGCCGCATTTGCCTTCCTTGATGGAAGCCCAGGTCTCGTTGGAATCAAGACCTATCGGCGTGACCATGCCGAGGCCGGTCACAACGACACGGCGCAAGCCGTCCGCTTTCTTCATATCGTTACGCTCTACGATCAGCGCGGCGCCTAGCGCCGCTGTGCCTAATATCGAAGTTAATACGGCCAGGACGCGCTGAGCGCCCCGCCACCGTCAGGTTATCACGCCTTGGCTGCGTCAGCGGACGCGGGCCCAGCTGCGACCAGAGCCTTCACGCGATCGACGACAGAGCCGACCGTCTTGAAGTCCTCGACCTCTTCATTGGCGTTATAGGGGATCTCAATCTGGAACTTGTCTTCGATATCGAAGACGATCATCGCAAGATCCAGCGATTCGATCTTCAGATCGGTCAGGGGCGTCGACAAGGAGATGTCGTCACGCGGCTCCTTCATGTGCTTCTTCAGGATCTCAATGATCTTGGTGGCGACTTCGTCCATTTTGCTCTCCGTTCCGCGGCCCTCGGGCGTCGCGGATCCCTGTTACTCTATTCCTACTATGCGCGTGCTGCTGCGCACACAAGCTGCGGCCGTGCTTATACTTAAACGTGGCGAACGTCCAGCATGGGCATTTGCGGTAAATCTACCAATGACTTCGTAGCAAGGTCCATGCCTGAAGTACGCTCAAAACCCGCCACTCCATATACAGCGTTCGGATACGACAACTTATGTGGACCACGTCCTAGCCGAAACTCCTCAAAAAGTGTTCAATAGTCAGAAGAATAGCGTGACCGACCAAACGCGGAAACCAGACCTCGGGCCAACGATGGTACAAATCGTCGTCCCGGCTTTTTCCGGCGGTCGGCGCATCTGGGAGGATGCACGATGACACCGGTCGAGGCCAGTGCGCGATCTGAAGCGGAGCCGAGCCCAAGGTGGCTCAAGTCCTATCCGCAAAATGTTGAGTGGCGTCAAAAGTTTACGCCACATCCATTGTATGCGCTCCTGGATCAGGCGGTCGCCCGGTTCGGGACCAACACTGCGACCAATTTTCTCGGCCGCACGATGACGTACAGCGAGATCGGTCGGCTAGTGGAACTCGCCGCTGCCGGGTTGCAGCGACTAGGCGTGCGCAAGGGTACCAAAGTTGGACTGCTGCTGCCCAATTCGCCGACGTTTATTATCTACTACTTCGCCACGCTCAAAGCTGGCGGCATCGTCGTCAACTATAATCCTCTCTATACTGTTGAAGAGCTGAAGTTCCAGGTCAAGGACAGCGAGACGGAAATAATCGTTACGCTCGACCTGAAACTGCTGTTCGACAAGGCGGAGGCTCTACTAAAGGACGGCGTGTTGAAGCAGGTGGTGGTGGCGTCGTTCGCCAGCCTCCTGCCCGGGACAAAGTCCGTCCTGTTCCGGTTGTTCAAAGGCCGGGAGCTGGCCCACCCGATGTCCTCGCCGGTCAAGGACCGCATCGTACTTGAAGGGCAGGTACTCGCCGATCATGGGCTGCGCACCCCGTTTCCGATCGATCCGGAAAACGACATCGCTGTGCTGCAGTATACGGGCGGCACCACCGGAACGCCAAAAGGCGCCATGCTGACCCACGCCAATGTCTATATCAATGTTCTGCAGGTGATTGATTGGGCGCCTGAGCTGCTCGACGGCAAAGAGAAGGTGATGGGTGTGCTGCCCTTCTTCCATGTCTTCGCGATGACCGTCGTCATGAACTTCGGCGTCGCCAAGGCCGCTGAGATCATCATCGTACCGAGGTTCGTCCTCGACGATGCGCTCAAGCTCATCAACCAGATCCGGCCCACGGTCATGCCCGGCGTGCCGACCCTGTTCAACGCCATCATGAACCACCCCAAGATCAAGAGCTACGACCTGTCGTCGCTCAAGTTCTGTCTGTCGGGCGGCGCACCACTCCCGACCGAGGTCAAGCAGCGCTTCGAGTCGCTGACCGGCTGCAAGGTGGTGGAAGGCTACGGGTTATCGGAGACCTCTCCTGTCGTGACCTGCAATCCCATTCATGGTCCTGTCAAAACCGGCATGATCGGGATTCCCCTGCCCGCCACGTTTGTTTCCCTGCGCGACCTGGACGATCCCGACAAGGAGGTGCCGCAGGGGGAAAAGGGCGAGGTGTGCATCAAGGGTCCGCAGGTCATGAAGGGCTACTGGAAGCGCGAGAAGGAAACCGCCCAGATTTTCACCTCCGACGGTTTCCTGCGTACCGGCGACGTCGCCCGCATGGACGACGATGGGTTTTTCGCCATCGAGGACCGGATCAAGGATCTCATCATCTGTTCGGGCTACAATGTCTATCCGCGGATGATCGAGGAGCGCATCTACGAACATCCTGCCGTCGAGGAAGTGACGGTAATCGGTGTCAAGGATCCTTATCGCGGCGAGGCGCCGAAAGCCTTCATCAAGCTTAAGGCCGGAGCCACGGCGACGGCGGATGACATCATGACTTATCTTGAGAAGTATCTCTCCAAGATCGAGCTGCCTGCTGCCATTGAGTTCCGGGATAGTCTGCCCAAGACCATGATCGGCAAACTCTCCAAGAAGGAATTGAAACAGGAGGAGGCGCTACGTGCAGAAGAGGCGGACAAATCCGGGTCACGCGGATGAGCGATAACGAACACCTCAACGGCAGCGCGGTTGCGGCTGATAGCGCTGCGCCTGATGTCACGTTTTCAATCGGCGAACTGGCCGATGAGTTCGGCATAACGACGCGCGCCATCCGGTTCTATGAATCACGCGGGCTGATCCAGCCGCAACGCGAGGGAACCAATCGCATCTATTCCAAGCGCGACAGGGGCCGGCTGATCCTCATCCTGCGAGGAAAGAACCTTGGCTTCACGCTGGAGGACATCGCGGAATATCTCACGCTCTACGACATCGACCCCTCGCAGCGGGTGCAAACCGAGATGCTGCTGGGCAAGGTCGAAGCCTCGATTGCCGACCTCAACCGGAAGAAGGCCGACCTTGCACGCTCGCTGCAAGACCTCAAGGACCTGCGTGCGAAGTGCGTCGATTTCCTGAAGGACGCCGACTAGGCTTGAGGCCCTCGGGGTTCTCATAGCCGGCTCGCGCTTGCCTCTCCGATAGAGCCGGGGATCATCCTTCCGGGTTCTTGTCGTAGCCCACGACATCGGCGGGAAGTTGCACCCAGGCATGTCGCCGGCACTCATAGACGGAATCCTGCGGCGGCTCGAAATTCGGATCGGCAAAAGCGCCGACTGCCACCGCGACCGAGTTTGCCTCACGACCCTCCTCGGTATGGAACAGGTTGGTGCCGCAGACCGGGCAGAAGTGGAAGCGAAAGCGACTGCCTGCGTCGCCGGTGCGGACATATTCGGTTGACGCGCCTGTAACCCTGTATGGCGCTGCAAAAGCGGCAAGCGCAGCGAAGACGCTGCCGGTGCGGCGCTGACAGGACAAGCAATGGCAGACGCCCACACCCAGCGGTTCGCCTGAGACGACAATGTGCAGCTGGCCGCACTCGCATGATGCCGTTCGCGTGCTCATCATGCTCCCTTTCGCAAATTTGAGACCCGAGCGTGTCGGCGAACAGCGTCTTCAGCAATAAAGGTCGGCGCGGGTTGGCGGTAGAGGCGGGCGCCGCTTGGCAGTTTTGGAAACCAGTGTCTGGAACAGGCGCGCGGTGCCGCGTTCGAAGACAATGGCGCAACCGGCAAGATAGGCGACATAGATGCGATATTTGGCCTCGCCGACGAGTGCTATCGCCTCGTCCTTGCGCGCCATCAGCCGCTCGCACCACAACTCGCAGGTCCGTGCGTAATGCATGCGCCAGCCTTCGACGTCGTGCACCTCGAAGCCGGCGATTTCCATTTCAGAGACGGTGTTGCCGATGTCGTCAAGCGCGCCGCCGGGAAAGATGTACTTGGCGAGCGCGCGTTGCTCGGGGCGCAACCGTTCGGGCAGCACGCTCTTCTTGCGCTTGCCCTTGCGCGAAATCGCATGATTGAGAAACAGCCCGTCCTCCGCCAGCAACGAACGGATCTTGCGCATGTAGGCGGGAATGTTCTTGAGGCCGATCGCCTCGTACATTCCGACCGATGCGATCTTGTCGTAGGTTCCCTTGTGGTTGATGTAGTCGGTCAGCTCGAAGGTGACGCGGTCCTGCAGCCCAAGCCTCTCGACTTTATCGCGCGCGAACGCCAGCTGTTCTTGCGACAGCGTAATGCCATGCGCCTTGACGCCATAGTGCTGCGCGGCATGGCAGACGAGCCCTCCCCACCCCGAGCCGATGTCCAAGAAGCGTTCACCCGGCTTCAGCCTCAGCTTGCGGCAGACCATGTCGAGCTTGTTCTTCTGGGCGGTGGCCAGGTCCTGGTCCCAGTCGTGGTAATAGGCGCAGGTGTAGACCATCTCCTCGCACAGGAAGAGCGCATAGAACTCGTTCGACAAGTCGTAGTGGAAGGAAATGTAGTCCTTGTTGTCGTCGCCCGCGCGCTTGTTGCCGACGATATCGCCTTCGAAGGCGCCGACCTCTTTTGGCGCCGCTCCCGGTTCGAACAGGAAGGGCGAGAGCCGCCGCGCGATCTTCAGCGCATCGAGTCCCTTGATCTTCACCGAACGCCCGCGCCGGTTGATCTGACGTCCCAGGTCCAGCAGCGAGCCACCAACGAGATCGATGCGCTTATCGACATAGTGCCGGATGATGGTGTCGAGGTTCGGACGCCGAAGCGAAGAGGCGATGACGCCGGCATCGTTGATGACAATTTCGAGCGCACTTGTCGGCGCGCTGCCCAGCGGTACGCGCGTGCCGTCCCACAACCGCACCCAGGCGTCGAGATCAAGCTTGCCCGCGAGTTCCTCGATCAGCTGTATCGCCGCGCGCGTCTGCTTGCTGGCAGCCGCGGCATTCGTCTTGCTCATGTCCGTCCCGTCACCTTAGAGAGCACTTACGTTCGATAGACTCGAGAACACGCTCTGTATTTTGGGTTTGAGCATGTTTCTCACGCTGAACCGCTGCACACTTCAGCTAAACATGCTCTGGCATCTCGTTGGCAGGTGGATCGCGAGCACCACCCGCCGCCCCCCAAGCAGCCTTTGCTTCTCGGCGCGCAGACAGCCAAGGCGCAAGAGATAGCGCAGAAGCCGCCACATGTCTTCCTCGCGCAAAACGGCGTGGACCAATTGCAACGGACTTATTGCGGGATCATTCGGTCGCAGTGCCGGAAGGCCACGCGATCACGCCGCCTGCTGCATCTGGCCAGCCTTGGCGCTTTCCATGATCGCGGCAACGCCCATTCCGCCCGCGGTGCAGATGGAAATCAGGCCGCGGCCACCATGCTCGGCCAGCAATTCGGCCAGGTTGGCGACAATGCGGGCGCCGGTGGCAGCGAATGGATGTCCGAAGGCGATCGACGATCCCTTGACGTTCAGCTTGCTGCGGTCGATCGATCCCAGCGGTTCGGCGCGGCCCAGGCGGGTCCTGCAATATTCAGGGTCCTCCCACGCCTTCAGCGTTGCCAGGACCTGGGCGGCGAACGCCTCGTGGATCTCGTAGAAATCAAAGTCCTGCAATGTGAGTTGAGCGCGCTCCAGCAGCTTGGATACGGCAATCGCGGGCGCCATCAAAAGCCCCTCGCCGGCAACGAAATCGTTGGCCGACGTCTGGGCATAGGTGAGGTAGGCCTTCACCGGCAGGCCGCGCGCAGCCGCCCACTCTTCGGAAGCCAAAAGCACGGATGCGGCGCCATCGGTCAGCGGTGTCGAGTTGCCGGCCGTCATCGTGCCCTTGGCGGACTTGTCGAATGACGCCTTCAACGACGACAGCTTCTCAATTGAAATGTCCTCGCGGATGTTGTTATCGCGGAACACGCCGGCGCATGGCACGACGAGGCGATCCATGTAGCCGGACCTGTAAGCTTCGGCCGCCTTCTTGTGGCTTTCGAATGCGAGCTGATCCTGGGCTTCGCGGGTGATCTCCCACTCCTTGGCCATCAACTCGCAATGCTGGCCCATGCCGAGGCCGGTGCGCGGCTCGGCGGTCTGCGGCGGCAGCGGCGCCAGCTCGGCCGGGGACAGCCCTTTGAACACCTTGATCTTCTCCATTGTGGTCTTCTTCTGGCCGATTTCCGCCAGGCGATGGGCGAACTTCTTGGAGAAGACGATGGGCGGGTCCGACGTGGTATCGGCGCCGACCGCAATGGCGCTTTCAATCTGACCGGTGGCAATTTTGGCGGCCGACCCCATCGCCGCCTGCAGACTGGTGCCGCAAGCCTGCATCAACGTGATACCCGGTGTCGATGTGGCGAGCTTGGTACCCAGAACCGCTTCGCGCGCCAGATTCCAGTCCTTGGAATGCGTGACGACGGCACCGCCGACAACTTCGTCGATGTGCGCGCCCTTGAGGTTGTAGCGGTCGACGAGCCCGTTGAGCGTCGCCGTCATCATCTCAAGGTTGGTGAGGTCGGCGTAAAGCGTGTTCGACCGGCAGAACGGAATGCGGATGCCGCCGATCACCGCCACGCGACGCAATTTGTCTGTCATCTGGTTTCTCTCCGATGTCCCGCGCGCAGTGCGCTTGCAGGGCTTTTGATCTTGTCACCTGTGCCGACCTTGGCTCTTGAGTGAAGCGTCGGCGCAGCCATGGGGGCTGATGATCTACTCGGCGGCGGCGCGGGCTTCCGAACCTGAGCTTGGCCCACCTCCATGGGCGGCCTTGTAATGCAGCGGGCCGCCGCGGAACGGCGCAAAGCCGGTGCCGAAGATCACGCCTGCGTCGACGAGATCGGCATTGGCCACCACACCTTCGTCGAGTGCTTTTTGCGCTTCGGAAATAAGAGGCTCGACGAGTTCGCGGCCAAGGCGCTCCAGCTCGCTTGAACCATAGGTCTCGACCTTCTTTTCCGCCTTGCCGTCCTTCCAGACATAGAAGCCTTCACCGGTCTTCTTGCCCAGGCGGCCTGAACTGACGAGGCGTTCCAGCCGCCCGCCCTGGCCCTGCGCCTCAAGGCCCAGGATCTTGCCGACATGAGCACACACGTCGAGGCCAACAGTGTCGGCCAATTCCACCGGCCCCATCGGCATGCCGAAGGTGCGGGCGGCCTCATCGATCTTCTGCATGTCCTCGCCGCGATCCACGCGCGCCAGCGCCGACATCATATAGGGAGCGAGCACGCGATTGACGAGGAAGCCCGGCACCGACTTGGCGATGAGCGGGAACTTGCCGATGGCGGTGACGAAGGCTGCGCCCTTCTCCACATCGGTTTCGTGCGTGCCCTCGCCGCGGATGACTTCGACCAGCGGCATCTGCGCGACCGGATTGAAAAAGTGGATGCCGATCAGGCGGGCCGGATCCTGCATCAGACGGGCAATCTCCTCGATCTGCAGCGAGGAGGTGTTGGTGGCGAGGACGGCATCCGGTTTCGCCTTCGCCTCGACATCCTTGAACAGGTTCTGCTTGATATCGAGCCTCTCGACGATAGCCTCGATGATGACGTCCGCATGGGTCAGCCCATCGCCCTGGGGATCGGCGATCAAGCGCGCGTTGGCGGCATCACGCAAAGCCTTGGTCTTGAACCTCTTGGAGAACAGCCGCCCCTGTGCCTTGATGCCCTTTGCGATCACCTCAGGCGACAGGTCCTGAAGGGTTACTTCCATGCCCGAGGCAACACACCAGCCGGCGATGTCGGCGCCCATCGTTCCCGCGCCGATGACGTGGACGCGCATCGGCTTCCACTTCAGGCCTTTTGGCGCTTGCGCCTTCAGCTGCTCCGACAGCCGGAAGACGCGGCGCAGGTTGCGCGACGTGTCAGAAACCATCAAGGGCGCGAATGATGCCGTCTCGTGCGCCTTCATCGCCTCGTAGCTACCACCGTGGCGCTCGAACAGGTCGATGAGGCGGAAGGGCGCTGGATAGTGCTCCTCGCGCGCCTTCTTGGAGGTCTCCTCGCGCATCTTGCCAGCGATGAAGCTGCGTGCCGGCCATTTGGCGAGCATTGCCTTGCTGTGCGGCGCCGGTGACGACTTGCGCTTTGATTGCACGGCCTTGCGAGCGGCCCAGTGCAGCGTGCCGGCACTGTCGACCAGCTGGTCGACCAATCCCATGCGCTTGGCGAAGCTCGCGGAGATCATGCGGCCTGTCAGCATCGCCTCCATGGCGGCGAGCGGCCCGGCCTGGCGGATCGAACGGGCGGTACCATTGAAGCCAGGGAAAATACCGAGCTTCACCTCGGGGAAGCCGACCTTGGTGGATTCGTCGCGCGTGGCAATGCGGTAATGGCATGCGAGGATCAGCTCAAGCCCGCCACCCACGCATACCCCATGCACGGCTGCGATCACGGGAACCGGCATCCGCTCGATACGATCGAGCATCGCGTTGACCGGTGCCACGGCCTCGACCACCGCCTGTTCCGTCGTCAGCTGCTCGAACTCGCGGATGTCGGCGCCGACGATGAAGCCCTTCTCCTTGCCGGACATGATGACGAGGCCGAGGACATCGCCAATGCGCGCACCTTCCTCGACCCTGCCGACGATCCGCATCAACTCTTCCAGCGGTCGGCGGCCGAGAGAATTGGCGCTCTCGCCCTCGCGGTCGAACACCGCCCAGGCGATGCCCTCCAGGTCCAGCGTGAAACGCCAATCCTTGAGGTCGCCCAAGAGCACGGTTTCTTTCATGGATAACACTCCCTATCGCCTCACTCGGCGGCAAACGAGCTGATTGCGCCGGAGTTGTGCCCGACGCGCGCATAGTTTGGCTTCACTTCCTCAGGATCAAAGTGGTCGACGGCAATGACGCGCGCGACGAGACGTTCGACCTCGCGCAAGTCGCCAGCCTCGATCTCAGTCAGCACGCCCTTATCGACGGCGTCGGCGAACCAGTCGACACCATGGTAGCGGCGCACCGTGCCTTCGCGGATGGCCTTTTCCAACTTCTTTTCAGCGGGCAGCGCGGCAATGACCTTTTCTAATGTCACTTCGAGCAGCCCTGTCGGATCGTTGACATCACGTGAAACGAAAATATCGCGGGTCAGCCTGTCGCGCACTTCGCCGGGTTCGAGCGCAAGCCGCGCCACCGCCCGGCCCAGCTTATCCGGAGCCGGTTTCATGCGACGGCCCAGCGGGAAAACCAGCACGCGCATCAGCATGCGGGCCGGAGCAACCGGAAAGTTGTCGATGACACCGCCCAGCGCCTGCTGGAAACGATATAGGCCATTGCGCGCTGCCAGCTCGACGATGATGCGATCGCCAGCGGGCTTGCCGTCGTCCTCATAGCGCTTCAGCACGCAGGCGATCATGTAGAGTTCCGACAGCGCGTCGGCCATGCGGCCGGTGAGCCGCTGCTTGGTCTTGAGGCCGCCGCCCAGGAGGGCAACCGTCAAGTCGGACACCAGCGCGAAGGACCTGCTGGCGCGCCAGAGCTGGCGATACCATTCGGCCGTGCCATATGCCTTCTCGGGGGTGTTGCCGAACATGCCCCCCGTGACGTTGTGAAAAAACGCGCCGGCGACATTGGACAACGAAAAGGCAATATGGCCGTTGAATGCCTCCTCGAACGCCTTCAGTCCTGCCTTGGCGTCTTGATTCTGTGCCGCCTGCACTTCCTTGTAGAGATAGGGATGGGCACGCAACGCCCCCTGGGCAAAGGTGATAAGTGTGCGCGTCAGGATGTTTGCGCCTTCAACGGTAATGCCGACCGGAACCATCTGGTAAGCGGACTGCAAATAGTTCGACGGCCCATCGCAGATGGCGCGACCACCGTGGATGTCCATGGCGTCATTGACCGACTGGCGCATGCGCTCGGTGGTGTAATATTTCATCACGGCGGAAATGACCGAAGGCTTCTCGCCGCGTGCCACCATCGATGCTGTGACAGCGCGTGCCGCCTCGTTGGCGTATGCGGTTTCGATCATACGGACGAGCGGTTCTTCGATGCCTTCCATGTGGCTTATGGGCAGGCCAAACTGCTTGCGGATGCGGCCATAGGCGGAGGTGAAGCGCAGCATGGCCTTGGCGCCGGCGGTGGCCGAGGACGGCAGGGAGATCGCACGGCCGGCGGACAGGCATTCCATCAGCATGCGCCAGCCCTGGCCGACCATCTTCTCGCCGCCGATGACGTAATCAAGCGGGATGAAGACGTCCTTGCCCCAGTTGGGACCGTTGGGGAATGCCGCGCCAGACGGCAGATGCCGGCGGCCGATGTTGACGCCAGGGTGATCGGCGGGAATGAGAGCTACAGTGATGCCCCGGTCTTCCCCGTTGCCCAGTAGTTTCTCAGGATCGAACAGACGGAAGGCAAGGCCCACCAGCGTCGCCTTGGGGCCAAGCGTTATGTAGCGCTTGTCCCAGGAGAGCCTGATGCCCAGCACCTCCTGCCCTTCGTGCGTGCCGCGAACCACCGTACCTATGTCGCGCATGGTCGCCGCATCGGAGCCAGACGTCGGGCCGGTGAGCGAAAAGCACGGCACCTCCTCGCCACGCGCCAGACGCGGCAAATAATAATGTTTCTGCTCGTCGGTTCCGTATTTCTCGATCAGTTCGCCGGGGCCTAGGGAATTCGGCACCATGACGATGGTCGACACGTCGGGAGAGCGGGACGCAACCTTGCCAAGGATCAGCGACTGGGCCTGGGCGGAGAATCCAAGGCCGCCGTGCGACTTTGAAATCAGCATGCCAAGGAAGCCGTGCTTCTTGACGAAGTCCCAGATTTCATCCGGGATCTCCTTTTCCTGGAAGCGGACCTTCCAATCGTCGATCATCTGACAGAGCTGCTCAGTGGGGCCATCGAGAAACGCACGCTCCTCGGCCGTCAGGTTGATACCGGGAATGGCCCGCAGCTTGTTCCAATCCGGCTGACCGGAAAAAAGCTCAGCATCAAATCCTACAGTACCGGCGTCGAGCGCCTGCTGTTCCGTATCGGAAACCTTGGGAAGTATTCCCTTCACCATGCGGAACGCCGGCTCGATCAGAATCGAACGCCGCAATGCGGGCACCGCCAGCAATGCCAGTATGACGACCGGCACCCAGGCCAGAAGTCCGAGGAATCCTGGTTCGGGTGTCGCGTAATGACCGTTGACGAGACCGGACTGCCACGTAATCAGGGCAACCGCCGCCGCCGCCGCCCAAAGCCAGAGGGACGCGCGATGGATGGCCAGTGCCAGCGCGATCCCGAAACACAAAGCGACGTAAATCAGCTCCACCATTGGTCCGCATCCTTGTGACAACGTGCCACGTAGCACGTTCACCCTACCTCTAACCACAGCTAGTTTAAGTTGACGTATACGTCAACTTAAACTAGCCATGAGGCGCCAAATTGCGCTACTTTGCGAGGTTTCGGCGAGCCATTCATGCCCAGTTATGGAGCCTATCGGACTTTTTGGCGGATTCCAAAACGATAACAAGGATGCTGCACTGCAGTCACCAAGCGACCAAAAATACCCTGACATGCAGGGGAATTTTCGGGCATTCCTTGCGGTTGAACGGCTGCATCTCTATCGTTGAAGGGGCTCGGGTATCCGAGTCGCCTCGGTTCCAGGCTCAAAACAAAAAAGTAAGACCACATGAATTGCGCCGCATCCTCTGAAGAGTTCGAACTCGAGGACTTCGATGGTGACGAGCTGATTGACGGCATGCGGACGGCTGCCGGCGAAGCAACGAAACTGCTGCGGTCCATCGGCAGCCCTCACCGTTTGATGATCCTTTGTCTGCTGATGGACGGCGAAAAGACGGTGACGGAGATCTCCGACGCCATCGGCGCGCGCCAGTCACTGACATCACAGCATTTGACCCATTTGCGGCTGCACGGTCTCGTCCAGGCAGAGCGTCGCGGCCACTTCGCCTACTACTCGCTCAAGCATGAGGCGGCCCGCGAAATCGTCGGCACGCTTTACCGGCACTATTGTTCCGAGGGGCTGGCGAAGCCGTGCGATGTGAGCACGGTCGAAGAAGCTTGAATTGGCATCCAGGGTTGGCGTGACCGGCGTCAAGATTGCCGCCCGGCGCATCTGGGATGATCGATCAAGGGGCTGACTTGCGAAGCAGGTCGGCAAGCTGCCACCAGAAAAAGTCGGATCCGGCGTAACCGACAATGCGGCCAAGTTCTCGGCCATCGCGGACTAGCAGAAACGTAGGTGTGTATACGATCCGCTCAAACTGGCCGGCGGCAGCGCTGCGCCTGTCGACCGTAAGCAGCGGCGCCTGGCGCCCTTCGTCGCTCTTGGGATAACCCGGACCAACCTCGCGATGCCAGCGAGCGCAGTAACCGCAGCCCTCCTCCTCGATCATGAGAAGATGAAGGCTTGGCGGAAGAGCATCGTCAGCTGCGGCTGGACGGCAACTAGAGATGCCCAATAGCCACAAACTGGCAAGCGCCGCCAACACATAGAACGCACCAATCCCCCAACTGCCGAACGGCTGGACCTTCGTCTTGCCAACCCCTGGCGCAAACACAGCTTGCATCTGGCCTTCTCCACCCGCCTGTCTTCGGTTTGCGGCAGGTGCGCAAACGAAATAGACGACTTCCAAATTTGCAGCACGCGCCAGAGAAGGACGCGCAGAGGTTAGCGTTGCATTCGCGACACTGAATATGCTAGCGTCTGGGCGATCTGACAAGAAGTGCCGTCTTGAAGGCGCCGCAGACCGTAGGGAGGATCAAGTCGCTCTATTCGGGCGGCTTTTCAAATGTTCTTGCCTGCGATGCTTCACTGTTTGCACCGACACGGGCAAACCGCCATGCTGGTGCCAATAAACACGACCCGCTATCAATCGCATGGGGGAAGGAGACGCAGGAATGACCCAACGTTTGAAGTTGGAAGTTGTCGACCGCCGCGACTTTGTCGTGGGAGCGGGGGCAGCGGCCATGCTCGCCATTCTGCTTGGACGCAGCACAGCAGCGTTTGCGCAGGAAAAGCCTCCGACATTTGACGAGGTCTTCAAGAAAATCGTCGGTGACAAGAAGCCTGAAGAAGGCAAGGTCTCGATCGAGCTTCCCGAGATCGCGGAGAACGGAAATACCGTTCCATATACGGTCAGTGTCGACAGCCCAATGAGCGATGCCGACTATGTGAAAGCCATTCACGTTCTGGCGCCCGGCAATCCGGGTCCAACCATTGCTAGCTTCCACTTCTCGCCAATGTCTGGTGAAGCAAAGGTTTCGAGCCGCATGCGTCTTGCAAAGACGCAGGACATCGTTGCCGTTGCCGAGCTTTCAAATGGCAGCATGCTGGCGGGCAAGCGCACGGTCAAAGTGACGATCGGCGGCTGCGGCGGCTAATCGGGGAGGAGCAGAAGAAATGGCGAGTAAACCACGCATCAAAGTGCCCAGCAGCGCCAAGGCCGGTGAAGTCATCGAGGTGAAGACGCTCATCACTCACGTCATGGAAACCGGGTTCCGCAAGGGCAGCGACGGCAAGCTGGTGCCGCGCAATATCATCAATACCTTCACGGCAACATTCGGCGGCAAGGAGGTCTTCAAGGCCGATCTGTCTTCGGGTGTTTCGGCCAATCCCTACATTGCCTTCAAGTTCAAGGTGCCCGCAGCTGGCGATCTCGAACTGACGTGGGTCGATGACAAGGGCGAAAAGGTCGTCGAGAAGGTGGCGATCGCTGTGAGCTGAGAGCGCGCGTAGCGTGCTTGCCTTGCAGCCTGAGAGCAATCAAGCGGCCCGTGTCTTCAGCGCGGGCCGTTATCTTTGACGGGGGCTTGTTCGATAGGTGCGTTCTTGATGCGGCGGCGTGCGACAGCCAAAAAGACTACCCTCCACCAAAGCCGGTCCTGATATTCTGCTCGGCATCAGTTGCCGGCGGCATAGGTACCTTGCCCGTACGTAACATTACCGCTAAGGCCATGCAGTCATTGAGCGCGTCACTTTCGATAGACTCGAGACCTCGCTCTAACTTTTTGTCTTGAGCATGTTTTTCACGCTGGACCGCGCGACACTTCAGCTAAACATGCTCTCCTGTCTTGAGCATGATTTTCACACTGAACCGCACTGCACTTCAGCTAAACATGCTCTAAGGCAGGGACAGCGAACAACGACAAAGACAACGACGGCACGCAAGGAGAGACGACATGTCCGATGATCCTGTCATTGCCCAGAAGGGTCCGTATCAGGTCGAACTCGATGCGGGTAAACCGTATTTCTTCTGCCGTTGCGGCCGCTCGCAGAAGCAGCCGTTCTGCGACGGTGCCCACAAAGGCACGGGCATCGAACCGATGCGCTTTACTGTGGATGCGGCTGGTACCTATAACCTATGCGGTTGTAAGACCACGGACGATGAGCCCTTCTGCGACGGCTCCCACAACATCCTTTGAGGCGCGGACCGGTGCTGTCGAAGGTGCGGCGCTGATCGCACCTGGCACCCAGCCAGCAACGATTGCGGGCTGAAGTTCTCGACGCTCCCCGACATCGCGGCTAACGTCACTTCCCGGGGCACGATTCCCCGGGACAATGACGTTGACTTGGCATCAGGTGATGGATTCGTTGGGGTGCGGGCATGCCAGCTCATCCCCGGGAGCCGCACCCAAATTCTGGCTTGCCGGTTTCTTGTTTGCCGGTGGTTCAGCGTCATAACCCAGCTGCCGCAGCCTCATCGCTGGCGCGGCGTCAGGGCAATGTCCCGCTCGTCGTCATGTCCCCCAGGTCGGGCCTTGCCCGCGTGACCTGGTGCTGACCGGTTCGGCGAATGTTTCGAGGGGACATGGACTACTTCATACAGCAGATGATTAACGGGCTGACGCTCGGGTCGATATACGGACTGATCGCCATCGGCTACACGATGGTCTACGGCATCATCGGCATGATTAACTTCGCCCATGGCGATGTGTTCATGCTGTCGAGCTTCATCGCCCTCATTCTTCTGGTGCTCATTTCCAGTGCGCTCGGGGCTCTGGGGATCGGCATAGCACTGGTCCTGGTGCTGGTGATTGGCATGGCGCTTACCTCGCTGTGGAGCTTTGTCATTGAGCGCGTTGCCTACCGGCCTCTGCGCGGTTCGTTCCGACTTGCGCCCCTGATCTCAGCCATCGGCATGTCGATCTTCCTGTCGAACTTCGTGCAGGTCGTGCAAGGCCCCAACAACCGGTCCGTACCGCCGCTGCTGCAAGGCTACCTCACTGTGCAGCTGGGCGATGGCTCTTTCACGATCGCTTACAAGCAGATGTTGATCTTCCTCGTCACCGCCGTCCTGCTGGCGGGATTCTGGTTCGTCGTGCAGAAGACTTCACTTGGGCGCAGCATGCGCGCGTGTGAGCAGGACCGTAAGATGGCTTCGCTGCTCGGTATCGACGTCGACCGCACCATATCACTTACCTTCGTCATCGGTGCCGCGCTCGCCGCCGTCGCCGGCGTCATGTATCTCGTGCAGTACAACGTAGTGAACTTCGCCGACGGGTTCGTGCCGGGCGTCAAGGCTTTCACGGCCGCGGTGCTGGGCGGTATCGGTTCTCTGCCTGGCGCGGTGCTTGGCGGCATTCTGATCGGTCTCATCGAGACGATCTGGTCGGCCTACTTCTCCATCGACTACAAGGACGTTGCCGCTTTCTCGATCCTCGCCATCACGCTCATCTTCATGCCTTCGGGTCTGCTTGGGCGGCCTGACGTCGAGAAGGTTTAGTGCATGCAGAGCAGCGCCGCCTCGGCTTCCGCCTCACGCAAGCTCGACATAGGCCCAGCTCCGGCGGACTCGCCGGGTGTTGGCGCGGCGGCCATGGATGCTGCCAAAAGCGCGCTTCTGGTCATCGGGCTTGCGACGCCGATCGTCCTCATTGAAACGAAGCAATCGGGAGCAGGTGTAGCGCTGGAGTGGCGGTTCGGGCTTGTCGCGGTACTGGCTGCGATCGCGGCGCTGGCGCGTTTCATCCATCTCACCGTCGTTGGTCCGCGCGTGCGTGCCATGCCGGCAAGCAATATGGCTGGCCGTTTCTCTCCGGGGACCGTCACCTGGATCAAGCGTTTCGCGCTGGTCTTCGTTCTGCTCTATCCGTTCATCGCGCTCGCGCTTGCAGGCAAGGGCGGCGCCATCAAGTGGATCGACAATTTCGGCATCCAGCTGTTGATCTACGTTATGCTGGGCTGGGGCCTCAACATCGTCGTCGGGCTCGCCGGTCTGCTTGACCTGGGCTATGTCGCGTTCTACGCGGTTGGCGCCTATTCGTCGGCACTGCTCGCCAAGACCGTTGGCCTGTCGTTCTGGCTTTGCCTGCCGCTGGCGGGAATTTTCGCCGCCCTATGGGGCATCCTACTGGGTTTTCCGGTGCTGCGGCTGCGCGGCGACTATCTTGCTATCGTCACGCTCGCTTTTGGCGAGATCATCCGTCTCGTTCTCATCAACTGGGTCGATTTCACCGGCGGGTATGCGGGCATCTCAGGCATTCCCAGGCCGACCTTTTTCGGGTTGCCGTTCACAGCGGGTGACGATGGCTTTGCAGCTTTCTTCGGCGTCAGCTTCACGCCGCTGCACCGGCTCATATTCCTCTTCTACCTGATCCTAGCGCTGGCGCTCTTGACCAACTACGTGACGATCAAGTTGAGGCGGCTGCCGATCGGGCGGGCATGGGAAGCGCTTCGCGAAGACGAGATTGCTTGCCGCTCGCTCGGCATCGACACGGTGATGACCAAGCTCACGGCCTTTGCCATGGGCGCCATGTTCGGCGGGTTCGCAGGCGCCTTCTTTGCCGCGCGGCAGGGCTTCATCTCGCCTGAGAGCTTCATCTTCATGGAGAGTGCGGTGATCCTCGCCATCGTCGTGCTCGGCGGCATGGGCAGCCAGCTTGGCGTCGCCATTGCTGCCGTCGTCATGATCGGCGGCACGGAACTCCTGCGCGAACTCGACTGGCTGAAGGATATTTTCGGCCCCGGCTTCGATCCCACAAAATATCGCATGCTGCTGTTCGGCCTTGCCATGGTCGTGATGATGGTGTGGAAGCCGCGCGGTCTGATCTCGACGCGCGAACCTTCGATCGCCCTGCATGAGCGCAAGGCGATCTCGGGGGCCCTCGTCAAGGAGGGGCACGGGTGAGTATGCAGGCGGAAATGCCCTTGCTCGTTGTCGAGCACCTGACCATGCGCTTTGGTGGCTTGGTCGCTATCGACGATTTGTCTTTTGCCGCCCATCGTGGCGAGATCACTGCGCTCATCGGACCTAACGGCGCGGGAAAGACCACGGTCTTCAATTGTATCACTGGATTCTACAAGCCGACCGTCGGGCGCATTGCGCTGGCTCATGACGCGACTACGACGCAGACCGATCTCGACAGGCTAACGAACTCTGGCGACCGTTGGCGAAAGGCCGACGGGCGCGGCCTTTACCTGCTCGAACGCATGCCCGACTATGAGATCACGGCCAAGGCGAAGGTGGCGCGCACATTCCAGAACATACGCCTGTTCACCGGCATGACGGTCCTGGAAAACTTGATCGTCGCGCAGCACAACGCGCTGATGCGCGCATCGGGGTGGACGGTGCTGGGCCTCGTTGGTGCCCGGCGGTTCAAGGAGGCAGAGCGCGCGGCCGTCGAGCGCGCGACCTTCTGGCTCGATCTCATCGGGCTCACCCTGCGGGCTGACGATCCTGCCGGCGACCTGCCCTACGGCGACCAGCGGCGGCTTGAAATCGCGCGGGCCATGTGTACGGGACCGCGCCTCCTTTGCCTTGACGAACCGGCGGCTGGACTCAACCCAAAGGAAAGCTTGGAACTCAATACGCTTCTGCGTGCCATCCGAGACGACCATGACACGGCGATCCTACTAATCGAGCACGACATGAGCGTGGTGATGGAAATTTCCGATCATGTCGTCGTGCTCGAGCATGGCGCCAAGATTTCGGATGGCACGCCCAGCCACATCAAGAACGATCCCGCTGTCATCGCCGCCTATCTTGGTGTCGATGAAGACGAGGAAGAAGCCGCGGAGGCCGAGATCGAGGGGCTGCAATCTGGCCTCGACCACGGAGGTGCGCGATGAGCATGCCTCTGCTCCAGGTTCGCGGCGTTACGGCCTACTATGGCAGCATCTGCGCCTTGAAGGGCGTCGACATCGACGTTAATCGCGGCGAAATCGTCACGCTGATCGGCGCCAACGGTGCCGGCAAGTCGACACTGATGATGACGATCTTCGGCAGCCCGCGCGCACGCGATGGCCAGATCATTTTCGACGGGCACGACATCACGCATCTGCCGACACACCAGATCGCGGCGTTGCGGATCGCGCAGTCCCCCGAAGGGCGGCGCATCTTCGCGCGGATGACGGTGCTTGAAAACCTGCAGATGGGTGCGTCGATCGACGGACTGGCGCACTTCGATGAGGACCTTGAGCACGTAACCGGGCTCTTTCCACGGCTGCGGGAGCGGCTCAACCAGCGCGGCGGCACACTCTCAGGCGGCGAACAGCAGATGTTGGCGATAGCGCGCGCGTTGATGAGCCGGCCACGCCTGCTGCTGCTCGACGAGCCATCGCTCGGCCTTGCGCCGTTGATCGTGAAGCAGATCTTCGATGTCATCCGCGACATCAACCAGAAGGACGGCATGACTGTCTTTCTGGTCGAACAGAATGCGTTTCACGCCCTCAAGCTCGCACATCGCGCCTATGTCATGGTCAATGGCGACATCACGCTCAGTGGCACCGGAAGAGAGCTGCTGTCACGTCCCGAGGTGCGCGCGGCCTATCTTGAAGGGGGGCGGCATTGACCGGCATCTTCGACACCATCCCGGGTGAGATCTGGACCTACGCGGTGTTGACGTTTGCACTCGGCGGCGCGGCGGCGCGCGTGACCGGCCAGGCCATCGCCGAAACATGGAAGCCATACTGGCAACTCATCTGGTACATGCTGTTGCTGGCTGCTGCCGTGCGCTTTTTCCATTTCGCACTATTCTCGGAACCCCTGTTGTCGCCGCTGCATTACCTGGGGACCTTCGTACTGCTCATGGCAATGGCTGCCCTTGGCCACTATCAGGCGCGGGTTCGGCAAATGCGCTCCCAATATGGCTGGCGGACCCAGCAAATCCGCTAGCACGCGCCCTCTTCGCCCTGAGGGCGCCGGAATCCGATGCGACGGGGGGTGACTTTTGCCCGGTTTCAGGGAAACATGCTGCACCGCAACGGGGTTGAGATCCGCGGATCGCTCATCGCGGCCAACCTCGCGAGTGGTGCCCAACATCGTTCCAGGGAGAGGAACCCATGCGAATTCTCTTGCACGCAGGTCTGATGCTCGCAACGGCGCTCGGCCTTGCTGCATGTGACAACAGCCCGAAGTCGAAACAGGAACCCGCCAAGTCCGAAGCCAAAGCCCCCGCTGCAAGCGGCGGCACCATCAAGATTGCCGTGGCTGGACCGCTGACGGGTTCGTCGGCCGCGTTCGGCTCGCAACTCAAGAATGGAGCCGATCAGGCCATTGCCGACATCAACGAGGCCGGCGGCATTCTGGGTCACAAGATCGAAATGATCCTTGGTGACGATGTCGGCGATCCAAAGCAGGGCGTGTCGATTGCCAACAAGTTTGCCGGCGAGGGTGCCAAGTTTGTCGTCGGGCATTTCAATTCAGGCGTCTCGATTCCTTCCTCCGACGTTTATGCCGAAAACGGCATGCTGCAGATCACACCTGCATCAACGAACCCTACGTTCACCGAACGCAACATGTGGAATGTGTTCCGAACCTGCGGGCGGGACGATCAGCAAGGCACGGTGGCCGGCAACTACATTGCCGACAACCTGAAGGACAAGAAGATCGCAGTCGTCCACGACAAGACCACATATGGCAAGGGCCTTGCCGACGAGACCAAGAAGGCGATGAACGCCAAGGGTGTTACCGAGGTGCTTTATGAAGGCATCAACACCGGCGAGAAGGATTTCTCTGCGCTGATCTCCAAGATCAAGGAGTCAGGCGCTGACGTCGTCTATTGGGGCGGGCTCCACACCGAGGGCGGCCTCATCCTCCGGCAAATGCGTGATGCCGGTGTCATGGCAACGATGATGGGCGCGGATGGAATCGCCACAGACGAGTTCGCCGCCGTTGCCGGACCGGGTGCAGAAGGCACGTTGATGACGTTTGCGCCCGATCCGCAGAAACGCCCTGAAGCAAAAAGCGTGATCGACAAGTTCGCCCAGCGCAACTTCAAGCCCGAGGCCTACACGCTTTATTCCTACGCGGCCGTGCAGATCATCAAGCAGGCAGCCGAAAAAGCTGGCGCGCTCGATGCCAAGAAGGTCGCCGAGGTGATGCACAGCGGGCATGCCTTCAAGACGGTGATCGGCGATCTTTCCTATGACAAGAAGGGCGACATCACCCGTCTCGATTACACGATGTATACCTGGAAAAAGCAGCCCGACGGCAAGATCACCTACATTCAAAACGAGTAAGAGCGGGCCGCAGACGACATGGTGCGATACCGCCTGGCAACGGGGAGCCGGTCACATGACCGCTCCCCGAACTTCATGATATCAGGCATTATGACCTTCGGGGCAGCGCGCAAGCGTGGCGGCCGGGCAGTGTCCAACGCTTATCGGAACTGGAAGCGTGGTGGCTGCGCGCTCCTCAGGCCCTACTCTTTGCTGGCGACTGTTTTCGTCACGGTTGCAGCAGGCGGCTCGCCCGCAACGGGCCAAGCGAGAGATCAAAATAGTGGTGTGGTGGATGTTGCGCTTGCGGTGCCGCTTAGCGGGCCTCGGCAAGGCTTCGGTCATGCCGTGCGAGCGCGCATCGAGCTTGCCGCTGGCGAGATCAACGCGCGTGGCGGAATCCTGGGCCGTCCGCTGCGTGTCGAGGTGAACGATGATGCATGCAACCGGGAGGGCGCACGCAACACCGCCGAAGCCATCATAGGCAACCCTGCGCATCCCGTCGTTGTCATTGGCCATCCCTGCCCAGGCGCTGCCGTGGAAGCTGCCAGCCTTTATCAGCAGGCCGGCATTCTGTTTCTTGCAGCTGGCGTGCGCCATCCCGACCTGACATTGCGGCGTGCCGGACCACTCGTCTTTCGGGCAGCAGGCCGCGACGACCGGCAGGGACACGATGCCGGCCAGCGTCTTCGCGAACTGGCTGGGCCAGACGGCGGCACCGTCATCATCCACGATCGGACAACGATGTCGCGAGGTCTGGCTGAGGCTGCCAAGGCGGCGGCGAAAACCGATGCGGCGGCGCTATCCCAAACCCTGACAATCGTTTCCAGCGAGCGCGACTATGGCGCGACGGTTACCGCGGTCGCGGCGATGCGGCCAAAGGCGGTGCTGTTTGTGGGCTTTCCGGCGGAAGCCGCCATTGTGATCCGGCAACTGCGGCTGGCCGGGATCACCGTGCCGGTCCTGCTCAATGACGCCATGGCGAACGAAGAGTTCGTTCGTCATGCCGATGGGCTGCTGGACGATACTGTCGAAGTGATGATGCCGGTTTCGATCAGCAGGGACACAATCGAAGACAGCGAAACGGCTGATGCTTTGGCCGCCAGCGATGCGGCGGCTGCCTTGATGCTCTGGCGCGAAGCCGCGATTGCCGTTGACAGTACCGATGGTGAGCGCGTCGCGGAGCGGCTCACTGCGTCACGCGCGCATTTGGAAGAGATCGGATTCACAAGAGAGGGCGATGCGGATTGTGCATCGTTCGCACCTTTCCGCCGCGCGGGTTCCGTCTGGCGGCGGGTCATCGCAGGCACGGCTGGGGGGCGTCGCGGTTCCAATGAGAACCCATCGCGAGATGCATCGTCGCTGCGATAATTGATGGATGGCAAGGGGGGGGGAATCGGCTGCGGCTGCTTTGCTTGTTCCGAGCCCTGGCAACATCCTACGGCGTTGGCAATTAGTGAACTTTGCCGACAGTGGTGGGCGCAGCTGCCGGGACTACCGGCAGCTGTCATTTGGTTTCGCAGCCGCAAGTCAGGCAACAGTGACCTGCCTGGACGCGCCTGATTTCGTAGTCCCCGGAGCGGTCGTGCGCTGAACCGGCCCTGGCCTTCAATGAACCGCTTGCGGTAACATCGGAGCCATGTGGCCGGATTTCTATGACCGGAGCCATGTGTTCTTCGCGATCAACGCCCCTGCGAAGCGGCGTTGCACTCATTCAGAAGCACGCGTTCGAGACGGCGCAAATCATCAGAGATGATTTCACCCTTCATCTCATGTGTCTTGATCTTGTCGCGGACAAGCTTGTAGCACGCGCGCGGATCGCCCAGTTCTTCGATCGATGAATTGATCTCTGCGATTTCCGCTTTCTCAATTTGGGTCATTGAGCCCTCACTTCTTGCGGACCAGTCCATGTTCCGGCCGCAACCTTTCCTTTTCAATACGACCAGACGCCCTCGCCTGCTCGCGTGCAGTCCAATGCCAGAATAATGTTCGGTGTGCTTTTGAGAATTTCAACCCTCATCTGGCGCGAAGCCTAATGATTGATGAGACCGCAGCAGCAATACACCCAACATATCCGTTTCATATTGCCTTCCGCTGTTGCCGGGCGAGAGCCCAAACAAATGCGGTCAGCACTTATCGTCACCACACCTTGCCGTGCGCTTAACGCATATGGTTGCCATCGCAACGCCCGTCAAACCACCTCAAGGTGAGGGCGCGAAGGAAAGCCTGCCGATCGTGACAAGACAAGGACAAAGTGGTGACGGCTGCGAACTTTCTGGGGGGTGCAAATTGCCGCACATCATCAGCACGCGATCGCGAGATTGCAGCGCGAAAGTGCCGTATTTATTGGGCTAACGTAACTTTTTTGAACTACCATCCATGCCGATTTTGGCATGTCTTATTGGCACCGCAGCATGTTTCAAATCCTGTGCGCAGTGTTGCAACAAAACTCAACTTTCAGCGCTTCGCAATCGGTTGTGCATCGCAATGCCGTTGGTGAAACGACGCTGTGCATCGCCGTGATCTGCCATCGATTCGGACATGCTTTCTATGACCAGGGCTGTGGTGGCTACGTATGCGCTCCACGAATGTTCGCGTGGACAGTGGCCATTTGGCCGGCGCAATGGCGTATTTCCCTTCAGCATGGCTGCCGGTTGCCCGTTACTCACGCTTCTGGATCAAGTTGTGCGTTACACCTGCATCGCGGCGCTATTGCCATTACATTCGCTGGCGAATAACCGGCTTGGTCTGCGTTGAGTGATTAAAATAGTAACACTGGAAAAAAGTGCGCAAATGACAGGCAACCCCATGGCGCTCAGCGATACTCAAAATGCAATTACGGATGTACCGGGGCTGACTGTTGGACACGCGCACGACGAGCGGCTGATGTCCGGCGTCACCGTCATTCTTGGCGATAGCCCGCTCGTTGCGGCCGTGGATGGGCGGGGCGGCGGGATCGGCACGCGCGAGGTTGACGCGCTCAACCTGCAAGGAACCGTCGAGGAGGTGCATGGGCTCGTGCTCTCCGGCGGCTCGGCATTTGGTCTTGATGCGGCAACCGGCGTGCAAGCGTTCCTGCGCGAGCGCGGCATTGGATTTGCCGTTCGCGAGGCACGGGTTCCGATCGTTCCTGGCGCCATCCTTTTCGATCTTCTCAACGGCGGCGACAAGGACTGGGGTCGAACTCCGCCTTATGCCGGACTTGCCTATGAAGCCGCCAGGCGAGCGTCACAACACTGCGCCATCGGCAGCGTGGGTGCGGGCTTCGGCGCGACAACGGTCAATTTGCGCGGAGGCCTGGGCAGCGCATCAGAGGTGCTCGCCGACCGCACGGTCATCGGCGCGCTGGCGGCGGTCAATCCGGCAGGCGCGGTTACAGTCGGAGACGGGCCAGCATTCTGGGCTCGCGCCTTCGAACGCGATGGCGAGTTTGGCAATCACGCCGTTCCAGGCAATATCACGCCAGCAGATCTCAAACCGCTGCTGAAGGGCGACCCCGGTGAAAGCACCGTGCTCGCCGTGGTCGCCACTAGCGCTTCGCTGACCAGGCCGCAGGCCATGCGGATGGCGATCATGGCGCAGACAGGGTTAGCGCGCGCCATCTACCCCGTTCACACCCCTCTCGACGGCGACGTCGTATTTGCCCTTTCGACGCGCGCGGCACCCGCGCCCGATTCCGTGGCAAGCTTGGCCCGCATCGGTAGTGTTGCCGCCAACGTGCTGGCGCGGGCTGTTGCGCGAGGGGTCCACGCGGCGGCACCCGTGCCTGCCGGGTGGACCGGGCCACCTGCCTGGATCGAACGGTTTGGAGATACCGGCAAATGAGCGCTCGCGGTTTGACCATCCTCCTTGCTGCCGTTGCCGTGTTGCTGATGCTCAGCTACGGCGTGCGCACCTACCTTGCCCACATGCGTTGTGACGGGCTCGGCATGGTCTATGAAGCGGGCAAGGGCTGCGTCGAACCCAGCCGTGGGCCCGCAATCATCCTGGAACGCGGAATCAAGCGCGGTTGAGGTTGCGCCAGGAGCCGCAGGCCTGGCGTTCGACATTGGGCACGTTCTTGGGAGGGGGGCCGGCTAAAAAAACGCCAAGGCCGGCTGCTAAGTCGTGGCTCCGCCTCAGCGCCAGAAGCAATGGCGGATCGTCGCATGTGCCAATGCGCTCTGTTGCAATGCAGCGCGATGCGATCTAGAGGCGATTTACGCGGTGGTACAGGCTGGGCGGCGCTCATCTGGCTCATCCATCTCGACATCATACCCAGCGGGCTTGCGGTGGTTTTCACCCGCCGGCCGGCCCATCGCGATGCGATCGCCATGAACTTTCATGTTTACCTTCCTGTTGCGGGCGTCGCCGTCAACGGCCTTGCCGTCATCGGTGTCGGTGGCGCTGTAGGATTTCTTTCAGGGCTCTTCGGCGTGGGCGGCGGTTTCATCATCACGCCGCTGATGCTGTTCCTGGGAATTCCGACGGCGGTTGCCATTGCGACGGGCGCCAATCAGGCGACCGCGACGGCTGTTTCGGGGTCGATGACCCATTGGCAGCGCGGCAACATCGATTTTCGCATCGGCAACGCTCTGCTCGTCAGCGGCATCACCGGCTCGCTCGCGGGAACGCAGCTGGTCAGCTGGCTGCGCGCTCAGGGCCAGTTCGACCTCTTCTTGTCGCTCAGTTACGTTGTCCTGCTTGGATCGCTCGGGTTGCTGATGCTCATCGAAAGCATCAACACGATGCGGTCCGCCGCCAAGGCGGGGGGCACGCTGATCGAGCGGCGGCATCACACGTTCCTGCACCGGCTGCCCTTCAAGATGCGCTTTCCGCGCTCGAAGCTCTACATCAGCGTCATTCCTGTCCTCGGGATCGGCGCAATGATCGGCGTCCTGACCGCGCTGATGGGCGTAGGCGGCGGTTTCGTCCTGGTGCCGGCCATGGTCTATGTGCTGAAGATGCGGACCAATATTGCGGTGGGAACATCGCTCTACCAGATCATGTTCGTGGGCGCCTTCACGACCATGTCTCAAGCCTATTTCCTGCACTCCGTCGACGTGGTGCTGGGCATACTGCTGATTGCCGCGGGCGTCATCGGCACACAGTTTGGGGCCAAGGCAGGCGCCAACCTCAAGGGTGAGCAGCTACGCTTCATGCTGGCGCTGCTGGTTCTGGCGGTGTGCCTTCGCGTTGCCTATGGCCTCGTCGTCACCCCCGACGATCTTTTCAACCTCACCACGCTCCGGCCGGCTCCTTGATAAGGCACAATGTGTCGCTAGGCCCGACTGTGGCGTGCGGTGCCTCCCATCTGAACCCGGCGGCAGGCCCAATTGATGCCCGCTGACATTGCGTCAGCCGCCGGGCTTTGCTAGGCCTCCGGCGCACTTTCCCTTCGCGGCCGCGCCTGCGGCCCTTGCAGTAACGAGGCTGCCATGATCCCGCGCTACTCCCGCCCCGAGATGACCCAGATCTGGGATCCCGCCACCCGCTTTCGCATCTGGTTCGAGATCGAGGCTCACGCGGCCTCCGCCATGGCCGAGATCGGCATGATCCCTAAGGAAGCTGCCGCGGTCATCTGGAACAAGGGCGGTACTGCCGAATTCGACGTGGCGCGGATCGACGAGATCGAGCGCGTCACGAAGCATGACGTGATCGCGTTCCTGACGCATCTGGCCGAGTTTGTCGGGCCGGAATCGCGTTTTATCCACCAGGGCATGACCTCGTCGGACATTCTCGACACCTGCCTCAACGTGCAGCTGACGCGCGCGACAGATCTTCTGCTGGCCGACCTCGACCGGCTGCTGGCCGCACTGAAGAAGCGGGCCTTCGAACACAAGGACACACTGACGATCGGGCGCAGCCACGGCATCCACGCCGAGCCGACGACGTTCGGCGTCAAGCTGGCCTTTGCGCATGCGGAGTTCCAGCGGGCCCGCAAGCGGCTGGAAGGTGCACGGGCCGACGTTGCCACCTGCGCCATATCGGGAGCCGTCGGAACCTTCGCCAACATCGATCCGCGCGTGGAGGAATACGTTGCCGCCAAGATGGGACTGACGCCGGAGCCAGTTTCGACACAGGTCATTCCGCGCGACCGGCACGCGATGTACTTCGTGACGCTTGGCGTCATCGCTTCTTCGGTGGAACGCCTCGCGACTGAGATCCGCCACCTGCAGCGCACTGAGGTACTGGAAGCCGAAGAATACTTCTCGCCAGGGCAGAAGGGCTCTTCTGCCATGCCGCACAAGCGCAACCCTGTGCTGACTGAGAATCTCACCGGTCTGGCGCGGATGGTCCGTGCCTACGCCATGCCTGCAATGGAAAACGTGGCTCTCTGGCATGAGCGCGACATCTCGCATTCCTCGGTGGAGCGCATGATCGGGCCGGACGCGACGGTGACACTCGATTTCGCGCTCAACCGTCTGGCAGGCGTAATCGAGAACCTGGTGATCTATCCTGACAACATGAAGAAGAATCTCGACCGGCTCGGCGGTCTGCACAATTCCCAACGCGTACTGCTGGCGCTGACGCAGGCGGGCGTATCACGCGAGGACGCCTATCGCCTCGTGCAGCGCAACGCCATGAAGACGTGGGAGACCGGCGCCGACTTTCTCGCCGAACTCAAGGGAGACGGCGAGGTCGTGGCGAACGTACCGGCGGCCGAACTGGAAGAGATGTTCGATCTTGGCTACCACACCAAGCACGTCGACACGATCTTCAAGCGGGTATTCGGCTAACGCGACGGATCGCATCCGCTGACGCCAATGTGCGGGCAGGCTACGTCGCGCGCGGTTGTGTCCGGTTGTCCAGCCTGGCCCTCCCCGCCATAATTCGATCTGAAAGCGCTCTCAACGGGTTCGGGGATCGGCGGATGGGACGACTGGGGCATTGCAGCACCCTCCTCCTCACTATCATCATCGTTGCGGTCGCTGTCACAACCGTGCTTGCCCGGGAACTCGGCACCGAGTTGGAGTCCGGCAAGGACGCCGTCGAGCGGCCGGCGCTGATCGAGCGCTTAGTGTCTGGCAAAGATGGCCTGTCGGGCCGCGCTACACTGGGCAAGTCGCTCTTTTTCGACACCACCCTTTCGGTGAACAAGAACCAGAGTTGCGCCTTCTGCCACGCGCCCGAGATGGGCTTCACGTCGCCGCGTGAGGACTTCAACGCGGCCGGCGCGGTGGTGGAAGGCTCGGTTCCCGGCAAATTCGGCAACTCCAAGCCGCCATCTGCCGCCTACATGAACCCCGCCCCAGTGCTGCACCACCGCGTCGAAGACGGCGAGATGCTGATGGTTGGCGGCGCCTTCTGGAACGGGCGCGCGACGGGCAAGGGACTCGGAAACGCGATTGCGGATCAGGCTCTCGAACCATTCCTCAACCCGCTTGAGATGGCGCTGCCGGATGCTGCTTGTGTGGTCAGGCGTGTCTGCAAACCCGATGACACCAGCGCCTATCCGGTCAAGCTGCAGGATCTGTGGGGCACTGAGGTCTGCTCGATTGCGTGGCCTGCCGACATCGACAAGAGCTGCGCCGATCCCGCCGCCAAGATTGGGCTCGACGACGAGGCGCGCGAGCGTGTGGAGGATGCGTTTGGCAAGGTTGGGATCGCCATCGCCGCCTACGAGAGTTCGGCTGAGTTCAATCCCTATTCGTCGAAGTATGATGCTGTGCTGGCCGGAACGGCAAGCTTCAACGATGAGGAAGAGAAGGGGCTCGCTCTCTACAGGGGCAAGGGCAAGTGCGCCAACTGCCATGTGCTCGACGCCGATCCCAAGGGCGGCCCGACGGTCTTCACTGACTTCACCTATGACAACCTTGGTGTGCCGCGCAATCCCGACAATCCGTTCTACATGCAGGACGCGGCCGTCAACCCAAACGGCAAGGATTGGGTCGACAAGGGTCTTGGCGCAACGCTCGAGAAAGATCCGATCTATGCGGCACTCGCCCAGGCCAATCTGGGCAAGGTGAAAGTGCCGACGCTACGCAACGTCGACAAGCGGCCAACTCTGCAGACCGTGAAGCCCTATATGCACAACGGCTACTTCAAATCGCTGAAGACCGTCGTACACTTCTACAACACGCGCGATACCAAGCCGCGCTGTAATGATCCCATGACGCGCGAAGCCGATGCCATGCGCATTGGCTGCTGGCCGGCACCCGAATTCGAGGCCAACGTCAACACGGACGAGATGGGTGATCTGAAGCTGACGGATGCCGAGGAGAATGCGATCGTGGCGTTCATGAAGACGCTGACCGACGGCTGGAAGTAGGTTTCAGGTCCGGGGGGCTCATCCCTCGTCCTTAACACCAACAACTTCTCCGCAGACTTCAGTGGGTCCAGCGGCCGAGGCGGCCAAACTTGAAGTTCTCGGCGTAGGTCTTGGTCTGGTGCTTGCGCACTTTGGGATCGGCAACCGTGTAGGCGATGCCATTGCGCTCGGCGTAGGCGATCGCCTCTTGCTTGGTTTCGAACTCCAGGTGCAGCTGAGAGCGCATGTCGGACGAACTGGTCCATCCCATCAAGGGCTCGACCTGGCGCGATGCCTCGGGCTCGAATTCCAGCACCCATGATTTGGTGCGGGCGAGACCTGACTGCATGGCTGATTTTGCCGGTCGGTAGATGCGCGCCACCATGGCCTGCCCCTTCGAAATTTGCGCCCGCCTGGCTGGCGCCGATCATTGCAGTATCGTCGTCTGGTCGGGACAGCGGGATTCGAACTCGCGACCCCCTGCTCCCAAAGCAGGTGCTCTACCAGGCTGAGCTATGTCCCGAAGCGACGGTGGTTGGATGTGTGCCGCGTTGTGCCGCCGCGGTCAAGCGGGCCGTTGGGCGCGGTCTGATAGATCTGGCTCCTGCTGGGTGTAGCTTTCATGGCTTGGCAGCGGCGCCGGCGCCAAAATAGGGGTGCTCGACACGCACGCCCGGTATGATGCCGTAGCGTTCTGCCGCGCCTGCCGCAATCTCCAGCACGGCCTTGGCGGGCACTTCAGATGAAATGATGTCCTCCGAAAGGGGTGTGGTATCGCGGGCAACGTGGACCACCGCGCCATCGGCGCCGATGAAGACCATATCGAGGGAGATGTACGTGTTGCGCATCCACATCGTGATCTCCTGCGGGGGATCATAGAGGAACAGCATGCCGTGGCCGTCCTTCAGCTCGGTCCGGAACATCAGGCCCAGCTGTTTCCTCTCGTCGGTGTCAGCGATTTCGAGGGTGAATTCCTTGCTGCCATTCGGTGTCACGAAGGTCAGGCGGTCGGATGATGCCTGGGGAGCAGGCTTGCGGTCACACGCCGTCAGGCCCAGTGCGGAACCGAGCAGGATTGACCAGAACAAAAGAAGCAGGACGGTGCCTGGCACCGTCCTGCTCGAAGCGCATCTGAGGTCGCGCACCGGCGCGTCCATGTCGTTCCAACTCAATGCTGCAGCGGCAGCCCGCTCGTTGCGCCGTCGGGCTTGAGTTCGGCGGCCATACAGCCCTTCGAACCGTGCCCCCAGCGGACCTGCACAATCTGCCCAGGGCGCAGCTCGGTGAAGCCATAGCGCCGCAGGGTCTCCATGTGCACGAAGATATCAGGTGTTCCCTCACCGCGGGTCAAGAAGCCGAAGCCGCGAACGCGGTTGAACCATTTGACCATGGCCCGCTCCCAGTCGCTCTCCGGCTGCACCACCACATGGGTGCGCTGCGGCAGCTGGGAGGGATGGATCGCCGTGCTTTCGTCCATCGACAGGATGCGGAAAGCCTGCATGCCCTTGGGACGCGCCATCACCTGACAGTGAACCCGGGCGCCCTCGTAGGCCGTTGGATAGCCACCTGCCCGCAGGCAGGTCACATGCAACAGCACATCAGGAAGGCCATTGTCGGGAACGATGAAACCGTAACCCTTCGAGGCGTCGAACCATTTGATCGAGCCGGCGATCTCGAAAATCTCGACGTTCAAATCGTCGTGACGATCAAGACCTCCGCTCTCCCCTGCTTCCTGCATAGGAAACTCGGGAGGCGACTTGGTATCCCCCATTACGAACCCCACTTTTTGACTTATGACGAAGTTACCGCATCAGCGAACTCCAGCTGCTCCGTTGAAGCCCCTCTCCAGAGCAAAGCTGTCGTTCTGCTAACGCGGCGGAGAATAGCATCAGCTTCTGGCTGCGGTAGCCCCCTGCAAGGCGAAAGTTGTTGCAAGTTTGCATGGCACCGTGACTGTCCACGCGAGTATATATTGGTTAACAGCTTGATAAAGCGCAGTAATTACAAATGAGCACAAGTGCCGAAAAAACCGGTGGGCGTGGCATCTGAACAAACGAGACTTGCGTTCAACATGACAGCTAAGGCGACGTCTGGCCCGAATCGGGATGTGATTGATTCGGTTATATGTCTTGGGCGACCGCCTGCCGTAGTGCGGCTCTGGCGGCCTGACTTATCCACGCAAGATCCCCAACTTGGTCTGTGTTCGTATCATTTATTTCGGGGAGAAAAAGCCCGGCTTGTTGACGTGTTGCCGCGCTCCCTCAGTCAGCCGGCTTGCCTATTGACGTCCGCAGAAGCTATCTGGTGTGCCAGAGGTGCTGCCAACGGGTCCGCAACGGGCCGGGGTGCCTCTTCCGCCGTCGTCACCGCAGCGAACAGAAAATAATAAAAACAGAAAATCACAGCAGGCCGGCGGCAATAAGATCCACAGGCAGCATCACAACAACAGCCTACGTCCAAAAGCTTACCGTGAGCACCGCCCGGACCGATCTTGAGGAACCCCTATGCGTTATCTGCACACCATGATCCGCATTTCTGATGTCGAGCAGAGCCTCGACTTTTTCTGCAACAAGCTCGGCATGCGCGAGATGCGCCGCACGGAAAGCGAACAGGGGCGCTTCACGCTGATCTTCCTCGCGGCTCCCGGAGACCGGCGCCGCGCTGCTGAAGAAACGGCGCCGCTCATCGAGCTGACCTATAACTGGGATCCGGAAGCCTACTCCGGCGGTCGCAATTTCGGGCATCTGGCGTTCGAGGTCGACGACATATATGCGACGTGCCAGAGCCTTCAGGACAATGGAGTGACCATCAATCGGCCGCCACGCGACGGCCGCATGGCGTTCGTCAAATCACCCGATGGTATTTCCATAGAGCTTCTACAGAAGGGCAACGCCCTGCCCGCGAGCGAACCGTGGGCGTCGATGACCAATACCGGGAGCTGGTAGCTAACGGTAGCGCGCAATCAAGCGTTCGATGTGCCGGCTCAGGTTCGCACCACCAGGTTTGAGGACCATCACGTTTTGAACGAAGCCGGTGACGTAATCGACGCGATCGTGGTGGGTGCCGGGCCCGCCGGTCTGATTGCCGCCGAGACCTTGGCGGCATCTGGTCTCAGCGTCATGGTGTTCGATGCCATGGGTGCGCCGGCGCGCAAGCTGCTGATGGCGGGCCGGGGCGGCCTCAACCTGACGCATTCAGAACCGATGGAGGCTTTTCTTTCCCGGTATCACCCCGCCTCGTCCCTCATCACTGGCGCGGTGCGTGCATTTCCGCCCGATGCCCTGGTCGCCTGGGCGGAGGACTTGGGTGTTCCGACCTTCATCGGCAGCAGCGGCCGTGTCTTCCCGAAAAGCCTGAAAGCTTCACCGCTGCTGCGAGCTTGGCTGGCGCGGCTCAGCACACTCGGCGTCCAGCTGCATCTACGGCATAAGCTGGTGGATTTGGCCTGCGACGGTGCCGGTCCAGGTGCCGCCCACATCACGGCCACGTTTCGGCGGCAGGACGGTTCTCACGCCATCTTTGCAGCGAAAGGCGTGGTACTGGCACTTGGCGGCGCGAGCTGGCCAAGGCTTGGTTCGGATGGCGGATGGGCGGGCCTACTCGCTGGCAAGAACGTCGACGTCGCTGATCTGGTGCCAGCCAATGCCGCTCTCCGGGTCCACTGGTCGGAGCATATTCGCAGCCGATTTGCGGGCACGCCGTTGAAGCGGATCGTGCTCGGCGTCGCTGGCGAGACATTCCCTGGTGAGCTTGTCCTGACGCGGGACGGGCTGGAAGGTGGGCCTGCCTATGGCGCATGCCGCCTCGTCCGTGAGGCATTGGAACGGGATGGCAGCGGCAGGGTAGACGCCATGCTCGATCTGAGGCCGGACCTGACAGTGGAAGCTCTGGCCATGCGGCTTGCCAAGCCTCGGGGCAAACAGTCACTCGCGTCGTTCCTGCGCAAGGCTGCCGGACTCGCGCCGCCGATGATCGCGTTGCTCCATGAGCCGCCACCGGAACGGGGCACGGCTGACGGCCCTCCATGGCAGGCGAAAACCGCCACCCCGGTAGAGTTGGCCCAGCGCATAAAGGCGTTGCCACTGACGATCACGGGCATTGGCGGGCTTGAACGGGCAATTTCGAGCGCGGGTGGCGTCACGCTCGCGTCGCTTGACGACAATTTCATGGTTAAGGCGCTGCCGGGCGTGTTCGCCGCCGGCGAGATGCTCGACTGGGAAGCACCGACGGGCGGCTACCTTCTACAGGCTTGCTTTGCGACCGGGGCCGCGTCCGCGCGAGGATTGTTGGGGCGGCTGGGCATCGGACAGCTATCAGGACCTGCTCCGGGTGCCGAACCGGCTGGCCCTGGCGCAGGCGATCACGGCGCGGTGAACTCATTCTAACGTGTTTGTGAGCGGACGTGAGTTGCCGGATGAGCGGGCCGCATGGTTTAACTATTGTCAACGCGGTAACCGCTTGACACTTGGCGCAAGATCCGCAGACTAAGCCGGCTTTAAACAAGAAGAAAAGCTGACTTGGTGGGTTTACCCTCGGCGGGGTTGCCCAAGGAAGTAGGCACTCATCTTATCAGGAGGAATGCAATGAAGGTTTGGACGAAGCCGCAGGTCACCGAGCAGGAAGTCGGCCTTGAGGTCACCAGCTATCTGCCGGCCGAGATCGACATCATCTAAGATGTCCATCGGCCCGCTCACCTGCTGAGCGGAATTTAGGCGCGGCGGTCGAGGCTCTCGGCCGCCGTCGCTGTTTCTGGAGGGGTGCGTTTCTGGAGCGATGCGCTTCCGCACCCGTTTCGGCCATAATGCCATTCGGCGACTTGACCGCCGCATGCCTTCATCTCGCACAAGCGACATTCCATGCTCATCAAAGTTCTGGGGTCGGCTGCAGGCGGCGGCTTCCCGCAGTGGAATTGCAATTGCCGCAACTGTGCCGACGTGCGCCGTGGAGCCAGCGGCTTTACGGCCCGTACACAGTCGTCATTGGCGGTCAGCAGCAACGGCCGCGACTGGGTACTGCTCAACGCTTCGCCCGACCTTCGCCAACAGATCAATGCAACGCCTGCTCTGGGCTCGCAGGCCAGCGGGGAACTGCGCAACAGCCCGATCAAGGCTGCGGTGCTGACCAATGGTGATGTCGACCACATTTCCGGCCTCATCAACCTGCGTGAGATGCAGCCATTTTTGGTCTACGGGTCGGGGCGTGTGCTTTCGGTTCTATCGAGCAACTCGATTTTCAAAATCCTCAATGCGGAGATGGTGCAGCGGCGGGAACTGGGACTTGACGCGCCTGTGCAATTGATGGGGCCCGGCGGCGATCTAGGACTCACGATCGAGGCTTTTGCCGTTCCCGGCAAGGTGGCGCTCTATCTGGAGGATACCTCCAAGGGTGCCGACTTCGGCACCGTCGAGGGCGACACGATCGGCCTCAAGATCACAGCGCCAGAAAGCGACAAGACGTTCTACTACATACCCGGCTGTGCGGATGTTGATGCGCGACTTTCGGATCGCATCAGGGGCGCTGCTCTCGTCTTCTTCGATGGCACGCTATTTACAGACGACGAGATGGTGAAGGCGGGCCTCATGCCCAAGACTGGCAAACGGATGGGGCACATCTCCATGTCAGGCAGCGACGGGTCCATCGCGGCTTTCGCGTCGCTGGGCGTGGAGCGCAAAGTCTACGTGCATATCAACAATTCAAATCCCGTTCTCGACGAGAACTCGCCGCAGCGCAAGGAAGCCGAGGATGCGGGTTGGGAGATCGGCTATGACGGAATGGAGATCTCGCTATGAGTGACAGACGCAGTGCTGGAAGCGACGGCGATCAGCTGCTCACCCCAGAAGCGTTCGAGGCGGCAATCCGGGCCGTCGGCGCTGAGCGCTACCATGACAAGCATCCGTTCCATAAGCTGCTGCATGGCGGCAAGTTGAATAAGGGGCAGGTGCAGGCGTGGGCATTAAACCGCTACTGCTATCAATCGGCTGTGCCGCGTAAAGACGCTGCGTTGATGGCTCGCTGCCATGATCGCGAGTTGCGCCGCGAGTGGCTGCATCGCATTCTCGACCACGACGGCGCTGGTGCCGAGGAGCCCGGCGGTATCGAGCGCTGGCTGGTGCTGACCGATGGGCTCGGTCTTGACCGCGATTATGTCATCAGCCGCGAGGGCGCCCTGCCCGCCACCAAGTTCGCAGTGGAGGCCTACGTCAACTTCGTGCGCGAGCAGCCGCTGACGGTCGCGGTTGCCTCCTCGCTGACGGAACTCTTCGCGCCCAAGATCCATCGCGAGCGGATCTCCGGCATGCTGGAGAATTACGATTTCATCGACGACAAGGTGATGGCCTATTTCCGCCGCCGGCTGGACCAGGCACCGCGCGATGCGGACTTCGCGCTCGCCTACATCAAGCAACATGCACAGACACGCGCGGAGCAGGACGCCTGCGTCGGCGCCGTGCAGTTCAAGTGCAACGTCTTGTGGGCGCAGCTCGACGCGCTGCATCATGCCTACTACGAGCCTGGCAACATTCCGCCGGGCGCATTCAGGCCGGAGGGTGTGTGATGGGTGCCCGACCCACGCCGCAACGGCTGATCGTCGAGGCCGCCACCAAGCCCCGGATGCCGCGACACATCAAGCTGAGGCACGACGCGGGACGCGGTGTGTGGCTGCTGCTCGCTCCCGAGCGCGTGTTCACGCCTGATCCGATTGCCGTCGAAGTTCTCAAGCTATGCGATGGCGAACGCACCGTCGCTGACATCTCTGCCATTTTGAGCAAGGACTTCAATGCACCTGAAGATGTGATCCTGGGCGACGTCGTTTCGATGCTTCAGGATCTGGCGGACAAGGGAGTTGTGACGTCATGAATGAAATGAGCACATCCTCTCACGCCGTCGAGCTGGAAGCGGACCCGGTTTGCGCGCGCGCACCCGTCGGACTGCTCGCTGAGCTGACACATCGCTGCCCGTTGCAATGTCCTTACTGTTCCAATCCTCTGGAGCTGGAACGGGTCAACACCGAACTATCGACGGAAGACTGGTGCCGCGTGATGCGGCAAGCCGGAGAGCTCGGCGTACTGCAAGTGCATTTGTCGGGCGGCGAGCCGACAGCGCGCAAGGATCTGGAAGAGATCGTCAAGGCAGCCGTCGATGCGGGACTCTATACCAACCTGATTACGGCCGGCGTGCTGCTGACAAAGGAACGTCTCCAGCGCCTTGCCGACATCGGGCTCGATCATGTGCAGCTTTCCATTCAGGACGTCGATGCCGAGAACGCTGATCGCATTGCCGCCTACAAAGGAGGCGCTGCCAAGAAGCACGAAGTTGCCGGCTGGGTGAAAGAGCTCGGTCTGGCGCTGACGATCAATGCGCCGCTGCATCGCCAGAACATCGCGAGCCTGCCGCGCATCATCGACTATGCCGTCGAAGTGGGTGCGGGACGACTGGAGATCGCACACATCCAGTACTACGCCTGGGCGCTGAAAAACCGCGCCGCGCTGATGCCGACCGAGGAAGCCTTCATGGAGACGGCCCGCATCGCGCGTGACGCGAAGGAACGTCTCAAAGGCATCCTGGTCATCGACTTCGTGGTGCCCGACTACTACGCCAAATTTCCCAAGCCATGCATGGGTGGCTGGGGCCGCGGCATCATGAATGTCACACCGTCCGGCCGCGTGCTGCCGTGTCATGCCGCCGAGAGCCTGCCAGGACTCCAGTTCGACAATGTTAAGGATCGCGGCCTGCGCGAGATCTGGCTCGAAGGGGACGCCTTCAATCTCTACCGCGGAACGGACTGGATGAAAGAGCCGTGCAAATCCTGCCCGCGCAAGGAGATCGATTTCGGCGGCTGCCGCTGCCAGGCTCTGGCGTTAACCGGTGATGCCGCCAATACGGATCCTGGCTGCTCTCTTTCTCCACATCACGCTGATTGGGCAAAAGTGGCTCGGGAAGAAAGCCATAATGCGGCACCAGACTTCATCTACCGTCGGATGGCCGCAAAACCAGCCTCATGAGCTGCTTTGGCAACCAAATATTGGACTGTTGGTTCATCGCGAGTTCAGGCGAAATGATTTACCCTGCATGGTGGATGAACACTTTGTCGCATACTGATTAGCACCGGTATACGACTCTTGCCACATCCAGGGGTTAGGTCTATCGGTCTCACCTGATAGGCTTCTGTCTCATCCGGACTCGAAGGGAGGAATAACTCAACATGCGCAAATTTCTACTCGCTGCTGGACTCGTGATCGCTCTGCCGTCGTTCGCCATGGCGCAGGACGCTGCAAACGGCGAGAGCGTGTTCAAGAAGTGCAAGGCGTGCCATGCCGTCGATGGCAAGAACAAGGTTGGCCCGCACCTGAACGGCGTCGTCGGCCGCAAGGCTGGTGCAGTTGAGGGCTTCAACTATTCCGACGCCATGAAGAATTCCGGCAAGACCTGGGATGAAGCGTCGCTCGATGCCTACCTTGCCGATCCCAAGGGCAATATCCCCGGCAACAAGATGGTATTCGTCGGTGTCAAGGACGAGAAGGACCGCAAGGACCTTATCGCTTATCTGGCCGCTCAGAAGTAATTCCGACATACGCAAGTTTGCATCAGCCCGTTTGATGCATGACAATCGGCGCTGCCTTCCGGTAGCGCCGATTTTCGTTGATGCCACTTTGCGGTCATGGGTGGTCCATCCCAAGCTGACCGTCAAACCCAGCGGTCAACCAAGCCATCAATCTACAAACGGTTCGACACCGGATTGGTCGGTGACTGCCAGCCACTCGGCTACCGTCTTGCCGTTCAATTCCAGATCCGGCGCCACATCCGCGAGCGGCGCAAGCACGAAGGCGCGTTCGGTGATGCGTGGATGGGGCAGCACGAGATCGGGCTCGTTCACTGCGCCATCGAGATGCACCAGCACGTCCAGATCGATGATACGTGGGCCCCACTTCTGGGCGCGCACGCGGCCCAGCTTTCGCTCGACGTCCAGGCAGCGTTCCAACAACGCGCGCGCACCCAGCTCCGTGCGGACCGAGGCACAAGCATTGACGAACCACGGCTGGTCGGTGATGCCCCAGGGAGGCGTCTTGAAGTCGCGCGAGCGCGCAAGGATGGAAATGTCTCCTTGCGCGCATAACAACTCGAGCGCACGAGCGATGTTGGCGCGCTTGTCACCAATATTGGCACCGAGCGCTACGATGGCATCGAAATTACGGGCAAGGCTCATGGGGCTTTTCGCTCCTCTTGATGGCGCGCCGCAAGCGGGCGTGCCTCACCCCTTGCGCCTTATCAGTCATACTTGATGTAGGCAAACCGCATGTCCTCCTGCGGCGTGCCCTCCAGGCCCTTGCCTTCGATGCCGGGCTGCCAGGACACGACCTCCTCGATTTTCGAGGCCAGTGCGAGATCCTTGGCCGTGATCCCCTTTGCGGAATGCGTCATCAAGCGCACCTCTACCCAGGCGTAGGATGCTGTCAAATCGGGGTGATGCCAGGCCGCCTCGGCAAGGTGTCCCACCGTATTGATGACCATCAGCGTGCTTTTCCAGCTCGCAGTCTTATAGGTCCGGCGGATCCAGCCGTCTTCGAGCGACCATTTGGGCAAATTTCTTTCCAGCCAAGCCTTGACTTCCTGTTCAGGCATTGGCTTTTCCCGTTCTGCTGGCATGCTAAGCTTCCTCTGTGGTGCTTGATGGCGCGTTAGGCGTTGTTGGGCTAAAGGTGCGCCAGCGGCCAACTTCGCGCAACCGGGCATCTGCCTTGCCACCCATGATCGACGACAAGGACCTTGCGATGGCTGACCCAAAAGAGACGGCTGCGCTGCGTATAGCGGCGCCTGCGCGTCTGCATCTGGGTTTTGTCGATCTCAATGGCGGGCTCGGCCGGCTCTACGGTAGCATCGGGCTCGCCATCAACCGGCCAGAGACACGGCTGACGATCCGCCGCGCAAAATCGACCAGCGCGCGCGGGCCAGAGAGCAATCGGGCCATCCGCGTCATTGAAAAGTTGCGCCAGACCATAGGCATCGAAGGCGATTTCGACATAACGATCGAAGAAGCCATTCCCGCCCACGCGGGGCTAGGCTCTGGAACGCAGTTGTCGCTGGCTGTGGCTGCGGGCGCATTGCGACTTGCGGGAACCGCCCGGCCGTTCGACCTGCTTGGAACCTTGACCGGGCGCGGCCAGCGCTCGTCGATCGGCATTGCCGCCTTCGATCATGGGGGCTTTATCGTCGATGGTGGCCGGGGGGCGATCGACGCGCCGCCTCCCGTCCTCATTCACACGGCGATGCCGGAGGACTGGCGCATCCTGCTGATCCTCGACCCTGCCGAAACCGGTGTTCACGGCGACCGCGAGACCAAGGCTTTCGCGGGGTTGCCGCCGATGGCGGAAGCGACATCGGCGCGGCTCGCTCATCTGGTTCTCATGCAGGCAGCACCAGCGCTGACCGAAGCTGATATAGCGGGCTTCGGCAGCGCCATCACCGAGATCCAGTCGCTCGTTGGCGCTCACTTCTCACCGGCGCAAGGCGGGAGCGCCTGGTCCAATCCGAAGGTGGGTGAAGTGGCGGGAATGCTGGCTTCGATGGGGGCGGTCGGCATCGGCCAGAGTTCGTGGGGACCGACCGGTTTTGCGTTCGTCAGCAGCGAAAAAGAAGCCGCCACCCTCTATCATTCCGTGCTGGGAGCGGCTAATTCCCGGGGGCTCGAACTGATGATCGTCGCCGGCCGCAATACCGGTGCGCAGATCCAAATACTCAAAACCGCCGAAACCGGCCAATAAGGAGAGAACGAATGTCCGAAAAGGGAACACCCATCCTGCACATGCTCGATCCCAGCGAGCATGTCAGTCCGTTTGACGTCAACATGGCGACGGACGCTGGCTTCAAGGTCATCATCCCCTATACGCACGTCGAGCTGAAAAAAGTAACCGCGCTCGTCCAGGATGCGATCTTCTCCCGCCCGCCTCATTACGGACCGCAGACCGGCGTCTTCTTCGGCGGCAAGGATGCCATTTTAGCGCTCGACATGATGAAGGCAGCCAAGGAAGCGATGGTGCCGCCGTTCGAGCTTTCCACGTTCGCTGATCCAGCGGGATCGTTCACGACGGCTGCTGCCATGGTCGCCTGCGTCGAGAAGGTGCTGAAGGACAAATTCAACTCGGGCTGGAAAGGCGTCAAAGTCGCGGTGTTCGGCGCAACCGGCGTGGTCGGTTTTGCCTCCTCGATCATTGCCGCCCTGGAAGGCGCCGACGTCCAACTCGTCGCCCATCGCGGCGTCGATCGCGTCATCAAGTCAGCGGAAATCTCCAAGGAGCGCTTCGGTGTCGATCTGGAAGCGGTAGCTGGTGAGACGGCGGATCAGAAACGCGACATCATCGCCAATGCTGACGTGATCTTTGCCGCGGCGGCTGCGGGCGTGCAGGTGGTCTCGAAGGAGCACAAGGAACTGGCGAAGAACCTCAAGGTGATCGCCGATGTCAATGCCGTGCCGCCGCCGGGCGTCGAAGGCATGGAGCTGTTCATGAATGGCGATCCGCTGCCAGGCTGCAATGCCCTGGGAGTCGGACCGCTGGCCATCGGCGATATCAAGTACAAAACGGAGTCGGGTCTCTTCAAGCAGATGATCGCCTCCGACAAGCCGGTGCATTTCGACTTCCGCGACGCCTTCAAGCTCGCGCGCACTTTCGTCGGCTGACGCGCCGAGCGCGCAGTGTCCGAGCCAACGGTCCTGATTGCCGGTTTCTCCGGGCGGGTGCTTGCTGCATCCGCGCGCAGGGCTGGCTATCGGCCGCTGGTCGTCGATGCGTTCGGCGACGATGACACCCGCGAGATCGCACAAGGCAACGTCAGAGTTCTGCCTCAGTCGTTCCAGCGCGGCTTCGGGTTTGGGTCGCTTCAAGCTGCACTCGATGAGCTTTCAGGCAAAGCCGCTCGCGCGCCGATCGGGCTCGTCCTCGGAGCCGGTTTTGAGGATGCGCCCGCCCTCGTCGCGCGGCTTGCCGACCGATACACCCTCCTGGGTTGCTCACCGGAAACGATAACTGCCACCAAGAGCCCCGATCGGTTCTTTCCGCTGCTGGAGGATCTGGGCATTTCTCATCCCGATACGCGCATGGTGCCCCCTGCCGATGGCCGTGGGTGGCTGACCAAGCGGATCGGCGGCAGCGGCGGGTTGCATATCGCGCGCTGTCGGGCGCGGGTTTCGAAACAGCGCGACCGATATTTTCAGCGCGAGGTTGAGGGTGTCGCCGTTTCGATGCTCGGGATCATCGGCAAGAGCGCGGCCTTCGCTTTCACCCAAAGCTGGCTCGCGCCAAAACCGCGGCGGCCATTCCGGTTTGGCGGCATCGTCGGCAACATGGATATCGATGCAGATCTGGAAGCGCGTCTCATCGAGATTGGGCTCGACCTTGCCCGTGCCCTCCAACTCGAAGGTCTTGTCTCGTTCGATTTTCTGGTCGGCGATGAAGGCCCTCTCCTGCTTGAGGTCAACCCGCGTCCAGGCGTGTCGCTCGATGTCCTCGACGACAGTCAGGGTACGCTGTTTGCCTCCCATATCGCCGCCGTTACAGGTGGAGATCCTGCAGCAATTCTCGCCCGGAATTGGGCGCCGTGCCCGCGTGCGGCGGCATACGTTTACGCTGATGACCAAGGTTTGTCCGTGCCCCAGGTTGCATGGCCAGACTGGATTGCCGATCGTCCGTCTGCAGGCATCCGCATCGGGCCGCATTTGCCCGTTTGTACCGTCTCGGCTGAAGGCAAAACCGCAAAGCTGGCTGTCGCGTTACTCGACGAGCGCTTGGGTATCGCAAAGGCCATGCTATATGGTCGGGAAAAAAAGTCAGGGAAGGAAGCACCGAAATGAAAGCCAACGGTTCCACCACCGTGAGCGTTTCCACGCGCGCCCAGCACATCGTCGACCAACTCGTCACCGATGCAGAAGCCCTGCGCTGTATCGTCAGCACGGGAGCTGCTGGCGAACAGCGTATCGACTGCGGGGCTGCAACGCCCGGTGGTCTTGAAGCTGGCCGTCGGCTCGGCGAAATCTGCATGGGCGGGCTTGGCACCGTCAGGATCACTTCGGCTTCGGGCGACGAACGCTGGCCACTTGGCGTCGTCGTGCATTCGGCAAACCCGGTGATCGCGTGCCTTGGCAGCCAGTATGCCGGCTGGACCATTTCCGAAGGCGATTTCTTTGCGTTGGGTTCGGGACCCGCGCGGGCGATGTCGCGCGTGGAAAAGCTCTACGAGGAGCTGGGCTATGCCGACACGGCGGAACGCACAGCGCTCGTCATCGAGGGCGACAACGCACCACCGTCCGAGGTTGCCGCCAACGTGGCCAAGGCGTGCGGGATTGGCGTGGACAAGCTGTCGATCCTTTATGCGCCGACCGGATCGCTTGCCGGAACGGTGCAGATTGCCGCGCGTGTTCTGGAAGTGGCATTGCACAAAGCGCACGAGTTGCACTTCCCGCTGGACCATATTGTTGATGGCTATGGCGTGGCGCCGATCGCGCCGCCGATCCCGGACTTCATCAAGGCGATGGGACGGACCAATGACGCCATCATTTATGGCGGCCGGATCCAGCTGTTCGTTCGCGGGTCGGATGATGCCGCACGGGAGCTTGCCGAAAAGCTGCCGTCGCGCTCGTCGTCGGCCTATGGTCAACCGTTCGCAGAGATCTTCGCCGCGGTGGCCGGTGACTTCTACAAGATCGACCCGATGCTGTTCAGTCCGGCGCGGGTGACGGTTTCCAATCTCGACACCGGACAGTCGTTCCACGGCGGCGCTCTGGCTCCGGAGATTGTCGACGCGAGCTTCCGCAGTTGAGATCGGGACCTAGCGCACGAAGGACTGTCGCAGCATGAGCGAGAAGTTTGCAACGCGCGTCACCGGCGGCCCCAATCGCCGCCCCCAGATTGTTCTATTCGTCGAGGAGGGCTCGGGCGACTGGCACGCCCGGCAGCTCAAGACGGCGATGGAAACGATGGGGGCTGGCGTTGTCATCACGACATTGAAGGCCTGTGCGTTCGATACGCGCATGGCGTGCGGCATCGACATCCCAGGTTTTGAGGGAACACTGCCGGATGGCGCATTCGTGCGCTCGGTGTCGACGGGCAGCCTGGAACAGATCACCTTACGGCTCGGCGTATTGCATGCGCTGCGCGAGTCAGGTGTCCGGGTGTGGAACGATGCGCGCACCATCGAGCGTTGCGTCGATAAATCTACCGCCACGTTCCTGTTCCAGCAGGCCGGACTGCCGGTGCCGCCAACACGGGTTGGCGAAGGCTTGCCGAACGCTCAGCGTTTCATGGAAGAGCAGCGCTACGACATCGTCGTGAAGCCCTTGTTCGGCAGCCAGGGCAACGGCGTCACACGGGTGTCGCAGGCTGCGGATTTGCCCGCGCCAGAGACAGTCGGCAACGTCTACTACGCGCAGCGATACCTGCGCCGCGTGGACGAAACGGAATTCGTCGACTGGCGAATCCTGGTTTCGGGCGGCCGCATCCTGGCTGCGATGTCGCGCGCCGGAGCGACCTGGGTTACCAACATCCATCAAGGTGCAACCGCCGCCGCATTTGATTATGATGAACAGATGGGCTCACTGGCACTCAGAGCATGCGCGGCGATTGGAGCTGACTACGCGGGTGTCGACATCATTCGCGACGAGGCGGGCAACCTGATGGTGCTGGAGATCAACTCCAATCCGGCATGGAAGGGATTGCAATCGGTCACGGACGTGAACATCGCCTGGACACTTGCTGAAGATTTCCTGCAGGCGGTGGCAGTGGCCGCTTCGGCCAGGAATGCCACGGCATGAATGGCACGGCGCCAGCGGCGGGTGCCGCTCCGTCGGGCCTCAGTGCTGCTTTCCTCAGGGCCTGCCGTGCGGAATTGACGGCCTTGAAGCCCGGCAATGTGCATATCCATGCCGGCGGTCATGGCATGGAGGTTCGCCAATTCGAACTGGCTGCCGAAGCCGCCGCTCCATTCATCGGCGATGCGGTGCTTCGGGTCGGCGCGCGTATTCGAGCCGCCGTCGAAGCCAGCATGGCGGCGGCGGGGTGCAACACAAATTTGGGAATCATCCTTTTGTGCGCCCCGCTGGCCGCAGCGGCGCTGCGCCACGAGCCTTCCTCACTGCGAGATCGTGTCAAAACGGTGCTCGAAGAGCTCGATGACAACGATGCTAGCGACGTTTACGCCGCGATCCGAGCAGCCAATCCTGGTGGACTTGGTAAATCGGATACAGGGGATGTGTCTCAGGAGCCAACACTACCGATTCTCGACGCGATGGCGCTTGCGGCTCCACGGGATCGCATCGCCGCCAATTACGCATTTGGCCTACGGGATATCTTTGACGATCACCTGCCGCTGCTCTTGCGCCTGCGTGCTCGCCAAAGCGGCCATGCGCCAGGGAACCCAGACGAAATAGTCTCCAGCCTTTACATGTCGATCCTGGCTAGATTTCCAGACAGCCACATTCAGCGCAAATTCGGGATGGAAACGGCGGCCCACGTACAGCGGCTGGCGCGCGCGGCGCGGCATGACTGGGAGCCCTTTGTAACCCCTAAATCGTATACCAGCCTGTTGAGGCTCGACGCGATGTTGAAGCAGGAAGGTTGGAATCCCGGAACGAGCGCCGATTTCGTGGTGGCGACCCTGTTCGCCGCCGATTTATAGCGTCGGACATCCTACTAATCACTTGTCTCAGGACGGTTCCTGGCGTTATTTAGCGCCGGTGCTCAGCGCCGCTATCTGGCGAACCGGTTCGGTGGAAACTGCCACCGTTCGCTGACAACTGGGATAGCTCGGAACGAGCGGGTGCGGTACTTGGTGAAGGTCCTTTATTGGGCCGGACCGCCCCCAGTGGTGATACATGCAATCGGAGGAACCCCAGGCATGGCAAAAATCAATAAGGTTTGCGTTGGTGAGTCGCTCGTTGGCGACGGCAACGAGGTCGCCCATATCGATCTCCTCATCGGACCGCGCGGCTCTGCTGCCGAGGCTGCATTCTGCAACTCGCTGACGAACAACAAGGACGGCTTCACCGCTCTGCTTGCTGTGATCGCACCGAACCTGGCTTGCAAGCCCAGCACCGTGATGTTCAACAAGGTTACCATCAAGGACGCCCGTCAGGCCGTTCAGATGTTTGGACCGGCCCAGTACGGCGTGGCCAAGGCCGTGCAGGACTCGGTTGCCGAGGGCGTGATCCCGGCTGACGAAGCTGACGACCTCTACATCTGCGTCGGCGTGTTCATCCACTGGGAAGCGGCCGACGACGCCAAGATCCAGGATTTCAACTACCGCGCAACGAAGGAAGCTATCGCACGCGCTGTTGCCGGCAAGCCGACGGCTGCTGAAGCGACTGCCCAGCGCAACGCTGCAGCCCATCCGTTCGCTGCCAAGTCTTGAAGCGGAAACCATCCTGGGCAGGAACAACACGATAAAGCCCCACCGATGAAGGGGGGTCTGCTACAGCGATTGGGTAAACTGCTTTCTGGCCGCTGGGGCGGCTGACAAAATCAGTAATGCCGGGGTGAAACACCCCGCAAATGCCCCAATCATGAGCTAGATGAACCTACTGGAAGGCCGGCGATCTCTTGGAGGTCGCCGGCCTTCAGTGTTCCGGCATGAAGTGCTGTTGCAACTAGCGCCGCCGAGGCTCCTGCTGCTGCGGCGGCAGCCAAGTCCGCCTTGTCGCGGATGCCCCCTGCGGCGGCGATGGCGGTCTGAGGAGCCAGCGACTTGAGGCGGCCGATCCAGTTTAGATCGGGGCCAGCCCGGCTACCGACGGCAGCCAGCGTCATAGCTATTACGGTTGACGGCCAGCTTTGCGGCTGTTGGAGTAAGTCTTGCGGCCCTAGTAATTCATCGCCTCTGAAATCCATGGACAGCAGTACGCGCCCGGGGTGATGCGCGCTCATCTGCTCAAGATCGCGGACCGATTGCAGCGTTTCCGAGCCGATTACCGCTCTGGCTGCGGGGTAGCTCAGTAGCTTTGCCACTCCTGTTTCGTCGTGAGAGCCATTGTCGATCCACAGCTCCAGATCAGGGAAGTGCCGCGAGATTTCTGCAACAGCCTGCGCATTCGAGGCATGTCCGGCAATCGCATCCAAATCGGCGATATAGAGGACGGAAAATCTCTGAACAGACAACAATCCTTCAACGACGCGGATGGGAGTGGAGCCGTCTGCCAGACTTGAAATCAGAGGACGATAATTCCTCCTATCGCCGCCTTCGGCATGCACCACCGTGCCGTTCTTCACATCAATGACAGGTACGACTTGCACAGGTTGCCTCTTTCAGCGCGTCATGCCACGACAAGAGCCGTTAACACCAAATGATTTGCGGCAATATTGAAACACCCGGTATCCCGGATAATCAGACATGACCGTGACTGCTGGCCTCGATGTTGGAGGCGCTCACCTGAAGGTTGCCCTTGTCGAAGACGGCAAGCTCATCGCCATAGAGCAATATGCCTCTCCCATTTGGCAGGGAATAGGCACGCTGGACAAGGCGCTCATTGCCGCTGAACCACTCATCGGACGTGCGGACCGCATCGGTGTGACCATGACGGGCGAACTATCCGATCTCTTCGATGACAGGCGCGAGGGCGTGTCTGTTCTTGCCGAGTGGCTGACATGGGAGCTGGGCGATCATATCCGGTTCTGGGCGGGGTCTCGCGGCTTTGGCACTTGTGACTGCGCCATCGAGCATCACCAGGATGTGGGATCGACCAATTTCCTCGCCACCGCCACGCTGATCGGCGAGCGCCACCCTGACGCACTGCTCTTGGACTTCGGCTCAACCACGGCCGATGTCATCCCGATCCTGGATGGCAAGCCGCAGCCCATCGGGCTGACCGACGCCGTGCGGCAGGGCAATGGCGAGCTCGTCTATACCGGCTACACGCGAACGGCCGTGATGGGAGTCACCACCAGCGCGCTTTTCAAGGGGCAGTGGGTCGGGTTGGCGCGAGAGAACCTCGCCAACATGGCAGATGTCCGCAGGATACGCGGCGAACTCGATCCCGCGGTTGATTTGCATGACACCGCGGATGGACGCGGCAAAACGGTTGAAGAGAGCACTCAGCGGCTGGCACGGATGCTCGGCAGAGACGCGGGCGAAGGCAGTGCGATGGATTGGCAGCTCACCGCCCGCTACATCGCGGAATGCCAGATGCGCTCGATCCACGACGGCATGCTTGCCGTACTCTCCGCACATCCTTCCTTGTGGGGCGGGCGGCTGGTATCGGCGGGCATCGGCACGGATGTCGTCAACGTTCTGGCGTTACGCACGGGATTGCAGCCTCTCACGTTCGGTAGGTTCTGTGGCTCGTCTCGCGAGCTGTCGCTCAAGGCGACTTATTCGGCGCCAGCGGTGGCGATCGCTCTTCTGCTTGATCGCGTGCCTGGGTGAGCCGCATTCGGCGTGGTGGTGCTGGCACTGCTGCCTAGGCCTTCCGCACGGCTGCACGGTCACCTGCGCGCCAGGCGTCGAACTTTTCCATCAATGTCGCCCAGGCCTCCGCCTCGCGCGGGCCAGCCGTCTTTTCGATTGCGATGTTGAGATAGGCCAGTTCCGTTTCGATCTTTTCGGATGGCAGCATATGGAGGCGCGTTGCGAGAACGGCGGCCTCGATGACTGCCGCCTGCGCGCGGTTGAAGCCGGACCAGGGACGGTGCGTCTGCGCATGCACTACGCGGCAATGGAAGCGCGGCCGCACCTCGTCTTCTTCCAGCCGTTCGACTTGCATCTCCCAGTGCACAGCAGCGTTGGTCATAACGCCGCCGTCACCTTTCAATGCGCGCTGCACGGGCCAGTTACGACGGCCCATGATGCAGTTGGCAAAGACGCGAACGTCGTCGACATGGTTGGCAACGGCAAAGCCATTCGAAATCAGATTGTCGAGCGTCCGGGATGGCCTAAAGGGGGCCAGGATCCAGGCTGTATCGTCATTGGCATCGCCATCCTTGATGAGACCCAAGGGCGCGACATGCACCTGTCCTTCTTCGTTTCTCGTCGTGATGATGGTTTCGACAATGAATGGCATCTCCTTGCTCTCTCCTCGCTCGTGGGGCAGGCAACGCGCTTCTTCTTCTACCGCTTCGGCTTCGTGCCATGGAGCGGCGATGCGTCGTTGACCACTGGCCCGTCTTCTTTTGCTTCTGCATTACGGCGGGTGGCGCTGCTGGAGCCTCGGTCAACAGGGTCGCGGCCCTCGTCAATCGCACGTCTTTGCTCCCGAACCGCTGCTGCTTCCTTGGCTTTGGCTGCGAGAGTGGCGCCTGCCACCGCGTGCCGCGTCAGATCCTCGGCGGCCTTGTCTGCGGCAACGCCCCAATCGAGCGGCTGGTCCTGGACGTATCGCTTTGCAAGGCGCCAGGCGGACTCGGCCTTGGCAAGCTCATAGCCCAAATAGAAAGCGTGGCTGGCATCATCCGCCACATCAAGCTTCGGGTAAAGCTCCAGAGGCTGCTCCGAGATGTGGTGGCCTTGGCGGTTGTAGATGTGGATGCCGTCCTCACCAACTTCGATGCGGTAGTTGAGATCGCGCACAGCCGCTGCCGCCACCGCGATCTCATGCGGCGTCTGCGGGTAGGGCAACAGGTCGTGCAGCGATAGCAGCCTGGCGCCGCCGTAGCCCTTTGGCAGATTGCCATCTGCCTTTGCCCGGAACATGAGCCGGCGGGCTGCATCGTGCTCCTCAACGGTGCGCCGGGTATGGGGCGAGACCTGCACAATCAGGACATTGCGGATCTGCAGCTCGGAGCAGATGCCCGCGAGCACCGCCGTCACGCCCTGGCTGTCGGCGTCGGTGAGTTCCGTCAGGTTGCCGGTGCCCATCAGGATCTCGACGTCCGGACGCTGGCGACGCAACTCGGCGTAGCGTTCCAGCGAGGCCATGAAACCGAAGTGGATCGGGTCGAGGACCGGATCGGCGATGTGGGGGATGCGCTTTGCCTCTGCGGCGTCGATGGCGCGCAGCAGCGAGGGGAGATCGCCATGCGGCTTGGGCACCAGGATCGGTGTGCAGCCCGTGCCTTCGACTAAGCCGAGGCTGTCTTCATCGAGGCTCAAGACGTAATCGGCACCGGCCTTGATTGCGCGTTCGAGTTCGGCGAGATCGCCGCTGTCGACGCTGACGCGCAGCCCTTCGGCGCGGAGTGCCAGGATCGCCTGTTCCAGATGCTGGAACGGGGTATCTGGCTGGCAGCCAATGTCGATGACATCGGCGCCGGCGGCACGGTGCTTCAACGCGCGTGCAACGAGTTCGTCCACCGACAACGTCGGCGCTTCCACGATCTCGGCGAAGATGCGCACGTCATGTTGGGAGAAGTCGGGCGGTTTGCCGCCGCGACCCAGGAACATCGGCAGGTCGATGATTTCGTCTGGTCCGCGCACGAACGGCACACCGAAATGACTGGCGAGACTATCCAGATCCATGCGCGAGCGGCCCGGCACGACGACACGCTCCGCGTCGCCGACATCGGGCAGCCGGTTCTTGATGATCGCTTCCGTCATCAAGGCAGCGACCTTGATACCGATATTGACGACCCGCCAGCTGCCTGCGGGCAGGCCAGCATCGGCCAATGTGGTGGCGAGGCGCTCCTCGGCAAGCCGGCCTGTCAGGAATAGCTGCCGTGAAGACATTGGGGAAACGCCTCATTCAAGTCTGGTTGTGGCACCACCGCGACGGCGCGGTTATGGCCAAGTGACGGTGTGAAGCTGCTGCGCCTTCTATCCGCGGGTGTGGGTTCCCGCTCCGCCAGCAAGGCGGCGGACACCGCGACGACCGCGCTCGATACGACCAGGCAGTCTGCGAATATGTTTTGGCATGAACGGAGCGACCAGGCAGATCTCGGCCAGCTCGCGTTCTTCGCCCGGCCCCAACAGGCGGAAGGCGAGGCCTGCGCGCGTTACGATTTCGCCGAACACCGGGTCGACGATGCCCTGCTCCGCGAGTTCCTCCGCCGTCGGCCCCTTGGGAACACGGCGGGACTTGACGAGCAGCACCCCCTCGATCCTGAGACGCTCGGCAAGGCGCGCGGCAAGCGCGTCCGAAGTCACGGACCAGTCGGCCGGTATAGATTCATCGGTTTCGGCAAGCCGCAGGGGCAGCCACACGGGAATGCGGTTGTGTGCGAGCGCCTGGCGGACGGATGCCAAAGTCTCGACGGCAATGAGGCGCGGGTGCATGTCCTGCAGCAGCAGACCCATCTGGTGCATGGCAAGCAATGCCATTGCGTGGGCTGCGCGGTCCGATACATCATGGGTGGTCTGCATCCGGCGCACCGCATCCGCGAAGACGCCACCGCCCGGCACGATCACGAGCGGGCGGCGGGCGCGGGCAATGATCGCCACCAGTCCTGCCAGCCTCTGGCCCTGCCCCGACAACAGCGACCCGCCGATCTTGACGACCAGCGGCGCGAGTTTGCGGCGTTCGCAGGTTTCCAGCAGCACGGCTCCTAGATCCCCTCCTTCCGGACAGGCCGGACGATTTCCACGCCGACGGCCTCCGGGCCTCGCTCAAGCTTCTCGATGCGGACACGCACCCGGGCTATGCGCGGGTCTGCGAGACAGTGTGCGGCAATCCGCTCGGCCAGCGTCTCGACGAGATTGATATGGCCTTCCGCAATGATCGCCCGGATGCCTTTCAAGATGTCATCGTATGATGGCACTTCGGCAATCATATCATGGCGCGCAGCACCTGCGCTCGCCACCTCGGCCTCGACCGTGAAGCCGACCTTCTGAGTGATGCCCTGCTCCTCGGGGTAGACACCAATGTGGATCGGAAGAACGTAATCGCGGACGAAGATCTTGTCGCGCACGATCTCGGGCTCCTCCCGCCGACCGATGGCGCGGCTCGCCAGCACGCTCAGTTCACTCATAGGATCATCTCCTCACACGTTATGACCGTGTTTTCATGCCGTGCGTCCAAGACCCTTGCACAACCTCCCAGGATCTTGCCGTTCGGTCTCATGATTGAGCCCCAGCCGGTTGAAGGGCCGCGGCCCGCTTGCCCAATGCAGCCCCTACCGCGGCAACAGCACCGGCATCAATATCGTCGGTGCGCGACAATCCCCTGCACAATGCACCGCGGAACCCCATGATATCAGGTTCCAACGACATTACCTCAGGGATATGCCGGAGACGAAGCGAGCCCGCAAGTCCCACGAACAAGCCTGCATTGCGTCCACATGCAACGAACGCCTCCAGGTCGCGCGTGGTGGCGATGTCGACGAGAGCGCCAGCATCCTTGCGCGCGGTATCGAGCATGACACCGGCAAACCCAGCCCCGGGAAGTGTTCCGATAAGGTCGAAATCAATCTTGTCATCGGCGAGAAGCACGGCAACACGGCGTCCCCAAGCACTTGTCGTGACATCCTGCTGCCTAGCCAGTTCCGCCATCAATGGTTGCGGATCTGCTGGTCCAAACAGACCGATCTTCACCAGGTCGACACCGGTTGCGGCAACGCGGAGGATTTCATTAACGATGGATGCAACTTCACTGACGGGTATGTCGCCGGTGGTGGCGCTCAAGCCTATCGGATGGCGCACGACGGCACGTATGGCGCGCAGCGTTGCATCATCGACGGCGCCTAATGCTCCAGAACGCGGATCCTTTGCATCGATGATGTCGGCCCCACCAGCAATTGCTGCTGCCGCTTCCGCTGCCGACATGACACTTGCCAGCATGCGAATCTGGCCTTGATCGGGCTGCTTATAGGGGGCGGTGAGAGATTGGGTCACGTTGTGCCGAAGATCCGTCGTTGCTCCTCCAGAACCGCGTCGGCGTTGGTGCGTCCCGCAGGCGCCAGTGCAACGGAGGTATCGGAAGCCACTGTCGCAGGGGTGCCGTCCAAGCGCAAGATGCGCGTGCCCAGCATCACTGCCTCGCCACGATCGTGGGTCACGAACAGAACCGTGGTGGGTCGGCGGCGCCAGAGATCGGTGAGCAGCTGGCGCAGACCGCGTGCCGTTGGATCGTCGAGCGAGACGAACGGCTCATCCATCAGCAACACGTCGGGCTTGCCAATGAAACCTCGTGCCAGAGCCGCGCGGCGCTGCATGCCAAGCGACAGCCGTTCCGGGTAGACGTCGGCCGCATCGGCCAGCCCAACGCGCGCCAGCAGTTCTGGTATCTCGGACACGCGCGGATCGCCTTCAGGCAGGGCAAGGGCCACGTTCTGGAAGACCGTTCGCCAGGGCAGCAGGCGTGGCGACTGGAACACGTAGGTCATTGCAGGATCGGGCGGATCGAAACTGACCTTGCCAGAATAATCCTGATCCAGCCCTGCCACGATGTTAAGCAGGGTCGACTTCCCGCATCCCGAAGGGCCCGTCAGCACCACGAACGAACCGCGTTCGATCGTCAGGTCGATTTCTCCCAATACCGGCTGGCGCGGCCGGCCAGCCATCGCCGGCCAGCTCTTGCCGTCGATGATGATGCGCACGCATCCGCTCATCGGCGCCACCTTCCGGCACGCGCTTCGAGCGGCTGCAACAGACCGATCTCGACCAGTTGCACGACAATGATGAAGGCCACCGCGTAGGCGATAATCATGGGCACATCGAAGAGCTGGAAGGCGACGTGCAACTGGTGTCCGACGCCATTGGAGCGGCCCAGGAGTTCGACGACCAATACGATCTTCCAGACGAGTGCCAGGCCCGATCGCGCGGAGGCGGCAAAAAACGGCGCCATCTGCGGCAGCGTGACGTGGCGCAGCGTGCGCCACCAGCCGAAGCGGTACATGTGCGCCATCTCGGCCAGATCGCGTGATAGCGCACGCGCGCCTTCACGCACGGTAACAGCGACATTGGGAATCTTATTAACCGCGACAGCGATAATGGCGGCCGTCTCGGTCAGTCCGAACCAGACGTAGCACAGGATGATGATGACGAGCGCGGGTAGGTTAAGGAAGAAGATCAACCAGCTATCGAAGAAGCGGTCGGCATTGGCGCTACGGCCAAGTGCCAGGCCAATCACAGAGCCGATTAGCATGGCGACGGTGAACGAGACGACGACCCGAGCGAGTGTGGCGCCGACATGATGGGCGAGCGCACCGGACTGGAATTCCGCCAGCATCGTATCGAGAACGACGAGTGGCCCCGGGAACAGCCGGCTCGCCGCCAGCAGCGAACTAATCTCCCACAGCAGCAGCAAGGCAGCCAGCGACAGCAACGACCAGACCAGCCGTGACTGGCTCGCCGTCTGCACAATGCCGTTCCTGTTTGTCGCGCTATCGAGATCCAGAGCCATAGAAGAGATTTTGATCGAAGGTCGTGCCGTTGCCGATCAGTTCCCTGCCGCCCTGCTCGGCCAGGAGGTCGAACAAGCGATGGGCCGACTCTGTCTGCTTCTCGCCCCAGGGTTTGGGAATGCCTGCGCGGTAGTAGGATTTCAAGGCAAAGTACTCAGCATCGGACTTTGCGTTCATCAACGGCTTCAACCGCTCGAAAGCGGCATCGGAGGTGGCCAGAAGCTGATTGCCCGCATCGATCGCCGAGAAGAAGGCTTGCAGCTCTTTCTGCTTTGTCTCTGAGGTCTCCTCGCGCCACACGAACCCCACCAGCGGCGGCGCGGGTTCGATGCCGAGCTTTGCAAACATATCGTCGACGGAAAGCAGCGGCCTGAAGCCTGCTCCCTCAAGACGTGCGGCGAAGGTCCAGAAATTGAGGCAGGCGTCGATGCGCGCGTTCTTCAGCTCTTCGGCGACGAGTGGAGCAGCTCCGAAAATGGGCGTCGCGCTCTCGGCGATGTCACGTCCCAGCACCTTTCGCGAATAGGCGCGCAGCAGAACCCAGCTCTTGTCGATGGCCGATCCGGCAACGCCCAATCGCTTTCCCTCGAGGTCGGCCAGCGATTTGACCGGACCATCCTTGGCGACCATGATCGCGCCCAGAGACGATGAATAGGGACGGAACTTGAGTTTCTGTCCCATACCCCGCTGGCGCATCGCCCAGGTCCAGTCGCTGACGATGACGTCGACTTCATCGGCAAGCAGCGCGATCGGCCCGGCCTGATTGGAAGCGACTTCCACGACCTCAAGCTTGACGCCGGCCTTTTCTGCCATGCCTTCCGTCTTGATCGTCTCCAGCAGCCAATTCAGCGAACCGAACTTCAATGACGCGACGCGGAGCGTGCCTGCTGGTGATGCCGCAGCCCGCCCGGGCAATAGCGCTGCCAACGGCAGGACCGCCGCACTCTTCAAGATATCACGACGGTCGATCATCTGGCTTCTCCAGCTTGCAGCAGCTTGCGCTCGGCAAGATAGCGGATGCCGCGCCGCCATGCTTCATCGGTACTGCCTTGTACCGTGGTCGACATCACCGCGGTGAGTTTCTGCTGGGCAACGTCGCGCAGATACAGATTGAAGTTGTAGAGCAGGTCGGACAGTTTTTCGACAATGGCAATGACAGCAACTTCAGCCCCAGCCTTGCGCGCAATGTCGTCTTCACAGCCATTGCACTTGTGGATGGGACCGAGCTTTTCAACGTCTGCCACAACCAGGTCAGCGGGGATAAGATCATATCGCGCATCGTTGGCGATACGCTGCCGCAAGTCATCGGTAATGAGTGCAAGCCGGCGGACCTCGGCCTTGTCGGGGCCCATCGGCAGGCCGCCGCCAAAGCCCATTCCCATGGCGCCGGCATCCTGCGCGGCATCAACCATCTCGAAAGGGAACAGGACAAGTTTGGGCGCTGCTGCGAGCATCGCCGGCGACAGGACGAGTCCGGCCAGTAGCGATACCAGAAAGCGAACCATCATTCCTCCCGCGCATGCTGGTCGCGCGCTGTTTTCCTTCGCGGGGGTGGGTCTGCGCCCGTCCACCAGCGTGATTTCGAAGGAGACCGCCAACACTCGGCCGCCTTTCCGTTGCCGATGGGGTTGCCCTGAAATGCCGATCAAAGCAAGCTCTTTCCTGATCGATCGTTGCCGGCATCGTGCCCCGGCGCGCGAGCGCTGCACAGCGCGCGCCTCGCCTTCTCACGCGAATGTGACCGGCAGATCCTGGCTGCGCCGCGCTGCCGTTTGCAACGCTTGGTTTTGCGCTTGAGATCGCCATCAATGTAACTATGTTACAGGGAAAACCAGATCATGGGAGGATTGTCCGCATGCCGTCCCGCATGCCAGCCAACGGCGCTCTTGTTCGCTGCGTCCCGCATAGCGCCGCAGCATGTTCGAACACGGCGGGCAGTTGGCGCGCGATCCTTGGATTAATGCTTGGACTGTTTTGCCTTGCAGGCGGCGGCATCTGGCCGACTGCAACGTCGCTGGCGCAGGAAGCCGGCGGCAGTGGCGCAACTGGCAGTCCCGTGGCCGCTGCTGCGGCGAAGGCTGAGGCGCGCATCATCACCATCGTGATGGCGCGCGAATTACGCGACCGGCTGCCGCCACTGTCACTGCTCGACCAGCCGCCGAAGGACGATGGCGTTGCCGGAGCACGACTGGCAATCGAGGACAACAACACCACGGGCAAGTTCCTCAACCAGGAATTCAAGCTCGATGTTGTGGAGGATGCCGACCCGGCGGCTCTCGTTGCCGCCGTCGTTGCGAAGGTCGATTCTGGTAGTGCGTTCGTCGTTGCAGATGTCGGTGCCGCGACGTTGCTCAAGCTTGCCGATGCACTGGCCACAAAACCGGCATTGATTTTCAATGCCGGAGCACCCGATGAGGGGCTGCGCGAAGCGGACTGCCGCGCCAACGTCAAACACACGGCGCCGTCGCGCACAATGCTGACGGATGCCCTTGCGCAATACATGGCGGTCAAGCGGTGGCGCAACTGGCTGCTCGTGGTTGGAACACAGCCGGAAGACAAGCTTTATGCCGATGCCGTGCGCCGCTCCGCCAAGCGCTTCGGTCACCGGATCGTGGAAGAGCGCGAATTCAAGTACGTGGTGGGAAGCCGTCGCGCGGATGGCGGCTATGAGCAGATCCAGCAGCAGATCCCATCGTTTCTGCAGAACGCACCCGAGCACGATGTGCTCGTCGTGGCAGACGAGGGCGAGCTGTTCGGCGACTATTTCCCCTATCGCACCTGGGATGCCCGCCCGGTCATCGGCACGTCGGGACTTTATGCCACCAGCTGGCACCCCGCCGTCGAACTGTGGGGAGGCACGCAGTTCCAGAACCGTTTCAAGCGGCTTGCCAATCGGAACATGCGCGCGCTCGACTATAACGTCTGGATGGCGGTGCGGTCTGTCGGCGAAGCGGCAACGCGCAGGCGTTCGGGCGAGCCCAAGGATCTCATCGCCTACATGGCATCGCCGGAATTCGAATTAGCGGCATTCAAGGGCCGCAAGCTGACTTATCGCGACTGGAACGGGCAGCTGCGCCAGCCGATCTTGGTGACGACCGACAAGTTGCATGTCACCGTATCGCCGCAAAATGAATTCCTGCACCAGTTCACCGAACTCGATACCCTCGGCATCGACCGGCCCGAAAGCGCGTGCAAGGCATTCAAGAAATAGGAAACGGCCCTTGGGGCCCCGCGCATCCGCCCTTCACCAGCCGGATCGCACTGACGGACTGAAGCGTTTGTTGCAAGGAGAACCCTGCGTGAATTTCCGCCATACGTTCGTTGCCAGCGTGCTTCTGGCAGCTCTTGCCACGTTGGCGCCCAGGAGCGCCGCGGCCTACACGGTGTTCGTATCCAACGAAAAAGAAAACACGGTATCCGTGATCGACAGCGAGAAGCTGGCGGTGCTCCATACCATCAAGACCGGTGCGCGTCCGCGCGGCGTGATCCTGTCGCGCGATGCCAAATGGCTTTTGGTGTGCGCCAGCGACGACAACCGGGTCGAGGTCTATGACGCGAAGACCTATGCGCTTGTCAAATATCTTCCATCGGGTCCGGATCCGGAACTGTTCGCCTTTCATCCGTCGGGCAATCCGCTCTACATCGCCAACGAGGATGACAACCTCGTCACCGTGGTCGACATCAACACAGACAAGATCGTCAGTGAAATTCCCGTTGGCGTGGAGCCGGAAGGCATGGGCATGAGCCCCGACGGCAAAGTGCTGGTGAACACGTCAGAAACGACGAACATGGCGCATTTCATCGATACCACCACGCACAAGATCTTCGATAACGTGCTGGTCGATACGCGCCCGCGTGTTGCCGAATATACCAACGACGGTGCGCAGATCTGGGTTTCTTCCGAGATCGGCGGCTCGGTGACAGTGATCGACGCTGCGACCCGCAAGTCCGTTGCCAAGATCAAGTTCGAGATACAGGGCATCACGCCAGACTCGATCCAGCCCGTCGGGGTGCGTCTCACCAAGGACCGGAAGTGGGCGTTCGTCGCGCTAGGACCGGCCAATCGCGTCGCGATCGTCAATGCGCAAACGTTCGAGGTGGTCAAATATGTTCTGGTCGGCCAACGGGTCTGGCAGCTCGCGCTGACGCCGGACGATGCCAAGCTGTTTACCACCAACGGCACATCCAACGACGTCACCGTCATCGACGTGGCCCGGCAGCGTGCCGTCAAGTCCATTGCGGTGGGCCGTTATCCATGGGGCGTCGTCGTGGCGCCGTTCTGACCTGAGAATGGCGACTCCACGTTGCTTCTGACGCCGCAGGCAGTTATGCGTTGACCAATTGGCGCTCCGATAGAACGCCTTTTGCCTTTCGCGGCAGTCCTCGTCGAAGCATATTTCTTATTGGAGCCCGCCCCGAACGTGAGTGTGATGAACTCCAATCCCCCAGCCACGCCGTCTCCTGCCGGTCAAGGCAGCCCGCCAGCGCTGTTCGTTGAGAACGTGAGCCACAGCTTCGGCGAGAAGAAGGCGCTTGATGAAGTTTCGCTTGTCGTCCCGGCTGGCAAGTTTACCGTTCTGCTCGGCCTCAACGGCGCCGGCAAGTCGACGTTGTTTTCGCTGATTACGCGGCTTTACGACAACGTCTCGGGTGAAATCCGCATTCTTGGTCACGACGTCAGGCGCCATCCCAGTGAAGCACTGAGGCAGCTCGGCGTCGTCTTCCAGAGCCGCACCCTCGACAGCGATCTCACGCTTGCTCAGAACCTGCACTATCACGCAGCACTTCACGGCATCGGCACGAAAATGGCGCGCGAGCGTGCCCGCGAGGCACTCGAAACCGTGTCGCTGGCCGAGCGTGCTGGGGATCGCATCCGCTCGCTGTCAGGCGGCCAGGCCCGGCGCGTGGAAATCGCACGATCACTGCTGCACCGGCCACGGCTCTTGCTGCTCGACGAACCGACCGTCGGCCTCGACATCGGCTCGCGCGAGAGCGTCGTGGGGATCGTCAGGGGGCTTGTCGAGCGCAACGGGCTCGGCGTGCTCTGGGCAACGCACCTGATCGATGAGATCTCACGGGACGACAATGTCGTCTTGCTGCACAAGGGCCGCGTCCTGTTTTCGGGGACGGTTCCCGGCATGCTGGCGGCAGCCGGCGAAAGCGACATGCGCCGTGCCTTCCGGCGGATGACCGGCACCGAGGAGATGGAAGCGGCATGAGCGAGGCTATTTCTTCCGACGCTCAACGGCCTGCTGCCGAAACCGGGCGTGGCCTTGCGAGCTATTGGAATTGTTTCAAGGGAATCGTATGGCGCGAGGTGCTGCGGTTCCTCCACCAACGCGAACGGTTCTTGTCCGCACTCGTGCGCCCGCTGGTCTGGCTTTTCATATTCGCAGCAGGTTTCCGACAGGTGCTGGGCGTCTCCATTATTCCGCCCTACACGACCTACGTTCTCTACGAGACATTCGTGACACCGGGCCTTGTGGGCATGATCTTGCTGTTCAACGCCATGCAGTCCTCGCTGTCCATGGTGTATGACCGTGAGACCGGCGCCATGCGCACGCTGCTGGTAAGCCCGTTTCCGCGCTCGTTCTTGCTCACCTCGAAGCTGTGCGGCGGTGTGCTCGTGGCGGTGCTCCAGGCCTACACCTTCCTGCTTGTCGCGCGCATCTGGGAAAGCTGGTCGTGGAACAGCTCCCTCACCCGCAACTGGCAATGGAACGACATCACGGGAAGCATTGGCGCGGCCGCATCGGCGTTTGCGGACAACATCGGGCAGACGCTCTTCCAGTTCGGCAACGTCGATCCCATCTGGACAGGCTATCTGACATTGCTCCCCGCGCTGATCCTGGCCGGCTTGATGCTGGGATCCCTGGCACTCTTGATGTCCTCGGTCATCAAGCAGCTTGAGAACTTCGCCGGTGTGATGAATTTCGTCATCTTCCCGATGTTCTTCATGTCGTCCGCGCTCTACCCGATCTGGCGCATCAAGGAATCCAGTCCGATGCTTGCGGCCCTGGCGTGGGCCAACCCCTTCACCCATGCCGTCGAGTTGATACGGTTCGCGCTCTACGGCCAGATCGGACCCGAGCTGGAGGGCGGCGGCCGGGATCTCACACACCTCATGATCGTCATCGGCTGCACCGTTGTCTTCCTCGGTGCGGCGATCTTTGCCTACAACCCTTCCAAGGGCCTGATTGCCCGGCGTGGCGGCCCCGGTGGCGGTTGAACGAAAGGTTGTATCTCATGCTTTTTCGCCTTGCTGCCCGCCCCGTGACTGTTGTGCTGGTCGCCGCAAACATGGCGCTTGGCTTGCTGAGCGCCGCCCATGCACAGCCTGCCTCCGCGGCTCCCGCGGCAAAGGATAAGGCGGAACACGATGCGGCGGAGGCGGCCATGGCCGCCAACCAGGACTGGCCCTGCATCCAGCATAAGCAGCCAGTCCTCACCGCCACGCAAATGTGGGATGGTCCACAGATCGCAGCGGAAGGAAAGGTGTCTGAAGACGCGGCGATCCAGAAGCTCGTGCCAATCCTGACAAGCCGACGGATCGCGATGGACGAGGCTGAAAAGGACATCAAGGCATTCGCGGAGGCACAGCCTGCGGACCAGCGTGATGCCAAGCTGGCTGAACTGTTCGGTGCGGCACTGGCTGCGATCAACGCGCAGCGTAGCACCGTCATGAGTGGCATTGAAAAATTCCAGCGCCAACAAGTGCTCCGTTCGCACAAGCTCGAACAGGACGGCGCCCAGCTCGCGGAACTCTTGAAGGTCGCCGAAACCGACTTCAAGAACCAGAACGCGACACAAGCGGCCGCCGAGGCACAAACGCGCTACGACTGGGACGCGCGCGTGTTCCAGGAGCGTCAGAAGAACATGCCTATTGCCTGTGAAATTCCGGTCCTGATAGAGCAGCGCGCTTTTGCGCTGGCACAGGCCATTCGCAACCAGATGGCCAACTGATTGCCTGCCGCACGGCTTCACCCTTCTGGCACGGCTTGCCCAGTCCTCCCGTGCGGAGGGCCTTGAGCTTTTACTGCCAATGATAAAGCGTTCCAATTTGATGCACCCCTTTAACTTGGGCGCAACACTGTCTTGAACTAGATGTTGCAAATACTTCCAGACAATCTGGTTTTAATGAACTTTTAGCGCTTGGGCATTGAGATCACACTGCTCCGGCAGATTTTTTTGCATTTCGCGCAGAGGCAACATGCGGTTTAAAAAAATAAGCTTTTCGCGAAACCTTATTCGCCTTTGGCTCAGACGTGATGGCACGGTTGCGCTGATGTTCGGCCTCATTGTGATGGTCCTCATCGGCAGCAGTGCAATTGCGATCGACTATTCGCGCCTCAATCGCGCGCGGGCGCAAACAAGTGCCGCGCTGGATGCCGCTTCTCTTGCCACCGCCAAGGCACTGCGCCTGCAATCGCTCACCGACAGCGAACTGGGTCAGCTCGCCCGCAGCTATTTCGATGCAAATCTCCGGGTACAGGGCACCCAAGGCACGACGTACGACAACTTCACCCTCGCCTTCGACCGCGAGGAAAACCAGGCCGTGCTCGCAGTTGATGCGACAATCCCAACGACGCTCGGCCGCGTATTCGATGTCCTTGCATTCAAGGCGCATCTGTCGTCCCAGGCCATCTACTCGGCGCGCGATATCGAACTTGGCATGATGCTCGACGTCAGCGGCTCGATGGCGGGCGCAAAGGTTGTCGAGCTGCAACGGGCTGCCAAGGACCTCGTGAACATCATTCTCGACAGCACCCAAGGGCCAACGCAGAATCGGATTGGCATCGCTCCCTATTCAACCGCGGTTAATGCCGGTGAGTTCGCCCAGCTTGCAACGAACAACCCCAATGTTCCTGTAAACACCTGCGTCACGGAACGTCCGGGAATCCACGCCTTCAAGGATTCCAATCCTTTTGTCGGCGTGCTCGGCCGCAAGTCCTCTTCATGCACGGGCAGCACGATCGTGCCGTTGACCGACGACATCACTACGCTTGAATATCACATCAATCAGCTGAGTGCTGGCGGCTCCACAGCCGGGCACCTCGGCATCGCCTGGGCCTGGTATATCGTCTCGCCCAACTGGGCGTCTTTCTGGCCGGCCGCGAGTACGCCCAAGCCATATGAGGACCCCAAGGCCATGAAGGCCGTTCTCATCATGACCGATGGCGAGTTCAACACTGCTTTCGAGAACGGCAATGGCAATTCCGTGATTCAAGCGCAAAAGCTGTGTGCGAACATCCAGGCTGCGGACGTCAAAGTTTTCGCCGTCGGGTTCGATGCCCCTCCTGCAGCTTTGGCAATACTGCAGCAGTGTGCATCCAAGCCTTCATACTTCTTCGATGCCAAGAATGGCACCGAACTGCGTGAGGCGTTCACCCGGATTGCCAATGAGCTGACAGGATTGCGCCTGACGCAGTAACAGGCCAGTCATCCTTTGCACTGCACCAAATGCCCTGCGCGCGGGCACCCGCGCAGCGGCGCCGCAGAATTGTTAAGCGATCATTTTTCAGTGTCCCGCTTCTGGGTTCATCATGATTACGGGCCCATGCCTGGGTTTGGCATTTGCCGTCTCCAAAATTTCTGCGGCCTGATTTGAAATTGGCCATGCACCAGCGTCAAAGGAACGCAATTTCTGTAAATTAATACATCTCAATTAAGAATTGGATTACCCCGTTTTCCGAGTTGCCTAAACTTTTATGGGGATTTCGCATAAAGTAATCCAACTGAAATTATGTCAAATCATATTCCCTCCTACCGACGCTTTTTGAGCTGGTGACACAATGAACAAGTGGTGCGACAGATCTCTGAAAACCGGGGCGGAATGCTGGCGAGACTCCAGCGGCAGCGTAATCATCATGTTCGGCCTGATCGTCATGATTATTTTCGGCTGCTCTGCTATCGCCATCGATTTCGCGCGGGTCAACCGATCCAGAAGCCTTGCGATGATGGCGCTCGATTCCGCCGCGTTGGCGACGGCCAAACAGCTGCGGCTTGAGGGTGGCAGCGCTGATGAACTGAAGCAGCTTGCACAGTCCTACTTCGAGTCCAATCTGCGAGCTCAACGCGCGCTCGATACGATCTTCGACAACTTCGATGTGTCCATAGATCGCGCAAAGAGCCGTGCGATCATCTCCGTCGAAGTCACCACTCCGACAGCGCTTGGCCGCATCTTCGATGTCACAGCCTTCAAGTCCAAGCATACCGCGGAGGCGATCTACTCGGCGCGCGACATCGAGCTTGCGATGATGCTGGACGTCAGTGGCTCCATGCGGGGCACAAAGATCGCGGCCTTGCGCGACGCCGCCAAGGATCTCGTCGACATCGTCCTTGAAGAGACCAACGGGCCCAGCGCGAACCGAATAGGCATCGCTCCCTATTCGACCTCGGTCAACGCAGGCGTCTACGCATACAAGGCATTGAATCTGACCTCCCTGCGCAGTACGTGCGTAACCGAACGCACAGGCTCGACCGCATTCACGGATGCATCCCCTTTGCTGGTGTCTTTGCGGCAGCGGACCAACACCTGCCCTGCCAGTCCGGTGGTTCCGCTGACGAACGATAAGTCGGTACTGACCGATAACATCGAACAGCTTTCAGACGGCGGTTCGACTGCCGGGCATCTTGGTATTGCCTGGGCCTGGTATCTTGTCTCGCCGGAATGGGCATCGTTCTGGCCGAGCGCCAGTGCTCCGCGCACCTACGACGATCCTGAAGCCATGAAGGCCGTGATTATCATGACCGACGGCGAGTTCAACACCGCTTACGAGAACTCCAACGGCAATTCAGTGGCGCAGGCACAAAACCTCTGCGGCAATATCAAAAAGGCAGGCGTAACCGTATTCTCGGTGGGATTTGACGCGCCGGGTGGGGCTTTGAACCTGTTGAAGCAGTGCGCTTCGAAGTCGTCCTACTTCTTCGATGCGAAGGATGCCACCGAACTGCGCGATGCATTCACGCGCATTGCCCGGGAACTGACAGGACTGCGACTGACGAACTAGATCGTTTCAGACTTACGGTGAAACGATCCAGATTTCTTCGCCCACGCAGCTAAACCTCGCTATCGCTCGGGCTGCTCCGCGGGGGCGGCGCAAGGAGCGGGTCGCAGTCGCTGTTTGAGCGTTTCCTCCTTGGTCGGAATCGCTCAAACTTCCGGCAATCTGCCAGCAGTCCCACACCCTCACCGATTGATCGTTCGGGACGGGTTCGAACATCAAGATTTGCCTGGGATTTGGCGTAGATCAGATGCATCGAATTCGTCCACTGCGCACAACGCCTTGCGTCGTGGCGGCGGCCAGAGCAGGAAAAGAAACCGCTGCTCTGAATGCCCCCCCCCAAAAAAAACAACTTCCCTATCTCGTCAGACGCTGCCTTCGGTTCGAAGCCTTGGCGCCCAATCACCCGCCACCTGGCTCAGGCTCGGCGTTGGCGAGTTCGTTGCCGATTTCCTGCCAGCCATCGGTGCCATCTGGAAACCAGATGACGTTGGTGTAGCCCCACTCGATCGCGCGCTTGGCTGCATTCCAGGACATCCAGCAATCCTTGAGGCAAAAGAACACTATCGCCTTGTCCTTGGTGTTGCCCGTCAGGCGCTCCAGACCCTTGCGGAAATACTCTTCCGGTTCGTTGGCCAGCTTGCCGAAACCAACATTGGGCAGCCACACCGCACCCTTGATGCTCATATGCTTTGGGCTGCGCCAGATGGCATTCGCGGGCAGGCCCGCCGGCTTGGGCGCACGCGGATATACATCGATCATGAGCGCGCCCTGGCCTGCTAACTCGGCGGCCTGTGCGGCGTCGACCACCCTCGCGCCCTTGAGCGTCTTGGGCACCGGGGAGCGAAAGTCATTCATCCGGTAGTCTGCCGGCTCAGCGACCTCGATAGGCGCGGTCGAATGTTCTTGCGCTACCGATGGCACGGCGCAGACAGGCAACAATGCGGTAGCAACCAACACACACAGCATGGTCGAACCGGCAACGTACCATGCTGTCCGAGGTTGGGGAGCGATGCGTTTCAGAGCCCGCCCGCGCATTGGCGGCGGCTTGCAACTGCTGCTGGTGGAGCTGGTCACCTACGATCCTCCCGGGACTGGCGAAGCATGAATTCTGGTTTCGCCAGCCAAACCGATGCGCGCACTACATTATGCAGTGTTGGGCGCAGGCTGCCTGTTCACTTACGCGGTGCTGTGATCTGCTTGTTGTCTTCATCGAGAAGCGGCACGCCGAAATCCAGCAGGACCTTGTCGATCTTGCCCTGGTTCTGGGCAATGATCTGGTTGAGCTGGCGTTTCCACAAATCGTCGCCCTGACGTACGCCCATCGTGATGCGATACGTCATGCGCGGCCCGATGGATTCCTTCAGCAGCGGCTTGACGACCAGCTGTTCGCCGCCGCGTCCCGCAAAATAGCCGGCGATTGGCCCCCACAGGATGCCTGCTTCGATTTCACCCTTGCGGATATCCTCGATCATCCGTTCGGTAGGCGACTCGTAGCGCCGGTCAACCATCAGCGGATAAGGCTTGGCAAATGCCATTAGGCCCAATCGCGCCATGATGTCGCCCGGTGGCGTTCCCGCGACGATACCGATGTGCTTTCCCTTGAGCCGTTCGTCGGCAAGGCTTTCAACACCGTCCAGCGCTCCGCCCTTGCGATAAAGAATCGCGTACGTCGAGCGATAATAGTGGTTGGTATTGAGGACCAACTCATCGCCCTGAGCGTAGCCGATCACCACGTCGCACGCCTTGGCGAACAAGGTCCGACGGATAAAGCCGGTAGCCTGCGGAAACCAGGTGTATTCGACGGGGATACCCAGAGCCTCGCCGACAATGTCGGCGATCTTATTTTCGAAGCCTTCGCCCTTCTGGTTGGAGAAGGGCAAGTTTGCAGGATCGGCGCAAACACGCAAAACGCGCCGGTTGACCAGATCGGCGCGCTGGCCTTCCGCAGCCTCGGCAGTATGAAGTCCGCCGAGAACCGCGATAAGCGCAGCAAATGCTGATGTCAGCCTCGTCAGCGACAGTTTAACCACCGAAGCAAGCCTTGTCGTATTCCTTGGCGGCCTCAGGCTTCTCGTCACGACCCACCGGGCGACCGCGACCGACGGCACCATCGGAGCGTGCTTTCAGATAGATATAAATGTCGTCCACGTAGCACATGACGTTCTTGTTATCACCAAGAGCCGGCATGACGCTCTCCTGGCCGCCCGGAAGATGGCGCACACGTCCGCTTGCAACGACGCCGATGAAGTCACCATAGCTCAGGGTCTTGAGCGAATCCTTCAAAGCCGGTGCGTAGGTCGAGCCCTCGCCCTCGGGGCCGTGGCAGACGTGGCACTCGGAGTGATAGCGGCGGAAGCCCGAGTATGCGTACCAGTCAAGAATACCATCCGGCTTGACGCGATATGTGGGTTCGCCGTCCGGCGTCATCCACTTACCATTCTCATCCTTGGCGCCCTTCTGTGTCTTGGAGCCATCAGGCAGTGTGACCATTTCCGGACCGACTGCGGAGGCCGGTACCGATGCAAACCAAACCGTGCCCAACAGGGACATTGCTGCGATTGCAAGTTGACTGAATCTCGTCACGCGCTTCCTCATTCGTCTTTTGGTGTTCTTGTTCTGCTTGTGCTCGACCAGAAACTAGTCGGAACTGGTGCCTGATTTAGGGCATCGCGGCAACAAACGTCCGTCAATCCCTTTCACGGATCTTCAAACTCATTTGAACGAGCCCAGCTGAGGACATTTCTCCGGATCTGCGTGGGGGCACCGTCTTAAGATTGCCGGCCAGAAGGGAGCCAACGGCACGACAACGTCAAGCGGGGCATCATACTTGTAAACTTTACAAGGAAACCGGCGCGGAGAGTATCCCCGCGCCGGCGATAGTTACTGCAACTTCAGGCTTATGGCAGCGTGAAGACCGTGAGAACGCCACCGAGCGCGGTGTAGTTCTTGAGGCCTGCGTAGCCACCGACAGCACCCAGACCGTCGTTCGGGTTGGTCAGACCAGCCGCGAGGCCGATGCCTGCCCAGCCGCCGATGCCCGAGAGCAGAGCAACGTACTGCTTGCCCTTGTGAGCATAGGTCATGACGTTGCCGATGATGCCGGAAGCGGTCTTGAACTTGAACAGTTCCTTGCCATCTTTCGGATCAACTGCCTTCAGGTAGCCTTCCAGCGTACCGTAGAAGACGACGTCGCCAGCTGTTGCGAGCGCACCCGACCAGACGGAGAACGGCTCAGGCTTCGACCAGACGATCTTGCCCTCGCCAGCGTCCCAGGCAATGAAGTTGCCCATGCCGCCATGGCTGTTGGGGGCCGGATACATGGACAGCGTGGCGCCAACGTAGGGCTGACCAGCCGTGTACGAAACCTTGAAGGGTTCGTAGTCCATGCAAACGTGGTTCGTCGGGACGTAGAACAGACCGGTCTTCGGCGAGAAGGTCGCCGGCTGCTGGTCCTTGGAGCCGAGAGCCGCAGGGCAGACGCCCTTCGTGTTCACGTCGGCACCGTTCTTTGCCGTCGAGTACTTGTCGACGACATAGGGACGACCATAGTTCGGCTTGGACGGATCCATTTCAACGCCGGTCGACCAGTTGACAGCCGGGTCATACTTCTCGGCGACGAGAAGCTCACCGGTGGCGCGATCGAGCGTATAACCGAAACCGTTACGATCGAAGTGGACGGCGACCTTGCGATCCTTACCCTTCACCTTGATGTTGGCGAGGATCACTTCGTTGATGCCGTCGTAGTCCCACTCGTCAAACGGGGTCATCTGGTAGACCCACTTGGCAACGCCGGTGTCGACGTCACGACCCCAAAGGGTCATCGACCACTTGTTGTCGCCAGGACGCTGCGTCGGGTTCCAGGTCGAGGGGTTGCCGGACCCGTAGTACATCAGGTTCAGCTCGGGGTCGTAGGAATACCAGCCCCAGGTGCAGCCGCCACCGATCTTCCACTGATCGCCCTGCCAGGTCTTCAGAGAAGAGTCCTTGCCGACCGGCTTGCCGAGCGACATGGTCTTCTCGCCGTCGACCAGGATTTGGTCATCCGGACCGACTGAGTAGCCGCGCCACACCTTCTTGCCGGTGTTCATGTCGTAAGCCGTGACGTGGCACTGCACGCCGAACTCACCACCCGAAATACCGACGATGACCTTGTCCTTGACCGGCAGAACGGTCGCGGTGTTGGTCTCGCCCTTCTTCGGATCGCCGTTGACAGCCTTCCAGATCTCTTTGCCGTTCTTGGCATCGAGTGCAACGACCGTTGTATCGGCCTGATGCAGGAAGATCTTGCCGTCAGCATATGCAAGGCCACGGTTCACCGTGTCGCAGCACATCACGGGAATAACCGAAGGATCCTGCTTCGGCTCGTACTTCCAGATGATGCGGCCTTCGTTGTTGAGGTCGAGGGCATAGACGATGTTGGGGAACGGTGTGTGGACGTACATCGTGTCACCAATCACGATGGGCGAACCCTCGTGACCACGAAGCACACCCGTCGAGAAGGTCCAAGCGACCTTCAGGTTCTTGACGTTGTCTTTGTTGATTTGATCCAGCTTTGAATAACGCTGGTTGAAATAATCGCCAGTCTGAAGGACCCACTGATTTGGATCTGCCGTCTGCTTCAGAACGTCGTCGTTCGCCAAAACGGGCGAAGCGATGAACGTAGTGGCGAGCAATGCACCGACGAGTGCACTCTTTCGCATCGCGCTTCCTCCTTAAGGTTCTTGCCACGCTTGCAAGGTGGCAGCTGTCGTCAGCGTGTCACGGGCCGCGGAGAGGACTAAAGGGAAGTGTCCTGTTATTGGTTATGCTCCGGCGGACCTACGAAACGAACCCGCGTCACTTGGTCGTGATGGGTCCTGAAGTCGCAGCTACCGAGCGGCATCTAGACACTTTTTCCACTGGCTTGCAAGGCTAAGGTCGACCTCCATCGAGTGCCAATTGCCCGCAAGATTGCTCAATTGAGGAATAGGTCGCGTATATTGACCTATTTGAAGCACATAAACTCGGGGCCTTTTGCGCTGCAGCACATCATTGCTGCGCTGCACGTTTTGTTTCTGATATTTTTTCTCAGACATCGCGCAGGTTTGATTGGCAAACTCCGCGCGACCATCCAATGATATTCGCAGATATTCGCAAGCGTGAATTGCCGCGCCCATTTTGCCGCGATGTTCGAGCATGTGGCGAGGGCGGATGTGGAGCTACAGATTGAATCGGCGGCGATCAGGCAAGCCCAATAAAGTCGCTCGAAGGATCGCGACTGGCATTGCGGGAGTTGGTTCGCCGGGGCTCGCATGTGACCGCAGGCAAGCCATCAGCGCAGCTATCGCCGGCATGGGCCTGCTCATCGGCTTGCGGTTCAGCCTGACAGGATCGGCAATGGCCGAGGCACCGACCGGGACTGCAGCTTCAGGGGATGGGCGCCCGCGCGAAATCGGCAGCGGGGTATTCGTCCACCGCGGCCAACTCGGGGTCTATACGCCCGGCAATGGTGGCGACATCTGCAATACCGGTTTCGTCATCGGAGCGGATGCAGTCGCCGTGATCGACACCGGCGGCACAGCTGCGGTCGGCCGGGCGTTACGCGATCATATCCGATCACTGACCGACCGGCCCATCCGGTATGTCATCAATACCCACATGCACCCGGACCATGTTCTGGGCAATGCGGCGTTCAAGGCCGACAACCCGGCGTTCGTGGGGCATGGGAAGCTAGGTGCTGCACTTACTGCCCGCGCTGAACGCTATCTCGCCTTCAATATGCAGGCCGTGGGCGCGGAAGCGTTTGAAGGCACTGAGATCATAGTGCCGACCGTTGCCGTGGCCTCCAGCCAGTCGATCGAACTGGGCGGCCGGCGTCTGACACTCACCGCGCGGCCAACTGCACACACAGACAATGACCTGACGATCCATGATTCCGCGACCGACATACTGTTCACTGGCGATTTGATCTTTTCAGGCCATGTGCCGACGCTCGATGGCTCCATCCGAGGCTGGCTGGCATTACTCGATACTCTCGCCGGGCAGAGCGTCAAACAGATCGTGCCCGGTCATGGACCGGCTGCCATGCCCTGGCCCGATGCCGCCCGTCCGGTGCAGCGCTATCTCGGTGCGGTGGCAGGTGGCGTTCGCGCCGCGATCCGCGAAGGCCGCACCATGAGCGACGCCATTGCCACTGTTGCCAGGGAAGAGCAAGACCAATGGGAACTCTTCGATGAGTTTCATGGCCGTAACATTTCGGCGGCATTTGCCGAATTGGAGTGGGAGTAGTTGCGGCTATTACCAGCCACACACCTGCTCGCCATGAGCTCTATGAGCATGCTAGTATCGGCGCCAAGCTGATTTCCGGAAGATTTTGGCGTCGCATCAAGAATAACTGAAACCGCTGTTTGAGCGCCCATGCAGCGGCAAGAAGCGAGAGGAAACGCTGCCATGGTGTTCGAAAAGACTGCTTTTCGCAGCCGTGCTGCCGGCATTTGCGGTGGGATAATTCTTGGGTTCGCTTTGGCGCTGGCGCCAGCGGCTGCCCAGGCACCTGCCGACGAAGACATGTGGCCGGGCATCCGCAAGGATCTCTACGCGGACCGCATGATCGCGGAAGATGACGGTGCGGTTGCCCTGGAGGCTCCTGTACGCGCGGACGACGCTGCCGTGGTGCCGATTACCATGAAAATCCCAGCAGAGGTCGCAGCAAAAGCCAAGGCGCTGACACTGGTGATCGAGAAAAATCCGATGCCGGTTGCCGCGACCTTTACATTCGGTCCTGCGGCAGGGGTTGGCGAGCGCATGATATCGACCCGCGTCCGAGTCGACATGTATTCCAATGTTCGCGCCGTGCTGGAGACAACCGACGGCAACCTGCACATGGCAACCAAGTTCGTAAAGGCTGCCGGAGGCTGCTCAGCCCCTGCGCTCAAGGACGCGGAGCAGGCACTGGCGCAGCTTGGCAAGATGAAGTTGCGCCTCTACGAAGCCAACCAGACGCCGCTCATGCCTGAAGCACAAGTGATGATCCGCCACCCGAACTATTCGGGCATGCAGATGAACCAGCTCACTGGCCTCTATATCCCGGCCAAGTATGTGCAATCGATGGAAGTGAAGCGCGGCAACGATGTCATCTTCACCATGGAGGGGGGCATTTCGCTTTCGGAGAACCCCAACATCCGCTTCACCTATGGTGCGGGAGACGCCGGTGAGATCACAGTGACGGCGAAGGACACCGACGGTTCGGTCTTCACAGTACGCCACAACCCCAAGGGTTCTTGATCGCCTCGGGTGAAAGTCGAACAGGCGAACCCGGGTTCAACGATAGCGCCGTCCTGCTAGATCGTTTCAGACTTGAGTTGAAACGATCCAGATTTGTTCGCTCACGCAGCTAACCCTCGCTATCGCTCGGGCTGCTCTGTGGGGCGGAGCAAGGCGCCGGGCCGCAGTCGCGGCCTTAGCGTTCCGCTTTAGCCGGAACCGCTCCAAGGGCGGCGCTCTACTTTTGCGAGATATGGCTTGTTTTGCACGACGTGGCCTCGTGTGACGGCAGACGTGCGCGTGAGTTTTATGCCCGGTGATCGTCAATCGCTCAGAAGCACCGCAGTTCGCCTTCCACCTGCGCGCGCCTAAGCTTCTTTATCTTTTCTTCAAACATCGGCGAGTGGAAGACCGATACGCTCTCTCCGCCCTTCTGGACGACCGACATGATCGTTTCGGCCTCCTCGTAATCGGCATAGGGTAGAAGCTCGGCGATGATGTCGATCGAGCAGGAGCACTTGAGCAGATTTTCGCGGGTTTGGCCGTTGACCTGCATGCACGCGAACACATAGTCCGCCCGCGCCGAGGTCGGGTAGTCGTTCAACGGCAATTCGGCCGACTGGGCCGCGGCGGGCGAAAGCGCAAGTGCGAGTGCGCAGCCCACTGCTATCGCGCGGGGTTTCATTTGCCCCCCTTCTGGCTGATCTCACCAACGCCTTCCAGCGTGATTGTCTCATCAAGGCGCGGGCTACCCTTCATGGGGCTGGCATAATGCGATGCCAGATTGACGAAATGGCCGGGGACCTTGTCAGACACCACGATCTCCAGCGACATGCCGTCGTAGCCCATCATTTTGAGCGCATTGGGATCGCCAGCAAACGGCGTCACCTTGATCCAGTGACCCGCTACCTTGTTGCCCTTGTATGTGATCTCGGCTGGTGCGATTTCAGGATTAAGGACGAAGCTCGACTTGATCTTGTTCTTCAGGAACGGGCGGCTGCCGCCGGCCAGCATCGCCAGGTTGTTGACCGCGCGGTCAAGGAAGACGACGAGCAGCGGGTTTCCCGTCATTCCCGAAATCGCTTGTGGCGGGCGGGCGCGCTCCCCGGTCATGACGTGGACGACGACGTCGCGCGTGCCGTTGGGCTCTGCGTTCGCAATATCAACGGTGATGGTGTCGGTGAAAGGCTCACCCTGAATCTTGGGTTCGGAGACCTTGCGCGTCAGATCGTAGACGAGCTTGTCGCCCTTTGCGGTGGTTGCCAGGTGCTGAGCGTCGAAAAGTATCGCTGTGGGTGCTGGTTCGGCGGGGGCGGCGGTAGCGGCGGCGAACGGCAGGGCAACGAGCATCGCCAGGGCAACGGTGGCGCGGATCGGTCTTGGCAACATTATTCCTCCTTGAGGGCCGGTGTGCCCGGCCTTGTCGTTGGGCGTGCGGCGACCTGATGCGCCGCACATCTTCCCGTCATAGCGGCGAGATGGCCGATATCACTAGAAATTTCAAGACATAGTCTATACACGGCCATGGCCCTGCCGCATGCGGCGGCAAACGCAAATCTGCGTGAAGCGCCTGGGTTGATGCGGCAATTTTCAACGCCTCCCGGATCTTCAGTGCGCATCCTTGGGGCTTGCCCGGGCGGCATCCTGGCCTGCGGCATCGAGAAACGCTCCGAATGCACGAGGTCCGTCGCCGACTTCGACCTTGCCAGTAACCTTGAGCGTGGTGCTGTCGATCCGCTCCAGCGTGTTCTCCATCCAGCAGGCAACATAAAGGTGGCGTCCGCTGGCGTCGGCCTCGATGCCCTCGGGGTGTTCGCCCACGGGGATCGACTTTATGGTCTTGCCGGATGACAGGTCGACCACGGTCACGGTGCCTGCATACTGATCCGTGACAAAGGCTTTGCCACTGGCAAGCGCTACGGCATAGGGACGGCGCCCTACCTTATAGGTGGCGATGGTCCTCGCTGACGGGATGTCGACGACACTGACGTCATCAGAGCGCACGTTCGCCGTATAGGCGCGCGTGCCGGCGGCATCGACCGTGATGCCGAATGGGCGGTCACCGACAGGGACCGCCGCCGTTACCTGAAGGGTCGCGGCATCGATGATGCTGACCTGGTTGCTATCACGGTCGGCCGTCAGGATCAGCTTTCCATCCCGGGTGATGGCGATGCCGGATGGCGATTTGCCGGTCGCCACCTCCGCTGTCAATTGCAGCGTTGCCGGGTCGATCACACGGAGCTTGTGCTCATACCAGTCAGCCACCAGGATCGCACCCGTCACCGGGTTGACGGCAATTCCAAGCGGCCCCTGCCCCGCAGGAATCCTGGTTCGGATCTTGCGCGATGACGCATCGATTACAACCAATTCCTTGGCTTCGGGCGCTGTCACATAGATTGTCTTGCGGTCTGGCGAGAGCGCGATGCCGGCGGGTTTGCCTGGCACCTTGATCTCAGCAAGCACGCTCATCGGCGCCGTTCTACCGCCCAGACCTACGATCGAAACGGTCTCGCTATTCTGATTGGTTGTGTAGGCAAGATTTTTTACCGCCATTGCGCGGTCAGGCGAGGAAGTCTCAACGGCTGTCTGTCGTGCTGGACCACCGGCATCGGCAGCCAAAGCCGCCGATGCCACCGCCCAACAACTGAGCAGCGCCGTGGCGGCGCCAAGATGCCCGATAAGGCAGCCGCCGGTGCGGCGGAGGTCCACCAACCGCTGCCGCCGTCTTACCAGCCCGTTCTGCATGGGGCCTAGCCGCCGGCCTCAGCCGCCTTTTTCACTGCCGCGAGGCCGCCTTCGTAGACGCCTGTCACGGCCTTCACGGCAGCTTCGTCGTTCAATTCGGGCGGAGGATCGTTGTTCATGAAGCCGCGATAAAAGGCGCCCTTCCACTTGAGCACCGACTTATCGCCCTCGCCTTCGACAGACAGTGTCGAGGAGTAGTTGTTCACCGGCAGAACCTTCATGTCGACTTCGGTGATCTCGTAGCTCATCGAGTGCGCAGCGGCGTCGTATTTCGTCAGTGCCTCGTGGATCTGACCGCCACCCTTCAGCGTAATGGTGCGCTTGGCACCCGACTCGTTGCCGCCGGTGCCTTCGGTCTTCTCGACCGCCGGGTGCCAGCCGATATCCTGGAAGTTGCCGATGATCTTCCAGACCTTGTCTGGAGCCGCGTTGATTTCGACGGACTTGATGACCTTCTGACGGCTGGGACCATGTGCGTCCGCGGATTGCGGGCCGATAGCAAGAGCCAACGCTGAAAGGGCCAGAGTCGCGGCCAAGGCTCGAATCATCTTGCAGTTCCTCCTGACTGGGCAGTGCCACGTTGGGCGTTCGGGTGTGCCGGGACCATAGCCACCTCGAAACCGTGGCGCAAATCAGGACGGCGGCTGCTCACGGCGTTGTGTTGCGGTACATTGGATTTAAAAGTACGGCTTGCCGGCGCGGTTGGAAGGAGTGTTGTGCTTCGCTCCATCCCGTGCTTTTGTCGTCGCCCAAGGTTCGGGAGACATAACCCGCCACGGATCGGGAGAAACAAGAAGAATGCCTGGCACCCAACAAGGCATCGCGACGCTGGCTGATACCGACAAGCTTAACCATGATTTCGTGACGTGTCCGTTCTGCGGACTGCATTGCGACGACCTTTCAGTGGCAAGCAACGGCGGCAAGCTTACCGTCACGAAGAACGGCTGCGAAAAGGCCAAAGCCGGATTTGAGCACGATGTGCCAAGCGCCGTTCCTCAGATCGGCGGCAAGGACGCCACATTGCCGGAGGCGATCGCGGAAGCCGCTGCCCGGCTCAATCAATCACGACAGCCGCTGATCGGCGGACTTGGGACAGACGTGGAAGGCATGCGCGCGGTCCTCGCGCTCGCCGATCGTGCCGGAGGCGTCGTCGACCACGCGCTCAGCGCCGCCATGTCGCGCAACATGGGTGTGTTGCAGACCAAGGGCTGGTTCATGTCGACGCTGACGGAGACGCGCAACCGGGCCGATCTCCTGATTATCGTCGGCGTTGATCTGGCGGCCGAACATCCGCGCTTCTTTGAACGGATCGCCTCGCCCGCTGAAGCGATGTTCGATGGTGATGCTGACAAGCGGACGGTCGTGCTCATCGGCTGCGGTGGCAACGCGAAGTCTGGCGTCAAGGGTGGACGTATTGGCGATGTGATCGAGATCGCGTGCCAAGCGGAAGAGATCCCGCCCCTGCTTGGCGCCTTACGGGCTGTCTTGAAGGATGTGCCGCATACGGCTCCGCCGCCTGCAGGCATCCCGGCCGCGACACTCACCGATCTGGCAGGGCGGATGAAGGCGGCAAGCTATGGCGTCGCGGTCTGGGCGCCGCATGCACTCACCTTCGCCGATGCCGACCTTGCCGTACAGATGGTGTCCGACATCGTCCGCGACATGAACAAGACGACCCGTTTCGTGGGGCTCTCGTTGAGCGGAAACGACGGTGCGCAGAGTGCCGCTTCGGTCTGCTCGTGGCAGACAGGCTTCCCGCTACGCGTGTCGTTTGCCAGCGGTGCTCCCGATTACGATCCCTACCGCCACGACGTGGCGCGTATGCTTAAGGCTGGCGAGGGCGACCTGCTGGTGTGGATCTCCAGCTTCGGGCCGGTGCCGGTGGCGCCGCCTGAGACCGATTTGCCCATGATCGTGATCGGTTCGCCCAACATCAAGCTTGCACGCGCGCCTGACGTGTTCATTCCCGTCGGCACACCAGGGCTCGATCACGGCGGGCGGCTGGTACGCTGCGACAGCGTGGTCTCCCTTCCCCTGAAGCGCCTGAGGTCAACGCCGCTGCCGCGTCTTACCGAAGTCGCATTGAACATAGAAGCCGCGCTGCAGCGGACCTGAGAACCGGAAACGACTGGCATGCTCATCAAGCTCAAAGGCGGTCGCGTCTACGACCCGGCCAACGGTGTTGACGGCGAAGTCCGCGACATCCATGTGCGCGACGGCCGGATCGTGGCCGCTGACCCGTCCGCAAAGGTTGACGCGGAATACGATGTCTCAGGCCGCGTCGTGATGGCTGGCGCGATCGACCCGCACACGCACATCGGCGGCGGCAAGATGACGATCGGGCGCATGATGCTGCCGGAGGATCATCGCGGACACGAGGTGCATCGCACCGCGCTCACGCGGTCGGGGACGGGATTTGCCGTGCCATCGACGCTGGCTGCCGGCTACCGCTATGCCGAGATGGGGTATACCGCCGGCTTCGAACCCGCCATGCTGCCGGCCAATGCGCGCCAGGCCCACATGGAAATGGGCGACACGCCGATGATCGACAAGGGCGCCTTCGCGATGCTCGGGTCAGACGACTTCCTGCTGCGCCAGATGGCGGCGCGGCAGGACTTCGAGGCGATCAAGGACTATATCGCCTGGACCATGCATGCGAGCCAGGCAATTGCCGTCAAGGTCGTCAATCCGGGCGGCATTTCGGCGTTCAAATTCAACCAGCGCAAGCTCGACCTCGACGAAGCCCACGCGCATTACGGGGTCAGCCCGCGCGACATCCTGCGCACGCTGGCGCGCGGTTTGAAGGAACTCGGCGTCGTGCATCCTCTGCACGTCCATGGCTGCAATCTCGGCGTGCCGGGCAATGTCGACACCACGCTTGCCACCATCCGCGCGATGGAAGGGCTGCCTGTCCACCTCACCCACATCCAGTTCCATTCCTATGGCACCGAGGGCGACCAGAAGTTCTCCTCAGGTGCCGCACAGGTGGCCGAACTCGTCAACCAGCACGGCAACGTGTCGATCGACGTCGGACAGATCCTGTTCGGCCAGACCTGCACCGCATCGGGCGATTCCATGCGCCAGTACGGAAACGCAAAGTCCGCGCATCCGAAGAAATGGGTGATGATGGACATCGAGTGCGATGCGGGCTGCGGCGTCGTTCCGATGAAGTACAAGGACAAGAGTTTCGTCAACGCGCTGCAATGGGCGATCGGCCTGGAGATCTTCCTGCTCGTCGACGATCCCTGGCGCGTGTTCCTGACGACCGATCACCCCAACGGCGCGCCATTCACCACCTACCCTCACCTCATCCGGCTGCTCATGGACAAGGGCTTCCGTGCCGACATGATGCAGAAGATCCATCCCGACGCGCAGAAGGCTTCGATCCTCGCGTCACTGGACCGCGAGTATTCGCTTTATGAAATCGCGATCATGACGCGAGCAGGTCCAGCGCGCAGCCTGGGTCTTGCCGATCGCGGGCATCTGGCGCCCGGCGCGTGGGGCGACATCACCATCTACAAGGATAATGCCGACCGGGAAGCGATGTTCACGACGCCTGAATATGTTTTCAAGAACGGCGAGCTGATCGTGCGCGATGGCAAAATCGTCAAGGTCGTGCAGGGAGCAACCCATGTTGCGCGGCCCGATTACGACAAGGGCATCGAGAAATCGCTGCGTGACTATTTCACGCGCTATCACACGATCAGCTTCGACAACTTCAAGCTCCACGATGACGAGATCATAGATTTCGACAGGGGCAGCATTGTCGTGCAGCCGACGGGAGCGCGTGTGTGATGGCAAAGGAAGCAGCCAACATCAACGGCGTCTCGATCGACGACACGTTCGCGGAAGCGTTCGGCATGACGGGCACCGCGATCATCATCACAGCCGACAGCGCCAAATGGGCAATGCAGTCGGCCGTCACCATGACAGGGTTCGGCACATCGGTGATCGGCTGCGGCGCGGAATGCGGCATCGACCGCGAACTGAGCCCGGACGAGACACCTGATGGCCGACCGGGCGTCAGGTGCCTTATCTTCTCGTTCTCGCCTGACATGGTGGCCGGACAGCTCAAGAATCGCGTTGGCCAGTGCGTTCTGACGAGCCCGGGCTCCGCCTGCTACAACGGGCTTGAGGCCAAGGACAAGATCAAGCTTTCGACGGGCTTCCGCTACTTCGGCGACGGCTGGCAGACGGCCAAGAAGCTCGGCGCCCGCCGCTTCTGGCGCGTGCCTGTGATGGATGGCGAGTTCATTGCCGAAGACACCGTCGGCGTCACCACAGAGGCGGTCGGTGGCGGCAACTTGCTGGTATTGGGCAAGGATCGCGTAGGCCTGCTCGAAGTCTGCGAAGACGCGGTCGCGGCGATGGCAAAGATCGACGATGTCATCACGCCATTTCCTGGCGGCATCGTGCGCTCGGGCTCCAAGGTCGGTTCCAAATACAAGGGCGTCATTGCGTCCACCAACGATGCCTTCTGTCCGACGCTGCGCGGCGCGGTCAAATCCGAATTGTCGCCCGATACGCTCGCGGTTCTGGAGATCGTCATCGATGGCCTGACCTCGAAATCCGTCGCGGACGCCATGCGCGCGGGCATCACGTCGATCACTGGCGGCGGCGCGGCCAAGGGCGTCACGCGCATCACCGCCGGCAACTATGGCGGCAACCTGGGTCAGCACCACTATCACCTGAAGGATCTGTTGCCATGAGCGGCTTTGAGCTGAAGCTGAAGGCCGCGCCGGCCGAGCGCCTCGACCTGTCGGGGCTCACGCCTTCTGCCTTGGCTGGCATGACGGCAGGTGATGTCGCCAAGATCGGCATCGGCACATCGAAGGCTCATGTGACAGTTGGCGATGTGTTCACGGTTGCCGGCGCCGCGGGCGACACGCTGCGGATTTCCGGTGGCTCGGATCGCTTCGACTTCGTCGGCGCGAAGCTTGATGCGGGTACGCTCGTCGTCACGGAAGAGGTCGGCGTCTTCGCCGCCGCACAGATGAAGGGTGGCAGGCTTGAAATCGGCGGCAATGTCGGCCTTGGGCTCGGCGCGGCGATGAAGGGCGGCGTCGTGCACGTAAAAGGTTCGGCGGGCGATCTCGTTGGCGGCCTGCGTCCTGGCGAACAATATGGCATGCAGGGCGGTACGATCGTTGTCGATGGCGACATCGGCGAACGCGCTGGCGATCGCATGCGCCGCGGCACCATCATCGCGCGCGGCATGTTCGGGAAGTGGGCTGGCACGCGCTTGATGGGCGGCACGCTATGGACCACCAAAGGTTTCGGCGACGAGCCCGGGTTGCAGATGCGGCGCGGCACGCTGATCGCGCCATCGGTCTCGCGGATGATTTCCACCTTCGGCGATGGCGGCATGCACGACCTGACGATCCTGCGTATCTTGTCGCGCGATACTGCCCAGCGCCTGGGTGAGCTTTCGCCGCCGCCGCTTCCGGCGAAAGTGCGCAAGTACTCCGGCGATCTGTCGATCTTCGGCAAGGGCGAGCTGCTGCTGACAAGCTGAAGGCGTTGGAAATCCGAGCTGTCTGCCGCGATTGGCGCCGGTGGAGCCATCCCATTTGCGCCATTTCGGACCGCGCATCCTGCTGCTCAGCCATAGGCCGCCTCACACATTCGTGAACGCTAAATCCGATTTCTCGTGTAGGATTTGGGGCCTTGCCTCAACTCCGATCGGACGCAGCATGATTGCCATCATCATTTCCGCCTGCCTGATCTCAGACCCCGGCGTCTGCAAGGACTACAAGATCCCGCTGATGATGGATGTCGATGCGCGCAAGTGCCTCTTCAATGCGCCGCCTCATTTCAGCAAGTGGGCAAGCGAGCATCCCGGATGGCGCATCGTGAAGTGGAAGTGCGGGGCGGCGAGCGACCAGGACATCTAGGCCGAAAAATCATGCCCATTGGCTCTGTGGGCTGCGATCGGCCGCCGACATTTAAGTTGCTCCGTCCATTGCGGTCATTGCGCCGGTAACGATGTGCCCCCCAAATTCGTATGAGGGTTGATGCTCCACTGATGGCCGCACGCTTAACGTCGCCAGTCGTCTGCGAGGTTCAACTTATGCCGTGTATTGCGAAGCGCTTCGCCACTCTCGCCGGATCATGGCGGGCTACTGCATTTTTGGCAGGCCTAGCTGGTTTGGCCTTGGCCATCGGCGTGAAGTCGTTGGCCCCCGCCGCCATGGCGCAGGACATGACGCAGTACCTCGATCTCAAGTCCGATGAGTTCACAAAGGCCGACCTGTCCCGAGAGGACATCGAAAACCTCATCGCCGCGAGCAGATCCGGTGAACGCATTGACCTCTCAGCCCGGCGGCTCAACGGACTTGATCTATCGGGGCTGGACCTATCTGGCGTCAATCTGCAGTCGGCGCGGATCAATGGCACCAACCTCAGCAAGGCACGGCTTGACGGCGCTGTACTCGATCAGGCGTGGGGGCTCGAAGCTGATCTCACCGGTGCCTCTTTGAAAGGTGCAAGCCTGTTCTCGACACAGTTGATGGGCGCCAAGCTCGACGGTGCGGATTTTAGCAATGCCCGCGTTGCCGCAGACTTTTCGCGTGCGAGCCTCAAGGGTGCTTTGTTCGATCGCGCCGATCTTTCCGCTGACATGAAGAACCAATCGATGGGTCTCATGCGCGGCGTCTTCAAGTCGGCCGACCTGCAAGGCTCATCGTTCCGCGATGCCAATCTGGCGCGCGTGGTGCTTGAATATGCCCGGCTTGGAAAAGCAGATCTCGGCAACGCCAATCTGATGGGTGCTGAATTGGGCGGGGCGGATCTGACGGGTGCGAACGTAAGCGGCTCGGACTTCACGGGAGCGGACGTCAACTCGGCGCGGCTGTTAGGTCTTGTCGGCCGTGACGCCGCACTGGGGCTGCAATCGGCCAAGAACCTCGACCGCGCCATTACCGATTGAGTGGCGGCAAATCCAACTTTGCCGCGCACGTTCTACTGGCCGGTGCGGTTTTCCTGCACTGCGTAATGCTCTACTGGCGGGAACTTGCGAAAGGCCCGGGGCTCGGTACGTTGCCGCTTATTTCGACGACGAATTTCTGGCGGATGGCGCGTCCGAAATCCTCAAAGCCATTGGCCGGCAGAACGAAGGATCCGGGTCCACCCATGACGTTTTCGCGGTACCAACCTTCAAGTGTTGCCGCCTCACGGCCTTCAAGGATCGGCAGACCATTGGTCGTGGTACCACGTCCATTCATTTCATCGCGCACGGCCTTGGCCGGCTCGTCCGTGTTGCAGTTGTCCGATCCATCGCCCGATACATCGACGACGACCTTGAGCGCGGGCTCGGGGATCTGCGGGACAATCTTGTCGGTCACGAACCGCAGCATTTTCGACAGACATGTAAAGTCGCCATTCTCACGCGGCATGGTGCGTACCTTGAGTGCTGCGACAGCGGCATCCTCCTTGCTTGCGATCCTTATCCAGGGCAATGACAGCTTGGGTCGGTCCGCCCATGACACGACCGCGAACAGGATCGACTTGCGCGGCCCTGAGAGAATGGCGTCGATCACGCCCTTATCCTCGAGCGCGGCGGCGATACCTTCCAACTGTATCTGATAGCGGCGCTCGTCCACCGAGCTTGAGACGTCCATCGAGACGATCAGGGCCGTGTCCACTCCGGCCGCCCCTGCTCCACGCGTTGGCGTGCCATACTGTGGAAGCCCACCAGCCGCGCGCACCTGGGAACAGCTTGCTCCAAGCAGCAGCAGAATCGCGAGCAATTGCACAACGCGCCCGGCCGCGGGGCTGGAACGAGTGGGGCCCGGCCGGTCTCGCCTGCACACCTCTCATCTCCTCCCATCATTGCGGACGCTATTCTTGTCAGCGCATTCTTGTCAGGGCAGCATTGCATCCAGCGCAGAGCCCGGCACGGATCTCGTCCCTCGTGCCATCCCTGACGAGACGTTAGCACATGGGCAAGCGGCGCATGCAACTCATCCCGCCGATCACGATAATTTGGCCTCGCAGGACCCGCTGCAACACTGCTTCGGTGTCTAGCGGCTGCGTTTCGAATGGGCTGCACCGCCATCAGGCAGGGGGGCAGATGGGAGGAAAGAACTAGAACTTCACCGGGCCTCTTGCACACGCCAACGGCTCGACGACCAGCGATTGTAGTGTGACAATGGGAGCGCTGCAGGCCGGGGCCGGGTCCACTGTGATGGCGCTTGCCGGCTTGCATTGCTGGGCGAATTCCGCGCCTCCTCGCGCGTCGTCGCTCGTCATGGAAATCTGACTGCTTCCGACATGTGGGAGAAATTCAATGCAACGGCTCTTTGACGAGGACAGCTCTCCCCATGAAACGGCTGGGATCGCAGACAAGGATTTCCCCTTGCGGGAAGATATCCGCCTTCTGGGACGCATCCTCGGCGATACAGTGCGGGAGCAGCAAGGGGCAGCAACATTCGATGTGGTCGAGCGTGTCCGCCAGCTTTCGATCCGGTTCCGCCGCGGCGATGACGCCATCGCGCAACGCGAACTGGAAGCCACATTGAATTCCCTATCCCCATCGCAAGCGACCCACATTATCCGCTCTTACAGCTTCTTTTCCCACCTGGCCAACATTGCCGAGGACCAGCACCGCATTCGCCGCGCACGCGCCCATGCGCTTGCCAATTCGGCGCCGCGAGAAGGAACGATGGCACTTGCACTTTCGCGGGTGAAGCAGGCCGGCATCGCGGATCGTTCGCTTGAGGAGTTTTTTGCCAAGGCCCAGGTCATTCCGGTTTTGACCGCGCATCCAACCGAAGTGCGGCGCAAGAGCACCCTCGATCGCGAGATGGAAATCGCCCAGAGGCTCGAAGAAAGGGACCGAACGTCGCTGACTGGCGAGGAACAGGAAGCATGCGAAGAAGCATTGCGCCGCGCCATCCTTGTGCTGTGGCAAACGTCGGTATTGAGGTCGAACAAGCTTGCGGTTCTCGACGAAGTCCGCAACGGCATCTCGTATTACGACTACGTCTTCCTGCGCGAGTTGCCGCACTTTTATGCAACGCTTGAGGATACGCTTGCCGCCGCCGACCGGTCTTGGAAGCAATTCGGGCTGGCTTCGTTCCTGAGGATGGGGAGCTGGATCGGCGGCGACCGTGACGGAAACCCATTTGTGACGGCTGATGTCCTGCGCGATGCCCTACGCCTTCAAAGCAGCAAGGTCATGGAATTCTATCTGTCGGAGCTGCACACGCTGGGCAGCGAGTTGTCTCTCGACGGGCGGCTTGTGGGCGTTTCGGAAGATCTGGCCGCCCTTGCCAACCGCTCGCCCGACACGTCTCAGCATAGAAAAGACGAGCCCTATCGACGGGCGATCGCTGGCATCTACGCGCGGTTGTCGGCGACAGCATTGGCTCTCGACGGCCTTGAGGCGGCGCATCATGCCGTTGGCGTTGCGCCCGTCTACGCTGATTGTGCGGAGTTCGCGAGAGATCTCGACACACTCGATCGATCCTTGGGCGTCAACGGCTCCGCATTACTTGCCAAAGGCCGGTTGCGTGATCTGCGCCGGGCGGCCGACGTGTTCGGCTTCCACCTGGCCAGCCTCGACATGCGACAGAACTCCGACGTGCACGAGCGTGTCGTATCGGAGCTCATAGATACCAGCCGTCCCGGCCTCCAATATTCGGCACTCGGCGAGGCGCAAAGAATATCCTTGCTGCTCGAAGAACTCGGCACGCCACGGCTGCTCACGTCGCCATTCGTCAACTATTCGGCCGAGACGGCGTCGGAACTTGCCATTCTACGAGCAGCAGCGACCGCACATGCACAGTACGGTGCGGCAGCGGTGCCGAACTACGTCATCTCAAAGGCCGACAGTGCATCCGACGTTCTGGAAGTTGCATTGCTGCTCAAGGAGGCCGGTCTATACCTGCCGCATCAAAGCACGCTGCAGGTCAACATAGTGCCGCTGTTCGAGACGATCGAAGACCTGCGCAACTGCGGCCGCGTCATGGACGAATTGCTGGGCCTGCCGCTCTATTCCACCTTGCTGGGCAGCCGTGGCGGCTGGCAGGAAGTGATGCTCGGCTATTCCGACAGCAACAAGGATGGCGGTTATCTCACCTCGGGCTGGGAACTCTACAAGGCTGAGACGGCACTCGTCGACGTGTTCCGCCGGCACAACATCAAGCTGCGCCTCTTTCATGGCCGAGGCGGTTCGGTCGGGCGCGGCGGCGGCCCGAGCTACCAGGCCATACTTGCCCAGCCCGGTGGTGCCGTTCAGGGTGCAATCCGCATTACCGAGCAAGGCGAGGTCATCTCCAGCAAATATTCGAATGCAGAACTGGGCAGGCGCAACCTCGAAATTCTAGCCGCTGCGACGCTGGAGGCGACGCTGCTGCCGCAAGCACGCACCGCGCCGGACTTGCGATATGTCGAGGTGATGGAGGAACTGTCGGCCACCGCCTTTGCCAGCTATCGCCACCTCGTCTACGAGACTGAAGGTTTCGAGCAGTATTTCCTCCAGTCGACGGTCATCGGCGAGATTTCAAAACTCAATATCGGCAGCCGCCCCGCCTCGCGCAAGACGTCCAGCCGGATCGAGGATCTGCGCGCAATTCCGTGGGTCTTCAGCTGGGCGCAGTGCCGTCTCATGCTGCCGGGATGGTACGGATTCGGATCGGCTGTGAAATCGTGGCTCGAAAGTCATCCCGAGGATGGTCTGACCACTCTGCAGGACATGTATCGCAACTGGCCGTTCTTCGAGGCGCTGTTGTCGAACATCGACATGGTGCTGGCCAAATCCGACATAGCGATTGCAAGCCGCTATGCGAACCTCGTGGAGGACGAGAGCCTGCGCACTTCAATATTCCAGCGCCTTCGCGCGGAGTGGCAGCACACCGTCGACGCCGTTCTGGCAATCATGGGCCACACGGATCTGCTGCAGAAGAATCCGCTGCTGGCACGGTCGATTCAGCACCGCTTCCCCTACATCGATCCGCTCAATCACATGCAGCTTGAGCTGCTCAAGCGCTACCGTGGCGGCGATACGACAGAGGATGTCGTGAAGGGCATTCACCTCACGATCAACGGCATCGCCGCCGGACTGAGAAACAGCGGCTGATAGCCAGTCGACCTGGAACGATCGGCCGCTCACGCTACTGCTGACATTGCGCGACACGCTGGTGGGCCGATGTGCGCGTGAAGTTTCCCTGTGCTCGGGGGATGCACAATGCCCGCTCTTGGGGGCGGTTCGTCCACTAATGTGTGTTCTCGATGGCAACCCGATGAATATCGTCGCGCGCCTCGCGGGGGCGATCAAGGCGTGTGGATGGGCAAGCGAATTCGGTTCATTCTACCGTCTAATGGCAGCTGAGCGCCCTCGGTGACACGCTGGTACATCCAACAAAACCCCGGAGGAAACTCATGCTGCGCAAATCTCTCATGGCCGCCACATGCATGCTCACCTTTGCCGCGAGTGCCGTCACGTCTCAGGCTGGCGAGTTCGGTAGTGCGGACGAGGCGAAGGCCATGCTTGGCAAAGCCGTCACCGCGGTCAAGGCCGACAAGGCCAAGGCGCTCGCCGCATTCATTGCTGGAACCGATGGCTTCAAGGATCGCGATCTCTACCCCTTCTGCGCCAATGTCAGCGATGGCATTTTCACCGCGCATCCCAAGCTCGTAGGCAAGTCGCTCAAGGAGCTCAAGGACAAGGAAGGCAAGGCACTCGGAGAGACGATGTTGAGCTCTGCCAAGGAAGGTGAAGTGAGCGAGGTCGACTACAAGTGGCCGCGTCCGGGCAGCGATGCTCCGGTGCAAAAAGTCTCGTTCGTGACCCGCATTGGAGATCAGGTCTGCGCGGTCGGCTACTACAAGTAGTCACGACTGGTCATCGTCGAAAACTTCGAGCGAGCCGTCGCGGTCCCACGAAATTTGGTTGGTGGCGATTGCGTGCCAGCCGGGCAGCTGCTCGTGATCTTGGATGCGTCATGTGCGGATAACGGTCCGCCAAGCCCTTGACCGGCTTGGCGTTCCCTACGGGCTTGTCTTGCCCCCTAAAACTGGGTCATCGTTCGCTCTTCCCATAGGTCGAAACATGATGGCCCAGACTGAGGGGGCTGGACACGAGCCCTGACTTTCATCAGCCTATCAAACAATTCGCTTTATCGCCGGACTTAAGGCCAAGCTTTTCGAGGCCTGAAGCAGCTCGGCGCTCAAGTCGCCGATTTTTATTGCATCAATCCGGGCTCGCCTCATTGGTGCTCAGGCGCATCACATTTGATGAAAACGACCCCAGAGGTGCCTGCCGCGGCAAGCTACGCTTCCAATAGACCATGCTCAACGCCAATGTTGGCCTCGGAATAGATATTTCCCGACAGAACGGCGCGATTGATGGGTTCAACGTAGTAAGGCCCTAAGTTCATATCGATGCCCATGCGTAAATGTTTGAGGGCGAATAGATGGCTATTGCGGATCCCGAATACTGGTTTTTGGACGAGGATGAGACGCGACGCAATCCGGCCTTCACGCGGGGAAATTCCGTCACTGCCTTGGTCGACGGCATGGGCTACATGGCCGATCTGCATGGGATCATCAACACATGTGACCGTGCGCTGCTCATTGCAGGCTGGCGCATGTCCAACACCCAGATACTCAACCCGATTATCTCTGACGGGGAATTGCTGGGTCAGAACATACTGACTGCCATTACCACCGCCGCCCATCGTGGGTGCAAGGTCAAGGCGTTGCTGTTCAAGGTTCCAGGCACCGAAATGCCAGGCCCTTTTCGGTTTTGGCATGCGCGTGACAATGCTGAATTCGCGAAAGCCGTGACATCTGCTGGTGGTGAAGTCGTACTGGACAGCCGGCTGGCGCCCGTGCCGGCCTCAGCACACCATCAAAAATTCATATTGGCACTCTCGAAGCGAAGTGAACGCGACGTTGCCTACGTGGGCGGTATCGACATCTGCCTCGACCGCTGGGATCGTCCGTCGCACGATGCGGCCAAGGAACGTCAATGCGACGTCATTGAAGCTGGCATGATTGAGTCGCACACACCTAGCCAACCGGGCTGGCATGATGTGCAGGTGCGCATTCAAGGTCCGGCAATCGGACAAATCTACGAGGCGTTCCAGGAGCGTTGGAACGACGAGCGGCCAGCAAACCATGACCCGCTGTTGAGCGCCTACTCTTCCGGCACGCCGTTGCACGATCCTCGCCCCGAATATCCAGCGATGGGCAAACAGTCGGTGCAGGTCAATGTCACTCTGCCTGCCGGGATGTTCCCGCGCGCAGGTGGCCGCGGCGAGATGACCGTCGCACGAGCGCATGAACGAGCGATCAGCCGGGCCCATCACTATATCTATGTGGAGGACCAGTACGTCTGGCCGTGCTCGCTTGTCGAAAAGCTCGAGCAGGCTCTGCACCGTGGTGTCCATGTACTGATGGTGGTTGCGCGTGATTACGACGCGCCCGGACTGGCGCCTGTTGCAAAACGTCTGCGTCACGAAGTCGTTGACCGCCTGCGGCGGGCTGGTGGTGACCGCTTCAAGATGTTCCACATCGAGCGGAATGACGGCAAGCAGGTCTATGTGCATTCCAAGGTGCTGATCGTCGATGACTGCTATGCATCCATCGGCTCAGCAAATTTCAACGCCCGAAGCCTGACCAACGATACTGAATTGCAGATAGGAATTGTCGACGAGGATCTTGTTGAAGTTCGTATTGCGGGCATCACGGAGAAGGTATGCCGGTTCGCACATGACTTGCGATGTGCACTATGGGCGGAACATCTTGAGGTTCCGGCCGACACGATTCGCGATCCGATCGCCGCTCTGACACGCGTCTGGGCCAAGGCGCCCATCGCGCCAAGCAAGCGTGCGCATCCCCACGACGCATCCCTTTCGCCGCTCAGTCTCGATCCAATCGCCGAGTACCTGACCACGCTGATAACCAAGCGGATGGCGCATATTCCGCTGCTCACACTGCCAGAGGGAATTCATGAACGTAGCGCGGTCAAGCTCGCGGTCGATGCAGCTCTACGCGGTCCCCTCGCTGCTGCGCTGTTGAAGATCGTTGAAGAATTGCTCAATCCTGACATCGCAGTGACGGTTGCCGGATTTGAACGATCAATCATAAACGAACTCTTGGGACACCCAGCACCTTCGGGAGAAGGCGATCAGCTCGGCGACCAGATCATCGACAACCTGAGGCAAAAGAAACTGCCACAGATGGTTGACTGGTTTGATCCCGGCTTGCTTGTGAAGATCGGCATCCGAGACATCATTTCCGGCACGATTGGCCAGTACGCCGACCAGCGTCTGATGCAGGCGGCTTCCGACCAGGTCGCGTCCGAGAACGAGTTGGTTGCCCGTTACGACTACAGCGATCCCTATACGACCCATCACAACAAGCGATTGAATACGGATCATCAAGGGCGTGTCTGGGTTGATTACATTGCCGACCTCGGTGATGGGTTCGAGGCAACCTACGCCATGGCCTATCTCATGGCCTCCGAACGCCTCGCTGTCGAGGGATCGCATAGCGGATGGCCGGACATTGAATTGCCGGCAGGTCAGATCCTCGTGATGGGTGGTGACCAGGCCTACCCGCAGGCGACAACGCAGGAATACCAGGAGCGTCTCGTCAATCCCTACACCTGGGCATTCTCGACAGATGTGCCAACTCGCAAGCTATTCGTGATACCCGGCAATCATGACTGGTATGACGGTCTCAACGCCTTCACCAGCCTGTTCACTTCGGCCCGCGTTCGGATCTCGGGCGGCATCGGACGACAGATCGGAGGATGGCGTTGCTATCAGCACCGCAGCTATTTCGCGATTAAACTGCCTCACGATTGGTGGATATGGGGACCTGACATCCAGCTCGGAGGAGAGATCGACGATCCTCAACGTGACTATTTCGACATTGTCAGTGACCACACGCGCCCAGGCGACAAGATCATCATCTGCCTCGCAGAACCCAGCTGGCATCACGAGAACTACGACAACCTGCATGAGATCAGCATGCTGGCGCGGAAGAAGGGCGCAAAGATCTGTGCTGTACTCGCCGGCGACTGGCACCACTACAGCCGCTATGAGAACCCCGATCTGGGCATACAGTTCATTACGTGTGGAGGCGGCGGCGCATTTGCCCACGCAACCCACCAACTCAAGACCGAACTGGAGCTGCACTGGGCGGAGAAGACTACGGGCCACGCGCGCGTGGCCGATCCCCATGACCCACTGGCTTTCAACCGGATGGAGCAGTCCGTGGTGAAGGAAGGCGACAACGTCGACTTCACGCTTGAGGACTATTCGCTTTCAGCCAAAGAGGGATCGCGGGAGAGCGCCGCCAAGGCAGCAAAGGAAGCAGCCCGGGGCCACTCGTTCGCGCGCAACGCCTACAATCTCGTTCGGTATGCTTATCGCACACCGAGGATCTACCCCAGCCGGACGCGCAGCAGGCTGCTGGCACTCAAGAACCTTGGACTCCCATTCAGGAATAGGCGCTTCGCGCTGCTCGTGGGCGCCATATACTTTCTCTATTCGTGGGCGTTCCAGGTATCTGCGCCCCAACTTGATCCCAGTTCATTCAAGCCAACGGAAGGCGTCGCCAAGACAGAGGTTGCAACGCAGCTTATGCACTCATTTTGGAGTGTCATTAGTCCGGAGCGAGTACTCAGCGCGGTACAGGCCAGCCCGATCTTCTTTTTCATGTTGCTCGGTCTGTGGGCGGGACTTGTATATTATGTCGAGATTGGCGGAGGTCTGCTGAAGCAACTGGCGCGCCTCATCATTGGTACGGCTCACTTCCTTGCACACCTGACGGCGTTGCTCGTAGTGAACCTGGTGGCATTCCTGCCCAGCACTTTGCTTGTGGGCATTGTGTTTGGTCTGCTTAAGAGCGGCAGCGGACTTGACCTACCAGGCTGGATCCAAACAGCAGCATCACTTGCAACCTATGCCACGGTCTCCATTCTGATAGGTGGCTTCATCGGCGCACTCATCATGGGCATCTACTGGACGCTCACATCCACGCTCTTCAACATGCATTGCGGTGATGCCTTCGGCGCACTCGGGATCAGGGACTACAAGCATTTCCTGCGAATGAGTTTCGAGCCGGATAAGGTCACGATCTATCCGGTTGCAATCGACAAGGTTCCGGGCCGCAGAGGCTGGCGCACAGCAACGCCCGAGGAGTTTGCGAGCCAACCGTCACAGATCGTACCCAAATCCCCCTTGAAGCCCCAACTCATCGAGGCACCAATTGTCATCCGGGTGAGCGAGATAAGGGATTAGTGATGCAGGCCAGCACCGAGTGGTTTTTCGACGGCCCCTCAAAGACCGCCGCGCTACGGTGTCCTTTTTGCAGTCTGGAACGTGGTCTGTGCAGTGGTTGATGCAGCTAATTGTAGCCAAGGCGTTTGACGTATTTTAGCGACGCTACAACTGCTCAATACCGCATGGTTCGCGACGATGCGGCAGGCGCAGGTCGCCATCAACGCCTGGCTGAAGCAGCACAATCACATCCGCCCGCATCACGCGCTCGGCATGCGTCCGCCGGTGCCCGAAATGATATTAGAGAAACCGCAAATCACTGGCGCAGACTGAGGTTGCTGGACGCTTGGCGATCACGTCACGGTCGATGCTTGCCGCCACGGCGGCATCACAGAGTTGGGCGACCATGGCGCCACGGAAGCGGAAGTCATGACGCTGTCGATGTACAAAGACCCCGCATGCGCACCGGCTCTATGTCAAGCGGACACGACGCCAGCGCATCAACGCTCTGCACGAGCACCGCGCTCTCGTAGAAGAGAGCGAAGCCGCTGCGGTAGTCGGAATAGGACGCTGGAAGAGGAGTCGGAATGACACGGCAGGCAATTACTAAACCATTGAAATCAAATGGCGGTCCCTACGGGAGTCGAACCCGTCTTTTCAGATTGAAAATCTGAGCAGGCCACATTTCTCCGCGTCGTCGCAATTTGGACAACAACGCAAAATCAATATGTTGCTTTCGCCAAGCATCGGTTTGAGCCTGATGAAATCGGCCCGGGTTGTTACCCTGTTGTTACCCCGTTTTGTGGAGTCCCGCAATGTCCGGCAGTCGCGTCAAGCTCACCAGGACCGTCATCGAAAACATGGGACCAGGCGACGTGCTGTGGGATCGCGAGGTCTCCGGCTTCGGTGTCCGGCGTCGGACCCGGACCACCAGCTTCTTCGTGATTTACCGCAGCCGCGTCACCAGCCAGCAGCGCCGGCTGACGCTTGGACGGCACGGGCGCCTCACGGTCGAAGAGGCCCGACGCGAGGCCAAGGTCGTCCTGGGCGATGTCGAACGCCTCCGCGATCCGCAGGCGGATCGCATGAGGCGCCGCGCTGTTCCGACCGTCGCCGACGTCGCAAACCAGTTTCTCAACGAGCACGTGGCCCCCAAGCTTAAGCCGCGCACGGCGGCTGAATACCGGCGCCTGCTCGACAAGCGAATCCTACCCACGTTCGGCAGGCAGCGTATCGATGCAATTTCGGAGAAAGTCGTGGGCCGCTGGCACGTGTCGCTCGGAAAGACTCCGAGAGAGGCCAATCACGCCGCTGCGGTCTTGTCCTCGCTCATGAGCTTTGCCGAAGCGCGCGGCGAGCGTCCACGCAATTCCAACCCGGTGCAAGGCTTGCGGCGCTACCGCGAGGCAGCTCACGAGCGCTACCTGACACCTGCCGAATTCGGGCGCCTCGGCGCAGCCCTCGATGACGCAGAGGCCGCGGGCCGCATCAGCCTCTTCGCCATTGCCGCAATTCGGCTGCTGGTGCTTACCGGTGCACGCCGCGAGGAGGTCAGGACACTCAAATGGATTTCCGTGAATCTGGAACGGCGCCTGCTCTTTCTGCCGGATTCCAAGACCGGCCGGAAGACGATCCTCCTGAACGACCTGGCGGTGAACCTGCTTGCGGCTCTGCCTCTTACGGAAGAAAATGCATTCGTGTTCTGCGGGGCAAAGCGCGGGGAACCTATCAAGGACATGATAGGACCATGGCACGCGATCCGGTCTGTCGCCGGACTGGATAACGTTCGATTGCACGACCTGCGTCACTCCTTTGCGTCGATGGCTGCCACGAACGGCGTGCCCCTGGCTTTGCTCGGCCGCCTCATCGGGCATCGGTCGATCAGGACGACCGAGCGGTATGCTCATCTTCTTCCCGGTCCGCTGACGGATGCAAACGACGGCATCGGCGTCGATCTTGCTCGGGCGCTGAAGCCGGGGAAGTCAGTCTCGCTGCCGGACAAAGGTGCCATGAAAGACGGCAAGTTGACCGCTGTTCGCGGCGAAAGTGCCTCGGCGCGCGCCCATCCGGATACGCGAATCCGACAGGGGGAGTGAGCGTGTGATCTGTGGTCGGCTCCCCTGGTGCGCACAGAACTCATTGCCGGAATCGAGAGCTGGAAACGGGCTCGGCCCACTGGCGTGTTGGTGTTGATGCGTGGAGGGCGCAATGAATGCGACGACCGACGACCGGTCTGCAATGGATCCGGCTGAACGTGCCTTCCAAGCAAAGAAGCAGGGCGGGCATCTTTTCCGGCCCGTGCAAGGGCGGTCCAAGCGGAGGTCCCAACCTTTGATGCGTGCCGACATCCTCGCGAATATCCAACGCAGCCCCATCAAGAGCGAAGAGTATCATCTCCGGTTGATGCAGTCCCACCGACGGCAGGTGGCCCAGTGGCGCGCCGATTTTCGGCGCAAGCGCAAGCCGCTACCACAGTCGCCTGGCGATCGGATCACGTTTGCCCATCAACCTGATCTCGCAATTGAACTCGCCAACCTCATCGAAGAGGCCCAAGCGGTGCTTCGGCTCGAGCGAGAAGGCGGCGGCAGCGGTCGCCACGGCATCAGCGTCGGTCTCTTGCTGGCGGCAAGGCTTCTCGAGCGGATTCCCGGACCAATTAAGCCCCTCGTCGACCAGCTTGACTGGCTGCGCATGCGTTTGGAGGCGCTGGATGAGGGAGACCGGGACCCGATGTTCCTTCCCGCAAAGGGTGCACCAAATCGTCCCAAGGACACTGCGCGCATGCACGAGTTCAGGCTCCGCTGCCTGCTTGCCCTGCATGCCCTCCTCGGGGCGGAAGAGAACCCCACTCCGGCCCGCCGACTGCGGCTTTGCGAACACGTCTATGAGCGGGCGCGCAATCTCGCGCGGGTCGTGCGCGGCGAGGAACAGGGAAGTTATCCATTCAGCGCCGTCATGATAAAGAACTGGTACGCTGATCCCGATTGGCACCCGCCGCTGAATCGGACCGGTTCCGAATATCCGGAATATGTTCAGATCAACCGCTTTGCATTCTTCGTTCTCCACCAGGAATTGCTGGAGGCATCGGATCGCCCGGCGAGGAAGTCGATTGCAGAGAGGTACCTCTCAGCGCTCGATGCGGAAAACTTCGACAGTCCCCTTCACCACTTCGGCCCCCGCCACTGGCCGCCGTTCGATGGCTGGTGCCTGTCGTCGGCCCCTCGGATCGACTAGAAGCACCGCGGGAACGCCACCAGCGAAAGCAAAATCCGGTGAGTGTGATCCGGCAATTCCATGCGTGCCGGAGGCCAAGATAAGGGCAAGATGTCTGGGCCCTTCTGCGATCGAAAAATTCCGGAATTGCGAAGCTGATACAGAAACCGCCTGGACTGTCCCAATTTGCTGCGCCCGTCGATAATCCTGCCTCACGGGCGGATAGTAAAGCGATGTCGGCAACGTTCGTCATCGCATCGTTAAATGCCGGCTTAAGGCCCAGATATACTAGGGTAATATTAGGGTAGGTTCTTGCCTGTCGGCGGAACGCAGGCAGTCCGGGCTGGTGCCGCAACTGCCGTGACCAAGGCAGAGCACACACTTCACACGCGTGGGGTCACTGGTTCAATCCCAGTACCGCCCACCATGAAATACCAAATGATTGCAAGGTCTTGAGGCGCTTTCCGGCAAGGCGCCAATGGGGCCGTTTTGGCTCCGGGGTAGCGGCCGGGGTAGCGGAAATGCGGTTTGCTATTCGGTGAGCGGCGTTCGGTGTGGTCACAGGGTGCGGCTGGTACCAGTGGGTTTCGGACTGGAGCGGTTCTGATTGCTACACGACTGAACGCTGACCGATATGGACGTATCCCCTGGTGCAGATACCAGATCCCTACTTCTGGCGTGCTTGCCGCGTCCTATTGATCAATACCGTCGCACCACCGTTTGCAGAATGCCTTGAATTTCCACGGCATCTGATGGGTAGATCTGTGACCTGTACTCCTTATTATGCGGGATTAGTTCGATACGACGGCCTCCGTCTATACGCTTGAACTCCTTGAGAGTGGCTTCATTGTCGACCAAAGCAACCACGATCTGACCGTTTTTGGCGGTTTGTGCGGGCTTCACGATCACCAGGTCGCCGTCGAGTATGCCGCTATCTCTCATCGATTCACCTTCGACCTTGAGGACGAAGCAGTCTGGTTGCAGAACAAGCGAACCAACGTCAATCGACTCTGAATCTTCGATAGCCTCGATGGGCCGTCCTGCGGCGATCTTGCCTCTGAATGGCAATTCGTTTGGCGCCAGTCTTGTCCGCCAGCCCTTCCCCGCCTTACTCAAAAAGCCCTTGTTCTCAATTGAAGAAACATAGCGATGCACTGTGCCGACCGAATGCACACCGCACGCCTCACCTATCTCAGCGAGAGTCGGCCCCCGGCCTTCGTTCTCACGAAGATACTCGCCGATATAGTTTAGCATTCGCTGCTCAAGCTCCGTCAGCACTTGACTTTCTCCAAATTTTCTCCTTAATTCTCCCAGAGAAATTTTGGAGAATTTCAGCTGCCCGGTCAAGCCAGAAGGAGCTGCACATGTCGAAGACAAGAACGCCTGGAAGCAACGTCGGTACTAGTGGCGGCATCTATCAAGAGATCGGGCCGAGAGGTGGCACCAAGCCCAACTACGCAACTGTGCCAGACAATCACAAACTCCCCCCAACGACCCAGCCTGGAAACACGTGGAAGCCGGTGCGCATTACGCCGACCAGCAACCGCTAAAGGAGCAAAGCCGTGACGGGGCTCAAGGCGTTCATTTCCTATTCGCATCTGGACGAACATGCGCTTGAGCGCTTTACGAAGCATCTTGCAGTGTTGAAGCGGGAAGGTGCCATCGAAGAGTGGTTCGATCAGAAAATCGCAGCCGGAGGCGACATAGATGCTGCGATCTCGGCAAACCTTGAGATGTGCGATCTTTTTATTCCGCTGATAAGCGCGGATTTTCTCAGTTCTGGCTATTGCTACGATATTGAGCTTAGGCGAGCTCTTGAGCGTCATGAGCAAGGTACGTTGCGAGTCCTGCCGGTTGTAGTGCAGCCGTGCGACTGGAAGGCGTCTCCGCTCGGCCGCCTAAAGGCACTTCCAAAGGATGGCAAGCCAGTAGCCGAATGGACCAACGAGAATACTGCGTGGTTAGATGTCGTCGCTCATCTCCGCAAACTTGCCAATGAACTACCATCGGCAAGACCAGAGCTTCAGCCCCACGGCAGCGGTGGGAAGGTAGTTCGGACACCAAAGTACCGTATCAAGAGAGATTTTGACGAGGTGGACAAGCTCGAGTACCGGGATCGTGCATTTCAAGAAATTTGCGACTACTTCCAGAAAGCGGCCGACGAGATCAATGGTGTTGAAGACATCAAAGCGAAGTTCGCACCGATTAGTGCCACGTCCTTCACCTGCACAGTTCTCAATCGGGCTCGTAATAGCGGTGTCGCGCACATAACGGTGCATTCTGGTTCCGGAAGACACTCCTTCGGCGATATCAGCTACTCATTTCAAGAGCGCGCAGACCCAGGCACATCGAACGGTTGGTTCCAGATTGATGCTGACGACTACGAGCTTCACCTCAAGCAAAACGGGATGATGCGTGAGGAGAAGTCAAAGTTGTCTCCCGCACAGGCGGCAGCGACGTTATGGGAGGAGTTTGTAGAGCAGGCGGGTATCACCTATGAGTGAATCTATCCGATTTCGGTGCAACAATTGTGGGCGCCGGTTCGAAGCTGAAGTGCTAACAGATGAGGAAAGGCGCAAAGCCGCGAGAGAACGGCGACCAACTTCATCGGTGCAGTGTCCGGATTGCAACCGAACAGATATCCGTCGTGGTTGGGAATGATTTCCAAGGTCTGTCATCCATGGGGGCAATGGGTACCTGTAGGTTCGGTTCGAACATGCGCTAGGCCTGCACAAATTCATCCAAGAACGTGGCCTTGAAACATAAACTTCAGTCGCCTTCACCAACCTTGTCGCATCCACGCATCTAAATCTCTTGATGACAATACGCGCTCTGCATATTCCCAATCTAGTCCATCATCGTCCGCGACATCTCGTAGGTACCTGATCTCCATAGGAGGTCGCACTGTGTGCTCCCTCTGTGAGAAATGCCTCACGGCTGCACGATCTTCGAGTACCGCGTTAATCCACTCGTCCTCGAAGCCGTCAGGCAGTTGTCCGAGAACGCTAAAGATGTCGCCAAGGCGCGTAGAGAGAGCAGCATAAACTTCGTCTTCCACCGTTCCGGCGTAGCGCAAGCTGAGAACATGGATAGCGTCCCTGGCTTGACCGATGCGCTGAACGCGTCCCTTGCGCTGTTCAAGCCGCGAGGGATTCCAGGGTAAGTCCACGTTGATTTGCGCGCCCAGTCTCTGGAGGTTCAGCCCTTCGCAGGCTGCGTCGGTGGCACACACCAGCCGGATATCACCGCTCTGGATTGCCGCTTTGATTTGCTCGCGGCCAGTTGATCGCCTTTCGGAGCCTTGCTGGATGAACGACGCCGCCCCACCAGCGTAAACGGCAACTGGCTCGGTCGGAAACTCCTTGCAAAGGGCTTCGGCGATCCATTCGGCGGTGGTGAAATACTGGCTAAAAATTATCGCGCCGTTTTTCTCCAGCCATTGGTGCTCAGTCAGATAATGAAGGATCACCTTCACCTTCGGGTCGATGTCCGCGCCATTGATCACCGAGTCGAGGTTTCGCTCGACGTCCCGCAACAATCGAAGTTCTTCGCTTCCCAGGTCCGTTTCATGGTCCGGGTCCACTTCGTCGCTGCGCTCATGTTCAGGGACAATATCGCCTTCGAGACGGCCTAGGAGATGGCGAGCAGTGTCTAGACCAGCTTGGGCGGATGAACCAATACGACGAAGTAGAATGGTTTTCAGGAAGCCCGCTCCAGGCTGCCGCGCGGCATAAAGCCGGCTGAATGCTTCTGCAGCACGATATGCCTCCTGGAAAGCGAGGCTCATGGCCAAGCCTTGTTCCTCGAACAGGTGAGACGGCAAGGCGTCACCTGGGCGAGGATGTGTGATCACATCGATCCGCTTAAGCAGCCCCTGTTCCTCAAGCATCGGGCGTGTTCTGCGGACTACTCGGCGGACGATGGG
>JAGRKV010000087.1 GCA_020442165.1 Hyphomicrobiaceae bacterium | reverse complement strand
GTGCCGACGCCGTCGACATCGGCAAGACCATCCACCCGCACCCGACACTGTGTGAGTCAATCGGCATGGCCGCCGAAGTCGCTCACGGCTCATGCACCGACCTCCCACCACAGAGGAAGAAGTAGGTGCCCACAACGTCGAACTGAATAGTTTCGACCGAGATCGCCAAGACAAAGAAACAATACCGGGCGAGGAAACATCAAAATGCGAACGCTATTGAGACTATCGGACTTTATCGATGGAACAGCGACATGGATCGGACGAAGTGTTGCGTGGCTGGTCATGGTTGCCGTTCTCGTCAGCGCGGGGAATGCCGTCGCACGAAAGGTCGCGGGCGTTTCGTCGAACGCCTGGCTCGAGTTGCAATGGTACTTGTTTGGCGCGGTCTTCATGCTTGGCGCATCTTGGGTGCTTGCACAGAACCAGCACGTTCGAATTGACGTTGTGACAGCGATCCTCTCGCAACGTACGCGTCACAAGATTGATCTGTTCGGACACGTCTTCTTCCTGATGCCATTTGCAGCGTTGATGGCTTGGCTGTCCTGGCCGTTCTTCATCAATTCGTTCAAATCCGGCGAAGTGTCCATGAACGCTGGCGGTTTGATCGTATGGCCGGCCAAGTTCCTCGTCCTTGCGGGTTTCGTTTTGTTCGTGGCCCAAGGCCTTTCGGAGATCATCAAGACTGTTGCGCTCCTGCGTGGCGACATTGCCGATGCGTCTGCGGCAGCCGTGGGAAGTGGCGGGGCGCCGCCGGCAGAGAGCACGGAATTGAACGCCGGCGGCAATCCCGATGATGCGAGCACCATGGAGCGCAAAGATGCTTGAAATCATTGCGCACAACCTTGCGCCCATCATGTTCGTATCCGTGATGCTTCTGCTGCTCCTCGGATATCCGGTGGCAATCACGCTCGCTGCCGGAGGATTGTTCTTCTTTGTTGTTGGCGTCGGCTTGTCAGAGATAGCGCCAAGTCAGATCAACCTCTCATGGCCTCTGCTTGGTGCGCAGCCGGAACGTGTTTTTGGCATCCTGTCGAATGACACCTTGTTGGCGATACCGTTCTTCACGTTGATGGGATTGATTCTCGAGCGTTCCGGCATGGCCGAAGAGTTGCTGAAGACGGCAGGGCAATTGTTCGGCCGAGTTCGTGGAGGTCTGGCCTACGCTGTGATCTTCGTCGGAGCCCTTCTCGCAGCCACCACGGGTGTCGTTGCCGCTTCTGTCATCGCCATGGGGCTCATCTCGCTGCCGATCATGCAGCGGTACGGATACAGCCAGCCCGTGGCAACGGGGACCATCGCAGCAGCGGGCACGCTGGCACAGATCATTCCGCCATCGCTCGTTCTCATCGTGATGGCAGACCAGTTGGGCGCATCGGTCGGCGACATGTACCTCGGCGCGGTCGTGCCATCTTTGCTGCTGGTGCTTGCCTTCTGCATCTACATTTTCATGCTGTCGATCGTAAAGCCAGAATGGGTGCCTGCGCTGCCGGAAAGTGAGCGGACACTGAGCGGCGGCTTTACCTCGTTGTTACTGGTGGGCGTGGCAATCGTTGCGATCTATTACGCATCGAGCAGCACGATCTTCTCCTCGTGGACGGAGGAGAACCGCATGACAGCGGCCGCAGCGACTGCCACGGTTGCCGTCTACCTGTTGTCTCTTGCAAACCGTGCCTTTGGTCTCGGCGTGCTTTCACCGCTGGCCGAACAGGTCGTCACCGTCATGGTGCCGCCGCTTGCCCTGATCTTTCTGGTGTTGGGGACGATCTTCATCGGTGTTGCGACCCCAACCGAGGGCGGCGCGATGGGCGCGGTCGGCGCACTGGCTTTGGCGTGGGCCAAGCGGCGCCTCGACTGGTCACTCCTGCGCACCTCGATCGAGTCGACCGCAATCCTGGCAACGTTCGTCATGATGCTTCTCATCGGAGCCCGCGTCTTTGCTCTGACGTTTTATGGAGTAAACGGCAACGTCTGGATGGAGGAGCTGCTGCTGGCCCTGCCGGGCGGCGAGCTGGGCTTCATCGTTGTCGTGATGATCATTGTCTTCATCCTGGGCTGCTTTCTCGACTTCTTCGAGATCGCCTTCATCCTTGTTCCGCTGTTAGCGCCAGTGGCCGTCAAGCTCGGCATCGACAAGGTGTGGTTCGGAGTGGTTCTCGGCATCAACCTGCAGATGAGCTTCCTGACGCCACCGTTCGGCTTCACGCTCTTCTATCTGCGATCCGTTGCTCCACAGAACGAATGGGTCGACCAGCAAACATGCAAGACGTTGCCGGGCATCAACACGCGCACGATCTACAAGGGCGTGATCCCATTCATCCTCATCGAAATCCTCGTGCTCTCCTTGACCATCGCTTATCCCGGGCTCGTAACGCACTATCGCGGAGGCCCCGCGCAGCCGGCGCCGATCACTGCCCCTGCGCCACAATCACCAGCATCCGCTCCCTTCGGGCTGCCGGCTGCACCGCCGAATTTCGGCGGCCCTCAAGCTGGCCCTGTGACGGTTCCGCCGGGCTTAGGCGGACCACCACTAATCGGGCCCGATGGAAACCCGCCAGCCGGTCTTTCCGGCAGCGTGCCTCCTGGTCTCGGCGGCGGCTCTCCTGCAAAGGCTGGCGGTGATGCGGCTCCCGTGACCGCACCCCCGATAGCACCGAACCTCGCACCGTCCACCGACCTGTCGAAGCCACCCTCGTTCGACTAGCGACGACCCGTGTCTGCCATCACACGTGCGCCCAACGCTCATGTGCGCTGATCGAGGCACGTGTGGGTGTTCGACATCCGTACTCACGGCCAACCATCAAACGACGATAAGCCAAAGGAGGAAATCATGGACCGTCGTCAATTCATCCGCAAATCCGCCGTCACCGCTATCGGTGCCGGCGCCATCGCCAGCCCGGCAATCGCCCAATCGAAGCCGAAAGTGCAATGGCGGTGCACGTCATCGTTCCCGAAATCACTCGATACCATCTACGGTGGTGCCGAGGACGTCGCAAAATACGTCAGCGAAGCAACTGACGGGCAGTTTGAGATCAAGGTCTTCTCTGCCGGCGAAATCGTTCCAGGTCTGCAGGCGGCAGATGCCGTTTCGAACGGCACCGTCGAGATGTGCCACACGGCCGCCTACTACTACGTCGGCAAAGACCCCACCTATGCGCTCGGAGCCGTCATACCCTTCGGTCTCAATACCCGCGGCATGCACGCTTGGCTCTACTATGGCGGTGGATTGGACCTGCTCAACGAATTCTATAACACGAAGGGGTTGCACTACCTGCCGGCGGGCAACACGAGCGCGCAAATGGGCGGCTGGTTCCGCAAGGAGATCAAGTCGGCCGCCGACATCAATGGTCTCAAGATGCGTATCGCCGGTCTGGCTGGCCAGATCATGCAAAAGCTCGGCGCGGTGCCGCAGCAGATCGCAGGCGGCGACATCTATCCGGCGCTCGAACGTGGAACGATCGATGCTGCCGAATGGATCGGGCCCTATGACGATGAGAAGCTCGGCTTCCATAAAGTCGCGCCATACTACTATTACCCCGGTTGGTGGGAAGGCAACCTGGCGCTGAACTGCTTCATCAACGTCGAAGCCTGGAACAAGCTGCCGGCTGCCTACAAGAGCGTGCTTACCACGGCCTGCAAGGCGGCCACGACCGAGATGCTCGCGGAATATGACTACAAGAACCCGCAGGCGATCCGCCGCCTAGTGCAAGGTGGTGCGCAGCTCCGCCCCTATCCGCAGGACGTCATGAACGCCGCATTCAATGCGGCGCAGGAGGTCTATGCCGACATCAACGCCAAGAACGCGGCCTTCAAGAAGATCTACGACTCCATGATGACCGTGCGTAACGACAGCTTCCTGTGGCAGCAATTGTCGGAATATACGTTCGATACCTTCATGATGGTCAAGCAGCGGGAAGGTGCGCTCAAGGTGGGCGGCTGATGCAGGCTGCCGAACGTTGATACGCGACATGCTTTGCGGAGCCGGACGAAATCCGGCTCCGTCAATCTTTCTCTCACTGGACGGCTGCAAATTTTCCATCGCTGTGTGTTGAAACGTTATGCGCCGCGCGCAAAATTCGAGTGTGCTCCATCCTTTTTTGCTGGGAGCATGTTTTTAGGCTGAACCGCATGGCATCTCTGCGCACCAAGCTCCAGCGGCAATAGGGAGCCCGGTCGCGATCCCACGAAAAGTCAGCGCGCACCAGAATGTGGTCCGACAAGCCGGGAGCCAGTGCCGTGTCGAGGCGGGCGTGATCCTGGCCGCTGACCCTTGACCCGCCAACTCGTCCGGTTTCGGGCGGGGTCGGTAGCCGCGAAGCAGACCATGACGCAGGAAGCTGAAGGTGGCCATGCTCGATTGAAGCACAGCTTGGTTCCGGCATATTGGCAAGTCTGAGCAATATATCGCCGTCGGAGATGTTTTGACGTCGTAGGGCGAGACTTTTCGCACCTACGGCCTGGACCAAGAGACGAATACCCGCGCTGACTTGATGCAACGCCGGTCTGCCGCTGC
>JAGRKV010000086.1 GCA_020442165.1 Hyphomicrobiaceae bacterium | reverse complement strand
GCTTCAACCCAGGCATAGGCGGCTTCTTCGTCTTGCAGGTGCTTTTGGCTGAGCAGGGACATGATTGGAATCTCCTAGTGATTCCAATATAGTGGTAGGGATTGGGTTTGGCAAGTATAATATCACCCGCTGAACCGCATCTCACTTCAGCTAAACATGTCCTAGAGGCGGCCCATGCGCACGTCCTCTTCAGGGTTCGATGAGATGTTATGGATGGCGATGTCCGCACCGCGGCGTTGCGCGTCGTCCGACATGCGGAAGCCCAGTGCAATGTCGGCTATCGCGTAGACGATGGTGCCGACAAGCAAGCCGAAGCCTGCGCCCATCAGCGAGCCGACGAGCTGCGAGAAGAACGAAACGTCGCCCATGCCTCCCAGCGCCTGCTGGCCAAAGATGCCGGCGGCGATTCCGCCCCACAGACCGCACAGTCCATGAAGCGGCCAGACGCCCAGCACGTCGTCGATCTTCCACTTCAGTGTCGCCAGCTCGAATATCCAAACAAATATTGCTGCTGCGACGCCGCCGGTGATGAAGGCGCCGATCGGGTGCATGATGTCGGAACCCGCACACACGGCCACCAGTCCCGCGAGAGCGCCGTTATGCACGAAACCGGGGTCGTTCTTGCCGATCACCAGGGCTGCGAGAATGCCGCCTACCATGGCCATCAACGAATTCATGGCGACGAGGCCCGAGATTCCCGTAACCGACTGCGAGCTCATCACGTTGAAGCCGAACCAGCCCACGCACAGCATCCACGAACCCATCGCCAGCCACGGGATCGACGAGGGCGGAATGCCCATGACGCCGCCCTTGTCATAGCGTCCAGCCCGCGGGCCGAGGCGGCGGATGGCTCCCAGCGCTACCCAGCCGCCAAACGCATGCACCACGATGGAGCCAGCAAAATCGCGGAAGGCGCCGCCCAGCATGCCTTTGAACAGGTGTTCCTGCAGGCCAAAGTTTGAATTCCAAACCGCGCCTTCGATCAGCGGATAGGCCAGGCCGACGAGCAAACCTGTTGCCAGGGTCTGCGGCCAGAAGTTCGCGCGCTCGGCAATGCCTCCAGAGACGATCGCCGGAATTGCCGCGGCGAATGTGCACAGGAAGAAGAACTTCACCAGGCTGAAGCCGTTGGGCAGGAAATCCGTGCCCGCTGCGCCCGTCAGCGTCGTGGCGCTATGCAGGAAGGTGACGCCGTAGGCGATCCAATAGCCAATGAAGAAATAGGCCGTGGTGGACACCGCGAAATCCACCATGATCTTCACCAGCGCGTTGACCTGGTTCTTGTGGCGTACCGTGCCCACTTCGAGGAACGCGAACCCGCCATGCATGGCGAAAACGAGGATCGCACCCATCAGGAGAAAAAATACGTTCGTACCGCTCTGAAGTTGTTCCATATTCCCCCCGTGCGATCAATTTTTGCCCAATTTTTGTGCATATTTTGTTTCGGTTCGCGCGGGCTGCGCCTCGAAAAGCCGGATTCGGTTAGGAGGCAAGCGCCGCGCACGACATCGTTGCCTTGATTAATGGCGGCACGCACGGAGCGCAAGCAGTCCCTACGGCGAATGAGTGCACAATTATTGTGCACGCCTGCCGATAGCGCCGTTCAGCAATGTGGGGAGAGGCGAACCCGCTACCGCACGCGGCGGGGGTTCATGTAGAGGTCGTGCTCCTGGCGCTCGATGGTCGCCTCGACGCGGCCATCGCGGATGTCGCGGTAAAGCGCCTTGATGTGGCGGCGGCACGAACCGTTGAACAGGATCATGCCGGCCAAGAGCTTCATCACGTTCAACAGACGCTTGTCGGCGATATCTTCCTTCAGGTAGCCGGTCCAATATCCGCCGAGCGTGATGATGCGCCCATCCAGATGGCCGACGATCTCGTCCTTCTGATTGTAGAGCGTGTAGTCACCGCCAATGTTGATGACGTCGCGGCGCAGGACGTAGAAGTCCGGATTTCCATCCTTGTCGATCAGGAAGAAGGAGAAATATTCCGGCAGCAGCGGCCACTTGTTGGCTGAGCGCTCGACGTAGACGACATAATTATCGTCATTCGTGTTGATCGAATAGGTGGTGACAGGCAGGCCGCGCGCACCGAACGTCTGCGCCAGCGAGCGGGCCAGCATCAGGTCCATCGTCGCGCGCCAATTGAGCGTCTCGGAGAACAGTTTCATCACAAGGCGCTTGTCGGTGCCTTCCTTGTCCTTCCACAGATCCTCGCGGTAGGAGAGCAGGCCGGTGCGCTCGCCGTTCTCGATCACCTCGGCGAAGACATCCATGTCCTTGGTGAACTGGCGCGATTTGGCGCGGTTGCGCGAGTGCTTGTAGATGCCGAACTCGACCGAGTTGAAGTTCGTCACCCAGACATTGACGACGAATTTCAGGAAGCCATCGCCCGACTGCGAGGCCTTTGCCATGCGCTTGTCCTTGCGCGTCGGCTTTTTCGTCTTGGGTTCCTCAGCACCGGCACGCTCGTAGACCTCGGCACGGGCATCGCGCGCGGCCTCGTTGGCGGCGGCGTTGGCTTCGCGTTCCAGAGCGGTTGCGGTTGCCATGGCGGGTCTCCTCAGTCGGCGTGAAATGGACGCGGGACACGAGACGCAGGCACGGCTACGCAACGGAAAAAGGAACGCGAATCATTGTGGAGGGTAGCACCCGGCTTCTTTGCGCCGAGACCGCGCACCGGGGAATGTGTGTGGAAAACTCTGTTATTCCAGAAGGGTTCCGCCTCATCGCTTTGTCGAGCGAATGTTAGCCAACCGGGCCATGACGATCCGGATCGTCAATATGACAATATCTATCCTGGTTTCGCGAACGTGGAAGGGGTATTAGCAACAGACTACTCAAGTTTGCTAGATCAGATGACACGACCACTGACTTAGTTGACGCACTATAAACGGTACCTTAACTCTTTGTAATCACCATTGACATCTGGCGCGGCGCACTCAAGTATGTGGACAAGATCGCAAGTGCGAGAGCAACCTTTCGCCTCAATTCGCGTTAACTATCAGGAAATTAGAAACCGGAGCAAGCTTCCATGCGTTCAGCTATCGAGATCGTTCGCCCATAAGCAGATCGTAAGAACGCTTTGGTATGCGTGCGGTGTAACACTGTTCAGTGTGTCGTCAACGGCGCAGTCCGTCGCTCCTACGATCGATGAAGTCAGACAAGCAATTAAGCCAATCACAGAACCTGTGGTTGGCTTTTCATATTATGTATCAATGGTTTGGCACTATATTAGTGTATACACATCTCTGGCTATCCTACTGTCCGCCTTCTTGGCCTCTTTGTTTGCGTATTTGAGCATGCGCAACCAGCGGAACATCACGCGGCTAAGAGAAACATTCGCTACGATAAATGATGACAACTGGGACAAGGACGTAATCTTGGCCAGAGAGGTATTCTCAAAAATAAAACAAGAAATTGGAAGCGAAACACACAAAATAACTAAGTATTGTGATCCTCCATCGGACCCATCGATTACAAACGAGGTCGTTACACTACACACTATACTTAATGACTACGAAAACTTGGCGCTAGGTGTGCGACATAACATCGTTGACGAAGAGTTTCTCTATCGCTGGATGCGTGGCGCGCTTTTGGAGGATTGGGCAGCATTAAGCCCCCTCGTGTCGGCGTACAGAGGGCGTCGCAAGAACTCGAGCGTTTACATTGAGTTCGAGGGACTCGCTGCTTCCTGGGTAGAGAGTAGATCCTATCGGACTGGGAAAAAACTCAAGCGAGCACGCAAGCTAATCCGCATTAATTGAATGCCCTTCGGCTACTGGAAGTCCCGCGCCTACTGAGGCAAGCGGTCTATACACGGCGCATGTGCTCTGTCCCTGTCCTAACCATGCTGCACCATGGACCCCGCGGACAAGTCGCGGGATGACAAGTTCTGCCACGGCACGTTCACCGGGCCGGTCAAGCAGCAACTGCGGCCCGGCGCCAGCGCGCCGGGCATCAACACGCTAAACGGTTGCGGCGAAAAAGCTTGTCGCTACTTGAGTCAGCAAGACAAAGAGACTTTACGCGCGCCCGCCGAAAATTGCTGAGCCGACACGGACGTGGGTGGCGCCGAACTCGACTGCTGTCTCGAAATCATCGGACATGCCCATGGAGAGGCCCAAGACCCCTGCCTCCTTCGCCAGCTTGGCCAGGAATGCGAAGTGAACGGCGGGTTCCTCATCGACAGGGGGTATGCACATCAGCCCCGCGATTTCGAGGCCCAACTGTTCCCGGCACATCTTCACGAACGCAACCGCCTCGCGCGGCATGACGCCCGCCTTCTGTGGCTCCTCGCCGGTGTTGACCTGGACGAAGAGTTGCAGATGCCGCCCTTGCGCCTTCATCTCTGCGGCTATCGCGCGGGCAATTTTCTCCCTGTCGATGGAGTGTATGGCATCGAAGAGGGCCACGGCCTCCTTGGCCTTGTTGGACTGTAGGGGGCCGATCAAGTGGAGGATAATTCCGGGTTCGGCGGCCTTCAGCTCCGGCCATTTGGCTTTTGCCTCCTGCACGCGGTTCTCGCCAAAATGGCGCTGTCCGGCTTCGATTGCGGGGCGGATTGCGTCGGCCTCAAAGGTTTTCGACACCGCGATGAGCGTGACCGCGCGGGAATCGCGGCTTTGGCCCTTCGCGGCAGCATCGATCCTTGCCCGGATTTCCGCCAGCCGGGCTGCCGTTTCGCTCGTATTGGCCACGCTCTCGCTCATTCCCGCTTCCACCGCTCTTGGTCGCCTTGACCCGCCTTGACCTTTCGGGCTCATTACGCCGCCAATAGCCACATCACAAGACTTGGGCGGGCAAACCGCCCCCGAAACGAGATCACGGATGGCCATCGAGAGATACAACGCGCCCGCGCGCGAGAAGCACTGGCAGGCGGAATGGGAGAAGGGCGACATCTTCCGCGCTGGCGACCCGGCGCAGGGCCCCAAATGCTACGTGCTGGAGATGTTTCCCTATCCGTCCGGGCGCATCCACATGGGTCACGTCCGCAACTACACGATGGGCGACGTGTTTGCCCGATACAAGCGCGCGAAGGGCTTCAACGTGCTGCATCCCATGGGGTGGGACGCCTTCGGCATGCCGGCCGAGAACGCCGCCATGGAGCGCAAGACGCATCCGGGCACATGGACCTACGCCAACATCGAGGCGATGAAGGCGCAGTTGAAATCCTTGGGCTTCGCTCTCGACTGGGACCGCGAGATCGCGACGTGCTCTCCCGACTACTACCGGCACCAACAGCAGCTATTCCTCGACCTTTTGAAGAAGGGTCTCGCCTACCGCCGCTCCGCCAAGGTCAATTGGGACCCTGTCGACATGACGGTGCTTGCCAACGAGCAGGTGATCGACGGGCGCGGCTGGCGCTCGGGTGCGCTGGTGGAGCAGCGCGAGCTGACGCAGTGGTTCTTCAAGATCACGCAGTATTCGCAAGAACTGCTGGACGCACTTTCGACGCTCGACAAGTGGCCGGAGAAGGTGCGCCTGATGCAGGCCAACTGGATCGGGCGTTCGGAGGGCATGCTGGTCCGCTGGGCGCTGGAAAACGGCACTGCGCCCGCCGGGCATGAAGTGGTGCAGGTCTACACGACACGGCCCGACACGCTGTTTGGCGCTTCCTTCCTGGCACTTGCCGCAGACCATCCACTGGCGAAAGCGGCAGCGGAGAATAATTCCGAGCTGGCGGCGTTCTGCGAGGAATGCCGGCGCATGGGGACGTCGGTCGCCGATCTGGAAACGGCGGAGAAAAAAGGCTTCGACACCGGCATCCGCGCCGTCCATCCGCTCGACGCTGCATGGACGCTGCCGATCTATGTCGCCAACTTCGTGCTCATGGACTACGGCACGGGGGCCATTTTCGCGTGTCCCTCGGGCGACCAGCGCGACCTCGATTTCGCGCGCAAGTACGATCTGCCGGTGGTGCCGGTGATCCTGCCGCCGGGCGCCGATGCCGCCACCTTCGAGATCGGCACGGAAGCCTATGACGGCGACGGCACGATGATGAACTCGCGCTTCCTCGATGGGCTCGATACCAAGACCGCGTTCGAGGAGGTGGCGAAGCGCCTGGAGGCAGCGAAACTCTCCGGCAAGGCGGTGGGCGAGCGGAAAGTGAACTTCCGCCTGCGTGACTGGGGCATCTCGCGTCAGCGCTACTGGGGCTGCCCGATCCCGATCATACACTGCGAGTTCTGCGGCGTGGTGCCTGTGCCCGCCAAGGATCTGCCGGTGCGGCTGCCGGACGATGCCTCGTTTGACAAGCCCGGCAACCCGCTGGAGCGGCATCCAACTTGGAAGCATGTCGATTGCCCGACGTGCGGGAAGCCGGCGCGGCGCGAAACCGACACGATGGATACCTTTGTCGACAGCTCCTGGTACTACGCGCGCTTCACCAATCCGCACTCCGAAACGCCGATCGACAAGCAGGCGCTTGCCTACTGGCTCCCCGTTGACCAGTACATCGGCGGCATCGAGCACGCGATTTTGCACCTACTCTATTCGCGCTTTTTCTTCCGCGCGATTTCGGATGCCGGTCATTCGGGCAAGAACCTGCGCGAGCCGTTCGCAGCGCTCTTCACGCAAGGCATGGTCACGCACGAGACCTATTTCCAGCGCGATGCGGAGGGCAAACCGATCTGGCTGGAGCCTGACATGGTTCGCATCGACGGCGAGGGAGCGGCGCGGACCGCGCATGTGATCGACACCGGCGAGCCGGCGCAGATCGGCGACATCATCAAGATGTCGAAGTCGAAAAAGAACATCGTCGATCCCGACCAGATCATCCAGCACTACGGTGCCGATTGCGCGCGCTGGTTCATGCTGTCGGATTCGCCGCCCGAGCGTGACGTGCAATGGACGGACGAGGGCATTGCCGCAGCGGGCCGGTTCCTGCAGCGCGTCTGGCGCGTCGTCGACGTAGTGCAGGATCTCACTGGCGGTCCAAAACCAGACCGCATGGCCGAATCACCGCCACCGGAGGCGGCCGAATTGAGGAAAGCAGCACACCGCGCTCTTAGTGCGGTTGGGCAAAACATTGAGACCCTTAGGTTCAATGTTGCTGTCGCCCAACTATACGATCTAGCCAATGTGCTCGGCGGCGCTGTAAATAAATCATCTGAATACGCTATTTCTGCCCCGCTTGATCATTATGCCCTTCGTGAACCCCTTCGCGAAGCAACGGAACTTCTAGTTCAGATGATCGCCCCGATGATGCCGCACTTGGCGGAAGAATGCTGGGCGCGGCTCGGTTACAACACTCTTCTCGCCAATCAGCCCTGGCCTGCGGCCGATCCGGCGTTGCTCGTTGACGATGAAGTGACCGTTGCCGTACAGGTGAACGGCAAGCGCCGTGACGAGCTGAAAATAGTGCGCACGGCGAGCAACGCCGATGTCGAAGCGGCAGCGCTGAAACTGGAGTCCGTGATCCGGGCTCTTGATGGCAGAAAGCCCAAGAAAGTCATCGTCGTACCGCAAAGGATCGTGAATGTCGTCGGCTGAGGGGCGTAAATGCGGAGCAGGCGGAAACGGGGGGCTTAATCGCCACCGGGCGCCAAAGCTCGCGTTCGCCACCATCATGCTCGCCGGTGTTCTCGCCGCCGGTTGCTCAGACGGCAGCGGGTTCCGTCCTCTCTATGGGTCAACGTCACTTGGCGGTGCTGCCGCCCACGAAAAGCTGGCTCAGGTCGAGGTGGCGCCAATTCCCGGGCGCGTTGGCCAGCGGATCCGAAACGAGGTGATCTTCCAGAACACCGGCGGCGGCCATGCTGATACGCCCGCCTACCGCCTGGAAGTCGCCATCCGCGAGTCGATCACCTCAACGCTGGTCAAGATCAGCGGCGACGCATCGGGCTCGGTCTACAATATCGACGCGGATTTCCGGCTAATCCGGATTGCGGACAAGAAGGTGATCCTGCAGGGCAAGAGCGCCAGCCGCGCCGGTTTTGAGCGGTTCCAGTCGATCTTCGCCAACGTGCGCGCCCGTCAGGACGCGGAGAACCGCGCGGCAAACTCGATGGCGCAGGATCTCAGGACGCGCGTTGCCGCATATCTCGCCCAGCCCGTCTGATCCGATCGACGCCCACGCTGGGGGTGCCATCTTCTTCCACTGGATGTCTGGCCCCATTCTTCTCCCACTGCTTGATCGTGTTCATTCATAATAGACCCGGGAACACGCTCTATCTCTTTGTCTTGAGCATGTTTTTCACGCTGAACCGCTTCTCACTTCAGCTAAACATGCTCTAATCAAGCCGGGCGCGCGGCATAGCGTTCGCGGGCCGGATTTTTTCTCCGCAGCTTTTCGTGCTGGGTCCCCATGGTCGCCGTCAAAGCACATCTGGCCGACAGGTTCCTGGCCAACCCTGACGCATCTCTGCAGGCGATCCTGTTTTATGGGTCCGACGCGGGGCTGGTCAGCGAACGGGCACAAGTGACCGCGCGGCGGATCGCGGAGCGTGAAACCCCGCCTGGTGAAATCATCCGGCTTGATGACGCAGACGTCGATGGGGACCGCGACCGGCTTGGCGTGGAACTCAGGACCATTCCCATGTTCGGCGGCCGCAAGGTGGTGCGCGTCACCACGGGTCGCGTCATCAATGCCGCCGTTTTGAAGGACCTGATCGATGCCGGTGATCTTGCCGGCACGCTTATCGTTGAAGCTGGCAACCTGAAGCCGACCGAAAGCCTTCGCGCGACCTTCGAGAAGGCTCCCCACGCCGCAGCCGTCGCCTGCTACGGGGATGAGGGGCGGGATCTTGAAGGCCTCGTGCGTGAGGTGCTCGATGGTAGCGGCATTGCCATCTCGCCTGACGCGCGCTCGCTTCTCGTTCAGCGCCTGGGAGCTGATCGCGCCTTGTCGCGGGCTGAAATCGAGAAGCTCGCACTTTATGCCGCGGGCAAAGACAGGATCGAAATCGACGATGTCGATGCGATCGTTGGCGACGTTTCGGAGTTGGCGGTGGATCGCATCGTCAACGCTGCCGCATCGGGCAATGCGGCAATGGCAATCAATGAGTTTGCACGAACCGTGACCGCGGGTGAGAGCCCGCAAATGGTGATCTCGGCCATCCAGCGGCACTTGACCCGGCTGCATCGTGTGCGTGCCGAGATGGACCGGGGAACTGGCCTGGACGAGGCTTTGCGACAGCTTCGGCCGCCCTTGCATTTCAAGCAGCGCGATGTCTTCGCCGGGCAGTGCCGCCGTTGGACACGCCCCGCCCTGGACAAGGCGCTGGCGGCGGCGGCTGATGCGCTGCGTACCGCGCGGCGCAACAGCACCATCGAAGAGGTCATCGCCGAGCGGCTGCTGCTCTCGCTGGCGAGCCACGGCGGATAGGCGGCGCTCCGGCACCTGGACAAGCACTGTAACCGGATATGGCCAAGACCACGGGGCTTGCCCCTGGGCGCCCGATTTTTATAGTGCGCGCCATCATAAGGGATAAGGACACTGACATGAGCGATACGCGCTACGACGTCGTCGGCATCGGCAATGCCATCGTCGACATTCTCGGCCGCTGCGACGATGCCTTTCTGGCTGAGCATGGCGCGCCCAAGGGGCATATGCGCCTCGTCGATGACGCCACGATCTCCAAACTCTATGGCGCTATGGGACCGGCTGTCGAAATATCCGGCGGCTCGGCTGCCAACACCATGGTTGGCGTTTCTTCATTCGGCGGGCGGGCTGCATTCATCGGCAAAGTCGCCGACGATGAATTCGGCCGCATCTTTGCGCACGACATCAAGGCCGCCGAAGTCGCCTTCGCCAGCAAGCCCGTTACCGGCAAGGCGCCGACGTCACGCTCACTGATCCTGGTGACACCGGATGGCGAGCGGACCATGAATACCTTTCTTGGCATTTCCACCGATCTTGACCAGGGCGAAATAGATCCCGCAACAATTCGCGCCTCCGCGATCGTCTATCTTGAAGGCTATCTCTTCGACCGCGACGATGCGAAAGCTGCATTTCGCGAGGCCGTGAAGATTGCAAAATCAGCGGGAAGAAAAGTTGCGTTGAGCCTTTCGGATTCGTTCTGCGTCGACCGACATCGCGCGGAGTTCATCGACCTAATTCGTGGCGGCGTCGACATACTTTTTGCAAACGAAAGCGAAATTACATCGCTTTATGAAACAGCGGATTTCGAAGTAGCCGCGGCAAATGCCGCGCAGGATACACGGCTTGCAGCTCTCACGCGCAGCGCCAAGGGTTCCGTCATCCTGGCCGAAGGCCTTCGCCTTGAAATCCCTGTAGAGCCAGTTGAAACGCTCGTTGATACCACTGGCGCCGGCGATCTTTACGCAGCCGGCTTCCTTTACGGGATCAGCGCGGGTCTTGGGCTCGAGACAGCCGGCCGGCTTGGCAGCCTCGCCGCAGCGGAGGTTATTTCACATATGGGGGCCCGCCCCAATACACCGCTTGAAAGCCTGGCAAGGGCGCGGCAATTGGTGAATTAAACCCGCGCCTCTTTTTGTCCGGCCTATTTTTAAAATGCGGGAATTAGCCAATGGCAATTCCCGCATTTCTCTTTCCCGTTGCTTTCAATTCCGATGTAGCGATGTCACAGATGCATATACCGCCCGAATGTTTTCATTACTGGCGATTTTTTTTCCTTGGAATACTGGCCTTGTTTCCGACAATGAAATGGAACACGAATCGCTTGCATTGATTCTGGAAGAATGAAGGCAGTAGGTATGTCGCAGACCAGGGCACGCCGCGGACGGCCGAAAGGCAGCGGCATTGACGATCGCCAGCGGCTGGACGCCGTGGCTCGGCTGATCGCCTCGAATCCTGCTCTCAAACCCACAACCGCAATACGTTCGCTTGGCGTATCGGACCCTTCCGTGATCCGTCGGCTGAGGGACAAATTCAATGTCGTGCGCGGCGAACTGATGGAGGAACTCGGCTCCTCTACGGCTGGCGCCATCCGCAGGGCGGCCGGTGCGGAGAGGCAAACCCGTCCGGATGTGCCGCCGCCTTCGGTACGTTCGATTGATGGCGAACCATCGCGGCAGCAGCGCGCCCGGTCGATCGCCGCCAATTCGGCCACGGCAGCGCAAAATTCGAAGTCGGTCCGCTCGGAGCCGGTGGCCCCGGCGGGCATGCCGCAGCAAAGAGCCGCTCAAGCGCAGCCCGCTGCTCCGCGGCAACCCAGCAAGCACCACGGAGACGGCGGCGACGCAGATAGCGAGCGCCTTCGTGCCGGACAGCCACCCGACACTCGTTCCCAAGACCTTTGCATGTCCCTGATGAGCGCCGGATTTGCCATGGCCAACACCATGCTTTCAGCGCAATCGGCATTCACCCGCGAATTTGTTCGTTCGCCCTATCTGTCGCTGATGTTGCGCCAGCAGCTTGCGTTCAGCCAATGGACGATGGGGCTCGTTACCGCTTCCCGTATTGCATCCAAGACCGTTCGTTGACCTTCTCCAAGCTCTCCATTCAGCCTAGAGAGTGACCACTTAAGAGCCGCCGACCCCGGGCGGCTCTTTTTTCGTTTCTCTGGCGAGCTTCACCGATGCCGCGTGTCGCAACACGCCAGACCACCGGTGCCCAAGCGAGCGCGACGCCATCAAACGCGCCGCAGCGAAACTGCCTCGATCTTGTGATCCGGCCCTTTGCGGAGAATGAGACTGGCGCGCTGGCGCGTCGGCAGGATGTTTTCGTGCAGATTCTTCAGATTGATCGTGCGCCAGATCGTGAGCGCCCGTTCCTCAGCTTCGCTGCTCGTCAGTTTGGAATAGCGATGAAAATAGGCGGCCGGATCGCGAAAGGCCGTGGTGCGCAGACGCATGAAGCGGGTTACATACCAGCGCTGAATCAATTCGGGATTGGCATCCATATAAATTGAGAAATCGAAAAAGTCCGAAACGAATGGAATGGCCTCGCCATCGTTGGGCAGGCGCGCCGGCTGGAGAACATTGAGCCCTTCGACAATCAGAATGTCGGGGCTTTCGATTCGCACCGTCTGACCCGGTATGATGTCGTAATGGAAATGGGAATAGACAGGCGCTTCCGTGCCATTGACTCCTGATTTCACCTCGGCGAGGAAATTGAGCAGCCGGGTCGTGTCGAAGCTTTCTGGGAAACCCTTGCGTTCCATCATGCCCAGCCGTTCAAGCTCAGCGTTGGGATAGAGGAAACCATCGGTCGTCATCAGATCGACACGCGGATGATCGGGCCACCGCGCCAGGAGCGCGCGAAGCACACGGGCAGTCGTACTCTTGCCGACCGCGACCGACCCAGCCACACCGATGATGAAGGGGACCTTGCCTTCGCGACGTCCGAGGAACTTCGATGTTACCGCATGCAGCTCCTGGGCTGCCGCCACGTAGAGATTGAGAAGGCGTGACAGCGGCAGATAAATCGTTTCCACCTCCTCGACAGAAAGCTCTTCGATGACGCCCGAAAGCTGCTCCAGCTCGGGGGACGACAAGGTCATCGGCGTGTCAGCCCTGAGCCGCGCCCATTCCGAACGATTGAATTGCCGATAAGGCGAGAATTGAAGATCCGATTTCACGGGTGCAGGGATACCGGCAGAAAGAGCCGCAACTCGTTCGAGGATCTCATTCATTTGCCTCGTGCCGCCTTTTCCTCGAGCCCGGATTTGTTCGTTCTTTTTTCAAGCTCAGACAGAACATCGGCAAATGCGACGTTCCGTGATTCCAAAAGCACGAGGAGATGATAGAGCACGTCGGCCGATTCCGCGCGCAGTTCTTCTTCACTCTGGCTGGTGGCCGCAATGACCGCCTCAACCGCCTCTTCGCCGAATTTCTTGGCGCAACGCTCCACGCCACGGTCAAGAAGCTGGCGCGTGTAGGAAACATCGCCTGGCGCGTCGCGTCTTGCGCGAATTGTTTCTACAAGTTTTGTCAATACGTCGCCGCTCATCCGTATCCCCAAGTCCTCAGCCGCAGCCAACGGCGGCCGCGAATGCAGCAATTGCACAGGATGACGTCAAGGCCAACGCCGACAATCTGGCAAACTAAAGCGGCCCGGAGCATGGGCTCCGGACCGCTCTGCATATCGATGGTCAATTGCTGGGGTCGCGCCGGGTCAGGCGTTCCTTCAAGACCCCATTCCCGTCAGCCGCATGCGGATATATTCGAGCTGATCGTAATTGCCGTACTTGATGACGAGATTGCCACTCTCTCCGGAGCTTCTCTTGATCTCGACCTTGAGGCCAAGGGCATCGGCGAGCTCCTTCTCGAAGGCGCGGGTATCGGCGTCCTTCTCGCGTGCCTTGCGGACTGGCGTCGAAGGCGTCACCGCAATGTTTGCCTGGACCAGTGCCTCGACCTCGCGCACGGTCAGATCCTCGGCAATGATGCGCTCGGCGAATGTCTCAGCGTCCTCGCGGCCGATCAGGGCGCGCGCATGGCCGGGGCTCAATTTGCCTGACTGGACAAACCCCTGGACACTTTCCGGCAGTCGCAGAAGGCGCAGCGTATTGGCGACGTGGCTGCGGCTCTTGCCGATGATCTCGGAAAGCTGTTCCTGGCTGTAACCGAACCGATCGAGGAGTTCGCGATAGCCGCCGGCTTCCTCGATGGCGTTGAGATCGGCGCGCTGCACGTTCTCGATGATCGCCAGTTCGAGGACCTCGCGATCGTCAAGCATGCGAATGATAACGGGTACGGCGTGAAGGCCGGCCTTTTGCGCGGCGCGCCAGCGGCGCTCGCCGGCCACGATCTCATAGGTACCGGGGGTGTCGGGAGACGGGCGAGCCAAGATGGGCTGAACGATGCCCTTCTGGCGGATCGAATCGGCCAGCTCAGTTAGGTCATCCTCATTGAATGCTTTGCGGGGATTGGCCCGCCCGCCTTTCAACAGCTCGATTGGAAGCTGCCTCTGCTCGCCATCCTGCGGCAGATGTGTTTCCATCTGTGTCGGCTCCCCGATCAGCGATGCCAATCCGCGACCCAGACGGCCTTTTGGCAATGGTGCAGTCATCACGCTCAGAGCCCCCTCTTGCTCCAGACATCGAGTCAAAGAAACAACTCAATGATATTCCTATGGAATTTTCGTTACCTCACGCAGCCTTGTAGCGGCGCTCTCGTTCGATGATCTCAGTTGCCAGGCGAATGTAGGCCTGGCTGCCGGCACAATCATAATCATAGAGAAGGATTGGCTTGCCGTGCGATGGCGCTTCGGCCACCCGCGTGTTGCGCGGGATCATGGTCTCATAGACCTTGGGACCGAAAAATGCGCGGACGTTGTCGGCAACCTCTCGCGACAGGTGGGTGCGTGCATCGTGCATCGTCAGCACTACGCCCTGGATTTCGAGACGTGGATTAAGTGTTCCGCGGATTTGATCGATGGTTTCCTTGAGCTGGGAGATACCTTCGAGAGCGAAAAATTCGCATTGAACCGGCACCAGCACGGCATGCGCCGAAGACATGGCGTTTAAAGTCAGCAGGTTCAGCGATGGCGGACAATCAATCAGCATGTAGGCAAAGCGCTTGTCGGCCGGCCAGGATCGCGATTCCGCGTCCAGGCGCATCAGCGCATCACGGAGGCGAAAAGCACGATTCTGATCGTTCATCAGATCGCTCTCCAGCCCCACGAGGTCTGAATTCGCAGGTATGACATAAAGCCCTGGCACTGCCGTCGGCAGGGCCGACTCGGCTAACGTGGCACTCCCGGCCAGTACGTCATACGAGGTGCGCTGACGGTTTTCCGGCACGATGCCAAGTCCAGTCGATGCGTTGCCCTGCGGATCAAGATCCATAATCAAGACACGTTCGCCAATGGCGGCCAGCGCGGTGCCAAGGTTGATGGTCGTCGTGGTCTTGCCGACACCGCCCTTTTGATTGGCGACGGCGAGGACTCTCAATCCCTGGCTTCCTCCCCTATCTGCGGTCACGGGGGCAGCCCTCCCTATTTGTGCTCCAACTCGCGGATCACGGCAATTCGCGCTTCGGCATCTGTCATGCTTGGCAGCAGTTCAAATGCAAAGTTCCACACCTTCCGAGCCTCTTCCACTTCAGCATCAGCCGTGCGGCCCTTGAGAAAAAGCGCGACCGTGTTGCTGCTGAAGATGGGTTCGACGTACTCGAATAGACGCGGCAGTGGCGCCAGCGCGCGAGACGTAATCACATCGACTCGCTCCAGACTATCTGAATTCGTGATGCTTTCGATTCGCGACGATAAGATGTCCACAGCGATGCCAAGCTGACGGGCGGCTTCACGGAGGAAGGCTGCTTTGCGGGTATCACTCTCAACCAGCGCGACCGCCAAGGCCCTGCCGGAGGTGTTGCGGCTGGAATCTCCTGCAGCCAGGGCTGCCAAAACAAGCCCAGGGAACCCTCCGCCCGATCCGAGATCTACCAGATGGCCCGCCTGGGCGGGGATCAACCGGTAGAGCTGAGCGCTATCGGCGAAATGGCGGTGCCAAATGTCCGAGATCGTGTTGGGAGCGACCAGGTTGATGGTCCTCTGCCATTTCGCTAGCAGCTCGGCATAAGTCTCGAGGCGTCCGAGCGTTTCACGTGAAACGCCGAACATCGCCTGAAAATCCCCGGCACAGGAAATGCGCTTCATCGTTATGACCGTTTCACGTGAAACATCAGAAATCCCATAGGCCTTGATCTGCTCGCATAAGCTGTTCTTTGGGTACTACCCTCAATCGCTCCAGCTCTGAGCAATACAAATTACATGCGGCGCGGTGCCGCCGAGCGCCAAAGCAGAGGATGATTCACGTGAAACACCTCGCCTGATGCAGCACACATATCAGGCGCGGCGTTGCTCATTTCGGGCCGTCTTCAGGTGCGCAAGCAGAAGCATTAACGCGGCGGGAGTGACACCATCGATGCGGCTGGCGTGGGCCAACGTGGCTGGCTTGGCCTTGGCCAGCTTCTGGCGGACTTCTGTCGAAAGGCCGGGGAGGGTTGTATAATCGAAAGATACTGGAATGACCTCGCTCTCATCCCGGCGGAGGGCTGCGACATCCTCCTCCTGGCGGCGAACATACGCAGCATAGCGAGCGTCTACCTCGATCTGGTCAGCAATTGGCTTCGAGATCGCCCCCAGCTCCGGCCAAACGACACTCAAACGAGCCCAATCGATCCCAGGATAGGACAGGAGTTCGAAAGCGGAGCGACGGCGGCCATCGCGGTTGATTTCGATGCCATGCCTGGCGGCTTCGGAGGGCGTCATGTCCAAGCTTTCGAGCTGCGCGCGGCCGGCATGCAGCGCGCCGGATTTCTCGGCAAAGGCAGCCGATCGCCCGCGGCCGATGCAGCCGACAGCGAGGCCCAGCGGCGTCAAGCGCTGATCTGCATTATCGGCGCGCAGCTTGAGCCGGAATTCGGCGCGCGATGTAAACATCCGATATGGCTCGCTGACGCCGCGGGTGACGAGGTCGTCGATCATCACGCCTAGATAGCCGTCGGCCCTCGAAATCGCGAAGTCCGAGCGATCTGAATTCCCGTTCCCCACAGTACCGCCAGCACGCATTGCGGCATTGATCCCAGCAGCCAGGCCTTGGGCGGCAGCTTCCTCATAGCCAGTTGTGCCGTTGATCTGGCCAGCGAGAAAGAGCCCTGGAACACGCTTGACCTCGAGAGCGGGCGAGAGCTCGCGCGGATCGACGTGGTCGTATTCGATGGCGTACCCAGGACGCTTGATGACAACCTTCTCCAGACCCGGGAGGGTGCGCAAGAATGCCTCCTGAACCTCCGCAGGCAACGACGTCGAGACGCCATTGGGATAGATCGTGTCGTCGTCGAGACCTTCCGGCTCCAGAAAGACCTGGTGGCCGTCCCGCTCCGAAAAGCGAACAACCTTGTCCTCGATCGACGGGCAATAGCGGGGGCCGACGCTTGAAATCTGGCCCGAGTACATTGGTGAACGGGAAAGATTGGCGCGGATGATGGCGTGGGTTTCCGGCGTCGTCGTCGTGATCCCGCACGCGATCTGCGGATTGACGATGTGGCGGGTCAGAAAAGAGAAGGGTACGGGGTCCGCATCCGCTGGCTGCATCTCTAAGCTTTCCCAGTCGATGGAGCCTGAGGCGAGGCGCGCAGGTGTGCCGGTCTTGAGGCGGCCCATGCGGAGGCCAAGACCATAAAGCCGATCCGACAGCTTCAGTGCGGGAGCGTCGCCCATGCGACCAGCCGGGATGCGGGTTTCGCCCAGGTGGATCAGCCCGTTCAAGAATGTGCCAGTGGTGAGGACGACGGCTCCCGCCGGGATCTCGCGACCATCCGCCAGGATGATGCCGCAGACTTGGCCGGCGTTGGTCATGAGGTCTTCGACCGCGCCCTCGACGATTTCCAGCCCGTCTTGTTCCGCCAAGGCTCGCTGCATGGCGAGACGATAGAGTTTACGGTCCGCCTGGGAGCGCGGCCCCTGGACGGCAGGGCCCTTTGACCGATTCAGAAGCCGGAACTGGATACCGGCAGCGTCGGCAACCCTGCCCATAAGTCCGTCGAGTGCATCAACCTCTCGCACGAGGTGCCCCTTGCCCAATCCGCCAATGGCCGGGTTGCACGACATTTCGCCGATGGTGGCACGCTGGTGGGTGACAAGTGCCGTGCATGCGCCCATGCGGGCGGCCGCGGCTGCGGCCTCACAGCCGGCGTGTCCGCCACCGACGACGATGACGTCATAGGTTTTCATGGGCATTGATCTCAAAAGCAGTCGGCTCGGGCCGCGCTGAGGCGTCTGGATTTGGACAGGATCTTGCGCCGGCAGGGCGGACCATAACGATCCGGCAAGGCAGGGTCAAAAGGGTTTGTGTCCGATCAGATTGAATTCAGATTGAATTGGGTTTCACGTGAAACGGAAGCGGCGGCGATGGCAAGCCTGGCCCACGGCGTGGCGATGATTCACGTGAAACATTGGCACCGGCCTGGACCCGGCTCGAGGTTGCATAGGCAATCGTAAGTTGTTGAAACAACTTTATTGTTTCACGTGAATCATGAGTTGCGCCGCTATTGCTCAAGCTCCCAGCCGCTAGGTGCTGTGTCAGTGTGGGGGGTATTGGATCGATCCTATTTGCCTATGCAGAAGCGCGAGAAGATCTGGTCGAGCACATCCTCCACATCGATCCTCCCAGTGATCTTCCCGATAGCTATGGAGGCTCGACGGAGATCCTCCGCGCGAAGCTCCGTCTCGTGTGGAGATCCCTGGAGGAATGCAGAGAGGTCCTCCATCGCAGCCTCCAGCAGCCTCCTGTGGCGATCCTGGGTCAGCGCCGGGGTTTCGTCAGGTGCCATGCGCTCGCGTGCGATGGCTGCCAACCGGTCTTGCAGCAGATCCAGCCCAGCACCCGTCCTGACCGAGATTGCGATCATGTCGTCAGGGAGAACCGGCTGGCTATCCTGCGGCGCCAGATCGATCTTGTTGACCACCAGCAGGGTGCGGTCCGCCATGGCGCGCAGGTCCTTTGGCAACGAGGTTTCAGGGGCCGTCAGGTCCGTGAGCCAGATGACCAGATCTGCTTCGTTGGCGCGGGCGACAGTGCGGCGGATGCCCTCCCGCTCCACCGCCGCCTGGGTTTCGCGGATGCCGGCCGTGTCTGAGATGACGACCGGAAGGCCTGCGAGATCCATGCGGACTTCGATGACATCGCGCGTGGTGCCAGCCTCCTCGGAAACGATCGCGGCTTCGCGGCGCGCAAGGGCATTGAGCAGGGAGGACTTGCCGACGTTGGGAGGACCGGCGAGGACGACATGAAATCCTGATCGCAAGATCTCGCCGCGCCGGTTGTCCTGGAGGTGGCTGCCGATGCGGCGGCTCAGATCCTCGATGATGGCACGACCCTGGCTAAAGGCATCCTCGGCGACATCGGCCTCGTCGGTGAAGTCAATCGACGCTTCAACGAGGCCGGCCGCACGGATCAACGTCTGCCGCCACTCCTCATAAAGTTCGGAAAGGGCGCCCTGGGACTGGCGGAGAGCTTGTCGGCGCTGTCCTTCGGTCTCGGCGTCGATTAGGTCCGCCAGGCCCTCCGCCTGGGTGAGATCGATCTTACCGTTATCGAAGGCGCGGCGCGCGAACTCACCAGGCTCCGCCAGACGGCAGTCGGGGAGCAGCGCCAGCGCATCGAGGACAGCACGGACCACGGCAATGGAGCCATGGAGGTGCAGCTCGGCGGCATCCTCGCCGGTGAAGCTTTTCGGTGCCGGGAACCACAGCACGATACCGCGATCGAGCAGCTCGCCGGTGGTCGGGTCGATGATCTTACGGCCGGCGGCTTCGCGCGGCTTTGGCCGCTTCGACGTCATGACGTTCAGCGCCATGCCGGCATTGGGGCCTGAGATACGAATGACCGCCACCCCCGCGCGGCCTGGCGCGGTGGACAATGCGAAGATGGTGGTGCGGGAGGTCATCTGTCAAAGGTCCTGCCATCTGGATCGCGTTCACTCTTCTTGGAAACGCTACCGCGATCCAGACTTTTGATTTGGAGCATGATCTTCCCGCCGAACCGATAACACTTCGGCTAATCATGCTCCTGGAGTACCGGCGCGAGAATTGCCACCGGCCAAAGAGAAACCCCGCGAACGGGTTGTCCGCGGGGTTGAAACTCTAGCCCTGAAATGCTCGGCAGACACCTGCCTCACGTATTCATCGACGAGAAGAAGTCCGAGTTGGTCTTGGTCGACTTCAGCTTGTCGATAAGGAACTCGATGGCGTCCATGGTACCCATCGGGTTGAGGATGCGGCGGAGCACGTAGACCTTCTTGAGCTGGTCTCTCGGCACCAGGAGGTCTTCCTTGCGGGTGCCGGAACGGGCAACGTCGATCGCCGGGAACACGCGCTTGTCGGAGACCTTGCGGTCGAGGATGATTTCCGAGTTACCGGTGCCCTTGAACTCTTCGAAGATGACTTCGTCCATGCGGCTGCCGGTATCGATCAGTGCGGTTGCGATAATGGTCAGCGAGCCGCCCTCCTCGATGTTGCGGGCGGCGCCGAAGAAGCGCTTGGGACGTTGCAGGGCGTTGGAGTCGACACCGCCCGTCAGCACCTTGCCGGAAGACGGCACGACGGTGTTATAGGCGCGGCCAAGGCGGGTGATCGAGTCGAGCAGGAT
>JAGRKV010000085.1 GCA_020442165.1 Hyphomicrobiaceae bacterium | reverse complement strand
GCCAGACGAACCTCGATCTCGCGCAACAGCTTCAGTATGTCCTCGTCGGAATGCCGCTTCCGGGCCATCGTTCGCTCCTCTCAAAGGTCGAAACATGATGGCCCAGTTTTAGGGGGCTAAGACACCCTGCGACCGCGTGCTCTTGAGAGCGATGCGGCGGCTGCGATGTTTCTGGCTCAGCTTTGGGAAACCCGGCAGGGTTCAACTCAAAAGGAGTTCTTGGATTTCATTTCGGTTGCGGCACTTGGGGGCGACGTAGAAGCGATGTTCACTCTCGCAGATGCGCACGACAATGGCCGGTATGGGGCGCCTCCAGATTTCGAGATGGCAGCGACGTTGTATCGACAGGCGGCCGATGCGGCCCATCCAGTTGCCATGTACAGACTGGCCACGATGTTGGAGACTGGTCGCGGTGTGCCGCGCGATCCAACAGAAGCGGAGCCGCTCTATCGCCAAGCGGCAAGTCTCGGCTTTCCTCCCGCGATGCTCCAGCTTGCTAAGCTGTTGGATGGGAACGGCAGTTCTGAAAAAAGGAGTAGAGAGGCCGCGGAACTGGCATTCGGTGCGCTTTCTGAAGGGTGGGCCGCACCGATCGAGAAGCTCATTGAAGAGCAACAGAATTGGACAATTCGCTTTCGAAAGTCGTTGCAGGAGCGCCTGAAGCGGGAAGGGCTGTATGGAGGGCCTATCGACGGACAGTTCGGGGCCGGGGTGGCCAGTGGGGTGAAGCGCCTCGCCGAGAGAACAATATTGCATCGATAAGCAACAGGGAACCCCTATTGACGATGGGTGAGCTAAGCTCGCTGACACTCCCTCATGTGCTCGTGTCCGCTATCGACAGCCAATCAGCCATTCTTGAGATTGGACTTTTCTAACAGATGATCGTGCGTGTTGATGTCCGCTAATGGCAGGTCCGGCCGCGCTCAGTGCCCTACGATGGGCGGATCGGGTTGGGGAGGGATATCGAGCTTAGGAGCGCGCGATGTCATCCCATCTGCAGAAGCACGCCGACGTTTCCGCAATGATCCCAGCACTCCGGCATGCCGCCGAGACGTCACTCCCTGACGCCAGACGCACCTCGATCTCGCGCAACAGCTTCAGTATGTCCTCGTCGGAATGCCGCTTCCGGGCCATCGTTCGCTCCTCTCAAAGGTCGAAACATGATGGCCTAGTTTTTGGGGGCTAAGACACAGCGACACCGTATCCTCAGTTGGGCCACTGGTGCTGCAATCGCTACAGCGGTTGTTGTTGGCCTCATGCATGCGGCTGGCAGCAAATTGTTCGAGGCTAGTTGGAGCTACTTTGTCGGCAAATAGGCGCGTCAACTAGTGATGGGCAATGCCGCCCCCGCTGACGGCTTGGTAAGGCGTTCAAGCCTGGAGCGGATTAATTGCTTCACCCGACCTCGCATTCCCTTGTTATCGGAACTTCCTTCCTCTCCTGATGCCAGTATGCGCGCCGCACCCCGATGTCGGCTCAGGACGAGTTTGCGTGTGTGAAGCGGCTCAAGTCCAGGACGATGTCCGACACTTAGAACTGTCGCATCGGGCAAATGTTCGAACAGAAGCTTGAGCAGTCGTTCCTCGCTGTCGACATCCAGTGCCGCCGTCGCTTCGTCCATGACAATAATGTCTGGCTTCTGCAGCAACACCCGAGCAAAGGCCACCCGCTGGCGCTCTCCGCCCGACAGGATCTGGCTCCATCGGTCCTCTTCGTCGAGGCGTCTTGCCATATGTGCAAGACCAGCGTCCTTCAGTGCGGCGAGAGCGACGTCGGTCGTGAGGTTTGCTCCGGAATCGGGATAGGCTAACACCTCACGCAGCGTGCCCAGCGGCATGTAGGGACGTTGTGGAACAAACGCCGTTTTGCGTCCAGGCGGGAGAAGGATGCGGCCTGACCCCCAAGGCCAGAGGCCGGCTACAGCGCGAATGAGCGTGCTTTTGCCGCTACCCGACGCGCCACCGAGCAGCACTCTCTCGCCCGGCGCGATGCTGACGTAGGCATCGCTGATCACGACCTTGCCGCTCCGGTGCGCTACCGACAAGCCGTCGAGGTGCAGATCGTTGTCCGAACTGTTTTCGATGACAATGCCTGCTGCGAGATCGGGATCGGTCACCTCATCGATCTCGTGAAGTGCTGCCACAAGCTGGTCGACTCGCCGGGCGGACGCGGACCACTCCGCAAGCCGGATGTAGTTTTCGGCAAACCAGTTTAGCGCGCCCAGCACGGCCGTGAATGCCGAAGCCATCTGCATCATGGCGCCCAGTGTGAGATCGCCAGCAAGATACTTGGGCGTCGCCAGTAGAATGGGAAAGGTACCGGCGAAGAAGGCGTTTGCGTTGAGTATCCAGGTCAGATGGCAATGCTGGTTGACGACCTTGGTCCAACGCTTAACAACATCGGAAAAGGTTTCGGTGACCCTGCGTCGCTCGTCCTCGTCGCCCTTGATAAGAGCGATGCTTTCCGCACTCTCCCGCAGGCGTGTCAACTCGTAGCGGAATAGCGCCTCGACCTCATTCTTCTCGGCGACGCGGCGCACCAGGGGGCGGCCGACGAGATACGTGCCCGTTGAAACCGCGAGGGCATAGAGAACGGCAGCGAGTGCAATGTATCCCGGTATCGTCGCAGTCCCGATGGTGATCGAGCCGCCAACGACAAAAAGTATTCCGACAAAAGTGACGGCGGAAAGTGTCGCGTTAATGAAGCCAATGGTGAAATCCACTACTGGTTCTGTCGCGAGACGCACATCATCCGCTATGCGATATTCGGGGCTCAATCCCTGCTCATTGGTGATTTCGAGCCGGTAGTATCTCTGTTCTGAGAGCCAACGGCCCGTTAGTTGGCCGGTGAGCCACTGACGCCAGTAGAGCTGCAACGTCATTCTGAACTTGACCATCGCCACTGCAAAGGCTGCACCAGCGACGATAAGTGCGAGAAGCGTGCCGACTGCGAACAACAGCGATTCGCCCTGTTTCTTTTCCAGTGCGTCAAAGAACCAGCGGTTCCAACGATTGAGGCCGACGTTTACGGCGAGGTTGCATAGTATCAGCAGAAGCGCGCCCCCGCTCCAAAACAGTGCCGTTCGCCGTGTGGGTCCAGTCCAGAAGCCTCTCGCCATTTTGAGAAACCTGGCGGCCGAGCCGTGAAGTGGCTCTTCGGGGAGATCCGACACATCGTTTGCGGATGGCTGCGTCATCAACATCTCCACTCAGATGGGCAACGAGTGCCAAGATTGCTGGGATGGTGCCGTTTCGTCTCGGCGCGATGAGACACATGGTGTTTATTGATTGTGTCCCCAGCCATGCACGCCCTCGCCTCAGCAGTAGCTGCATCGCCTGCCAACGATCAACGCTATCCACTGGCGGCCCAAACGCTTGCTGCAACAGCGTGTGCCGTCCACAAACAGTCAGCATTAGCGTAAAAGGTTGCTGGTAAAATGCTGGGTGTCGTTCGCCCTATGTAGCCGTCAACGCGAGGACCACCGCCTACTAAACGTTCGATCGCGGTGCCGGTTCCATGGTGTCTTGGGTTTAAGGTCACTTGAAAACGTAGGCGCACTCCATGCCGCGGCGGCGGCAGCGGCTTCTTGACCGAAGAGGTCGAGGCGAAGTGTAACGAGTGAGCGACCTTGAAGGATCTGGCTCCGACAATTGCTGGTTCGTTGAAGCGGCGAGTGTCTTAGCCCCCTAAAACTGGGCCATCATGTTTCGACCTTTGAGAGGAGCGAACGATGGCCCGGAAGCGGCATTCCGACGAGGACATACTGAAGCTGTTGCGCGAGATCGAGGTTCGTCTGGCG
>JAGRKV010000084.1 GCA_020442165.1 Hyphomicrobiaceae bacterium | reverse complement strand
TTGACGTACTGCCGCCCGGCCAACGAGGTGATCTTGACGAACATGTCGCCACGGTAGCGTCACCATCAACAGCCATCAAGTACTCAGAGAAAATTTCGTGTCACTACAACGAAATTTTGGCCAACGCGGCAAGTCGTTGATTTTTTGATGGTCAGCCCCTAGAAATGGGGCGAAAACAGGGTGCGGGCGTGGAACTCGGGTGGCCTGCACGGAATTTCAGATCGTTGAAGTGAGCGCTGGTGGCAACGAAGCGGAGAAGGCCTACTTGCCCCAAGACCTGCCCTGTGTCCAGGTTCGGTGGTAGCCGGCCAGTGAGTCAGTTGGTGAGGTCGTGGCTGCAGCAACATCGGCCGTCACAGCCGTGGCATTCGGTCGGCGGCGAGGTGATGCGAATAATTATGATCCCAGCGGCTCATGATTCTGCGCTTTGGAATGAGGCGTATCTAGTGAAGAATGTAGGAAATGCATATTTCCGGATGCTGGCGCCGAGGCTACACATAGGTAAGTATTTCGTGGTCGCCTGCGGAAAAACTTAGACGGGAGGCTCAAGATGCGAAGACGCTACCGCCGAAAGCCCGACCAGGCCATTACCGCAGTGCAGCTGGATCGGGAGTTCAGGAGCTTCAGCTACAGAAAGTGGGGCCACGACCAGCTTGCGCAACCGGGCGACTGGCTGGTCGATAACGCCGGCGACATCTACACCGTCGCCGCGGACACCTTTGCCCGCACCTATCGCGAGGTCGCGCCGTGCCGATGGGTGAAATCCGTCCCGGTCTGGGCAGAGCAAACGGCGGAGTCGGGCAGTGTCGCGACTAAGTAAGGTCGGACCAACTATGAAGCCGGCGATTGGCTGGTGTTCAATCAGGCCGATGGCGGCGATGCCTATGCCATTAGCAGCGGCAAGTTCGGATCGCTGTATGAACCCGATCCCGAGCCGGACGAGCCGGACGACAAGGCATCGAAGGGGCCGTGAGCCGGGCGGGCAGCTGACTGGCGAGTGGAATGATGGGAGGGAAAATCCAATGCCAAATCCAACCGGGCGCGCCTTCATCATTCGCCCTTTCGGCCAGAAATCGAACGCTCGGGGCGACGCACCGATCGACTTCGATCAGGTCGACAAGGTGCTCATCAGTGCCGCACTCGACAAGGTCGGGCTGACCGGCGGCACGACGGCCGAGTTCGTCCAGCAGGGCAACATCCGGACCGACATGTTTCGCCAACTGCTCGCCGCGGACCTGGTGGTTGCCGACATCTCGATCCACAACGCCAACGCCTTCTACGAGTTGGGCATCCGTCATGCGCTGCGAGCGAAATACACGGTGATGATCAAGTCCGACAGGCGCGGCGACGATCATGTCTTCGACCTGAAGTCGGACCGCTATCTCCCTTACGATCCGGATCATCCGGAGGCCGCGGTCGATGCGCTGGTCGAAACCATCAAGGCCACGCTGAAGGACGAGAGCACGGACAGCCCGGTGTTCGAACTGCTGCCGGGGCTGACGAGCTTCGATCCGAGCAAGGTCGTCGTCGTTCCGCTCAAATTTCGCGAAGGAGCGGAGAGGGTTGCCAAGGATGCCGCTGCCCTGATCGCCCTTTTGGATGAAGCTGCCGGACAAGCCTGGGAGACCGAAGGGCTGCGCATCATCGGGCGGCTGCAATTCAAACTCGGCGATCACGAGGGGTCGAGCAAAACCTGGGAGCGGGTCAGGGCGTTCGACATGTTCGATCTGGAGGCAAACCAGAAGCTCGCTACCAACTACCAGAGGCTGAAGCAGCTGACGCTTTCCGAGCAGGCTGCGAAGCGCGCACTGCAATCCAATCGCCTCGGCGACTGGGACCGCGCGGAAACCTACGCGCTCATCGGCAGTAACGAAAAGACGCAGTGGCATGCGGTGCTGGAAGCCGAGACCCATCTGACGAAGCGGCAGCGCAAGGCACTGACATCACCCTTCCTTGAGCGGAGCTATGAAGCCTATCGCAAGGGCTTCGAGGCGCACCGCAGCCACTACTATTCCGGCTTGAACGCGGTTGCGATGCGGTCAATGCAGATTGGGCTGGCAAAGCTGCATCCTGACCTTTGGGTGCTCGGGTTCAAGAATGAGAAGTACGCCGAGCTGGAATTCGAGGAGCGCAGTGAGCATCTGGCCAAGCTCATCGCTGCCACCGATCTCGCCATCGAGTCTTCGATACGGAACTATCCGGAGGACGATTGGGCCCGCATGTCGAAGCCTGATTTAATGCTGATTGCATGTTCAAGTCCGGAGAAGGTCGGTTTCAACTACCAGAGGTGTGCGGACATTCCGGCATTCAATGCGGCTTCCCTTCGACGACAGCTGAAGATCTATCAGGATCTCGGGCTGTTCGAGGCCAATGTGACCGCCGCGCTCGCGTCGATCGCGGCGCTATAGGCCGGATCCGCCGGCATCTCCGGCGGGCGCCTCGCGGTCAGGCTCGTTTGGGGCCGAAGTGCTCGTCCTTGACGAGCGTGCTACCTGCAAGTCGCCCGAGCCGGTCCAGCTCCGGAATATTCTCGGGCTTGTCCATGGCTTCGAGCGCCTTGAGGGCCTTTGCGCTGAGCTTTTCGCCGAGGTTCTCGGCGCACCATTGCTTTTCGAGCAGCACGTTGTAGCGCAGGTAGCTGCACATTGCCTGGCCGCCGAGCGGTGGCTGCGCCTTGTCCATGTCTCGGTCAATTCTTCGGGCGGTCGGGCTGACTGAAAGCCACTGCATGATCGCTTCGACCTGGTCCGCGCAATCCTCCATCAGCGCCTTCAAGGAAAGCACGGCGTGTATGGCTGCCCGGCCCTCGATGATGTTCGCGTGCCCGACTTCCGGGTAGGCTTTTCCGGTGCCCACGGAAACGACCTGGAGTTTGTCGGCGCCGACATCCCAGTTGAACCTGTAGCCTTCCATCGTCGCCGTCATCAGGGCCTGCAGCGCCGGGTTGTTTGCGGGGCTGACGCCGCCGTCGACGAAGTCGCCCTTGACCGCCTTCAGTCCGCCCGCGGAGCGGCCGATCTGGATGGTCTCCGGATCGAAGAAATACGGTGCCGCGGTGCTGGCCCGCACCACTTGCCACAAAGGGTAGTCGGCGTTGGCGATGGTCGTTGCCTGCGTTCCGCCCTTGAAATACTTGGCCTTCGGGTTGTTGGTGATCGGCCACGCGCTGCCGGTGTCCAGCCGCTTGGTCATCACCAGCAGGCCGGTCCGGAAATCCGGGTTGTCCATGCGTCGCTCGCCAAATACCCCGATCAAGGCGTCGCGAACCTTGTCGGCATCGAATTTCGCTCGCAACGCGCCCCATCGCAGCAAGCTGCGTTTGAAAACGAAGTTGCCGAGCTCCATGTAATGGCCGTGCACCTCGTCAACCGTCATGCCGAGCGAGAGGGCGGCACCGATGATGGAGCCGGTCGAGGTGCCGGCGATCAGGTCGAAGTAGTCGCACAGCCGAAAGTCCGGGTCGCCGCCATGGCGCGCGCGCAGTACGGTTTCGATCTCGCGCAGGATGCCGAGCGTGAGCACGCCACGCAGACCGCCGCCGTCCAGGGCAAGAATGCGTTTCGGGGCCTTTTTCGGATCAAGGTGCTCGGCGAAGCTTCGATATCCAGGCATGGCGTGGTCCCCTCCGGTCGATAAGAATTACTCCTGCACTGCGGATGTCGTAGGTCGAAATCAACCCGCCGCTGAGCCCTCTTCAGCGTTCAGCGCGCGGGCCGCGGCAGCCGCCAGCGTATTCAGCGCGAGCCCTTCATTGGCCGCATAGCTGCCCCCGACGCCGTTGAGCCGGGGCATGCCGAGCTTGCCGCCCATGTGGTGCAGGGCGATGACTCTCCATTGCCGGTCCTCGAAGACCGGACTGCCGGAACTGCCCCCCTCGGTGGGCGCCCGGTAATGGACCCGCCAGACCTCCGGATTGGGCGGCATTCCGCCGGGTGGGCCCTCGTGGTCGAGCAGCTCGTTGTCCTGGAATGAAATCGACAGCTCGCGTCCGCCCGGATAGCCGATCACGTAGACGCGCGGACATTCCTTCGCTTCAGGGTGCGGCGGCGCAGGCAATTCGCGTTCGATCATCAAGGGCGGAAGATCCGCCGGAAGCCCGCTCAGGCGCAACAGACTCGCGTCGTGCTCGTTGGCGGGAGAAGACCACAGCAGCTCCTTCACGCCGTAGGCCTTCGAGGGGTCGGCGGCCTCGAAGATCACTTCGGCATCGGCGGGGGGAATGCCGCGCAGCTCACCGGCGGGGTTGATCACATGGAAGTTGGTGAGCAGCAGGAGCTCGTCCGGCTCCGCCTCGCGTCCGAGGTCGCCGGCCCGCAGCAGGAAGCCGGTGCCCAGCCGCTTGCCCAGGCGCTGGCGGATCACGGCGACCGAGCGCGACGCCTCGACGCCGGCACGCCACCAGGCGAATGTCTTCGGCCCATCGACACCCAGCACGGCTTCGAGCTGGCCTTGGTCGGGAACGGTGCGGCGTTTGCGTGAGGGCGCCGGCTTGGCGAGCTGCCTGGCCTGTTCCGCGTTGAGTTCGATCATGCCACCAGGTAGCTGCATCAGGCGCGCGCGCAGGATGTCGACCAGATTGCGCGCCCGCTGCACCGCCATTTCGCCACGCAGGCCGATGCCGGGCGTGCGCGTGCTCAGTTCGTCCAGCCCCCAGACCTGCGTGAATTGGCGCAGCGTACTCGCCACCTGAAATGCCGAAACGCAGGGGGCGGCCAGGTATTCCAGCAAAGTGCTTTCGACCTCGCCGAGCTCGCCGGTGGCCAGCGCCAGCCCGAGCGAGACTTCAGCCAATGTCGGCAGGGTCCATTCGTCGTGCCTGGACTCGGGCAGCGCTCGCAGCGTCTTCAGGAGCTTGGCGGCCAGCTTGGCGGGTTTGATGTCCGTGGTGACATCCTCCCAGCCCTCGCGCAGCGCGCGGCTTTGCAGCGCGAGCAAATTGACGCCGTGCCAGGTGTGCTTCTTCGGGTCGTCCCGGTAGGGCACGCTGTAGGCCCGGATGGCCTGCGCTAGCGCAATGCGCCGGCCCGGCGAGCCTTTGATCGCGGCATCGAAGAAGATCTGCTTGTGGGCGCGGCCGAGCAGTCCCCAGGCTTCGCCGAACTCCGGGTGATCGCTAGGCAACGCCCGCAGCAGTGGATCGAGCAGGCCGATGGCGGCGACGACCGCGCCGGTCTCGATGAGGGCCTGAGCGTAAAGGCGACGGCTTGGCGCGTCGTCGGGATCGATGCGGCACAAGGCCTCGGCCAGCGCCATCAGGGGCTCATAGGCGCGCATATTGCGCAGCATGACAAGCAGCGCGCGGGCCTCGGCGATAGCCTTTGCGCTGGCCCCCCCCTCCAGGCGAGCGCGCAGCGTTTCGGCCTGCTGTCGAATCTCGTCTTCGTCGATCGGCTGTGCCGACTTCTTGCATCGGCCCTTAGTCATATGCCGGATCCTGACCGATGTCCGGGATGCGGGCGATGAAATTGGCATCGCCGAAATTCACCTCGTCGCCCACCGACTCGAACCCAGGTAGCCCGATCTCCTTGCGCAGCGCGTTCAGCCGGTTCAGCCATCCTTTGAGGAATACCGCCGAATCGGGCCTGCGGGCGGCCAGGTTGCGGTAGAAGGCTTCGCGGGCGTCGCAGTACTTGACCACCGCATCCGCGGGTTCGCATGCGCCGAGACATCGCTGGGTGTCCGGCCCGAAGGCCCCATCAACGGCCGCGCCCACCGCATGCTGCAGGAAGCGAACCGCTCGCCCGACCCCCATGTTCACCGCGGTGTCGAACTGCACCTGATCGAGCGGGCCCGCCATGAGGGGGCAGCGCGCCGGCGTCCAGTAGCCGCCCTCATAGATCGCCATCAGTTCCGTGTCGCTCAGTTCGCGTACGTCCTGCTCAGGCAAACCCTGCCGCCCTCGCCAGTCGTTATAGACCGCCTGGGTGACCCCCTTGTTGGTCGCGCCGCCGGGGTCGTTGGGGTGATTGACGAATCCACCCTCCCATCGAAGGATGAACGGCAGTGCTTTGGTGAATTCTGGACTGGGCATTTCGGTCTCCGGGGGCACGCAGATAACATTCATGCGGGCTATTCACTTTTAGCCTATCGAGGCGCATCATCCAACCCGATCTGTCGATGCAAGGGGGATACGCGATGCATGCCGAAGCAATCCAGTACATCGAAGCACTCGATCTTCCCGACCCCGGACCCCGTTACGAATCCGCGGGCGAGGTCGAGATCCAGTTCGGTGAGCAAGCCGAGGCGGTGGCGGTCGGTTCCCAGATCACCGAATTTGGGACGGCTGTCAGTCCCGCCCAGCGCGCAGCCGTCTCGGACTGCCTGCTGCTCGCCCAACTCGCCGCCAACAAGGCGATGGCCAACAACCCAGACATGATGGCCTGGTACAAGAGATACGTGGAAGTCCTGCAGAATATCGGCTGGACCGCGACCTCGATGTCCTTCGAGCGGCGCAAGATCGATGAGGCCGAGAGCAGCGTCAACAAGGTGGTCATCCCTCTTCTGACCTCGCTGCTTGGCCCGGGGGCAGCCGCGGCCTCGATCGTGGTCTCGGTCCTCAACAGCCTGCAGGACATGGACAAGGACAGCCCGTGGATCACGCTGTTCGACCGGGCCAGTCAGCACGCCAGCGGCGCGAAATTCCAACTCGGCTTCGTCGATGCGGACGAGGGCGCAGAGCCCACGGTCAGCGCAAAGCTGGTGGCGCTCGCCATCGACGCCAAGCGCACCATTACCCAGGTGCTGTTCTTCAAGTTCTCCAGCCAGAACGCCACGCTGAGTTCGGCCGACGGCCGGTTCGGCATCGGTGCCGCGACACTGGAGGCCATTCGGCCGTCCGTGCAGGAAAAGGTCACGCCATTCCTCATCGACAACATCGGCAAGATCGAGCTTTGAGCGCGGAGTGGGTCAGGGCTGCCTGGTGGAGGCCTTCACTCATTGCGCTCTTTGCTGCCGATCACCTTTTCGACAGGACGGATTGGAGCACGCAATGAATACCTCCCGAATCTATCTGCCGACCGACGACTTCGAGCCCGGCGAGTTTCCGTCAATGCTGGCGATCGGCGACTCCTGGTTCTGGTACCCGCGCAACAATCTGCTGCAGGCGCTGGTCGAGCACAAGCGACTCAAGGATCCCTACCGCTTCATCCGAATGCTTGGCTACAACGGGGCCAAGCTCGAGCAATACGTTTTCGGGCGCTACGCGAGGCAACTCGACAAGCACCTTTCCTTCGAATTTCGCGGGTCCTACTCGGCGATCCTGATCAGCGGCGCGGGCAACGACGCAGTCGATTACAAGCTCGCCCTCAAGCGTTCCTGTATAGGCATCGCCAGTGCCGAGGACTGCATCGACGAGGAGACGATGGCGATCTTCCTGGGCAGGCTCTCAGCCGCGCTCGGCGCCCTCGTGCAGCGCATCAGAGACGCCTACGGCGCAACGAACCGACCCGACATCTTTCTACACTCCTACGACTACCCGATTCCCGACGGTCGCGGATTCAAACTCGCCGACTTGAAGGTGACCGGCCCGTGGCTGCTGCCGGCAATGAAATCGAGGCGGGTGGAGGAGGAGATGGCATTGCGGCGCGCGGTCTGCCGAATTATGATCGACCGCCTCGCCGAGATGTACGAGGCCTTCGCCGCACAGCACGAGCGCGTCTACTTCGTCCGATCGACCGGATGCCTCACTTCACCGAACTACAAGAAAGACTGGGACAACGAAATGCACCCGAGTGCCGATGGGTTCAAGCGGGTGGTCGACCAGTGCTGGATTCCGGTGCTGTCGCAGCATGGGTATGCAAAGGATTGAATGCGGATGCGCGGTGTATTGTCTGCAGAACGCCGTGATCGCAGCCACTATGGATCAGGCGCGGCCGCATGCACTTCGCCGCGATTCGGTTCCTGAAATGGGGTGGGCTTACGCGGGTTTCGTCCTGCCCGGTAGTATTGATGCTCGCTCCTGTCGCCTAGTACCGTTTGCCCTACTTCTAAATCGCCCGGCGACGCATCGCGGTGGATCGAGCGCCCGGGCCGGCTTGTGAGGACGATGCAATCCCGAAGGGCCTCTATGTCCCGCTGCGGACAGCGCGGATCAGCCGCTGCGTTCCGATATCTCAACGACTACGGGATAGGAAGGACGCCGCGGGGTTACCGCTTACAACGCACCGCAGAACCTGTCGCTTCTCAAGAAGATCGTCCTCAACCTGATCCGCGCCGACAAGACCGATGCAGGGAAGACCAGCTTGCGGCTCAAGCGAAAGCGCGCCGTCTGGGACGACGACATCAGGATGCGCATGCTCGGCATTCAGCCCTTATGACTTTCGAGTGCGATGGCCCTGGGGTGCTCTACGATCGCATGCGCACCGTCGTACTCGCCTCGCCCCACGACGCGGCCGAGGTGCGTAGGGCAGCTCATTTGCCGAATCCGAGAAGGCCATAACGAGTCCGCAGTTGGTCTTCCTTAAGTCCTTTGGCGAATTTTTCATTCGCTCGTTTGATTAGTCGCTGCTTGCGCATTTCCGGAGTTTCGTCCATTGATGCAAAACATCCGGGGCAGGGCTGAAAAATCGATCTGCCATTCCGATCATGCAACCACACGCCCAGTTCTGCGCGCATATCGGGTTCAAGCTTTCCGATGGCGGTGAGTTCAAGGTTCGGAATGCAGGTGTTCGAAACCAGGATCTGACGGTCCTTGGAATACCGTCCGTTATCCGCAAGTTCCCAGATGCGGATTCCCTGTCCAGGGAGACCGGTGCGCGTGCAGCCGGTCCGCTGCATCTGGCCGATTGCGATGACGTAGTTCCGCCCCTCCCATTGTCGGAAGGCCACGGTTTGCACGCCGGCAGGCAGCGAATGATATACGCGCTGCGTCAGAATTTCGCGCAGTTCCTTGCCGCCATCAGGCCGCTGCTTGCCGGCACTATATAGCAATACGCTGCCATCCTGAAAGCCCGCGACGACCTGCCCGAGATCGTCGATGTCACAATTCACCAGAGAAGCGTTTTCCGCGTCAATTTCGGAAATGCTCCGCGAGTCGATCAGGACTTCCGGCTTGAGCGGGTCGACAATGCTGCGCACCCGGGTCCGCACCAAGCCATGCTGCTGCCCAGCAACGACCCACTCGCCATTCGAGGAAAAGCGGAAGCAACGAACACGGTTGGTACCGCCGAAACCATCTTCCCACTTGACACTTCGCTCACCTCCGAGTTGCATGGTGACAGAACGCCCGCCTCCGCTCGAGTTCTCGAAAGCTAACAACGCGATTCCCCCCTTATCGTCGATGCTGATCACTTGAGGCACATTGATCACGGGAGCGACATAGTCATCGTCGCAGCTCGGCTGTCGATCACCCAATTCCAGACAGGAATGGACTGATACGCCATCGTTGCTGAGCTCGATCCAGGCGACGCGATTGCCGGCGGGCGATAGCCCGGCGTCGACGAAGCTGTGCTGAAACTCGCGCTCGAGATGCGCGCCACTGCCGTTGTCCCAGGCAAACTTCGGTTTTGAGTCGCCGCCTTGCCCTTGCGGCCACACCCGGAGCAGCGCACCGGTTGAGGACGCTTGGCCCAGTACGACGCGGCCACTATCCGATGCGAACATGCCCTTGTTTGCGATGCGCTGCAGAAGCGAGTTCTCCGCCGACTCCGAGATGACTTGAAAACCCTGCGCTGTCAGGACGCCCGACGATATCCTGTGGTAGGGACTGCAGTCGTGCCACGCGGGCTCGCCAGAGCCTAACTGCCAACATTGCATGACATCTCCCCCCAAATAGGAGAGAATTACCGGCCGTTTTCCGGCGTTATCCGGTGTCCCCCGATCCACGCCCCCAACTACATCCTCGCTCATGACAGTCAAGGCGAGGGTGCCGGGTCGAGGGCGCGTGGTCCTGATTTCATGCGCCGGCTCTCTTGGGTTATCGCAGTCCGCGTACCAGACGGCTCCGCTCTCGTACTGGACCGCGACAATCGATGTTTCCGCACCGGTAACAACGTTCCCGCTTGTCGAATGTCCCCCAGTGGAATTCTCAGTGCCGCTGACGAACGTGTCGCCGCAATTAATCCGAGCGTCCGAATGTAGCGAGACTAGTGAGTTCTGCTCTTTCCCGCCCTTGTAGGCAACTGCAATGGGCGGTGCATTACCATGTGCTGCATCACCGCGCATTCGGACCAACAAGCCCGAGTTCCCGTTCTTCCGCAGTTCGATGACCCTACTCTTCAGCTCGTTAGGCACTGCGTCCGAGGCTCGATTGACAATGCTAAATACGACGGCTTCACCATCCGCAGTGAAGCTGGGTCGAGGGGGTTCTTTGATGCCCTTTAGGGCATCTAGCGCGTCTTCGCCGAACGAAAGATCCAGAGCCGTGATGCTCTTCTGCAGACGATCGATTCTGTAGGCCAGCATGCGTGAGCCAGCATCGTGGCCGTTCTGGTTCACAGGCTCGAAAAACAGCAGCACCAGATTGTGGCCATTTTTCGATACCGGTCCGACGCTCACGTTCGACAACCGGCCCAGGCCGATCGATACCCTAGCGCCCGGGAGCATCACTGAACGCGCCGGATGATCGAACATTCCTTCGATAAGCGAGAAGTGAATCGCAATCGGAACGGCCTTCGTCTTGGTCGAAGGTTTGCCGTCGGCCGGGGCGGGTTGTGGGTACTCAAACGAAAATGCTACCGACGCGTCGTCATTTAGATGCACCGCGGTTTCACGCATGTTCCGCAGTTGCCACGTATGCCCCATGCGATCAAGCGCATGCGCGAGGGGTAGCACGGCTTCGTCGGCACCGGAATTGACCAGCGTAAGGGCGAGATCTAGTGCTTCGGCAGGTTGAAGTGATTTCGCGATCGATGCAAACGCCGTCACGTTTGCCGTAGCCTCTCGACTCTGTTGCCAGAGAAGCAGTCCGGCCACGAAAAGTGCAAACAGCACAATCAAACCGCCCCCTCCCATCCTGGCAAAAAAGCGAATTCTGTCAGCTCGCGCCTCCGCTTTGCGACGCTCGGCCTCCAACTGATCGAGGCGATACTGTTTGGCCGCCTCTGCATCCTGCCTGCGCTTTTCGGCAAGTTCCTCGCACCGGCTGACGTACTCCTTGCTTTCCGCATCAGCAAGCCAACCGTCGGCCGCGAGCTCTCTAGCCCGCTGTAGATGCTCGCCACGCAAGTTCAACAGTCCAGCAGCCTTTCCCTTGCGGGCCCACTCGGCAGCGTCCCGGCTCACAAGCTTAATCCTGTGCAAGGTCTCCTTGATCTCGCCGCCGAGCAGTTTGCGGCTTATGTATGGCCAATGCCGCAACAAGGCCTCGTGGGCGACCTCGAGACTTGGCGACTTAGGATCACCGAAACGTCGCAACAGATGGGCGGCGACGAAACGCTCTAGCACGTTGTCGATGGCGCCCTCCTGATGCGGAAATCGTTCTCTCAATACGGCGACCACCTCCGCCTCGAGGCGCCTACGGCGCAAGGGCTCCTCGTAGTTTTCATCGAGGACTACCAGCTCGAGCAGCATGCGCTCGCAGATCCTTCTGTGCGGATCATCCGCTTCAGCCCCAAAGCTGTCGACTATTTCGTCGGCGATCTTCCCCAATGCACCCTTGACATCCGGTAGGGTCGCCACCATCTCCTCATTAATCAAATCGAGGGGCCGGTTCTGATCATCCCTTGGTCGAATGTCCCACAGTCGCGTCAAGGCGAACTGGAGGAGGGGTAGGCCGTTCGCTAGTCCAGCGGTCTGCGCGGTCAGGATGGCGATCAACGATGGTGGCACGAAGCGCAGGCCAACTGCGTTGGCAGGTTCCGCAATTGCCCGGTAGATGTCCTTCTGATCCACTGCCGCGAGACTAAAATAATTGTCACGACCAATTAGCAGCCGGTGCAAAGCAGTCAGTTCGTCATCGTGCTCGAAATTTGCGAGTTGATCGGTGCGCAACGTAAACAAAATATGACATTGGAAGTTTCCGACGGACGCATCGGCTGCGACAAGCGCACATACACAATCGACGAAGCTCTTGCGCTTTGAAGAATCCCGGCTCAGCGTGAAGAGTTCTTCCAACTGGTCGACGATTAAGAACAGCGGCCTACCGTCAGTCGCCTCGCTGCAGATCTCTGGCGCGCGCGCTGGTTGAGTTGCTAAGGCAGATGCCAGGAGATCGCTCTCTGCGGCATCGCACCCCAGAATCGCCATCGCCATCGCCCGCAGCGGATTTTGGCCAGGCGACATCCACTTGGCAAAGATCCAGGAATCGCGGTGCCTCTCCTGCAAAATCGGTCGCACACCGGCCAATGCGACGGAAGATTTACCCGATCCCGAAGCTCCAATTAAGAGTACGACGCGTCGCCCCGGATCTTCGATTCTTTCCACACAGACACTGACCAGCGAATCGCGTCCGAAAAAGCTCGAGGCACGGTCCGGTGTGTAAGGTTCCAGGCCTGGATAGGGGCACGGGCCTAGCAGCGGCACTCCCGCATTGCAATCGAATGGTAGAAGTTCGTCCGAGACCTTGACAGCGCGCCCAAGACGGCGCAGCCGCGATCGCCAGCCATCGACAATGCCCTTTAGCGCGCGGCGATCAGCGGTTCCGGGTGCTACGTACTGCCCATAGGCAAGGCAGTCTTGGAGCCAGTCTTCAACTTCCACAACGAGCACATCCACTTCAACATGCGGCCCTTCGGAAGTGTCAAGTCGCTCAAAGCGCTCCTGAAAATCCGCAGATCGGTCCGCGACTTGCTCAAGTGAAGGCAAACGGTCGGCTGCTGCGAGATTCATGGTCAGTTCAACTGGTGCCCGCCTGGATTACTTTCTCCAGGGCGATTTCGAACTGCTTGACACGCTCTTCGGCCCTACCGACCTCGGCGAGAGTGGCGCGATCCACGCTAAAGAACATTTCGTCGAAAGGCGCATGAAATGCTCGGAAACGCTCCTCATCCGGTTGGCATTCAAGGGCGTTCGCATGCTGGCCCAACTCGTAAGCGATTTGCCCTGTGCTACTTGATGATTGATGCGCTTCGCCGCTCGGGTTCGGCCGAAAATCGCACACCAGTGTCTTCAAGCCCGGGAGCTTAGTCTTCGCGAATCGGCCGAGTTCACGATCGAATAAAGGCGTTCCAAGCGCGGTATAGATGATCTCAAGTCGATCATGATAGCGTTGCCATTTGTCGTGACTCGCTAGAGCTTCCATCAAGCGCTGCTTGTTGCTGTCTATCTGGCCAAGCTCTGAGTCTAGCAGTCGATTCTCCATTTCGTTGAGCCCATGCGATTGCCGATGCTCGCCAATGTGACGAACTAGGGCTGCGTGATTCGCGTCCAGCGCGCTCTTGCCCTCCACCATCGCCCGGTTTGCATCGGTGAAGGCCTCCTGAACGACACTCGCGAGACTGTTGACGCACTCGGTTATTTCCGTGCTATTCCCAGAGCGCAACTCAGATCTTGGCCAAAGACGCTCCAATTCTTCGACGACGTTCGACACAATCCGTCGAAGATCCTCATGACGCGCATCGAGACCCTTTGCGGCCTCTTCAAGCCTGTTCGTCAAGACGCCCGCAGAATTTCCAAGGGTTGCCAGCATTCTGAGTTCACGTTCGGTGAGCTCAGGCTTCTTGTTCCAAAGTGGCAGATCCTCCTCCCACAACTTGCGAAGCACATCGAGCCGGAACAAGTGGAGTGCATCATGGATACGCTTGCAGACATCCAGTTGCTGCACGGCACCGACGCAGGCCCTACAGTCATTCTTTACTCGCACCAGCAACTCAGCCAGCCCGCCCTTAAAGGGGAAATTTGGCACCAACCGGGAAACCGCGTCCCGCAACGTAGCCTCGAACTGTCCGCAAAAATCTGCGTGGTTGCGAAACATTGTCGCGTGATTGCCACACGCGCAGGTACGGAACGTTTTCATCTGCTCTGCATGGGGAGATGCGAGCCAATCTTTCAGATCGCGCTTTCCCACGTCCACTTCCCGATATGGGTCGGCCGAATTCAGGTCGCGTGCAACGAAAACGAAGATGCTCTTGTTTGCACCCTCCTCACGTAGCTCGAGTGCGTGTCGGTATTCCCACTCGGTAATGCTGACACCAGATGCATCGCTATTTGCCACTGTGCCGTAATTCCAGCCGAGGATCACGCAGATCCAGTCGGCCTCCTTCACCCAGCGCTTGCTAGCTTCGATTGCCGACTCCACGACACCCAACTGCGTGTTGTCCTCCATCGACGTATTCAGGATCTGAAATCGATTTCGCTCATTGCGAGCGATCTCCTCAATGATCTTGGCCGCAGCCTCACGATAGTCGATCAGGTCCTCCCGTGTACTGCTGACCATGATACGGATTTGGCGGACCTCATTCACCATGTCTGCCTTCCATCGTCTCGGAAACACTTGCATCCGGTTCTCATCTTAGAGCGGCCTCCATCCGACTGAGCACTGCCTCAAATGGTCTTTGGAACATGGCTCTACAGTAGAGGGTTTCGCCACTCGCAAGGCTACCGTTTTCGAAGTACTTATTGGCCGGAGCCCCACCACCGCAGTAGTGATAGTAGGCACATGCGTTTCGACACGTGTCGACCCCTTTGAGCACGTCGTTCCAGATCCGCCGGAAAGCGACCTGACTGAAAGCTGTCAGATAGCCTGACCTATGCACATTACCGAAGACAAAGTTCCCGAATTCCGGCGCTTGTTGCCCGATGAGTTCCGGCGAAAAGGTCGAGAAGTCACCGTTCCAGGCCACGCTGACGAGTGCAAAGGGAAGAACCTGATCGTTCTCGGGAAAACTCCGGCCACGCCATCTCCAGACCGGGTGGCCATCCACAATCTGCTTCCGTGCAAGCGAAAACTCCCTTACCTGCCACCGAGCACCGTCGGCGATCATGTGATCTAGCATGCGAGCCAGAAAGGCTGCGTGCGCTCCCTCCCGACCCTCAAGGCTCGACTCGGCATGCACACCTTCCGCCTCGTCGAAATTGAACCCAACTTGATCGACACCTTCGGCCAGCAGGAAGGCATGGATGTCTTCCGCGTGGTCGAGCGAATCGGCTGTGATCACGATGATCGCATGGTAGGGAACGCGATGACGCTGCAAGGCACGCACACCGTTCATCGCTGCCTCATGGGTTCCTCCCCCAGTGCGGGTGCGGCGATGACGGTCGTGGAGATCGGCTGGTCCGTCCAGGCTGACACCTACACGCACCCGATGGCGTAAGAAGAATTGGCACCAATCGTCGTCAATCAAAGTCGCATTTGTTTGTATCGAATGTGATATGCGACAGCAATCGCCAAGTTCGGCCGATAAGATGTCGAATGCGGCTTGGTACCATTCGATCGGGATGACTAGAGGCTCACCCGCATGCCAAACAACTGAAAGCATGCCCCCGAGCAGTTCATCCTGCCGGAGGTGTCGCGCAGCGAGTTGCAGGGTTTCATGCGTCATGCGAGACACGTCAGAGCGTCCCGGCAGATAACAGTAGCTGCAATTGATATTGCAGAACGGTGTCGGCTGGAGGATCAGTAAATGCGTCTTCAGCGGCGGGTCGAACTCTTCGCGACGCAATGGCGATCCCGCGAAAGTCTGACTGCTCGGCCCGCCGGGTCCAGTTCTTGTGAATCGGAGCAGTTCGTAGTCTTTGTGCATCGCACCCTCTCGAGAGGCATCGCGGGCGCAGCTTAACGATTGAACCAATTGCCCCAATTACCCCAATTGGGCCAATTAGGCCAATTGGGCCAATTCCGCCAGTATTGAGCCAATATTTTCGCGGGGCGAATAGCTGACTCTTGCTCTTCAACGTGATCAGCTTCGAATGCCGCACGTATTCGTGCGATCCGCTGCTCCAATGTTTGCTGTGCCGCCTTTGCCTGGCATTCGACAGGTGTCACAGCAAAAACCACTGCGCCAAAAAGTCCGGCCAGCGCGCGCGCGATGGGCCTCATCCTGGTCGGTATCCGAGCCTTATCCGACGAAAGCGATCCCGTCCCGTTCATGAACGACTTTCCTCGTCGATCTCGTTGAAGCAGATCAAGTATGAATAGTACGTATCTTAAGGGAGTTTAGACGACAAATCCATCACAAATTCTAACAAAATCGTTCCTGCCGATGGTTCATTGCGGCTCGAGGCTGAGCTCAATGCCCGCGAAGACCGGCGGGTGAAGACCTCGCTGCGCCGGTCCGGGCAGAGGTGGCCCCAGAAATCTGAACACTGCGACAAGTGGATGCTGTTCCCCTGAGAAGGCCTGATAATCAGGCCAGCATGGAGGCCGCAGCATGAGCAGAAGACCCCGCCGGAACCACTCACCGGCGTTCAAGGCGAAGGTGGCGCTGGACGCGGTTCGCGGCGAGAAGACCTTGGCCGAGCTGGCCAAGCAGGACAACGTACATCCGAACCAGATCACGGACTGGAAGACGCAGTTGCTCGAGCGCGCCTCTGGTATGTTCGGCGCGGTGGCGTCGGCGGAGCCGAAGACGGACCTGAAGGAGGTGCACGCGAAGATCGGCCAGCAGGCGCTGGAGATTGATTTTTTATCCAGCGCTCGGCAAGGCCGGACTGCCGAGCGCAAAGCGATGATCCAGCCCGCACACGAGTTGAGCATCAAGCGACAGGCGCAGCTCCTCGACATCTCGCGGGGCACGGCCTACTACGTGTCACGTGGAGTTTCAGAAGCGGATCAGCAGCTGATGAAGCGCATCGATGCACTGCATCTGGAGCATCCCTTCTCAGGCAGCCGAATGCTGTGCGCGATGCTCGGCCGGGAAGGCATGCGTGTCGGACGCAAGCACGTCGCTACGCTGATGGCTCGCATAGGCATTGAGGCCTTGTACCGGAAGCCCAGGACGACAACCAGGCACCCCGGTCACACGGTTTACCCGTATCGCCTAAAGGGGCTGAAGATCGACCGCGCGAACAAGGTCTGGGCGATGGACATCACCTACGTGCCGATGGCCCGCGGCTGGGTCTATCTGGCAGCGATCATCGATTGGGCGAGCCGACGCGTACTGGCGCACCGCGTCTCGATCGGCATGGATACGAGCTTCTGCCTCGCGGCGCTTGAAGAAGCCTTCGCGCGCCACGGCCGCCCGGAAATCTTCAACACCGACCAGGGCAGCCAGTTCACCAGCGCGGCCTTCACTGAGGCGCTCAGCAGCAAGGGCGTGACGATCAGCATGGATGGCCGCGGCTGTTGGCGGGACAACATCTTCATCGAGCGCTTCTGGCGCTCCATCAAGTACGAGGAAATCTACCTGCACGCCTACGACTCGGTCAGCTCTGCACGCCGCGGCATCGGCAGATATATCGCGTTCTACAACGCGCGCCGACCGCACTCGACGCTCGACAAGAGCTCCCCCGACGAGTATTACTTCGCGTTGCTGCCGGCGATCGAACAGGCAGCCTGAACGACCAGCGTCCACTTATCCGACCCGGATTTCGTGTTCAAACGAACGGGGCCACCTCTCCTGCCGCCGGCACGGCTTCGGCGACGTAAGTACCTCAACGTCGCGCTACTGATCATCGACGAGATGGGCTTTGAGCCGATGACCCCCACGGATCATGGTTCGTCGGTCGGATCGATGATCCCATGCCCGATCTGCCGCGGTGACGAGGCTGATCGAAACGGGGCACGAGGGCCCGACCGTGGTGTGGTGTGCCCGTCCGGGCCCTTGCGGGATCGGGATTCCGGCCAAGCTCGGACGGGCGGTCACCCGCGTGCCAAGCGCGGACCTGGTGGCAGTCGGCGAATCTGCGCCGACCGCCGCGGTCGCACGTTACGCGGGACCGGAAGGCAGGGCCTCGCGGTCTAGCTCCGCGCCGTCAGTGAGGCGTGGGCCGATTGACGCTTGCCTGATCCTTGATCCATTGCTGGATCTCGGATTCGAGCCATCCGGACAGACGGCCGAGCTTCACCTG
>JAGRKV010000083.1 GCA_020442165.1 Hyphomicrobiaceae bacterium | reverse complement strand
CGAATACTTGATCTCCGCATCATCGAGCGCGATCAGCTCGACGACAGCGGCATGCAACTGGTGCTCGTCGCGCATCGGCGCCGTGCAGCCTTCGAGGTAGCTGACGTAGGCGCCCTTGTCGGCGATGATGAGCGTGCGCTCGAACTGGCCGGTATTCTTCTCGTTGATGCGGAAGTAGGTCGACAGCTCCATCGGGCAGCGCACGCCCTCTGGGATGTAGACGAACGAACCATCCGAGAAGACCGCCGAGTTCAACGCGGCGTAAAAGTTGTCGGACTTCGGCACCACCGAACCCAGGTACTTTTTGACCAGCTCGGGGTGCTCGCGCATCGCCTCGGAAATCGAACAGAAGATAACGCCCGCCTTGGCCAGCTCCTTCTTGAAGGTCGTGACAACAGACACGCTGTCGAAGACGGCATCCACCGCCACCTTGCCGGCCATGCTGGCGTAGCCATCCGCCTCGTCGAGCTTGCTCGGCTCGTCCTGCTTGCGCACGCCCGCGAGGATTTCCTGCTCCTTCAGCGGAATGCCAAGCTTCTTGTAGGTCTCAAGCAATTCCGGATCGACCTCGTCGATGCTTTTTGGCCCCTCGGTCGATTTCGGCGCCGCGTAGTAATAGAGGTTCTGGAAGTCGATCTTGGGATAATCGACCTTTGCCCACGTCGGCTCTGTCATCGTCTGCCAGCGCTCGTAGGCATCAAGCCGCCATTCCAGCATCCACGCCGGCTCACCCTTCTTCTCCGAGATGAATCGGATGATGTCCTCGTTGAGGCCCTTGGGTGCCTTGACCGTCTCGATGTTGGTCTCGAAGCCGTACTTGTACTGGTCGACGTCAATCTTCTTGACCTGCTCGATGGTCTCCTGGACCGCTGCCATCGTTCTCTCCTCGTCCTGTCGTATTGGGGCTAGGCCGGCGCTATGCCACCTGGCGCTCTCGCCCCCGAACCTTGTTGACCCGCTGCCATGCTGAAACACACGCAGCAACATCTTCTTCGCGCGACGCCCACCCGAGGCTGAAGCGCACCATTCCCTGAGCCACATCGTCATCGACGCCCATGGCGTCAAGGACCGCTGACCGCTTTGTCGTGCCCGAACTGCAAGCAGCACCAGCACTCGCCGCTACACCGTTGAGATCGAGCGCGATGACAATCGTTTCAGCCTTGCCGCCCGCAAGCCCTGCAAGGCATGTGTTGGCAAGCCGCGACACGCCCTGGCCAATGATCCGGACATCGGGCGTCACCCGTGCCAGACCCGCTTCGAGTGCATCGCGCAGAGTTTCGATTTCGCCAGCCCGGTCAAGATCGCGGCGCGCTGCCGCCGCAGCCGCGCCAAACCCGACGATCGCTTCGACATTCTCAGTTCCAGCGCGGCGACCCTTCTCCTGGCCACCACCGACGATCATCGCGGGCAACCGCGCATCCTCGGACACAACAAGCGCGCCGACACCCTTTGGCCCGCCGATCTTGTGCGAGGACAACAGCATGAAGTCCGCACCACGCGCATCGAAATTGAGCGCTATGCGGCCAGCCGTCTGCACCGCATCGATAAGAACGCGGGCGCCGTAGTCGCGTGCGATCGCCACAACATCTGCAACCGGCTGCACAATGCCTGTCTCATTGTTGGCATGCTGGACGGCAACGAGAATTTCGCCATCGCCGTTGCCATACCCGGCGAGCAGCCGCGCCAATTCATCAACATCGGCCGCGCCGTCTGGCTTCACCGCCAGGACATCGACATCCGCGCACGACCGCCGCGCAGCTTCCAACACGCAAGGATGCTCGATTGCCGAAACGACAATTCGCCGCCAGGGGCGCGTCATCACCCAGTTCGCAGCTTCCGTCGCGCCGCTCGTGAAGACAACATCAGAAACCCGGGCGCCTGCCAAGGCCGCCACCTCGGCCCGTCCCGCTTCGATCACAGCGCGCGCACGCCGCCCTTCCGTATGGACCGACGAGGCATTGCCAGTCAGATCAAGGGCCGCAAGCATGGCCGCGCGCGCTTCCGGCCGCAGCGGTGCCGTTGCGTTGTAGTCGAGATATGCGCGTGAGCTACTCATGACCGATGGAATTTCCAAATCTACTCTGCAGCCCATTCCATCGCGGTGGTCTCACCAGCACCCACGACCTTCGGCGCCAGCTTTTCATCCGGAATGCCGGAGAGCACTTCCGCCAGGTTCACGTTCCACAAAAAGGCCGCGATATGCCGGCCCAGCCCGCACCAGAGGTTGTGCGTGAGGCAACGCTCCTCGCCGAGGCAGCCGAGCCCACCATCCATGCAGCGGGTCATGCGGGTTTCCTCTTCCACGGCCGCCATGATCTCGCCGACGGCGATGGCTTCAGGCGCCCGGCCAAGGCGATAGCCGCCAGTCCTGCCGCGTGAGCTGTCGACCAATCCGGCCCGCCGCAGCCGCAGAAAGATCTGCTCCAGATAGGACAGCGACAGTTGCTGGCGCTCCGCGATCTGCGACAATGGAACGGCGGTATCGCCTTGATGCTTGGCGAGATCGGCCATGGCCATGACGGCGTATCGACCCTTGGTATTCAGTTCCACGGCAGCACCTGCTCGACTGGTGAATTCACTCTGCGAAATCCCGAACGATTGGCACGAAACCCACCCCTCGGATCGTCCGCGGCCACAACCCGCAGGCGATGAAGCTTGCGTTCGACACCCCTCGTTGTGTTAAGAAGCGCGACCCGTTCGACGGCTGATCGCAATAGCGCTCAACCACCTTCGAACCATTCTAAACAACTTGTCCGGAATATGGAAATTCCGAGCGCGTTAGTCAAGTATTATGCGCGCCCTGCGCCGATTTTGTCGCAAGTGCTTGGACAAGTGCCTGGAAGGAAAGCGTCAGAGTGAGGTTAGCAGAGGCTGAAACCTAGCGTTTCGCGGCTGTCAGAGCACCAACAAGCCGTCCCGCCGGGCCGATATGAATTGCCCCATCAAAAAGCAGCAGGCCCAGCAGCGCAGCCGCCAAGCCATCCGATGGGATCACTGTGAAGCCAGATCCAGCAACGGTCAACGATCAATCCAGTCAACGAGCAGCGAGACACAATGCCTGAGTTGATTATCAATGGGCCCGAGGGCCGTCGCATCGAAGCCCGCTATCATCACGAAGCCCGCTCCGACAGCCCAATCGCCCTGGTGCTGCACCCACACCCGCAGTTCGGCGGGACCATGAACAACCAGGTCGTCTACGCGCTTTATCACACCTTCGCAGCGCGCGGCTTTTCGGTTCTGCGTTTCAACTTCCGCGGCGTCGGCCGCAGCCAGGGTTATTGGGATGGCGGACCAGGTGAACTTGCCGATGCGGCCTGCGCCCTCGATTGGCTCCAGATCGTCAAGCCCGACGCCAAGTGCTGTTGGATCGCAGGCGTTTCCTTTGGCACCTGGATCGCCATGCAGCTGCTGATGCGCCGCCCGGAAATCGACGGCTTCGTCTGCGTCGCGCCGCCGTCCAATCTCTATGACTTCTCGTTCCTAGCGCCCTGCCCGTCATCAGGCTTGATGATAAATGGCGACAAGGACCGCGTCGTCCCCTCAGCATCGGTCGCGGAGCTGTCGGCAAAGCTCAAGACCCAGCGCGGCATCAAGATCGATCATGAGATCGTGCCTGGCGCCAACCACTTCTTCGAAAACAAGATCGATGACCTTACCGACGTCGTCGGCAGCTATGTCGACATGCGCCTTGCCAAGGACGCCGAGGAACGTGAAAGCCGCCGCCAGCGTGAGAAGGAACGCGATGCTGCCCGCGAGCGCGAGCGGGCACAAGAAGCCCAGGAAGCCGCCGCGGCCACAGTGGACGATGGCGGTGACGACGGCGACGAATGATCGCGTCACGCTAAAGCATGTCTAGCCATAGTGTGCAGCGGTTCGCCGTGAAAAACATGCTCAAGACAAAAAGGCAAAGCGTGTTCCCTGCCTATCAAAAGCGAACACGCTTTAGACTTCTGGCCGTACGATGACACCGCCGGTCGTCGGCCCTGGCACACCCGTCGTGCCGGGAAAGGTCAAAGGCAGCCCTTCCAAGGCGCGAACCGCCATGTAGGCCCAGGCCTCCGCCTCGATGCTGTCACCGTTGAGACCCAGCGCCTCGATCGGCACCACGGCGTTCTCCACGCGCTCCGCCAACCGCGTCATGATCGCCCGGTTCTTGCGCCCGCCGCCGCAGATGACCCAGATCGCCGGTTCCTGCGGAAAATGCTCGCGCGCCCGCGCAATCGATTCCGCCGTGAATGCTGCGAGCGTCGCGGCCCCATTGGTCAACGACAATCCATTGACGCCGGCTCCATCGAAAGCATCCCGGTCGAGCGATTTTGGTGGCGGCTCGATGAAGTAATGCGCTGAGAGCATCTCGTGCAGGACTGTCTCATCGGCCGTTCCGTTGAGCGCCGTCTCGCCATCCGCGTCGAACGCCGTGGCCGCATGCTTGAGCATCCAGTCGTCGATCAACGCATTGCCCGGCCCCGTGTCGAACGCGATCAATTCCGCATCATGCTCGTCGCTGATGAACGTGACATTCGCAACCCCGCCGATGTTGACGAATGCCGCCGGTCGTTTCCCCAGCTGGATCGCGAGCGCCTGATGATAGATCGGCACCAGCGGCGCACCCTCACCCCCCGCGCTGACGTCGGCGGCACGCATGTCGTGGACGACCTGAATGCCCGTCGCCTTGGCCAGCCGCGCGCCATCACCGATCTGGACCGTCAACCGCCGCTCTGGAGCATGCAGCACGGTATGACCATGAAAACCGATCACATCGATGTCGGCGGGCTTGAGTTGCGTATCCTCCAGAAAATATCCAATTGCTTCGGCATGCAGATCCGTCAGGTACTGCTCCGCGATCCCTAAAACCCCCGGCCGCTCATCCCGCGCCCTCAGGCTCCGCGCCGCCGCCGTTGCATCCTTCAGCCGGCTCTTGAACGAATCCGAATAGGGGAACGTGAACGCCGGACCGTGCCGGAGCACCGCCTGGCCGTCCGTTTCGATCAAGGCGATGTCGATCCCGTCCATCGAGGTGCCGCTCATCAACCCGATTGCGCGCTTCAGCTTGCTCAAATTCCCAAACCTCTGCATGGTGCCGCCCCATCCGGCGACCCTACACCAGCACAAACGCCGCGTCCGCCATAATCCATACGACCGCAACAAGCGAGACGTCATGACGAGCTACAAGTCCGATTTCCTCAATGTGATGGCCGAGCGCGGCTTCATCCACCAATGCTCCGATGAAGCTGGCGTTGATGCGCTGGCGGCCAAGGGCGATCTCATCACCTATGTCGGATATGACTGCACCGCCCCCTCGCTGCACGTTGGATCGCTTCTCTCCATCATGATGCTGACCTGGCTGCAGAAGACCGGCGCTGGAAAGCCAATCGTGCTGATGGGTGGCGGCACCACCCGCGTCGGCGATCCCTCCGGCAAGGACGAGACCCGCCAGATGCGCTCCATCGACGAGATCGAGAGCAACAAGCGCGGCATGCAGCAGGTCTTCGCCAAACTGATCGGCTTCGGCACCGCCAAGCACGACGCCACCATGGTCGACAACGCCGAGTGGCTGGCACCATTGAACTACATCGAGTTTCTGCGCGATGTCGGCCGTCACTTTTCGGTCAACCGCATGCTCACGATGGATTCAGCCAAGCTGCGCCTGGAACGCGAACAGGAGCTGTCTTTCATCGAGTTCAACTACATGCTGCTGCAGGCCTACGACTTCGTGGAACTCAGCCGCCGCTACGGCTGCAACTTGCAGATGGGTGGCTCGGACCAATGGGGCAATATCGTCACCGGCATCGATCTCGGCCGCCGCATGGGCACGCCGCAGCTCTTCGCCTTGACGTGCCCGCTGCTCACCACGGCGTCAGGCGCCAAGATGGGAAAGACGGCGGCCGGCGCTGTCTGGCTCAACGAGGCGCAGCTATCGGCCTATGACTACTGGCAATACTGGCGCAATACCGAGGATGCCGACGTCACACGCTTCCTCAAGCTCTTCACCATGCTGCCCATGGACGAGGTCGCCCGGCTTGCAGCGCTTGAAGGCGCCGAGATCAACGAAGCGAAGAAAGTGCTCGCAACCGAAGCAACGGCACTCATGCATGGCCGCCAGAAAGCCGATGCTGCCGCGGAGACCGCGCGCAAGACGTTCGAGGCGGGACAGCTTTCAGCCGACCTGCCCACCGTAGAGATTGCCAAGAGTGATCTCGGCGCAGGCATCGGCGTGCTTGGCGCTTTCGTCACCGCCGGTCTCGTCAAGTCGAACTCCGAGGCGCGCCGCCAGATTCAGGGCGGCGGCGTGAAGATCAATGATGAGACAGTGAAGGACGACAAGCTGACGTTGACCGAAGCGAACCTCACCGGAGACGGCATCATCAAGCTTTCGCTCGGCAAGAAAAAGCACGTTCTGCTGAAACCTGTATGAGCAGACAGCCCGGCAACAAGCCAGCTGCACATCGCCTCCAGCTATCCCAAACGGGATGGCTGGCATAACCTGCACTCAACGTCTCTTGGTATCCGACGACCACCCGTCGATCGTTGCACCCGAACCGCCCGACGAGCCGCCGCCACCCTTTTTGACAGTCGGCTCGTCCGATGTGCCGATGCTCCGGCGCTGCCTTTTCAATTCGATCTTGCGGGGCTGCACCTTGGGCGAGGGGTTCGTCATCTGGAACACCTCGCGGAAGATTCCAGGTGCCACCAACGATAATGGATTGACGATCACCTGCGGGTTCGCCATCGCCCCCTGAATGGCGAAGGTTATGCCGAAGATGCCTTCGCCGCGTGGTCCTGAAAGGATCTGACCGAGCACGGGAATCTGTCCGAATGCATTGTTCAGCCCCTGCAGCGGAATGTAGGTGCCGCCGATATTGACCTGCGCCGATTTGAAATCGACTTTTCCGCGGATCGTCGCGCCTAGCAGCGGCCCCCGCATGTAGGCATCGTCCATCACGAACTGGCCGTGCCCAAGTGAAAACGGCACCCGCATCACGTCGAACTCGAAGACCTCGCGTACGACCTTCTTGCGGCCGCTGATCTTCGGCCGGCCGTCATCGACTCCGCTCGATACAACTTCCGAAATGACTGGATCGCCCAGCACCTGGAAATCCTCGACCCATAACGTACCCGTCTTGTCTGCGGCGCCCGTGCCGTCGGCATTCATCTCCAGACGGACGCGACCCTTCTGCATGTTGGGGTAGAATCCAACGAGCTTGAAAGTCCGCCCCGCATCGGTCGAATCTGCTCGGATGCGCCGCTGGCCCTGCTTGTCGTGGTCGAGCACCACCGCGAGTGCCGCCCCGCCATCAAGAGTGCCGCGCGCATCAAGTGCTGAAAGTCTGCCATCCCGGCTTTGAAGCTTCACTTTCACCCCGCGCAAGGACAATTCGGAAAAGCCCAGCACGTTGTCGATCTGCGCATCAAGGTCGACGCCGCCACCCTTCTTGGCTGAGCCTGCATCCTCGTTCGCGCGCCCCAGCGTGAACAGCGAACGGAAGAAGTCCTTGCCATCAAACGTAGATCCGCGCGCCTTGATCTCCCAGACGTTGTCTTTGCGCAGCGTGCCCTGCAGCTTGAGGCTCGTGACGACGTTGAGCGAGAAATCCGGAAAATAGAATTCGCGCAGCTTGCGGCTGGCATCGAGTGCGACCCAGCCTTCGACAGCAATGTTATCGCCCGCGACCCTGAAGTTCTGCAATTCGTGACGACCATCTGCGAGCGTGGCAATATCGAACTCGGCGAATGCATTCCGGCCCGAAGGCTTGTTCCATGAGAGGTCAGATAGGTTCAATTCCGCATTGGTGAGATCGGCGCGAACGTGCAGTTTCCTCTCGCCCGACCCGCTTGCTGGCATCGCCTGAATATCTACCGGGACCACACCCTGAACGAGCTGATCGACATCCAACCCAAGCTGGCGACGGTCGGTATTGTCGAGTGTCGCCGTTATCCGCAGCGGCGGCTGCCGCTCTGGTGCAGCGTTGAAGATATGCTGCCATGAAATTCGCGCCAGCACGCCACGCACGATCGCCTCGCCCTTGGCCTCTACCGCGCCGTTGTTGAAGTCCACGGCCACCGAAGCACCTTGGACATCGTATTCGCCGGCGAGCTTCTGAATGCGCCCCTCGGTCAGTTTCGCCTTGCCTGCTACCTGCACACCGCCAACGCCCAGTTCTTCCCCCAAAGGAACGGTAAGTTCCAATTGCGAGTCGATCTTCCCATCCGCATTTTTCAGTTGTAGCGACTTGTCATTCAGCATCGAGAACGGCGGCTGACGCAGAAGCTCAATCGCCGCCATGGCATCCATCTGCGCCTTGAACGATACATTCGCGACGGGGGGCAAGGCGATCACGTCTTCGCTGACGAAATGCCCGCCTTTCAGCTTGATCGACTTGCCCGAGCCCAATCCCATCTCGGCATCCGGCGTGCTGATCTCCAAGCGATGGTTTTCCAAGGTGAGGAGAGCGCGGGGAAACGAAACGGGCGACAACGAGGGCGCCGGCAGGAAGGCTCCGTTGTCGGCCTCGACGACAAGCGATGAACGCACGCCCTGGGGGCCCGCGCCCTCGGCGGCATAAATGCCGCTCTCGCGGCGGAATTCGAATTTCTTGACCGTACCGCTGAGTACGTTGGCCGCAACCCAAGTCCGCGACTTGCCGGCAATGCCAGCCGGCCACGCCGCCTTGAGCGTAGCTATATCCATCGGCGATGTCGTCATCTGCACGCGCGCACCAGGCCGGTCCGCAACAAGGCTGATCTCCGCGTTTGCAGACAGGCGCGCATCAGCTGCCTCGACCTGAGTCGATTCCACCACCACGACATTGCGATCCGTGTCGTAGCGGCCATGCGCCGCGAATTGCTTCAGCGCCTGGGGAACGACGCCAGGCCCACTCCCGCCCAGCACCCCTTCATTGGAACTGAGATCGAAGAGCCATTGGACCGTTCCGGCATCGGCCTGCCGCTTGACAGTACCCTTGAAGGTCATGGCCATGTCTGCGGCATGAACTGTCGATGGCGCGATCGCGACGAGCCCGGCGGATGGATCGTAGTCCAGCTTGACCCTGCCCGCTTCGAACGGCATCGGATCAATCTTGCCGCGATCGTCACGCAGCAGGATATTGCCGCGCCCCAGACCGATATCGAATGCAGCGTTCTGCACGTCGCCATTCTGTGTCAGCGCCAAAGTGATGTCCGCGCCCACGGGCAAATCGATATATGACAGCAGCGAGCCAGCCGGATCAGGCCCGAACAGCAGGGACGGCACAAGATCGCGTACCGATGTTCGCAGCGTCTGTCGCCCGTTCTCGTCCTCGATGTGGAACGCCATCCGCCACGAATTTATGCCCGAAGCGACACGCGCACGCCCAGAGATGATCGAGTGCGAATTGCGGTTGTCCAGGTCTATACCGGCTTCAGGAAGCTGCCACGTCGTGCGATGTCCCTGGCTCTCGACATGCAGAACGGCATCAATCACGCCAAACTCGCGCAGGAAGGAGGCCGCACGGTCCGGATCTCGTGTCTCCGATGTCGCCCGCATCAAAAGCTGCCCGAAATCGATCTTTTTCAGCAGCGCGACTTCGCGTGCCTCGCCGTGCTCTCCGCCTGCCCCCACCGGCAATGGCGGCACCTCGACCTTTGGTTTGGCAACAGCATCTTTCCCGCCGTCCTCCACCGTCGCGACTGGGGCAGAAAAGCTCAAGCCCAGCCCCTTGCCCGGCGTGTAGGTCAAGAACAGCTCAGGGCGGATCAGTTCCACGCGCGAGGGCAGCAAGCGGCCCTGCAGCAAACCCTTGCGGCTGATTTCGATCGATGCGAGCGGTGAAGATGCAACGAGATCACCATCGGGCTCGGCAAACCTCACGTTCTTCAATCTGAACTCGAGCCGCTTGTCGTCAGTCAGCCGGACGATGGCATCCTCGACCTGGGCCACGTATCCAACGACCACCGCATTGATGCTGCGCTCGATCGGCGACACCAGGAATGACAGCGAGATGGGACCATGCGTAAGGCGCACATAGGCGAGTCCAAGGGCCAGAACCGTCAGAACGATGAAGGGAACCAGCGCCAACACAAAAAAACGTGCGCCGCGACCCGCATGCCTGAGCACCCGGCGTCCGCGTGTTGCGTGCGCCGGCGCAGTGTGGATCGCCGCCACCTCGGGAACTGGCGCGTTCTGCCTGCGCTGTGTGCGCCTTCCCCCGTGTGGCGCTGGATGTCCGGCATTGTTATGGCGCAAAGGTCCACCTCTGAAACCGCACCGCCCCGTCTCCAGCTCACGTTCGCCAGGTTGCGAAACATCCGTTGAAGTTCGTCCACGCTCTACGCCTGAACAAACACGAAGTGGCCTTACCATGGCCTTACGCGCAGCTACGATTTATTGGAACCGCGACTTGCGGCAGCCTGCATGGCGAGTTACCTGAAGGTCGGCGCCACGGCGCCTTACGACAATTATCGCCAGGCCCAACAAGCTCCCCCTGGGGCTGGGCCCACTACTCCACATTGCGACGCGAGAGTCACTGCTGCACTGCGGCGATGTGCAGCCCAAAAAACGACGAAAGAAAGGCACATCCTCCATGCCAGAAGCTGGTGATCGCGCACCCGATTTCAAGCTCCCCGCGGAACCCGGAGGAATGGTTCATCTCTCCAAATTGAAAGGTTCCCCCGTCGTTCTTTACTTCTACCCAAAAGACGATACGTCGGGTTGCACTGCCGAGGCCCGCGACTTCACCGCGCTGGCACCCAGGTTCGCCGAAAGAGGCGCCCACGTCATAGGCATTTCCCCCGACAGTCTGGCCTCGCACGCAAAGTTCCGCACTAAACACGAGCTGAACGTGATGCTGGCCGCCGATGAGGAAAAAGCCGTCGTGCAGGCCTATGGCGTCTGGGTCGAGAAATCTATGTACGGACGCAAGTACATGGGTGTCGAGCGTGCCACGTTCCTGATCGATGCCAAGGGCCGCATCACCAATGTCTGGCGCAAGGTCAAGGTCCCCGGCCACGCAGACGCGGTTCTCGAAGCTGTCAAGACGTTGACATCCTGACCGGATTCAACAGCACCGCGCGATGCCAAGGCATAGATGCAGTACGGACGATCCAGGCACGCGACAAACGTCGCCGCACAGACAAATTCTCATTCGTCATGCAGTGGCCGACGCCGGAGCAACCGGCAACCCGCATCCCTGCCACTATCGACCGCAAAATTTGCGGCGGCAGCGCGACGGGAATGACGCAGATATGCCACCATGCTACTAGATGGAGATGTGGAGCAGGCTAGCCTGAATTTGAATAATAGTTGTGCTCGAGCCGATGCAATGTCCGGCGCCGTGGCAAGGCCGGAATAATCTCTTGCGGCCCGTTGCGTTCAGCTCTCATTTCAAGCGTGATGCGGAGGAAGTCTCAGTCATGTTGCCGAACTTCAAGCGTTCCGAACCCGACGCTGCCAAACCAACGACACCTGCAGGTTCACCCAGCAGCATAACTTCGATGCCCGGCTCCATGCCACAGCGTCCGGCAGCACCGCCACTGCGCGCCAATAACGAGCGTTCCGCTCCTTCGGTCATCGGCCCCGATCTCATCATCACCGGCAACCTCTTTTCCAAGGGCGAAATGCAGGTCGATGGCGAAGTGCAGGGCGATATCCGCGCCACCAATCTCATCGTCGGCGAACGCGCCCGCATTACCGGCACCATAACCGCTGAAGAAGCCGTAATCCGCGGGCAGGTCATGGGCTCGATACGATCGCGCCGCGTCATGCTCCAGTCGTCGAGCCGCGTTGAGGGCGACATCTACCATCAGTCGCTTGCCATCGAGCAGGGCGCGTATTTCGAAGGCAAATCTCGGCGCAGCGACGACCCAATGGCCGGAGCTGTAGCGCCCGCCGCGCCTGCTTCGGCCTATCAAGCGCCGGCCGCAGAACACACACCGCCTCCCCTAGAGCAATCAGGCAGCTGATCGCGGCAGCCTGTAAGGGGACCAGGGCCGAATCTCGCTCAGCCAGACAATGCCTACATAATCATCGCGGTGGCGCCCATGGCGTCACCGCAAGGCGTTGTCCGCCAAGCGGCTCGAATGTTGCGGCACGGCAAGTGAACACCAGGACCTGATGCTGCGCCGATGCTGCTTCCAGCACGCGGAACATGCGCACGATCCGGTTGTCGTCCGAATAGACAAGCGCATCGTCGAGGATGACGGGCACCGTCGTCCCCGTCTCGGCCAGAAGGTGCCCGAACCCCAGCCTCACCAGGATTGCCAATTGCTCCCGCGTGCCGTCGCTCAACATATCGATGGGCAGCGCCTCACCTTCGCGCTCCAGCGCCTCAAGCTGAAATCCTTCCGCGAAGACCGGTTGCGCTTCAGGAAACACCTCCACCAGATATGGCGCGAGGCGACGCATGACCGGCGCAAGAAAGCGCATGCGGTTGCAAGCTTCGACCTCCGCCAGCGTTTGCCGCAACAATTTGAGTGCCGCGATTTCGTTTTCGTAGCCAGCAATCTCATGTTCGCCAGCAGCCAGGTCCTCCGTCACGCGAGCAAGTTCCGGCTCGATTTCCGCCTCACCGGCAACCTTGATCTCGCCCTCCAGCTTGGCGATTTCCTTATCCAGCCTCGACCGCGCACTCTCCGCCATTCCGAGAGCCGATTGGGCAGCACTCTTGGCAGCCAGGAGTTCCCGCAATCTCTCCTCGCTTGGCGCCGTCTCGGCCAAAGCCGCGTGCTCCAGAGTGAGCCGTTTCAACTCATCAGCCGCTTTGTCGCGCAGTCCCGCAAGCCTGTCCCGCTCCGCCCCACGCTCCGACTGCGGCCCAAGTAGCGAGCCGATTTTCTCAAGCCTGCCGGAAAGCTCCTTCATGCGCGATTGGCCAGCAGAGATTGTTTGATCGTGCGACGTCACCTCCGCGAAGAGCTTGTCGCGCGTCAGGCGAACTTCCTTGAGTCGCGCACCAAGCAAAGCTCGACACTCCGCCACACTTTCGGTGTTGGTGTTTTCGTCCCCACCTACCCGCGCATCAATCTCCGACACCTCCCGGCGCAGCCGCTCCACCTCTTGAGCGCCAGTCGCATGGCCGTCTGGCGCAAGGGCTGTAACCTTGTCTTCCAGGATGCGGCACTCGCTGACGAGCCGCTCGCGATCCCGCGCAAGTCCCGCCACGTCCACACCTTCAGCACCGATCTCCGCCTCAACGGATTGCACAGACCCGCGCGCGCGCTCGACGTCACTCCTTCTCGCTGCCCGTTCCTCAGCATCGGCCGGCAGTAGGCGCAACACACCAACGCCTTCGATGCTGATCGTTGTGACATCGCCGATCGGGATTCTGTTGCCAGCTGACACCACCCGATCATCCAGCCGCACTTTGCCCGAAGCCTCAGGCAGCAACTCGAATGCCACGTCGATGGCAGCGGGCAGTGCCGCGCGCGATTGCGCCAGGGCAAGTTGACGCTCAGCCTCCTCCCGGCGCCGCAACCGTTCAGGCGTCGCGCGATTGGCGGCAATCCCAGTCCTCAACTGATCGATCCGAGCGAGCATTTCTGCAACGCGGGCTGATACCGCCGCTCTCTGATCCAGTTGCGCCAAAAGCCGGCCGCGACGCTCCAGCTCATCAAGACGATCGGTCTCACGTTCGAGGCGCGATCGCTCGTTGTCGCATTCCTCAAGCCGCTCTGCCGCAGCCTGACGTACCTCAGCAAGGTTGGGCAACTGTTCGGTCAGCGCGCCCTGCTGCGAGACGATCTGCTGGGACTCCAGTAGCGCATCGGCAAACTTCTGCAGCCTTTCGTTCGACTGCTGGTACTCAAGTCGCGCGCGCTGCTCCTTCTCTGCGAGCAACACGAACGCCCGCGCGGCTGATGCGGCACGCTCTGCGACATCGCTCGCATCGCGAAGATCTGTTGCCCGTTTGGCCAGAACGACGTGGGAGGCCACCGCTTCACGTTCCGCAACCAGCTGTGCGAGCAGTGCCAGCCTCTCTTCTGCGCGCACCTTTTCAGCCCGCAGCACATCGAGCTGGCGCTTGATCGCATCACGCCGCCCCAGCGCATCCGCATACCGCGATCTCGCAAGCGGCGTCTCACGCTTTGGGCTGAGATATTCAGCCAGTTCTGCAGCAACTCGCGCCGCAACGCGCCGCGTTACGTCACCGCCCGCAACGCTATCGACCTCCCGCGCGATGGCATTGCGCAGCGTCGTGCGCTCAGCATCCCCCGTCGTGCGCCGCTTGCCCTGATCGTAATCGGGCGTCGGGACCAGGAGCGACTTCTGCTGCCCCACCCACAACAAACCGAACTGCCCCACACCCGATGCGGCATCCGAAGTACCGATCAGATCCGCTAGCGCATCTTCGGCGTCCGGCCCGCACGCCACCTCGCGATCCCGCGCCAGATCATGCAGCGTCGCCGACGGCGCTCGCCCGAACCGTTTGGTGATGCGCCATAGTCCGTCCCGCGCCACAAAGTCCGCCTCGATCAACGGCGATCGACCGCCCCGGCGTGGCAGCATGGCTGCAACGGACTGTCCCGTCATGCGATGGGATTTGAGGAACACCGTCTCGATGGCGCGAAACAGCGTAGACTTGCCTGCTTCATTTGGGCCGATGAGAACGTCCAGTCCGCCCGTCATCCCCTCGACGGCGGCGCCCTCGCTAAACGTCCCCAGTTCCGCGACACGAAGCGCCTTGATCTTCATACGCTCTCGCTCTCCGCGCGTGCGAATGTCATGAGCCTGAGCAAAGCAGTACGGGCGACCTCGGGCGGCAGCACTTCGCCTGCCGTCGATCCATCCTGCCCGCGCGCCAGTTTCGCCAACCGCTCCGCGACTTCGCGCAACTCTCCATCCGCGCCGAAAATGGCAGCCATGGCATTTTCATCAGCCTCGACCGCAAGCGCGATCTCAGCCGTGTCCGCGTTGAGATATTGCAGCCGGCCATCGAGGTCCGCGAGCCATGCCTCAAGCAATGACAAATCCTGCGCGGTCAATGAGCCAGAGAACTTCAGGTTGACCAACGTGCGGCGCGCCTCGCCAGCTGCCGGCTGGATCTCGCGCTCCAGCGCCGCAAATTCCGCTGAACTTGTGATGCGCGCTTCATGCCGAACCCAGGTGAAGGCTCCGATCTGCACCGGCAGGACATCGGGATCTCCGCGCTCCTTCTCGATCCTGACGACGAGCGCATGCCCCTTTGCGGAATTGGCGAAGTTGTCCGGTTCGGGCGTTCCCGCATACCAGCAGCGCGGCCCGATCCGCTTCATGCCATGCCAGTCCCCCAGAGCCAGATAGTCGAGCCGAGCTGATCCAACTCGGTTTGAGTCGATAGGAACAGCACACTCACCTTCCGAACCGAAACCGTGCACACCGCCATGCGCCAGCCCAATCCTGATGCCGCCATCGAATGGACCCGAGCCATCCATCCAGGCGGTAGGATCGCTAAGTGTCGCCTTGCCCATCAGCGGAGCTGGCAGCACCACGACACCCGGCGCCAGCTCAAAGGGAACTGCTGTGTCCGCAATAATGACATTGCCCGGAACGCCGATGCGCCGCACCGAGGTCCACACACTGCCCGGCCCCGCCGGATCGTGGTTGCCCGGCAGGAGCACCCAGCGCACGTTCGGGTAGGACCCCATGCGCGATAATGGTTGGCGCAAGGTTCGCTCTTTCAAGCCCGGCGCATCATAGACGTCACCGGCAACCAGCACATGGGATGCGCTATGTTCACCGGCGAGTTCCGCGAGACGATCGATGGCGTCGAGGCGCGCCTCTTCCAGCCGTCCGGCGAGCCGTTCGTCGAACCCTCCAAACCGCTTGCCGATCTGCCAGTCTGCCGTGTGGATGAACGTGAAGCGCATCAACCTGCCGATGTTCCTTTGCAACGACGGTGGCTCAAGCCAGCGTTGGAGAGTGCCAGCCCGCAAGCCTCGTTGTTCTTAATTTGTTCCATGCCGCTTTCAGTGGCAGATGTCAATGCACCGCAGCCGGATGCAAACCACTTCTCGACACCTTTCACGGCGCTCCGGTTGGGCCTAAGCTCGTAAACGAGCCGCACCGGCCTACCGAGTGTTTGCGCGCCCTCCTCAACGGCGCATCCCCCCGACGCCAATTCCTGGAACACGACATGACAACAGATGTCGACTGTATCGTGATCGGCGCGGGCGTCGTCGGGCTGGCCATCGCCCGCGAACTTGCAGCAGCCGGTCGTGACGTTTTGGTGCTGGAGCAGCATGATGGCATCGGCGCGGAAACTTCCTCGCGCAATTCCGAGGTCATCCACGCCGGGCTCTATTATCCAACCGGCAGCCTGAAGGCCCGACTCTGTGTGGAAGGCAAAAAACTTCTCTATCGGTTTGCTGCTGAAAACGGTGTGCCGGTGCAGCGGCTTGGCAAGCTCCTGGTCGCGACCTCTTCAGCTGAGCTGCCCAAGCTGGAATCAATCGCCGCACAAGCAGCCCGGAACGGCGTCACCAATCTTGTCCGCCTCAATGCTGCGGACGTGAAGGCAATGGAACCGGCGCTCCAGTGTTCGGCTGCCTATCTGTCGCCCTCGACGGGCATTGTCGACAGCCATGCCTTGATGATCGCACTCGAAGGCCACATCCAGGAAAACGGGGGCCAGATCGTCCTGACCACCTGCGTCAGCGAGATACGTGCGCTGCCGCAAGGTTATGCGATCACGACCAGCACGCCCGATGGTGCGTCAGCGACCATCACCTGCAATGCACTGGTCATCGCTGCAGGCCTGCACAGCTCAAGCCTTGCCGCCACTCTGTTTGGCAACACAACGCCCCACGCATCGTATGGGGACTACGCCCAACCACAAACCTACTTCGCGAAAGGTCACTACTTTACCCTGCAGGGGCGCGCGCCATTCACGCACCTCATCTATCCAATGCCCGGCGATGGCGGGCTTGGCGTGCATCTGACACTTGATCTTGGGGGCGCGGCAAAATTCGGCCCCGATGTATCGTGGATCGACCGCATCGACTACGCCTTTGACGACCCCAACGGCTCCCGCAAATCAGCCTTTGAGCGCGAAATCCGCCACTGGTGGCCCGACCTTCCAGGCTCGATGCTGGCACAGGGCTATACCGGCATCCGCCCGAAGCTGACTCGCGCCGGAGAACCAGCGGTAGACTTTGCCATCCATGGACCCAGCTCACATGGACTACCCGGCCTCGTGGCACTCTTTGGCATCGAGAGTCCCGGCCTCACCGCCGCACTTGCCATCGCTCGCGAGGTGCATAGGCATCTAACCTGATGGTTAAAACTTTGTCGTCGATGCAGTTCAAATCCAGGCTCATTCGCGCTAAATTGCCACATCCAAACTATTTCAGGGGTCGCCCGGCCCCGGCGCGCTGGATTGAACCGGTTCGTCTTTATCCGCGACCAAGCCCTCAGAGGCCGTTCGGCCCGAAGTACATCTGAGACGTGCTTGCAAGGAGAGACACTAAATGATTTTGCCCCCTTCTAAGGCGGCCCCACCTGTCGCCACCGGTAATGGTCCACCATCCACCTCGCCACCCCGACCTTGTCCTCAACGGTCCCCCACCTACCGACGCACCCTCTCGCGCGCCGCGACGGGGGTGCTTTTGGCATGTATGGCGCTCACAGCCGGCATGTCCAACGCCAACGCAGCCGATGCGGTGCTCGCCGCCGGCGACGCCGTCATCACCGGCTTTTCCGGTATCCGTCCGTCTGGCGCTCCACTACCGCCCGGCGGTAACCCTCTCGACGGCTTCTTCATCAACGATGATGGGCCGTCCGCCCAGATCCAGTCCCTCAGCGTGATGGGGGAACCGCCGCAGGGTCAGCTCGTATCACCTGGTTTGCGCAAGCAGTTCTTCGCTCGCGAAATCGGACAGGTGTTCCCTATCGCCCTGGATGACGGCAATGGCGCCAAAGTGCCAAACATCTATCTTGGCGCAACGTCGATGTACGGCCTCCATATCGTCAAACCCGACGGCGATGGCGACGGCGAACCCGATCGCACCAAGACGGGTGCGCCCGGCGCCACCTGGATGCCCGGCATGTTTGCAGAAGACAACGGCGGCTCACCCGGCGCCATCTGGCGCGTCGATGGAACCACCGGAGAGGTCAAGCTCTTCGCCACCATCCCCGACAACGCCGGCCCCGGCCTGGGTGACGTCGTCTTCGACAAGACAACCAAACAGTTCTTTGCCTCCGACCTCGACACCGGCCTCATTCATCGCCTCGATGCCGACGGTCAGCTGATCGACACCTTCGATCACGGCGTCGATGGCCGCCCGGCAAAAGGATTGGCGGCACTGCCTGATGATGGCAGCAAGGCGGACATCACGTCTGCCGCGTTCGACATCGAGAAGCCTGATACCTGGGGTTACACCCAGACCGAACGCCGCGTTTATGGCATGGCGGTCCGCGACGGCCGCCTGTTCTACACCGTCGATCATCAAGTCTGGTCGATTGGCATCAACCAGGATGGTGGCTTTGCCGGCGACGCCCGCTGGGAAGTCGACGTCGAGACCACTGCGCCCGACACCCAGCTTTCCGACATGCTGTTCGATGGCGATGGCCGCATGTACGTGGCCGAGCGTGCCGCCCAGCGCGGCAGCTATGACTACTCGCTCTTCGCCGAGGCCGAGAAAGCCGAAGTGAAGCGCTATGCCCTCGAGACACCCGATGACCCGGCAACGCCGAGCCGCTGGGTCGAGGTTCCCGAGACCTATGCAATCGGCCTGCCCCCCGAGCACCGTCATTCCAACGGCGGCATCACCTTGGGCTTCCCCTACGACGAGACGGGACAGCTCAAGACCGGAAGCTGCGGCCAGTTCCTCTGGACAACCGGCGAGCGGCTGCGCGCAGGCGAATTTGCACAAGGTGATGGCGAGGGCGATCCCGCAGCCAATGCCGACGTGCATGGCCTGCAGGGCAATCCGATTGACCTCGTGCGGCCGCAGAACGTGCCGCCGATGACGACCTACTTCACCGACTATGACCAGTTCTTCGGCGATGCCGAGAAAGCTGGCCACATGGGTGACGTCGAGATCTGGCAGCCATGCGATGGCGTGCCCGCTCCGCAAGAAACCGGCGAATTGCCGCCGTGGTGGAATCCACCAGGCGATGGCATTCCGCCTGAATATCCTCCTGAGTTCCCGCCGCCGGAGCACGAATTCCACACCAATCTGGAATTGCGCAAGTGGGCTGATCCCAAGACCTGCTTCTCGTGGGGCAGCTACTGGATCTGCGGCTATAAGATCCGCATCCGCAACACCGGGCCCGAAGACTACTTCGGCGACATCACGATCCGTGACACTTTCCCATTCGCTCCACCCGGCTTCGGGGCAGGCTTCCAACCGCAACCCCCGTGGACCTGCTGGAATCCAGGTGGAAACCCCTCCGAGACGAGGTGTTGGCAACCGGACGTGTTCCTGCCGTCAGGCAACTCGATTTTCATGACGGTGTGGGCCGCGCTGCCCAAGGCTGCCGACCTGTGCCGCCTCACCAACATCGCCGAGATCGAGTGGGCACCAGGTGGTACGCAATGGAACACCAACCCAGCCGATGACATCGACGACGCAACAGCAATCATCCCTGATCCAGATTGTCGCCCGGTCAACGACCGGACCGATCTCGAACTGAGGAAGAAGGCTGAAGGCTGCAAGTACGATCAGGCAAAGATTGTCTGCACGTATCACATCACGGTCGAGAACAAGGGACCGGGCACATATGAAGGTCCGCTTGTTGTCCGCGATGATCTTCCCGGCGGCGTTGATTTCGACTGGAGTTCACACGCCGACTGGAATTGCGCCAACGCAGGTGGCAACACGTTCGAGTGCGCCTATTCCAGCCCGGTAAGTATGGCACCCACCGAGATGAAGCACTTGTGGGTGTTCGGCACCGTGCCGATTGGTGAAGCAAGGCGCCATGATTGCCGCATCCCCAACCGCGCCTGGATCGCCGATCCGGTTGGCGCTCCCAAGAACTTCGACGACACCAACGACGCCGAACCTGCAACCGCTGAGATTCCAAGCGAACTCTGCCAAACAGGATCCAATCTTAATCTGGAGAAGTTTGCCAAAGGATGTCGGGAATCAAACCTCGGCTACGAATGCGACTGGCTCGTCAACGTGCGCAATACCGGTCTTAACCGGTACCGCGGTGTGCTCCGCCTGAAGGATCGGTTCAATGGGTACTTCCTCATTGGGTCGAACTCCGCCGAGTGGACGTGCAGCGGTGTCGGTTTGGGAAGCGGCGTTGAGTGTTCACAGGAATCGGCAACCCTCGAACCTGGGGCACCACCACTCCAATTGGCCTACACAACGGTCCACAAGCGTGAAGACATCGTTGCTGCAAATTGTTCAATCCAAAATCACGTCGAAGTCGAATACCCGACACCTGGATCACCAGAGAACCAAGCTGGTGGTGACACGGCGGACGCCCGGAATGCCATTCCTCAACTCTGCCAGCGTCCAAGGCCGCCCTCATGCCCGCCAGGCTATCGTCTCGACGATGGTCAGTGCGTGCCCAAGCGTCAGCCCCCTGGTCCGGGCATCATCGACCCGCCACCACCACCTCCGCCGCCACCAGTCGATTACGACTGCCCTTACGGCATGCACGAGGTCAGCTCGACAAGGGCTCACTACCTGCGCCGTCAGGAAGGCTGGATCGTACGTCGCTACCACGGACTGTGGTGCGTAAAGCCGCCGCGCGAGACGCCCTGCCCGTCCAACTATGAGGAAGTCCCGCAGTCCCGCGTCGACATCCTGCGGCGTAAGGGCTGGACCATAAGGAACGTTTCACGTGACAAGTGGTGCGGCAAGCCGCCGATCGTAACGCCTGAATGCAAGTGGCCACTCGTCGGCAAGTACCCCGACTGCCACAGGCCGCACGAAGTATGCCCAGTTGGCATGGACCAGGTGTCACGCCGTGAAGCGCGCCACAGGGAACGTCATGGTGCCAAGATCCTTAGGTTGCGGAACGGTCGCTGGTGCGCTGGAAAGCCCGACAAGCCTGATTGGAAGATCTGCCCCAACGGCAGCAGGATTCCGATCGGCAAGGACTGCCCGGTCATCGAGCCCCCGTGCCCATCTGGGATGCACCAGGTGCCGGTCGGCGACTACAACAAGCTGAGCAAGGCTGGATGGATCTTGAAGCCCATCAGCAGAACCAAGCTGTGTGGCCGCCCCGGCAAGATCTGCCCGCGCAATACCCACCTAGACGATGGCGAGTGCGTGCCCGACCATGGTGGCCGCGTGTGCAAACCACCGCTGGTCGGCAAGTGGCCCAATTGCCGCAAGCCGGACCCAGTCAAGAAGTGCTGGAACGGGCAGATCGTCCCGGCCCACAAGTCCTGCCCCCCCGAGCCGACGTGCGAGGCCAAGGGCATGACTGGCAAGTGGCCGCGGTGCGTGCCTCGCCATAACGAAGGCGCGGAGTGCAAGAAGAAGGGCGGCCATTGGAACGGCAAGGTCTGCGTGATCCGCCAGGTCACATGCCCTGACGGCTCAAAGGCACCCAGCCGCTCACAATGCCCCCGCGTGCGCAAATGTCCGAATGGCTCGGTCGTGCCGCTCGGCAAGCAGTGCCCAATCGTTCGCCTGCCCTGCCCGGCTGGAACGGTCGGCAAGTACCAGCCGAACTGCCGCAAGATCGAGGTCAGGAAACCCTGCCCGCCGGGCACAGTCGGCAAGTACCAGCCGAACTGCCGCAAGATCGAGGTCAAGAAGCCATGTCCGCCAGGCACGGTGGGCCGGTTCCAGCCTCACTGCAAGCAGATCGTAAAGCCAATTCGACCGCCCAAGCACGAGGTGAAGCCCATCCGCAAGCCCTGCCCGCCAGGTACTGTTGGACGGTTCCAGCCCCACTGCAAGGTCATCAAGAACCAGCAGATCCAGAAGTTGTTCAAACCCAACTAAAGGAACAAGTTGCACCAATCGGGCAAACGGGCCGCGGCAGTTTTCAACGCATTGCCGCGGCCCACTCCGACAAACAAAGGGCCGGCAGCAACAGCTGCCGGCCCTTGAAATTTTTAGAAGCGCTGCCGGTGTCTCCGACAAGCTTTTCAGCCAGCCTTACCGCCGTTCGCCACCGCTGAGACGCCGCTCCATCCATTGCGCATAGCGCGACATCCCAAAGCAGAAGACCCAGAACACGAAACCCGCAAACACATAACCCGTCAGTGGAGTCGATGGCGAAAACCACGCCGCATCCGACGACACCGCCTGTTGCACGATGCCGAGCAGATCAAACAGGCCGATGATGAGTACCAGGCTCGTATCCTTGAAGAGTGCAATGAAGGAATTGACGATGCCGGGGATCACGAGCTTCAGCGCCTGCGGCATGACGATGAGGCCGATCTTTTGCGGATAGGAAAGGCCCAGTGCATCCGCTGCCTCGTATTGCCCGCGCGGTATCGCCTGCAACCCGCCGCGGATCACCTCCGCCAGGTAGGCGCCCTGGAACAGCGCAACGCCGATCAGCGCCCGCAACAGTTTGTCGAACGTCACGCCGTCGGGCAGGAACAGCGGCAGCATCACCGATGCCATGAAGAGCATGGTGATGAGCGGCACGCCGCGAACCATTTCGATGAACCCGATAGATGCCCACCGCACGAACGGCAGCCGCGAGCGCCGTCCAATCGCCAGCAGCACCGCCACAGGGAACGATGCGACGATGCCGACGATGGCAACGATAAGCGTCACCATCAGGCCGCCCCAACGCTCCGTCTCGACGGGAACCATCCCGAACCCGGCTCCCGTCAGCAGATAGAAGGCAATGACCGGGAACACGAACAGGAAATAGGCGGCAAACCAGCCCTTGCGGGGGACCGCCGGAATCATCAAGCCGGCAAGACCAATCACGCCTAGCAGCATGGTCAGGTCGACGCGCAAACGCTCTGGTTCCGGATACCGCCCATATATGAACTGGTCGAACTTGGCGGCAACGAAGGCCCAGCATGCGCCCGTTCCCGGCGCCGCGCACGCGCTGCCATCCTTGCCCGCGAACACCGCACGCACGATGGCCCAGTCGATCACAGCCGATCCCGCCAGCCACACGGCGTATATCCCCGCAAGCGTCAGGAGACCATTGAGCGGTGATGAAAACAGGTTGCGCCGCACCCATCCCAGCGGATCAAAACCCCTGACCGGCGGACGACGAGCGGTGGATCGCGCGGGCTCTATATTCGCTGGCTCTTTCATGCTTATCGCTCGACCAGCGCCATGCGCGCATTGAACCAGTTCATCAGCAGCGACGTCACGACCGAGATGAAGAGATAAACGGCCATCACGATGACGATGACTTCGATCGCCTGGTTCGTCTGATTGAGAACCGTGCCAGCGAACACCGACACCAGATCCGGATAACCGATCGCCACCGCCAGCGAAGAATTTTTCGTCAGGTTGAGATACTGGTTGGTGAGCGGCGGAATGATGATGCGCATCGCTTGCGGGATAACCACCAGCCGCATCGTCTGTCTCTCGTTCAATCCCAGCGCAGCCGACGCTTCCTTCTGCCCCTTCGGAACGCCGACTATTCCCGAACGTACGATTTCGGCAATGAATGCCGCTGTGTAAAGAGACAGCCCCAATGTCAAAGCCACGAGCTCGGGCAGCAACGTCAACCCGCCCATGACATTGAAACGGCCCAGTTGCGGCGTATCGAACTGAACAGGCTGGCCGGCGGCGAAAAAGGCGATCGCGGGCAGAAATACAATCAACGCCATGCCGGTCCAAAGTGTGGGAAAGGTTTTGCCGGTCGCCAGCTGCAGGCGGCGCGCCCACCCAGCGATAATAGCGGCCAACACCAGCGCCAAAACAAAAGCAATTCCGACATAACCCGCGCCAGCTTCGAGCATGGGTTTGGGCACCGTGAGACCGCGCACGTTGAGGTAGCTCGACAGCGGCAGAACGATACTTTCGCGCGGTGCTGGCAGCGCCTTAAGGACGGCGAAGTAGAAAGCAAACAACATCAGCAGCGGCGGAATGTTGCGAAGCACCTCCACGTAGAGACCGGCGAGCCGCGCAATGAGCCAGTTCGACGACAGCCGCGCGATCCCGACCGCGAAACCGATCACAGTCGACAGCATTATGCCCAGCGCGGCCACCAGCAGCGTGTTGAGCAGCCCGACCCAGAACGCGCGCGCATAAGTGGACGTGTTGGCATACGCAATGAGCTTCTGAGAGATGTCGAAGCCGGACGTATGGTTCAAGAACCCGAAGCCGGAGGTGATGCCCTGCCGCGCCAGGTTGCTGACCGCGTTGGAGACAATCTCCAAGCCGATCGCCGCGATAGCAAGGACAAGCAATATCTGAAGGGCTATGCCACGCGCGGCGGGATCATAGGCGAGGTTGCGGATCCCCCCGCTAAATCCACCCCGGCTGATCCGGCGCTCACCATCGCCCACCATTGCCCAACCGCCTTGCGTCAGCGGATCGGTGGCGCGTATTGCAGACCGCCATCGCGCCAAAGCGCGTTCTGGCCGCGAGAGATTTTCAAGCGCGATCCCTCGCCGAGATTGCGGTCGAACGATTCCCCGTAATTGCCAACCGCCTTGATCGCTTGATAGGCCCAGTCGTTGCCAAGCCCGATACCGACACCGAACTCGCCCTCCTTGCCAAGCAGACGGCGAATCTCCGGATTGTTGGATTCAAGCATTTGATCGAGGTTTTGCGAGGTGACGCCCAGTTCCTCCGCATTGACGAGTGCAAAATAGGTCCACCGGACGATGTTGCCCCATTGCGCGTCGCCCTGCCTCACTGCGGGCCCCAGCGGCTCCTTGGAAATGATCTCCGGCAGCACGATGTGGTCAGCGGGATTGCCGAGCGTCAGGCGCGTTGCATAAAGCTGCGAGGCATCCGACGTGAACACATCACAGCGGCCCGCGTTGTAGGCGGCAATCGTCTCGGGCAGCTTTTCGAACACCACCGGCTTGTAGGTCATGCCGGTCTGGCGGAAGTAGTCGGCGACGTTGAGTTCAGTTGTCGTGCCCGTCTGCACGCAGATACTCGCGCCCGACAGCTCCTTTGCGGATTTGACGTTAAGTGCCGTGTTCACCATGAAGCCCTGGCCATCAAAATAGTTGATGCCCGCGAAGTTCATGCCCGCAGAGGTATCGCGGCTCATCGTCCAAGTCGTATTGCGCGAAAGCACATCGATCTCGCCAGATTGCAGTGCCGTGAACCGTTCCTTTGCCGTCAGCGGCACGAACTTGACCTTGCTGCTGTCATTGAAGATCGCGGCGGCGATGGCACGGCACAGGTCGACATCTATTCCCGCCCAATTGCCCTTGTCGTCTGGCGCGCTGAAGCCCGCGATACCTGTATTCACCCCGCACGCCAGCTGGCCGCGGTCCTTCACCTTTTGCAGTGTGCCCTGCGCGTCGGCGCCCGTTGCTGGCAACATCGCAACGAGTGCCATTGCCAGACCGGAACCGATCCTGAGCACTGATGTCATGGTGTTCACTCCCAATCATTGCATGGGCCGTGCGGGCGGAGCTGGCCGCCCCACAGGCTTCGAGAAAATTACGGTGCCAGTCGCTCAGTGATCGAGGATCTGGGCGAGGAAGAGGCGCGTCCGCTCCGAACGCGGATTGCCAAAAAATGCCTTAGGCGGTGCATCCTCAACGATCTCACCTTGGTCCATGAACACGACGCGATCCGCCACGGCCCGCGCAAACCCCATTTCATGGGTGACGACGAGCATTGTCATACCTTGCTCGGCAAGCTCGGCCATGACGTCAAGCACTTCTTTCACCATCTCCGGATCGAGCGCCGAGGTCGGCTCGTCAAACAGCATGATACGTGGGTTCATGCAAAGCGCCCGGGCAATGGCAACGCGCTGCTGCTGCCCGCCCGAAAGTTGTCCAGGAAATTTGCCAGCCTGCTCAGGTATCCGCACGCGCTCCAGATAGCGCATCGCGGTCTCCTCTGCATCACGGCGCGGAAGCTTGCGCACCCATTGCGGCGCAAGACACAAGTTGTCGAGAACCGTCAGATGCGGAAACAGGTTGAAGGACTGGAACACCATTCCGACTTCCGACCTGATCTTCTCGATCCGCCGCAGGTCGCTGGTGAGTTCTTCGCCCTCCACCAGGATCTGACCGGACTGGTGCTCTTCAAGCCGGTTGATGCATCGGATCAGTGTCGACTTGCCTGAACCGGACGGGCCGCAGATGACAATCCGCTCGCCCTTCTCAACGGCAAGATCTATATCCCGCAAGACGTGAAACTCGCCGTACCACTTGTTGACACGGCGCAACTCCACAGCAAAGCGGTGCGCACCTGGCCCCGCACTAGGGTATGCTTCTGTCTTCGCGCCGCTCTCGCCCATGTCCCGCAAAAAGTAAGATCCTATTGAAACGACGCGGATTTCACCGACGTTCGGCAAATTATGGCAGACCATCCCCAACGGTGCAACGCAGGCAGGAAGCTCACCCCCACGCTGCAGTCAGCTTCAAAAGGCGGCTTCAACCAATTAGGCGTCCCAGCATCACCAATACATTGCCCTTCCAGTCAAAGCGCTTCACCTCGCCAAAACCGTTTTGAAGATAGAAGCCAACATTCCGCAAATTTGCGCCTGTCACGATATGCACCCCTGGACAACCCGCCGCCGCGGCATCGGCTATGAAGCTCTCGATGAGACGGCTCCCCAAACCCTTGCCCCGCAAATCCGCCCGCAAGTTGATGTGCAGATGCGCCGGATAGCGCGGGCTCACATCGGCCAGCAGATGGAAATAGCCGATGTCATTGTAGCGATCCGTCGCCGCGGGATCGGAATGCTCGCCAATGACGTAGCCACCCAGATTCTCCGGTTCAGCATCGGCGGGTACAAACAGCAGGTGCGCCAGTTGAGGAAAATCCGACAAGTACCGCCCAAGCCATCGCGTCCTGAATTGAGCGCGTATGTCGTCGCTGGCAAATGACTTGGTGTTGCTCGCTTCAAAAAAGATTTTGTCCAGAGCAGGCACCAGCACATCGCGATGGGCGAGCGTGCTCCAGCGGCGCATACTGATGCTGCTCTCGGGATGCTTCATCTCTCCTCAATATCGGATGCGGTTTGGCCTGCAAACACGGGAAGCAGAAAGGGGCCAGCTGATGCCGGCCCCTTTTGAATTAACCCGCTAGCCTGCTAAACGCCAGCATCGCATTACGTACCTATCACCACCCTCAATCATAGTAGCGGTCGACGCAGCGATAGTAGCGCCGCCACCAATAACGGCTGCCGGTGCGCCGAGCCTTACGCTTCAGCCAATGGCAGCTCGAACCGTAGTACGAATTGTAATAGCCGTAGCCATAGACAGGGGCGGCGAAGTAGATGCCGCCGTATCGCCAGCCGCGCCGGCTGCCATAACGTCTATGGCTACCGCCTTTGTAGATATGCCGGCCACCACCACTGAAGTGGCGCCTGCCGCCGCCGCCATAAAACTTGGCGCCGCCGCCACCACCTCTGAAGGCACGGCCACCGCCGCCTCCATGACCGCCCCTGCGGACATGGACAATGCCGCCAGAAAGAGCTGCCGGATTGGACTTCACACCTGTCGTCGCTGCGGCCACGGATGCAGGTGCAGCATGTGCCAGCATGACGCCCGCGGTCAGAGCCGCAAGCATAGCCGATTTGAACATAACGAGTGCTCCTCTTTGGTCAGGATGGGTAGCACGGGTCTGTCGCGGGCTCCCGGAACCCACGGGCTCCATCCGTTCGATGACCGACAGACTAAGGCCGGATCAAGACCAGAAATTGACCCACGGCAAGCAAGAAGCTGTCAGACGGACGAAAAACTTCTTCACCTGCGTAGAAGTTCCATGCGTCAGTTGTGATCCATTTGTCTTGCGGGCAAAAACGCCATCGGCACGCTTTTCAAGCGCGATCGCACGATCAGATCTATGCAAAAGCCGACATCACTTCCCGTTGCATTAACACTGACAAAACCGCGATCGGCTTCACCGCAGCCCGTTTACCACGATAAGTCTTTCGCGAAAGTCAGGCGGCAGGTCGTCGGGCAGATCGCGTACCGATACGGCCATGACACGAGCCCTGTCCGTTTCTCGCTCAGGCGGCAATGCGTCAGCCGTCTTGTTGGACATCGCCGATTGCGCGGGAGCACCATAGTTGGGACTGAATGGCTCTGAAGGGTCAACGGCCCGCTTGTTGCGCGACATTAACGGCGGGCGCTGTGCTGGCAGCCCATCCGCCTCCATCTCCTGCTCTGGTGCAACCGCTACCGCTGTTCTGCCTTCATAGCGGGGAGGGGCAGCGACGCGCGGATCGGCCGCCGTCGCATAGCTATCGTTGCGGCTGGAGCAACCCGCAAGGACCAGCGCCAAAGCAAGCGCGATCGTCTTAGGCGCAGTGCTGCGACTAATGTTCTCCGCTAGCGGCACGCGAATACGCAAACCGGTCATCGGGGGTACGCCTTTCAACAACGCAACTGAACAACATAGGACTTCCCCGATCAAACACGCGAAACATTAATGCAAAGCTAAGGCCTGCCCCGAAGGGATACTCGGCATCGCCGCAAGGTTAGGCCCCGGCAAGACGTGGCCTCGGCATCGCGCGCAGCGCGCACCGCCACGAAAGTGCGCCCCAAGGCTAAACGGCTCCACCGCACAACTCGCCGAGCCCCACAGATTTCTTTGCTCAAACATCCATTGATTGAAGCGCAGCCTCTTCACGCCGCCTCGAGATCCGCGTGAAGCACGACATCGCGAACCAGCGTTGAGCCCCGAAACCACGGCCCGTTCTGTGTTCACATGCCGCGTGATCGAGATCCTTCTGATCTCGCATTGTCACGTCGCTGTCACGGATATGGCGATCGCCTTTGATGACACGCGATCATCAGTTCATTTCAAATCCGAAACGCCGCCAACTAGATTGAATTTACCGGGCCGGACGAAATGAAACCGATCCACGGAACCGAAATGAAAAGCCAATACGTCGAAATCCAAAACATGCAAATGAAGGAATGAAACCATGAAGAACGCAATTCTCTCCACCATCCTCGCCATCACCGTCGCCACATTCGCAGCCAGCGCCGCCAGCGCATACGAAGCCAAGGGCAATGCTTGCACGTCAGACATGGCCACCTGCGAATTCATCAACCAGCTCATCAAGCAGGGCAGCTGATCTCATCGCAATAGTTCGGCCCAACAGCAGCAAACGCATTCGCAGACAGGGCCGACAAATCCGAAACGCTTTAAGCCAAATCTGAAAGGAACCAATCAATGAACTCGCTCATCAAGGTCGCCGCAGTAGTGATCGCCCTCTCGGCCGGTGCCGCAACCGCAAGCGCCAACTCCGACAAGCTGCTGGACACCCTGGCAAGCACGGGCTCAATCGTGACGACCGGCGGTATTCTCGGCCACTGATTGCAAACACAGGCGCTCAATCCCGCGCAGCAGGGGTTGAGCGCCACTCTCATCAAACGTCAATTGCCTTCCAGTGCCGGTTCACATGGCGCCAGCACATCAGCCGTGACGCAGCACGCAATTCAAATCGTGACGCAGACCGCACGCCCAAAAACCTTGGCAGCACTCCTCGAGTCATGCTGCTAAACATATGATTCCGCGATTAATTATGGATTTGCAAAAGAATCGAAGGCAATCTGGAAAGACCCGTGAACCGAGGGCAACTCGGCACGCCCCGTTGCCCCGGCTCGATCCTTGAACCCGTTCGAGACGAGGAGGTCTGATGGCCAAGACGGACTTTGCAGCGATGCTTGAGGGCTACAGCCTGACAACGGCAGAAATCCTCTACCGCCTCCCCGACCACCCATCACTCCTGCAAAGCTTCATCTGGCAGGAATACGATCTCCATCCGCGCTTCCCGCGCCTCAAAGGCTTCCTGGATTTCTGGGAGGCGCACCTGGACGGTGCTCTCTTCAAGGTCACGGTCAATCACCGCAGCCTCATTGGCCCGGCCGAGTTGAAGCTGGCAGACGCGAGCTTCGCTCTCAATTGACAAACATCTGCGAGCCGAGTTGAGCGGCGCGGACGAATGCTGCGCGATGTTGCGCTGCCCTGTTCATGCGAGCTCGGGCCCATCCAACTCGTAAAACGTGCCCCCACTCCAGATGCCGGCACGCCCAGTTGCGTCGGCTGAGAAGAGCTGCGCCAGGTCATAGGCGAGTGAGCGAGAAAACAGCGCATCAAGTCGCCCGCGCACCCGCACATAGGGTTTGAAACCACCTGCCTCGTCGCAAACGAAGCGCATGGGATGCGCATCGCCAATCCTGACGACGTCATCGACATTCGTGCGCACGACGATCGTCTGGTCTCGCCCTTGCGCCAGAACTTCCATCTCAACCGCTACAAAAGGCGCGTCTTCCACGCTGACGTCGACTTTCTCCACAGGTGTCACGAGGTAGTGCCGGCCGTCGTCGTCTCGCCGCAGCACGGACGCGAACAACTTGACCATCGGCATCCGCCCGATCGCGCTGCCCCTGTAGAACCATGTTCCATCCCGGCCGATGGCGAGGCCGATGTCGCCGCAATAGGGCGGATTCCACCGCTCCACGGGCGCCGCCCCCCGCCCGCCGCCGCTGCGAAGTTCGGCCTCCAGGCGCCCTAACCCGGACCAGAGGTCAAACCCGCCGGACGCCCCACGAGTTGTATTTGCCGCACTCATGTCCGGTTCACCCGCAGCCTTCCATCCTCCCAGAATTTCCCTGAAATCATCGCGACTTGTTCAAGCGCACTGCGCCCCTTGCCTGTGTTACGTAACGTTCACTTGACCGTGATCCCGCCTGCGCGGATCGTCGCCTACCTTATTGTTACCGCGATCGGTCGCACAACGTTTCCCGCAGTTCGAACTGGGCTATAATCTCCGACATGACAACACTGACCCAAACAGACAGCGACATCGTCTCGAAAATCGAGTCTGCCGCCGAGCGCATGCAGAAGGCGCACAAAGCCGCCAGTTCTGTCATTTTCGGACAGGACGAAGTCATCACCCGCGCCCTCATTACTATCCTGTCTGGCGGCCACGCGCTGCTGATCGGCGTGCCCGGTCTGGCAAAGACATTGCTGGTCGAGACCCTGGGCAAGGTGCTGGGGCTTGATGCAACGCGCATCCAGTTCACACCCGACCTTATGCCCTCCGACATCATCGGCGCGGAAGTGCTGGAGGATGCACCCGGTCAGCGACGTTCCTTCCGCTTCATCAAGGGGCCGATCTTCACGCAGCTCTTGATGGCCGACGAGATCAACCGCGCCAGCCCGAAAACGCAGTCCGCCCTCCTCCAGGCGATGCAGGAACACCATGTGACGGTCGCGGGTCAGCGCCACGACGTGCCCCAGCCCTTTCATGTGCTGGCGACCCAGAACCCGCTCGAACAGGAAGGAACCTATCCCCTGCCCGAAGCACAGCTCGACCGCTTCCTTCTGCAGATCGACGTGTCCTACCCCGACCTCGTTGCCGAACGGCGCATGCTCTATGCGACGACGGGCAGCGAAGAACGCAAGGTTGAGAATGTCCTGTCCGCAGCCGAACTGATGGCAACACAGCGCCTCGTGCGCCAGATCCCCGTCTCCGACAACATCGTCGAGGCGATTTTGTCACTCGTCCGCTCGGCCCGTCCCGGAACCGGAGCGAGCGAACTGACCGATCGCTATGTCGCCTGGGGACCAGGCCCCCGCGCCAGCCAGGCATTGATGCTCGCCGTGCGCGCGCGCGCACTTCTCGATGGGCGCCTCGCCCCCTCGATCGACGACGTCGCCGCATTGGCTGATCCTGTTCTTAAACACCGCATGGCCTTGTCCTTCGCCGCCCGCGCCGAGGGACAAGACCTTTCGAGTATCGTCGCGCGGTTGACAGAAGCCCTGGAGTAGCCCGACGCATGGCGCCGAGCAGGACGAGCGGCAAAGGCGGTGCAAAGGGCACCGGCCTTCACCTTGGAGCGCTAGGCTCCGTGGGCGAAAATGTATTCGCCCACGAGATGGAGGCGCATCAGCTTGCCGACCGTCTGCCCGATCTGCTGATCGACGCACAGCGCATCGCCCAGACCGTCGCCCACGGCATCCATGGCCGCCGCCGTGCCGGCCCGGGTGAAACCTTCTGGCAGTTCCGCCAGCTGCAATCGACAGACGATGCCCAGCTTATCGACTGGCGGCGTTCGGCAAGCTCCGATCATCTCTACGTGCGCGAGCGCGAGTGGGAGGCTGCCCACACCATGTGGCTGTGGCCCGATCTGTCGGCATCCATGGCATTCCGCAGCCATATTGCGCCCGTCTCCAAGAAAGAGCGCGCCATTGTGCTGATGCTGGCCGCTGCTGAACTTCTCGTTCGCGGCGGCGAGCGTGTGGCTCTCCTGGGCCTCACCCATCCGACCGCCAGCCGCAAGGCAACCGTGAAGCTGGCTGAAGCGATCGCGCAGCACGGTGACGAAGCGGCACTCATGACATCGCTGCCACCACCGGCGCGCATTTCACGCTTCTCCGGCACGATTCTTTTCTCCGATTTCCTCGATCCCCTGCCCGAGATCCGCGAACGGCTGGAAAGCCTCGCTGGCAACGGCGTCACCGGCCACATGGTGCAAATCCTCGATCCGGCCGAAGAGACGCTGCCCTATGACGGACGCATGGAGTTTCTTTCGCCTGAAGGCGGCGAACGATGGATTGCAGATCGCGCAGAAAGCGTGCGTGACGCCTTCCGCGAGCGCATGGCAGCGCATCGCTCGGGACTGGCTGAAATCGCCCACAGGCTGGGCTGGTCGTTTCTCGTTCACCACACCGACCGCTCCGCTTCCGAGCCTCTTCTGACGCTCATCATGCGTTTGTCCGCTGGTGGCTACCGTTGGCAAGGCGGCACCGCGACAAACATCGAAACACCGCCCGCCAATGCGCCCAGAACCGTTGCCGGAGGCCGCCCATGAGCATTGGCGCGCTGGCCTTCCTCAATCCCTGGCTGCTTGCGGCGCTGGCTTCGCTGCCGGTCATCTATTGGCTGCTGCGCACCGTGCCGCCCAGGCCGCGTCAGGTCGAATTCCCGCCGACGCGCATTCTGATCGGCATCGACAACCGCGAGAAGACGCCTGCCAAGACGCCCTGGTGGCTCATGCTCATCAGGCTGCTCGCTGCCGCGCTGGTCATTTTCGCGCTTGCCGAACCGGTGCTGAACCCCAGCCGCGAGAAGCTGCTCAAGGGCAGCGGTCCGGTCGTGGTCCTGATCGACAACGGCTGGGCATCAGCTGCGCACTGGAACGACCGTAAGACCATGGCCGCACGGATCATCGATGCGGCTGAATCGCAAGGCAGGCCCGTTGTGGTCGCCGGCACCGCCCTGCGCGCAAAAGCATTCAACATGCGCATCGAGGCCCCCGCCAGCGCGCGATCGAGCCTCGCCGCCTTGGCGCCCGAACCCTATCCGCCAAGCCGCACCGCTGCGTTGGATGCCTTGGCTGGCGTGCTCGGCGCCGCCAAGGGAGGCAACAGCATCGTCTGGCTGACTGACGGCATCGCCTATGCCGCAGATGATGCCAGCGCGATTGACCGCCTGCAGGCGCTCGCTGCTGATGGATCACTTTCGCTCGTTGAGGACGCGCGCGGCCTGGAGCCGTTGGGCATCGCCGCCAGCGCTGGTCGTGGCGGCCGTCTTGAGGCTCGCGTACTGAGAACGGATGGCCCCGTCCGTGCCGGCCAGATCTTTGCCTACTCGGCACGCGGAGAACGCCTTGGGGAAACAGCCTTCAGCCTCGGCGCGACCGACACCAGCGCAACCGTTGCCTTCGACATGCCGCTGGAACTCAGAAACCAGGTGACCCGCATCGAAGTGGCAGGTGAGCGTTCCGCAGGCGCCGTAGCGCTCATCGATTCATCAGCGCAGTGGCACCGCGTCGGTCTCATCTCGGGCGAGAGCCAGGAAGAATCCCAGCCCCTGCTCGCACCCCTTTATTATATCGAAAAGGCGCTTGCCCCTTACGCCGAGTTGGTCGTCGCCAAGGACGCCAATTTGGCGGCAAACATCAATAGTATCCTCAAGCAGAACGCGACCGTTCTGATGCTGGCCGACATCGGCACCTTGACCGGCGACGTCGAGAAGGAAGTCAAGACCTGGATCGAGAACGGCGGCGTGCTGGTGAGATTTGCAGGCCCTCGCCTCGAAAAGGGCGGCGACCATCTCATGCCCGTGCCGCTGCGCATTGGCGGCCGCACACTGGGAGGCGCATTGTCGTGGTCGACGCCGCAAAAGCTTGCAGCCTTCGAGGAGCAAAGCCCGTTTGCCGGATTGACCGTGCCGCAAGACGTCACCATCACGCGTCAGGTGTTGGCGGACCCCGCCAGCATTGGCAGCAATGTCGCCGTGTGGGCGCGTCTGGCTGATGGCACGCCTCTGGTCACAGCCAAGCGGATGGGAGATGGCCAGATCGTTCTCTTCCATGTCACCGCCAATTCCGACTGGTCGAACCTTCCGATATCAGGATTGTTCGTCGAAATGCTGCGTCGGCTTTCGACCATGGGCCGCGCCGGCAAGCCTGGCGATGCCTCATCCGCGCCCCAACCCGGCGCAGGCGGCTCGGCAACTGAGGCTTCCGGTCCCGAAGTGCTGGCGCCCTTCCGCGCGCTCGACGGCTTTGGCACACTGACATTGCCGCCTCCAACGGCACAGACCATTCCCGCCGCGTCATTCACTAAACTCGCTCCAAGCGTCGATCATCCGCCGGGCCTTTATGGCACCGAGTCGAGCGCCCGCGCGCTGAACGTACTGGGCGAAAAATCAACGCTCACACCGCTGCCGCAATTGCCCGCCGGGGTACAGACAATGGGCTATGAATCAGAGACCGCGCGGCCACTGAAGCCCTGGCTGCTTGCCGCCGTGCTCGGCCTGATCTTCGCCGACATCCTTGCAGTCATTGTTTTGAGCCTTGGCGGCCTTTCCGCTCTACGCCGCCGCCCATCACATGCAGCACTGCTGGTCGCATTGCTCACCGGCTTGGGCGTGGCCGCCTTTATGCCTGCCACTCCAGCACATGCCGAGCCCGCAGCGTCAGCAGATATTTCAACGGCCCTCAAAGCCACCAGCAAGGTCACGTTCGGCTATGTTCTGTCCGGCGACGCCACCGTCGACGAAACGAGCAAGACTGGCCTGTCGGGCCTAGCCCGCGTTCTGGAAGCGCGAACCGCAGTCACGCCAGGCGAGCCGCTGCCAGTCAACATCACTGACGACGAGATCGCCTTCTACCCTGTCCTCTATTGGCCCGTGCTCGACAACGCCACGCCGCTGCCCGAGCTGACACTGGCGAAGATCGACGCCTACATGAAGCAAGGCGGCATGATTATCTTCGACACGCGCGATTACGGCACTGGCCGCCCTGCGAGCTTGACAGGAACCGGCCGCCAGACGCCGCTGCAGCGCATTCTGAGCGGCCTCGATCTGCCAAGACTGGAGCCCGTGCCCGAGGGCCATGTGCTGACCAAATCGTTCTATCTGCTGCGGTCGTTCCCCGGCCGTTGGGACGGCGGCGCGATGTGGGTCGAGGCAGACGCCAACACGCAGACGGCAGGCGACAACCGTCACGCCCGCCGCGCCGATGGCGTGACCTCCATCGTTGTCACCTCCAACGATCTCGCATCCGCCTGGGCGCTGGATGAACGTGGGCGGCCGCTCTACCCGACAGTGCCCGGCGGAGAGACCCAGCGCGAAATGGCATTCCGCACCGGGGTCAACCTCGTCATGCATGCGCTGACCGGCAACTACAAGGCCGATCAGGTCCACGTACCCGCACTGCTTGAACGGCTGGGACAGTAGGGAGGCGGAATGAGCAACTGGTCGATCGATTTCGCACCGCTTCTGCCTGGCCCCTTCTTTATCGGAGCAGCCATCGCCGCGTTGGTGCTGGTAGCCTTGCTGCTGTGGCGCCGTCAGCGCGGTGCCCTCATCCGCGCCCTCGCCATAGCGGCTCTACTGGGCGCCCTCGCCAACCCCACCCTGCGCGAGGAAGAACGCGAAAGCCTGGCCAACGTCGCACTCGTGCTCGTCGATGAAAGCACTTCGCAGACGCTTGCCGACCGTCCTCAGCAGGCTCAAGCCATCCGCTCGGTTCTTGAAAAACGCCTCGCCGGCATCAAGAACCTGGAAGTGAAATGGGTCACGGCCGCGCGCCCTGTCGATGGTGCAGCTTCGGGCACGCAACTCTTCGCCGAACTCAATCGAGCACTTGCCAATACGCCACCGGACCGGCTGGCAGGCGTCATCATGATTACCGATGGCGAAGTCCACGACGTACCCCAGTCGGCAGCAGCACTCGGGTTCGAAGCCCCTGTTCATGCCCTGCTGACAGGCAACCCGGACGAATTCGACCGCCGCATCGAGATTGTCCAGGCGCCGCGCTATGGCATCGTCGGCCAGTCTCGCGACATCGAACTGATCGTCCGCGAGACCGGCAAGACTGGCCTTGCCGGAGCGGCGGTGAAGCTAACGGTGCGCCGCGAGGGCCAGCCCGACCAGACGCTCTCGACTGTCATCGGCCGCAAGACCAGCGTGGCCATGCCCTTCCCGCATGCCGGGCAGAATATCCTGGAACTCGAACTTGCAACCGCTGACGGTGAACTGACCCCCGCCAACAATCGGGTCGTGGTCGCCGCTGAAGGTGTTCGCGAGAACCTGCGCGTACTCTTGGTCTCCGGCGAACCACACGCAGGCGAGCGCACCTGGCGCAACCTTTTGAAATCCGACGCAGCCGTCGATCTTGTTCATTTCACCATTCTGCGCCCGCCCGAAAAGCAGGACGGCACGCCCATCAACCAGCTCTCGTTGATCGCATTCCCGACCCGGGAACTGTTCTCCGAGAAGATCAAGGACTTCGATCTCATCATCTTCGACCGCTATCAGCATCGCGGCATCCTGCAGATGCTCTACTACGACAATATTGCGCGCTACGTCGAAGAGCACGGCGGCGCCCTGTTGGTCGCGGCGGGCGACGATTTCGCAGGCAAATACTCGCTGCAAAGGACGCCGCTGGCGCCCGTGCTGCCTGCCGTACCGACCGGCCGCGTCATCGAGCAGCCGTTCAAGGCAACGATCACCGAAAGTGGCGCGAAGCATCCCGTTACCCGCGGCTTGCCTGGCACCGTCAATCAGGTGGCCAATGCCGATCCTAAAGCCGAGCCCGCGTGGGGGCGTTGGTTTCGTCAGGTCGAAGTGCGGCCCGAGCGCGGCCAGACCGTGATGAAGGGCGCTGAAGATGCGCCGCTTCTCATCCTCGATCGCAAGGGCAAGGGTCGCGTTGCCTTGCTGACCTCCGATCAGGCATGGCTTTGGGCGCGCGGCTTCGATGGCGGCGGACCGCACACGGATCTGCTGCGTAGGCTGTCGCACTGGCTGATGAAGGAGCCGGACCTTGAAGAGGAACGCCTCTTCGCCGAAGCGCATGGGCTCAAACTGACGATCGAACGTCGCACCATGGAAGAGAGCGTGCCGCCGGTCGCAGTGCGCAACCCGCAAGGCAAGACCGAGGAGACAACGCTCAAGAAGATCTCGCCCGGTCTCTTCCGCACCACGATCGATGTTGAACGCCCTGGCCTCTACAAGATGACCCAGGGCGAGCTTTCCGCCATCGCTCACGCTGGTGTCGAAGATGTGCGCGAAATGAGTGAGGTGACGGCCACCGAAAAGAAACTGGACCCGCTCCTGCCGCAGACTGGCGGCGGGATCTTCTGGACGCGGCAGGCCGGATTGTTTGGCTCAGCTTCCGCTAGCGACGTCACTGTTCCGCGCATAACCATGATGTCAGCCGCCCGCGTGATGGCCGGCAACGGCTGGATGGGCCTGAAGGACCGCGCCGCTTATGTCACGCGCGGCGTCAAGCTCACCCCAATGTTCACGGGGCTTGCAGCGCTCGCCGCCCTGCTCGCATTGATGGCGCTGGCGTGGTGGCGCGAGGGCCGCTAGCCCTCAACCTCAACATAAGAAGAACGCAACGCCCGCTCGCTCTATTGCAATCCCGCACGCCACAGGCATCTCACACGCGAGCGCGTCCAGGACACTGTGCCATCGACACTAGGGGTCATGGACGCGCTTGCGTATATCTGAAGGCTGTTGTCACCCGTTATGCTGCGCCAGCCGCGCCGAAGCGCCAGCCAACGCATCGTCACGCAGACACCAACCGCTATTGCTCCGATGCAACGACGATTTGTTGACGTTGCAGCATCGCCAGCCGGTTCTTCCACCAGTAACTGGCCTGCGCCAGCTGCTCCGCCCGCTGGACCGTAGTAATGTGGGCGGCCCATTTCGCCTCGACCATGGAATTCCAGTAGGTCTTGAGGCGGGCATGCTCGCGCATATCCCTGAAAAGCGAATCGCAGTGGAACCAGGCTTCGCGTGATGGCGGCCGGGCGCAACCGGCATAGGCCATCTGTGCGCCGCGCTCCTGCTCCATCCGCGCGTGCCACTCCAGTGCGCCTTGTGCATAGCGCACCTGCTCGTGGAAATAACCCGCCTGGATGCGCGCCGCGCCCATGTCCTGTTCGATGGCTCCAACCGTGGCCGATGCCTGCTCCAACTCTCCGGCCTTGGCACCTGGAGTGGCGGCAAACATGACCATGGCGACGGCAGCCAGCGTGGCAAAATTCAATCTCAACATTGTCCTGTACCTCTTGGTCGTGATCTATGGGTGTCGATTGTGGGCAATTCCCGTATTCACCAGCGCAACTCCGGCAAGAACGGAAAACCCAGGCCAGGGAAAGCCGCCCCGCCCAAGTACCCGCCATTCAAGCCGCCCTGATTAACCCTCGGGAAAACATCGGGCGGCGCAGCCCGACCAACTCATGAACCCGAAAGAACACAGGCCTATTAGGCGTCTCAATTGTTTTTGATTTGCAGCTTCAAAAACAAACAAACATATCGATTGAATTTCGCCAATTCTTGAATTCGAAATTTCGCATATCCCGCCGCCACTGTTGCCAAAACGCAATCAATACCCCCAAATCGCGGCCATTTATTGCAAATGTATTAACGCCCCAGAGCCCATATGCGGCCAAAAATGCCGCACGAAACCACATCATGATGAAATGTGCGCGGCCGCGTCATCCCGCCAAGCGAAAAAGAAGGACGCCTGCAATAACGGTTGCAATGCCAATCAAATCGAGCGGGGAAAGCCGCTCGCGAAAATAAATCCAGGAAATGAGAATAGAGAACACCGCCTCGATCTGCCCCACCGCCAGCACGTATGAGGCATTGGTCAACGTGAAGGCGAGAAACCAAGCGATGGAGCCGACAGCACTTGTCAGGCCAACCAGCCCGGATAATCGGCGCGCGCTCCATATGCTGGAAATGAAATCCGGTTCACGCCACGCCAGCCACGCGCCCAGCATCACCACCTGAAGCCACGTCACCCCGACGACCGTGACCGCCCCCCTCTGCAGCGCATCCGCCCCGACGAGCGACAGGCTTGCCTCCCGGATCGTCAGGTTGCAGAGCCCAAACATGAAACCAACGAACAGCCCGATGGCGATCGACTGTGTATCGATGTGTATCAGCCACCCCCGGCGCACGCTTGTGCCCACGTTTGAAGATTGATGCGGGGCCGACAGCAGCAGCGCCCCAAGAAGGGCCATACACATTGCCACCCACCCCCAAGGGTGGATCAGCTCCGAAAAGAACGCGGTCCCCAGCAATGCCGTGAATATCAGGTTTGTCCGCGCAAACTGGTTGGCAACCGCAAAGTTGCGCCTGCGATAAAGCGACAGCAGCGCCGCCGTTCCCAGATTCTGCGTCACCGCGGCTACCACGCACCAGCCGAAGAACTCCGTGTCTGGACGCGGCAAACCGGGCCTGAGCCAGGCGATAATCGACAGATAGGCGAGCATGACCGGCAGCCCGGCCAAGGACCGAACATACGTGGCCGCGAATATGGAAACACGATCCGTCAGGCGCTTTTGCGCTGCGGTACGGACGGCCTGCATGGCGGCGGCGAAGATGGCGAGCCAGATCCAGGCCTGCTGCATTGAAGAAATTTTCCAAAATCAAACCCAATGACACCGATGAGGCTTGTCGGTTCAGACCACAAGGTGGAAAGTGGGGCTCGTAAAAGAAAGGATCCTGGAGACCAGACATGGACACGCCGCAGCCCATAGGTGTCATCGGTCTGGGCGAACTCGGCTCGGCCATCGCCAGCCGTCTTGTGGCCAAGGGCCACCGCATCCGCCTTTACGACCTGGATGGCAACCGTCGCCGGTCCTTTCCGGTCGCCCGCCTTGCAAGCGAGATTGCCCCCAGTCTCACCGATTTTGGCAACGACTGCGAAATCATCATGGCCGCACTGCCCGATATCGCAGCTCTCCGCGACGCCGCCTACGGTGACGATGACCGCCCTGGTTTTGCGCATGCACTGCGGCCCGGCTCGGTCATCATCCATTTCGGAACCGGCCCTTATATGGAAGTCCTGCGCCTCACCGGCCAGCTCGGGCACGGCGGCGTCGGCCTCATCGACGCACTGACATGCGCCAACGCACATCCCAGCGATGGCTGCCCGATGGAAATGCTGGTTGGCGGCTTTGACGACTTGGTGGAACGCGCCCGCCCGGCTCTTGAGGCACTCGGCTCCTTCACGCGCATCGGCGGGACTGGAAGCGCAACCGGACTGGCTGCTCTTCGTGGCTACGTCCGCGCCGCCAGGCTGATTGCACTGAGCGAAGCCATGCTCATCGGCCGTCACGCTGGCATCGACCCCGGTCTGCTGGCCAGGGTCTTCGACGGCCCGATCGCCGCAGGACCAGAATGCCGGTCGCTTACGGGCGAGGCAGCAACGCTGTTGCGCGAACACGATCTGGATACGACGAGCCGGCATGTAGCCGACGCTGTCGCATTCTCAGAACGCATAGGCGTTTCCGGCGAGTGCGTGGCCTTTGCGCGCGACATGCTGGCCGATGCGCTTTCGGGCAGCGTCGGCACCGACGAGAGCACGCTGCTGAAACACTTCAGTGCCCTGGCGGAAGCCGAGATCTGAACTAACGCCCCCAAGCCCGATCGGTATCGCGCCACCGCTTCCAGCCGAATCGAAGATGGCTGCCCAGAAGCCATGCGCTCCGCCCCAAAATCGCGCAAAAACTGTTGAAATGTCGAGACTTCGCGTTCTGCCGTTTGCTCTTGGACCGCGACTCGCGGGAGCGTTCGCAGCAACTGGCGGCACAGGTCCCCGCACCGGGCCTCGTTGCGTGCTGCGCACTCAATCTGGAGACCCGCGCGATGAGCCTACTCTACCGCGTCATCTACGCCACGCACGCAAATGGCAGCCACCACAAGCTGGCGCTTGATTCACTGCAGCGGCTGACGCGGCACGATGCCGATGCCTGGCAGCGCCTTTTCCTCAAGCACGTCGAACTTTATCTGGACGGCTCCAAGGCACCAGACAAACAGTTCAAGGATTTCAAGAACCATGTCCTTCATGTACGCGACAAGTTCTGGGGCGGCGCGCCGGAAAAGGTGGAGAGCTGGTACGCGCACCTCGTCACCGCGCTGCGTGATCGCAACTGGCCTGAAGCCGCATGGTGTGCCGGCGTTCTCAGCCACTATTACACGGACCCGATCCACCCCTTCCACACCGCGCAATCGGAAGCTGAAAACAACATCCACCGCGCCGTGGAATGGAGCATCAACCGCGCCTATGACGGCTTGAAGCGCGAAGCCGAGGCCCTCCATCCCGATCTGTTCGTCGCAGCACCCACCGGGCCAAATTGGCTCAAGTCATTCGTGTGCGAAGGCGCCGAGAAGGCCAATGCCCAGTACGAGAGATTGATCGCGCATTACGATATCAATGTCGGCGTCGTCGATCCGCCCGCGGGCCTCGACGTGATTGCGCGCGAACTGGTTGGCGACTTGATGATCTATGCAGCCGACGGTTACGCCCGCGTGCTTGAACGCGCAATCCACGAATCAGGCGCCAAGGCTCCCGACGTTTCATTATCGCTCGAAACCATGCTCGCCACCCTCAAGATCCCGCTCAAGTTGGTAAAAAAGAAACTTGCCAATGCGGAAGACCGCCGCGTCGTCGAGGCCATGTACGATGAATTGATGGCAACGGGGCGCGTTGAAGCCGCATTGCCCGAGGATGATCGTATGGTCCGCGACCTGCACGCCAAGGAAGTGATCGCGCCACGCGAGCAAAAGCTGACTGCCCTGCGCCAGCAGCGCACCGAAAATGCAAGACCAGTAGGGCTCCAGCGTGCGCCAGCGCGCCCACCTGCCGCCAATGCCGGGGGAATTGATGAGCAGCCGCAGGCCGCTCGGGCAATCCCCACCCCGGCTCCGGCCATCACCACAATCCCCGCGCCGGAAGCAAGAGCAGAAAGTAACTTCACCGAGCAATCCGCGCCGCAAAAGCTCACCGAGCGCATCTCGATGCTTTCGTTCGAGCAGCCGTCCATGACAACCGGCATCAGCAGCGAGCAGCAGCCAGCACCACCGCTCAAATCCGCGCCCATCGCCGAAACACCGCCTGTTGCCGAAGCACCACCCGCAACCAAGCCAGCCCGCCTCGAAGCCACGCAAAAACGCCGCGGACCGCGCACTTATCTTTCAATGAACGATGACGTCGAGGCAGCACCATCGATCGGACCCAAGACCGCCGCGCGCCTCTACGCAATCGGCATTCGCACCGTCGCCGATTTGATCGATGCCGACCCGTTCGCGGCCGAGGAGTCGCTCGGCGCGCGTCACATAACAGCCGACACCATTGCCGACTGGCAGGATCAGGCACACCTCGTGATGGCCATACCGGATTTGCGCGGCACGCATGCCCAGATCCTGGTCGGCGCCGGATATCGCTCCATCGAATCGATTGGCGCGGCAGATCCGACGGGGCTTTCCGCTGATGTATTGAAATTTGCCAGCACTTCCGAAGGCCAGCGCGTCCTGCGTGATGGCGATGCGCCGGACCTGGAGGTCATCAAGCGCTGGATCGACAATGCCGCAGCAGCGATCGCCGCATGAAGCGCCGCATCACGGGCTTTTACGAAGACGTCGAAGGCTTTTTCGTGGCCATGCTTGAATGCGGCCACGAACAGCATGTCCGTCACAAGCCACCGATGGTGGAGCGCCCCTGGGTACTAACGCCGGAAGGCCGCCAGTCAAAGGTCGGTGCCAGCCTGGATTGCCCGTTCTGCGATCAAGATGCCGAGCAGCAGAGCGACTGAAGCGGCGCGGACACACAAGATCACATCCCAGTCAGCTGCCATCGGTCCGCCGCAGTTTCTCCCAACTCCGGCGCACAAGTCATGTCTTCATCCACGAACACCTGTCGCCCAGAGTGACACTGAGGGAACGTCTTTATGCCTGAAACCAGCGCAATCCGCGAACGCATCCTCACCCACGGTCTCGGCATCGCCAGTACCCAGGGCCTGACAGCCCTGACAATGGGCACGCTCGCGCGCGAGCTCGACCTGCCACGCAGCGGCATATCCAACTATTTCTCTGATCGCGAAAGCCTCCAGCTTGGCGTACTCGAGCAGGCCACAAACCTTTTCCTGCGCGACGTCATCAACGCCTCGGTCAACGCGGCCGCCGGCGAGGCGCGACTGAAGGCACTGTTTGCGCGCTGGATCGCCTGGAGCAGGGCGCCGATGCTCAAGGGCGGCTGCCCATTCGTCCACGCAAGCCGGCGCTCAAGCGAACTGGCCGAGCCTGTGCGCACGCGCCTCAAGGAGACTCTGGATGGCTGGTCCGACATCCTCAAGCAGGCCATCGACGACGCCAAGCGTGCCGGCCAGTTCCGTGCCGATCTCGACACCGAACAACTCGTCTTTGAGCTTTACGGGCTATATCTGAGCCATCACTTCTTCCACTGGTACATGAAGGACAAGGTGGCGGAAGCCCGCACGCACAAGGCATACGAACGCGTGATCGCGGCCAGCCGGTGAGGCCGCGACAACGGGCGATGCCGGTCGAACCTTGAAAATGCCAGGCGAAGATGCCAATTCCGGTTGAAGCACAAGCATTCAGCCCCGCCGGAGGACGCACCATGCAATACTTCATCGCCAAGACCGTCACCAAGACCTATGAAGAAGCACTGGCGGCGGCCACCGAGGCCTTGAAGGCGGAAGGATTCGGCGTCCTGACCGAGATCGACGTCAAGGAAACCTTGAAAAAGAAACTCGACGTCGATTTCCCCAAATACAAGATCCTTGGCGCCTGCAATCCTCCCCTCGCATTGAAGGCGCTTACGGCAGAAAATCAGGTTGGCGTTCTGCTGCCCTGCAACGTCGTCGTTCAAGAGCACAAGGATGGCCGCGTTGAAGTCTCCGCCATGGACCCCGTTGGCGCCATGACGATGGTCGGCAACGCCGAACTGGATGCAATAGCCGCCGACGTGCGCGCCCGCTTGGAGCGTGTGCTGGAAAAACTCTGACAATCAGCGCAGCCGTGACCCGCCCGGCCCCACGGTCGGTGTCTCTCCGTTGAGGCCAATTTCTGAGCCATCGACCCGCCGCGCCTTCGTCGTCCAGCCTTCCGTCTGCCAGGATGGCGTTGATGCGTTTTCCGCAGTCGTGCTGTTCTGCACCATTCCCCCACCCATGCGTGCAATCTGCAGCTCGTGCTGTAGCCGTTTGATTTCCAACTCATAGAGCCGTGAACAATCAATGCGATGAGGGCGTTCGCCAAGCGGAACGACAATGCGCCCATAAACCATGCCGCCCGCCGTTCCCCCGTCCGGACTTTCGTTTGCAATCGCTCCAGCATCGAAGAACGCGCCGTTGTTGCCCATGCTCGAGCGGCAGGATGTCCCGTCCGCACCGCGCACTTCATCAAACCCGTTCTGCGCCGGCACTGGGGGAAGATAGATCCCCTGCTGTGCGGTGGCGTTGTAATAAGTTGTCTGCGCTGCCGCTTCACACGCGCCCGCCCAAGACAGGGCAACAAGCACGAACACTAGCCAACACGCCGTGCCAGAAACTTTCCGCATATCTGTGTCCGCACTCTTGTGGTCTGTTGGGGAAAGGGAATGCTTTCGACACAAACACGAACGCGGCGTTCCCGGGCGCCTTCGAAAGGTACGATGACAAGCACGCCAGCCTTGCCGCCGCCGCCGAGCATGCGGATCGCTGGCCGCACATCAGCGCGCACCGGCGCGAAATCGGCATCATAAACTCTGAACTCGACACGCATGCGGTGGTGATAGGGATTGCCAGCAAAGAGCCGCAACGCGAAGCTGTCGGTCGTACTCACGAGTTCACCGCGCATCGGCGTCAGAGATTGCGCGACCGCACTTCCGCTGCTCCCAAACAACCAAAATAAAACGACAAGAAGCTGCGCCGCTCGCAATTGAAAGCCTTTGATAACGATCATCACTCGCACCTCACGACGACCTCGGTCGTATAGGCACCCTGGGGAAACACACCAGTCGATTTCGTCGCCTTCAAATCGAGCGTAACCGTCGTGAGACCCAAGCCCAGAAGCGTTGAGACCGTGCCAAGCGTCGACCCGATCGTGGTCGCCCCCGTGCCCTGATAGGACGCCTCGAAGGTGAGGTTGTCGTTGCCGCCAGTCGGCGCGACGTTGAAGCTGGACGGGGCATCGGTTGAAACCGAATAGCTGGCGCCTGTCGAAGTGACTGTGACAATGCTCGATGTGCCACCGGCTTCCTGAGAATCCAGAACCGTGTAGTCCGAATTGGGCGCAAGGACACCTGGCGTGCCCACGGTGAGGACGCAGGTCGAAAGTACCGTCGAAGTGAACGGCACACTGGTTGTTGCAGCATCAGTGGGCGACGACAACGCGGAGCTGGCGGTCATCATAAGAAGTAGAGCTGCGGCTATGCGCATGTTTCATACCCGAGATTGAATCAAACCATCCGTCCAGCAACTATTCCACCCAATGGTTATCAAAACACTACTTTTGATTGTATATTGCACCCATAAGTTGTGGCGCACCGGAACGGGCCTCCTCCACCTGCGCCTGGATATGCCAGCCGCACCGCTAGCCCATGCCTACCTGGCGCCGTCTCCCCCACTGCCTCCCTGCTCGCGGTGAAAGCGACGCCCTAATAGATGACCCGTCGTCAGCCAGCACCGGTCGCGCGCGTCAGGAAAACCGACGCATGCTCGGGCAGCGAATATGGACCTGCGAAGCACCGCATGCACATCGCAGGACACTTGCAATCCCGAGCACGAAAGCTCACATTGACCGCACCGAGGGGCGCCGGCGCACCGGCTGAGATCGAGCTAGAAGCGGTTCGAGCACCCTTAGCACCTGATCCGGGTCATGCCGGCGGAGGGACGGAACCAGTGCCTCTTGGCGCATACACCCCCCAGCTGCACAGCCCGGCGTTCTATCCGCTTGCCGCAACGCCGGCTCGAAGACCGTTGGATGCGCATGGATCAACAGCAGACATCGAAGCTGATTGCCGGTTTCCTGGGTCCGGCACTGGCCGCCATGGGTCCGGCATTGATACTCAATGACACGCTACGCACCGCGCTCCTGTTGGAGCTGCCTCACAATCTCGGCTTGATCTTCATCGCCGGCCTGTTGGCGCTCATCGCCGGCATCGCCATCGTTCGTGTCCACAATCACTGGAGCAATGACTGGACGGTTATCGTCACCATCTTCGGCTGGCTCGCAATTCTCGGCGGCCTCGTGCGCATGTGGATGCCGCAGTTGGCCATCCCCATCGCTGAAAGGTTGGCGACCGACCCTACCATCATCCTCGTAGCCGCCAGCGTCATGACCGCACTCGGCGCCTTCCTATCCTACAAAGCCTATCGGTGACTGAGGCAGGGAGGCGAAGATCTTGACGCTCGATGATTACAACCGCTTCTGCCGGTCGCTCCCTTCAACGACGCACGTCGTGCAGTGGGAAGGCGCGCACGTATGGAAGGTCGGCGGCAAGGTTTTCGCCATCGCGCGCGAAAGCAACGATGGCAACTCTCTCAGCGTCACCTTCAAGTGTTCGCCGATGAGCTACGAAATGCTGGCGGAGATGCCTGGCTGCCGCCCCGCGCCCTACCTCGCCTCACGCGGCATGAAATGGATCCAGCGCACCTCCGCCGAAGAACTCGACGACGCCGGCCTGAAGGACTACCTGCGCGCCAGCCACACCCTTATCGTCGCCGGTTTGTCCCAGCGCATGCGCCGGGAACTGCAGCTCACCCCGTCCGCACCGGCACCTAAATCACGGTCAGCCAAGACAATCGAGGCAGCGGGCCAACATTCCAAATCGAAATCCAAACAACTGAAATTAGCGTCGGCACGGGCCCACCCATCCGCGCGAAAGGGAGCAACGTCATGAACAAGATCACGCGGCCGGAAGACATCATGGTGCCCAAAGTGACCACCGGCGAGATCTCCGGCTCATCGAAGGTCTATTCGGCACCCGTTGGACACCCCGACGTCCGCGTCCCCTTCCGCGAGATCCGCTTGAGCGATCCCGATCAGCCGACCTTCCGTGTCTATGACAGTTCGGGCCCCTACACCGACCCCGGCGCCGCGATCGACGTCGAGAAGGGTGCCCCGCGCATCCGTGAAAGCTGGATCAGTGAGCGCGGCGGGACTGAGCGCTACACTGGACGCGACATCAAGCCGGAGGACAACGGCAACGTCTCGGGCAAGGCCTTGGCGCGCGACTTTCCCAACAAGGCCCAGCCTCTGCGCGGCATCGGCGATCACGCCGTTACGCAATATGAGTTCGCCAAGGCCGGCATCATCACCAAGGAAATGATCTTCGTTGCCCACCGCGAGAACCTCGGCCGGGCAGCAGCCCTCGACCGCGCCAAACAGGCCGTAACCGATGGCGAAAGCTTCGGGGCCGCAGTCCCCGAGTTCATCACCCCGGAATTCGTGCGCGACGAGATCGCGCGCGGCCGCGCCATCATCCCGGCCAACATCAACCACCCCGAGTTGGAACCGGTCATCATCGGCCGCAACTTCCTCGTCAAGATCAACGCCAACATCGGCAACTCAGCCGTCACGTCATCGGTGGAGGAAGAGGTCGAAAAGATGGTGTGGGCGATCCGCTGGGGTGCTGACACCGTCATGGATCTTTCCACCGGACGCAACATCCACAACACGCGCGAATGGATCTTGCGCAACTCGCCCGTGCCCATCGGCACGGTTCCGATCTATCAGGCGCTGGAGAAGTGCGGCGGCGATCCCGTCAAACTCACTTGGGAGCTCTATCGCGACACATTGATCGAGCAGTGCGAACAGGGCGTCGATTACTTCACCATCCACGCCGGTGTACGCTTGGCCTACGTACCGCTCACCGCAACCCGCGTCACGGGCATCGTCAGCAGAGGCGGCTCGATCATGGCAAAGTGGTGCCTCGCTCATCACAAGGAGAGCTTCCTCTACGAACGCTTCGACGAGATTTGCGACATCATGCGCCGCTATGACGTGTCCTTCTCGCTGGGCGACGGCCTGCGTCCCGGCTCCATCGCGGACGCCAATGACGCCGCGCAATTCGCCGAACTGGAAACGCTGGGCGAATTGACAAAGATCGCCTGGAGCAAGGGTTGCCAGGTGATGATCGAAGGCCCCGGCCATGTGCCGATGCACAAGATCAAGATCAACATGGATAAGCAGCTGAAAACCTGCGGCGAGGCCCCCTTCTACACGCTTGGGCCGCTCACCACGGACATAGCGCCCGGATACGACCACATCACCTCGGGTATCGGCGCCGCCATGATCGGCTGGTTCGGCACCGCCATGCTCTGTTACGTCACGCCGAAGGAGCATCTGGGCCTGCCCGACCGCGACGACGTCAAGACCGGTGTCATTACTTACAAGATCGCCGCCCACGCCGCCGATCTCGCCAAAGGCCATCCCGCCGCGCAACTTCGCGATGACGCAATGTCGAAGGCGCGCTTTGAATTCCGCTGGGAGGATCAGTTCAACCT
>JAGRKV010000082.1 GCA_020442165.1 Hyphomicrobiaceae bacterium | reverse complement strand
TGGCGGAGGGAGTGGGATTCGAACCCACGGTACGGTTTCCCGCACACACGCGTTCCAGGCGTGCGCCTTCAACCACTCGGCCACCCCTCCGGATCTGATCGGAACAGCGGCGCACTATAGCCAGATAGCACCGCCGCGCAACCAATGAGTTGTGTGCGCTGACAGCCTCGATCGGACACCCTACCCTCGCCCCAAAATCCTGGCCATGCCGCGCCATCGGACCCTGGTCGCTGCGGCAAATTTCTCCACCCCAGTTGACCTCCAGGCGACGGCTGTCCCGCGCTATGCTACCCCTCGTCGACAAAGCAGCCGAGCCCACAAACCACAGCTCCGCCGACACCGACCCCACCATGAAATACTCCGCGTCCAATCAGCCAGGCGATAAATGTCAGCAAACGAAACCAGCGGTGCCCGCCTTCGGGTTGTCATAGTACCTGGTGTCGGCATCGGGCCGGGCAAGGCAGCACTGCTGGAAGGTATCCGCGATACCGGGTCCATCGCCGCCGCGGGGCGACGTATCGGCATGAGTTACAAGCGCGCATGGCAGCTGGTCGCGACTCTGAACGATCACTTTCCAGCCCCGGTGATCGAAGCGACCAAGGGGGGCAAGGCGGGCGGCGGCGCAAGCCTGACGCCGCTTGGCGAGGAACTGCTTGCCGGCTATCGCGAGATGCAGACGCTCACCGACGCGGCAATCGGACCCGTGCTGAAACGGCTGCAGCGCCTGGGCCGGCCTTCGAAAAGTCGGCGGCAGACCAAGTGACGCCCCTCCCGCTGGTCTCCATCAGCGCACCCGCCTTGTCGATCGATATGACATTCGGTACATATCGGTTGGCAGCACCCAGGGTGAAGAGCTAGGCGTCATGGGAACCTTTTGCTTTTTGCATGGCCGGTACGATGCCCATTCGCACCGGCATCGGCCATCTGCTGGCCTGATCGGCTGTCTGGCCTTGGCGTCACTCTGCCTGACTGTAGCTCGGCCTGCATTCGCCGAAGAGGTGCACGCAGCTGTCGCCACCAACTTTGCCGAACCGATTGCGGCCTTGGCGCAAGCCTTCCAGCGGGAAACAGGACACAAGATCATCATATCGACCGGCGCGACGGGCGCCCTTTTCGCTCAGATCGAAGCAGGCGCACCCTTTGACATTTTTCTCGCAGCCGACACCCAGCGTCCGCAACTCCTGGAAAACAGTAAACGCGCCGTAACCGGTACGCGCTTCACATACGCGACAGGCAAGCTCGCCCTCTGGAGTGCAGATCCAAAACGCATCGGCAAGGAAGGAAGCCTTGCCCTCACCGCTCCTGATGTTCGCGCCATCGCAATCGCCGATCCCGCAATCGCACCTTATGGCGCAGCGGCGCAGCAAACGCTGCAAAAGCTCGGCCTCTGGCAGAGCCTGGAAAAGCACATCGTTTTTGGCAAGAACATTGGTCAGACGCACGCACTCATCGCGACAGGCAATGCCCAATTGGGTTTCGTGGCATTGTCGTCCGTGAAAAGCGGCAGGGTCGCCGGTCAAGGCAGCCTCTGGATCGTTCCTGAGGAGCTCTATCAGCCGATCCAGCAAGATGCCGTTCTGCTTCAGACGAGAGCCGCGCGCGATGCCGCCAAGGCGTTTCTCGCCTACCTTAAAAGCGATGCGGCAAAGGCGATCGTCACCAGCTTCGGCTACGGAGTGATGCCGTGACGGGAAGCTTCGACTTTTCTCCCTTGTGGCTATCGCTCCTGCTCGCAGCTGTGACGACATTTGTGCTTCTGATCGTCGCCACGCCGCTCGCCTGGTGGCTGGCCTCAACCCGCTCTCGCATAAAGGTGGTTATCGAAGCCATCACCGCCTTGCCGCTTGTGCTGCCACCTACCGTATTGGGCTTCTACCTGTTGATCCTGATGAGCCCAACCGCACCCATTGGCAATTTCTGGCGGACACTCACGGGGAGCACGTTGGCATTTTCCTTCACCGGCCTTGTGCTGGCCTCGGTGATCTATTCGCTGCCATTTGCCGTACAGCCATTACAGACCGCCTTCGAGGCAGTCGGGCGCGGCCCCGTCGAAGCCGCCGCCACCCTGGGCGCCTCCCCATTCGATGCCTTCGTCACGGTCGTCTCGCCACTAGCACTTCGCGGCTATATCACCGCTGCGGTGCTATCGTTCGCCCACACTATCGGCGAGTTCGGCGTGGTGCTGATGGTCGGCGGCAGCATTCCCGGGCGCACGAAGGTGATCTCCATCGCCATCTACGAGCATGTCGAAACGATCGACTATGCATCCGCCCACGTTCTGTCAGGGGCGATGCTGCTACTCTCGTTCTGCTCGCTAATGCTGGTCTTTATTGCCAACAGACGTTTTCCAGTTCGGATCGGTTGAGGCGTGATGTCCATGTCGTTGCTTGAACTCGATGTCCGCATGACCTTCGACAAATTCACGCTGGCCGTCGAGAACACGATTGCACTTGAGGGCATTACCGCGCTCTTCGGTCACTCCGGCAGCGGCAAGACCACGCTTCTGCGGATCATCGCGGGGCTCGAACACAATGCCACCGGCCGCGTCGCGTTCAACAGCGAAACCTGGCAGTGCAATTCCGGCCGGACGTTCATGCCCGCTTTCAGACGTGCCGTAGGCTATGTGTTTCAGGACGCTCGCCTGTTCAATCACCTCGATGTCGCGGGCAACCTTGCCTTTGCCCAGTGCCGAGCGAGCCGCCACAGCACCACGCTCAATCGCGATACCGTCGTTAAAGCTCTCGATCTTTCCGGTCTGCTCTCCCGCACCCCCTACACACTGTCAGGCGGCGAACGCCAGCGCGTGGCATTGGCGCGATCTCTGTTGACGGTACCGCGCATGATCCTGATGGACGAGCCGCTGGCCAGCATCGATGGCAGGCGCAAGCGGGAAATCCTGCCCTATATCGAACGCCTGCCACGCGACTTCGGAGTGCCGGTCATTTACGTCACCCATGCCATCGACGAAGTCGCCGCGATGGCGGAGAACATGCTGCTGATGTCGGAAGGCAGGATTGTCGCGACGGGACCTGTAACGGAGATCCTTTCACGCCTTGACCTCTTCCCGCTCACCGGCCGCTTCGAGGCGGGCGCCGTCATCGAGGCGCGCGTGATTGCACATGACATCGGCGACCACTTGACCGATGTCGCGTTCGCGGGTGGTCAGCTGTCGATACCGCTTGTCGACATACCAGTCGGAAGCCCATTGCGCGTGCGCATCCGTGCCCGCGACGTCGTGCTTGCCATGGGCGAAACGACGGGCCTGAGCGCTAACAACGCACTTCATGGCGTGATTAGCGGTATACGCGAAGATGCCGGAGCCATGGTCGACGTTCAGATCACTTGCGGCAGCGCGCAAGTCATCTCCCGCGTCACCCGGCGTTCCGTGCGGCGGCTCGGCCTTGCCCTCGGCACTGCCGTGATTGCGATCGTCAAATCGATCACGATCGACAGCCACAGGGGAAACCCGCCGCAGCAGATTCCACAAAAACAAAGTTCCGGCGGCGACATCGCCCCGGAACCTTGAACCATCGTCATTTGGGGTGAAACGTCAGCGCATGCGCCAGACGAGAAGACTCAGCTACCCGCCTGGATCGGCAGCGAGCGCTTCCATTCCGTGCCGTCGCTATCCTTCAGCACGACATTGAGCGTGTGTTCGCCCGTAAGCGATACTGGAAACTCAAGGACAGGATTTTCCGACAGCGTGATCGAACCTATCATGTCGAACAGCTTCACGTCGCCCTGCATGACTTCGAGCGACGAAATCATGCGCAAAGGGATATAGAGAAGCGTCTGCTGATCGAGGGCCATACCGGTGTGATTGGGATGACTGATGCGCAGGCGCATGTCATGCATGATCTGCGTCGCCTGCCCTGACGTGCTCGCGTCCGTCAATTGCATCTTGCCCATATTGGCGGCGATCTCTTCCGGATTGCCCGTTGGCGGCGCCGCGCACGCTGCCTGGCCACCAGCAAACTTGACCAGTTGCGAGGCCATGTAGAGCGCGCCGTCGCTGGCTTCGACGATCGCACGCACTTCGGTCTGCTGGTTGAGGCGAATGTTGGTCTTGAGCGAAACCTGTCGCTGGTTCGGCCCCATGTTGAAGACCGCCGACACTGGCATCGGATTCTCGTCGACCACCAGCGTCACCGACTTCACCGTTCGACCGTCAGCAAAACGCGCTTCGATGTCCACCGGCACCGCCCGCTGGTCCTCAGGCCGCACGGGGGCCTTCAGCGTCATGATGCCGAGACCATTCTCGATCCGGCGCTGGCCGAAAACGTCGCCCTTGAGCCCATCCCAGGTGCTACCCGCCAGAACCGGCGCGGACAGCGTCGAAAGCGCTGCGGCGCCCACGACGGCAGCCGCAACCAGCCCGCGTCGGGTCCACCCCGATGAGAAGACGCTCTTGTTGTCGTTCTTGGCCATAACCGCTCGTCTCCAGAATCCCGATTGGGCTCTAAGAAAATCCGAGCCGAATAATGCCCATTTTCGCAGCAAAAGTCGAGACGTGGTATCCCAAACCGCATGAGCTGCCGTTTCAAGCCTGCGGCACCGCCCCGAGCTAGAGAGTGTGTGCCGGCCTCCAGCCAGCCGCAACCGCCTCTTTTTCTGAACAGAACCAGCGCTCCCCGCGGGCCGGATCAATCACCACCTTCGCGTACCAGGGGCTCCACGGCATGTGGTAGATGCGCCCGTTGCGCGTGACATTGCCTTTGATCGCGCAACCGGCGGGCGCCTGCTCCCCAGCATTGGCCCACTTGCCAGCGCGATAGTCCCAGGGCGCTTGGTTCTCGGTGGCGAAGATGCCGCGATGTGCCGCCCGTGCTTCTGCTTCCTCAGCGACGTAACTGCCTGAATACTTGACGAAAGCCCAGGCAAAGCCGTCGCGCACGAGCTGCCTGTTGATCTCCGAGCCATCGACGAAGCAAACACCCAGCATGCGGCCGTATTTGTCGGTGCCCCGCCGCTCGCACGCCACCGTCCGGCCCGTCACCATGGCCTTCAGCGCCTTGGTCGCGGCCGCACCGCAACCCCAGGTGCCAATCAGGCGGCGCGCGCACGTTTGCCCCGTCTCCGGAGCGTCAATACCCTCCAGGCGGACACGTTGACCACCAATGTCGATGGTGTCGCCGTCAATAACGCGGGCGTCCCCGGTCACTGACCCGGGGGACGTCACCGCCACTGCCGGGCGCGGGGCTGCCGCAAAGCCGATCGCGGCCAGAAAGCCAGCACAAGCCAGCGCGAGCGCCACCGGCTTGCTAGTTGCATATCGGAAACCAGATTCTCTCATAGGTTGAATCTGGTCGATTCGGGTGGCCGAACCTAGACTCAACCGTGGCGAAAATTGACAAACTGTTAACAGCCTCAAATCGCCGGAAAATTACCACGCGGCAGCCGCGGCACGCCGGGTTGGTGCCGCGCGCAGCGGTGTAGCCAGGCGCATTGAGCAGGGCTCGATCGTCAGTTTAGGAGGCAGCGGTCGCCAGACCAATGAGAGCAGCTGAAAGCAGCGCGGCCAGAAAGCCGACGACGACTGAGCGCGGCGCCAGTTGCAGTATCTCCTGGCGGCGCTCAGGCAGCATGGCTGACAGTCCGCCGAGCATGATGCCGAGCGAACCCAGGTTGGCAAAACCGCACAGCGCATATGTCATGATGAGCCTGGAGCGCGCCGAAAGCTCGGCCCCCCCCGTCCCGGCAAGATCGAAATAGGCGATGAGCTCATTGAGCACGAGTTTCTCGCCCAGCAACGCGCCCGCGTGACCAGCCTCCGCCCATGGAATGCCGATCGTCAGCGCCAGCGGCGTCATCACCCAGCCCATCATCTGCTGCAGGGTCAAGGACACGCCGAACGGCTCTGCGGCAACGCCAAGGATCGTATTCACGAGCGCGACCAGCGCCACGAACACGACGAGCATTGCGGCGACCGCAACCACGAGCTGTACCCCATCCATCGCGCCCTTGGTGATGGCGTCGATACTGTTGTGCGGTGGATCTTCGATCACGAGATCGGCCGTCTCCGGTCCACCCATGAAACCATCGGGCACAGTGAGACGCGCAAGCATCAAGGCGCCGGGAATGTTCATCAGCGAGGCTGCGAGCAGGTGGCCGGCCGCGCCGGGAAGCACAGGCTCCAGAACCGTCGCATAGAGCGCCATGACAGTACCGGCGACCGTCGCCATCACCACGGCCATCATAGCGAAAAGCGCGCCGCGCCCCAGCTCCGAAAGATATGGCCGGATCAGCAGCGGCGCTTCGACCAGTCCGAGGAACAGTGCCGAGGCTGAGACCGTCGCCAGCGGGCCGCCAATCCCCGTGGCGCGCCGCAAGACATAGGCAAACCCGCGCACCACCGCCTGCAACACACCCCAGTAATAGAGAAGTCGCACGATTGCTGACAGCACCAGGATCACCGGCAGGACGCGAAACGCTATGATGAAATCGTTGTGCGGCGCTGCCCGGTCAAAAGGCGCCGGCCCGCCGGCCAGATAGCCGAAAACCAGCCGCGCGCCGGTTTCCGTTGCTTGCTGTACAGCGAGAACCGCGCCGCCCAGCGCCTCGAAGAGATGCCGCGCCAGGGGCAGATTGATGATGACGAGCGCGATGGCGAACTGCGCTGCGAGTGTTCCCGCCACGATGACAAGGGCGCGCCGCAATCCCAGATGCGCGCGGTTTTCTGAAATGGCCCAGGCAATGAGCGGAAACACGATTAAACCCGAAAGCGCCTGAAGCTGCTCGCCCCCCATCGCAGCGCTTCCTACCTGTCGTCCCGCAACGGGGTTCCTGACTGCTGCATCATCGCGGCGATGTCATCGCCATCTTCATCATCGTCGTCGTCATGTATAGGGATCGCATAGGCGCCTTTGAGCCAGCGCGATAGGTCGCGGTCAGCACAACGCCGCGAGCAGAACGGACGGAAATCCGCAACCGTAGCCTCGCCGCATATCGGACATGAGGGGGTCTTGCGCACCACGGCCTGATCGCCTCCTGTTCGCAAAAATTGGCAATCGCCGCTCTATTCCGGCTCGATCTCGGCAGCTCGCGCCCATGCGTAATGCACCGGAAAGCCCTCTGCCACGATCATCTGGGTAACTTCCATCAACGGCAGCCCAACGACATTGGTGTAAGAGCCGTTGATCCGCTGAACGAAGGCTCCCGCGAGACCCTGAATAGCATAGCCTCCCGCCTTCCCGCGCCACTCGCGCGAAGCGATGTAGGCCTCGATCTCCGCTCGGGTCAGATGCTTGAACCGCACCCGCGTATCGACGATCTTGGTCTTCACGCGATCGTCTGGCGTGATGAGGCAGAGCCCAGTGAGCACGCGGTGCGCACGCCCAGACAGAAGCTGCAGCGCCGCTACTGCCTCCTCGATGTATTGAGGCTTCATCAGCACACGGCGGCCAACCGCCACGATTGTGTCGGCGGCGAGAACATGAGCGTCGCAGATGTCACTGTCGTTGGCGATCTGGTCGCGCGCTGCCTCCGCCTTGGCCCGCGCCAGCCGTGAAACCAGCGCTCGCGGCATCTCCGCCTTGCGCGGTGTCTCATCGACCGATGAGGGGCGCACGGCATCCGGCGTAATACCGACCTGAGACAATAGCATCAGCCGCCGGGGACTGCCGCTGGCAAGCACCAGCCTGCGCGACAACGCGCCCGCAATCGCAGGATTTGCAGCCCGCTCCCGCGTGCGCTCCTGGCGCAGCGTTTCGCGCCTCGGCCCGTCAGTACGGCGAAGCACGTTCAACAGCGCGGTCTTGGCCGAAGTCATGCAGGCTTCCTCATGCGCAATGGCGCCGCTTTGCGAGGCCAGGGGCGCTGCCCAACGGCAACGGTCTGGCACCAAAATGCACCGCCGGAACGTACAGGAATCCAACGCAACCGGCGCCGCGGAGAATGCAAAGCTCTTCAAGGAAAAGCAAGACCACACAAAGGCATTGCCAGCGGGGGGGCGGCTCGGGCTAAAACTGCCTTACATATTTCAGCAAAGAAGTCTTGCGCGGAGCCACCCTATGGCTGTCAACGAAAAGTTGCTTGCCCTCATCGAAAGGGCGCCGCTGTTCGAGCCGCTCGACGAATCCGATCGCCGGGCGCTGGCGCAGGAAATGCGGCCTGTGAGCTTTGACGCCGGCCAGGTGATCTTCACCCGCGGCGATACCGGACGTGAAATGTATCTGGTTGTCGATGGTCGCGTCAGACTGTCAGTTCTCACCGCCGAAGGCCGCGAACTCTCCTTCGCTCACGCCGAAGGCGGCGCGGTATTCGGTGAAATTGCGATGCTGGATGAAGGGCCTCGGTCAGCCGACGCCACCGCAGTCGCCAAGACGGACGCCCTCACCTTGTCGCGCGCGGCGTTCATGCGGCTGGCTGAAACCAGGCCGCATCTCGTTGAAGCCGTGGTGCGCTTTCTGTGCCGCCGCATCCGTGAAGCAGACCAGCAGCTCGAAGCCATCGCGCTGTGCCCGATCGAGGTCCGCCTTGCCCGCTTTTTCCTTGCCGCCGCGCGCCAGAAGGATCCCGATGCGATCGAGGGCAAGATCGTCATCGACCTGGCGATGTCGCAAAGCGAGCTGGCAATGCTCATTGGCGCCAGCCGACCGAAAGTGAACACCGCACTGTCATTGCTGGAATCGGGAGGCGCCATAACCCGCAAGGGCACCCAGCTCACGTGTGACATCGAGGAATTATGTACCGCCGCGGGCCTCGAATAGCCGCACGGCCACCAGGGCGGAGCGCATGACGCTCCGGAAGCATCGGTCATCGGGCGAACATGGCATGACACGGCTCCGGCAGATCCTGAGATCGGCTTTTGCTGTCCTGGCGAAACTGCCTGGCGTCAGTCTGCTGGCTGGCGCTATGGGCTGGCTGGCGGAAGCCGGCACCAGCGGCTATCCAACGGATGTCAAGCGCCGCTTGATGATCCTGAACATGTTCTCCTACCTCATCATCGTCACGACGGTGATCTTTGCCCTCCAGTATGGACTGACGGAAGGCCGCGAGTATTTGCCACTCGTCTACATCAACCTCGCCATTGCCGCGATTGTCTCTCTGGTGCCGCTCATGCACCGCATCAACGACATCGCCGGCGGACTTCTGATCGTCGTCACCGAATATGTGGCCATCACAAGCATCGCCAGTTTCCTTGGGCGTGAAGGCGGCGGCCAGGTGTTGTTCGTCGTAGGCGCAGCCGCACCGTTCTTCGTTTTCGGTTTGGAGCGTCTCAAACTCGCAGTGCTGGTGGCACTGACGGGTCTCGCCCTGCATCTGTATATCTGGTTCAACTTCACGCCGGACGTCGCACGGATCCCGCCCAACCCGCGCATCCTGAATGACATCTATATGCAGAGCGCCATTACCGCGTTCGGCCTCATTGCAGCGACAGTCTGGTACGCATTTCGCCTGGTCGAAAATGCCAAGGCCGAGACAGACAGTCTCTTGCGCAATATTCTGCCCGATAGCGTCGTCGAACGCCTCAAGACGAAGCCCGACACTCTCATCGCCGACACGTTCGACAGCGCGTCCATTCTGTTTTCCGATATTTCAGGATTCGTGCCGCTGGCGCGCAGCCTGGGCGCAGCGCGAACGGTCGACCTGCTGAACACCATCGTGCGCGAGTTCGACACACTCGCCGCCCGCCACGGAGTCGAGAAGATCAAGACGATTGGCGACGCCTACATGGCGGCCGCGGGCATCCCCGAACCGGTGTCCGATCACACCGAAAGGGTGGCGCGGCTCGGCCTCGACATGCTGCAGACAATTGAGCGCCTACGTGAAGAAAACGGCATCGACGTTGCGCTGCGCATCGGCATTGCATCAGGTCCGGTCATGGCCGGCGTCATTGGCACGCAGAAATTCAGTTACGACGTTTGGGGCGATACCGTGAACCTTGCGAGCCGGCTTGAAAGTCGCTCCGAGCCCGGCCGCATCCTCATCTGTCCAGCCTGCCGCCAGCGGCTGGAGCACGCATTCGATTTCGAAAGTCGCGGCAAGATCGAGATCAAGGGTGTTGGTCTGCAGGAGACGTTCTTCGTCACCTCACAGAAGGCTGTTGCTTCACATTAGGCTGGAACTTGGGAGCCGCGCGGCAACGCCCCCACGATCTCTCTATCAGGCCATCAGACCTGCCTCTTGCTTCGGCTCAAACAGTCGGCCCGCCATCAAGCGCAAACCGCTCACGAATCTTTTCAAAAAGCTTGTCGCGCACACGGCGATACGAATGCAGAATCTGATCGCGCCTGCCCTGTCCAAGCAGGACAGTGGCATCGATGGTCGGCCAATACTCGACATCGACGGCCATGGTCCGTGTCAATTCCAGCGCCTGGTGATGCGCCTCCGGCGACAGCGTTACGACCAGATCATATGCTGTGTCGTCGAGATCAGCGATCCGGCGAGGCTTATGCGCCGAGATGTCGATGCCGATCTCCTTCATGACGGCAATCGCGAAGCCATCGGGCTCGCCCGCATGCACGCCCGCCGAATCGACGCGAATGCGATGCCCCGTCAAGTGGCGCAGAATGGCTGCGGCCATTGGCGAACGCACGGCATTCATCGTGCAGGCAAACAGCACCGCTTGAGGCAGGTCCCCGGCCATTTTGCCGCGTTACCCCTTCCAGTGCAGCGCACAGATGAGTGTGAAGAGCCGGCGCGCCGTGTCGAAATCGACAGCGATCTTACCCTGCAGGCGCTCCTGAAGGGTGCGGCTGCCTTCATCGTGCAGCCCTCTCCGTCCCATGTCGATCGCCTGGATCTTCGATGGCGGCGCGGTACGGATCGCTTCATAGTAGCTGTCGCACACCATGAAGTAGTCCTTGATGATGCGCTTGAAGGGAGTCATCGACAAGAAGTGCGTTGCAACGGCAGCTTCCGTCTCCGTTCCGACGATGAATTGCAGCTTGTTCTCGACGATGGCCAGCGTCAGTCGGTAGGGACCATCATCGCGCCCTTCAACGGTGAAGCTGTTGCCATCGAGCAGGTCGAAGATTGCCACCTCCCGCTCGTGCTCGATGTTCGCGTTGTTCCGCGCAATCGACTGCTCGTCGATGTCGATCGCAAATAGACGGTCGCGGCTTGGCTGCTCGGCGGTTGGCGCTTCCGACATGCTACTCACCCGCACTGCTGTGGAGACGGATTTCAACCGAACGCCGATGCGCCTCAAGACCTTCCGCCCGTGCCAGTGCCATCGCCGCTGGCGCAAGCCGGTCGAGCGACTTGGCATCGAGCTTGAGGAGAGACGTTCGCTTCATGAAGTCGAGCACACCAAGACCGGAAGAAAAACGCGCGCTGCGGGCCGTCGGCAGAACATGGTTCGAGCCCGCGACGTAATCGCCGATCACCTCAGGCGTATAGCGGCCGATGAAGATTGCTCCGGCATTCCGCACCTTGGCCGCAAGCTGCTCCGCATCGGCCGTCGCAATCTCCAGATGCTCTGCCGCAAAGCGGTCCGCGAGCGCAGGCGCCTCGTCGAGCGAGCGCAGGACGATCGTGGCACCGAACACGTTCCAGCTTTCGGTCGCTATCTCGCTTCGCGTGAGCACCTTGAGCTGGCGCGCGACCGCGGCCTCCACCGCATCAGCAAAGCTCTCGTCGTCGGTCATTAGAACGGATTGTGCCGCCGTATCGTGCTCTGCCTGCGCCAAGAGATCAGCCGCGATCCACTCTGGATCGTTGTCCTTGTCCGCGATGACGAGCACTTCCGAAGGCCCGGCGATGGAATCGATGCCGACCGTGCCGAACACCTGCCGCTTGGCTGCGGCGACATATGCATTGCCCGGCCCAACGATCTTGACGACCGGCCGGATTGTCTCTGTCCCATAGGCAAGAGCGGCAACGGCCTGAGCGCCTCCGATGCGATAGATTTCCGAAACACCGGCAATGTCCGCCGCCGCCAGAACCAGCGGGTTGAGTTCTCCGCGCGGCGTCGGCACCACCATGACGATGCGGGGCACGCCAGCGACGTGGGCGGGCAGCGCATTCATGAGCACCGAACTTGGGTAGGAGGCGAGTCCGCCGGGAACATAAAGCCCCGCCGACTCGACAGCCGTCCAGCGGTGGCCCAGCTCCACGCCCGCGGCATCCGTATACCGGTCGTTTTCCGGCCGCTGGCGAGCGTGATGATCGGCAATGCGTTCGCGCGCAAGCTCAAGGGCATTGAGTGTCTCGTTCGAACAACTTGCGCGCGCCGACTTGATTTCAGAGTCAGTCACCCTCAGGCCGGTTTTGGCGAGATCAACGCGGTCGAACTTCTGTGAATAGGCAACGAGTGCCTTGTCACCCTCGCGGCGCACTGCCTGGACGATCTCGTGCACCGCCGCATCGACGTCCGCGGAAACCTCCCGCTTTTCGGCAAGAAACGCGGTGAAAGCGCGCTCGAAATCCGGATCCTTGGTTGTCAGTCGCTTCGGCATCCCATGTCCGGCCTCACTGCCGTTCCCTGTCTGGCGTTGTCGCTGTCAAGCATGTCTCGGCCATGGCGGCAACAGTTGTATGGTTCATCTGACACTCACGAAAGAACTCTCCCAGGTCGCCAGCCTGCCTTGCCCGGCCCGCCTAGTCTTCGTCCCCGTGATCGGGCATGCGCTTCGCCCGCCAGACGGCTCCCAGATCCTTCATCTCCGCCTCGACGCATTCCACAGTGAGCTCAATCGCCCCGCCGCCCGCGAAATCGAGGCGAATGTGGCCGGCGGGATCATCCCCGCCTGCGGGCTGGAACGTCACCGCCAGGAGAGCAAGAAAGTCGCCCTTCCGCGCCAGGTCGATGCCCGATAGGCGCGCCTGCACCACGCGCTCAATGCGCAATCCCGAGCGCCGCCGTTCGCGCCCCGTCCCGGCACCCGACATGGCCGATTTGACCGCCCCCTGCCAATCGAACCTGTTGAGGACCATCGCAAAGCGTTTTTCCCGGGGAAGGTATGCCATGTCACCGACGCGAACGACGGCATCCTGCAAGTGCGCCGATAGAACGGTGAGATCCTCTGCATCGAGAGCGATCAGTTTCAAAGGAATCATTGACGGACAGCCGGAGTTGGGGCGCACTGAACAACCGCACCGCGTGATACGGGCGACAGCGGCACAGGCCTGAACAGAGCGGAGTGATAGCGGCCCCGCCCAGTACGCGCAACCAAAGCTGCCCGAAGACCACGGCCAGCGCATTGCGCAAACGCCTTGGCACCAGTCCAAATCGCCGCGTTGAGCGGTGTCTGCTGCTTTCAGATGAGACTAGCCCGCGCTGATCCGCTCGATATTGGCCCCGCAGCGGGTGAGCTTCTCTTCCAGCCTCTCAAAACCACGATCGAGATGATAAACGCGATTGATCGTCGTCTCGCCGTCCGCGACGAGCCCCCCGATCACGAGAGAGACCGATGCCCTGAGATCGGTCGCCATCACCGGCGCCCCCCTGAGCTTGGGCACGCCCTTGATGGTTGCCGTATCGCCGTGCAGTTTGATGTCGGCGCCCAGTCGCGCCAGCTCCTGCACATGCATGAAGCGGTTTTCAAAGATCGTCTCGCGGATGACGCTGGTGCCCCTCGCAGTCGCCACGAGCGCCATCAGCTGCGCCTGCAAATCAGTGGGAAAACCCGGGAACGGTTGCGTTTCGACAGTCACCGGCTCGATTCCGGAGCCATTGCGGACGATGCGAATGCCATTTTCGGTCGCCGTCACCGTCGCACCAATCGTATTGAGAACCGAGAGCGCTGTCTCTAGCAGCTCGATCCGCGTTCCATCGAGCGTGACATCGCCGCCGGTCGCGGCCACAGCATAGGCAAACGTGCCGGTTTCAATGCGATCGGGCAGAACCGCATGCACCGCTCCTTCGAGACTGTCGCGTCCCTGGATGCGCAAGGTCGACGAGCCGATGCCTTCTATGCGGCATCCCATCTTGACGAGGCACTCGGCCACATCACCAACCTCCGGCTCCCGCGCAGCGTTCTCGATCACCGTCTCGCCCTTGGCCAGTGCGGCTGCAAGAAGCACGTTGTGCGTCGCGCCGACCGTTACCTTTGGAAACACCACCCGCGCGCCCTTCAGCCCCTTGGGCGCCTTGGCGATGACATAACCGCCATCGATCTCGATTTCGGCGCCCAGAGCCTTCAGGCCCTCAAGATGGAGATCAACAGGGCGCGTGCCGATGGCGCAGCCACCGGGAAGCGACACGCGCGCGACACCCATCCGCGCGATCAGCGGACCGAGCACCCAGAAACTCGCGCGCATCCGGCTCACCATCTCGTATGGCGCCGTCGTATCGACGATGTCACGCGCTGTCAGATGGAAGGTTTCCCCCAGATGCGGAGACACGCCAGGACGCTTACCGTCCACCGCCAGATCGACGCCATGATTGCGCAAAATCCGCGCGAGCAGGTTTACGTCCGCCAGATTGGGCACGTTCTTGAGCGTCAGGCGGTCGGCCGTCAGCAGGCTGGCGATCATCAGCGGCAGTGCCGCGTTCTTAGCTCCCGAAATCGGGATGACGCCATTGAGCTTGTTGCCGCCCACAATCTTGATGCGATCCATATCTGGTCTTCCACTGCCAGAGCCCCTGCCGCAACCGCGGCTAAGCCCACATTCCTCAAAGTTTCATGCGTGTCTGCGGCTCGCCAAGCGTCCGAAGTACACTCATGTCATGATGTCTACCCCTCGGCTCGCCTTCCCTCTGGCCGCCGCTGCAGAAGCGCCCAAGCGCCAACTCAAGTCTCCGGCACACCACCACTTTCATCACCAGGCGTCGTGCCTGGGCGCCCGGAACGCACCCTGGCCTGTGCCTTGCGCCGTTTCAGGTTGGCGCGCAGCTCAGCCTCCAGCCGCTCGTTGCGCGAGCCGCCGCCATGAGACTTTCCAGCTTTACCCTCGGACAAGTGACACCCCCTGTGAGTGAGACGGGCCTGCACCTGGACGGATAACCTTGGAACTCCGGCTTACGGGTGCCCCTCCGTCTCAGGGACGACCTGTTGCTCAAAATCAGCCGGAACACGCGCATTGGCCACGCACCGTGCAATTTGCCCCGGCAATTCAGTTCAATCGCCCGGCACAATCTCCTGCCTCAACCGCCTGCCTTAAACGCCTGCCTCAATTGCAAGGCCCGGGCCAAATGCGGCGTGCGCAGACGAGTTTTCGGCCACCGGGCGACCTAATACACGACGCATAGGGGGAAGGGGGAGCGAAAAATTGGTGCAATTTGGCCCGCGGCCGATTGGAACGCCCTCGGATTGCGGCCCCGCCGACAATACGCACAACGACCTCAATCTGTCTGGTGATGAGCACGCGCTACCACCTTGCCGGGCCGTAATCGATGTGGCAGTGTGCGCCCGCTTCGGCAAGCCTCGTTTTGCCGGAGCCGGGTTTGTGTTGCCTGCGCCAACGATTTGTTGGGCGCCAGCCAGACGCCGGGTCGTGCTTCCCGAAAGCACCTGCTGCCGTAGCTCAGTGGTAGAGCACTCCCTTGGTAAGGGAGAGGCCGTGAGTTCAATCCTCACCGGCAGCACCATCCAAGAAGCACGCGCGATCCAGTCTCAGCCACCGCCGTAGCCCGCCCATTGCGGCAATTGACGTCCCCGCCATCAAAACGAGATCTAGCGCAGGCCAGTCCCCAGGCCCGCCGCCCAGCAATCCTTTTCCCAGCGCCCGAAGCAGCATGACCGCGGCTGGCTAATCCGCCAGCGACATCGCCCAACCATGCATCCCGCTGACAGATGGCTCACGGCATTCGAGCGCAAATCTTGCGCATCTTGCTGGAGGATCAATCACAGATTGTTCTGTTTCTAGGCAGATTTTGCCTGAAATCCTGACGCGCGCGGTATTCCTGATGATAGACTCGAAATCTCACACCCACTGTTCCAAGCGCTTACCCGCCCCGGCAAGGGCCACATCGAGGGCCGTATGAGCGAGAGAATCTACTTCAACGAAATGCGCGATAAATTCGGCGCAAACCGGCCAGGGTACGGTGCCCTGGGCGACTGGATCGAAAGGGCACCACCCGAACTCATTGCCAGCCGCAAACTTGAAGCGGAACATTTCTTCCGCCGTATCGGCATCACCTTCAACGTCTACGGCGATGTGCAGGGCTCCGAACGCATCATTCCCTTTGACATCATCCCCCGTGTCCTCACATCGGTGGAATGGGCGCGCATGGAGCGCGGCCTGGAACAGCGCGTAAAGGCGCTCAATGCTTTCATCGGCGACGCCTACGGCGCCCGCGAAATCGTGGCGGCAGGCAAGGTGCCGGAAGACCTGATCCTGCAGAACCCCGCCTTCCAGCCGGAAATGGTCAACTTCAGGCCCCCAGGCGGCATCTACGTCCACATCGCGGGCATCGATATCGTTCGCGTCGATGACGAACATTTCTATGTCCTGGAAGACAACGCGCGCACACCCTCTGGCGTCTCCTACATGCTGGAGAACCGGGAAGCATCCATGCGCCTGCTGCCCGACTTGTTCGACCAGTATCGGGTGCTGCCGGTTGACGACTATCCCGAAGCACTGCTGGCGACGCTGCGATCAGTTGCTCCCGCCACGGCAACCCGGGAGCCGACTGTCGTGTTGCTGACGCCCGGCGCCTACAATTCTGCCTACTACGAGCACTCGTTCTTGGCGGATAAGATGGGCGTCGAACTGGTCGAGGGAAGCGACCTTTTCGTTCGTAGCGGCATCGTCTACATGCGCACGACGGAAGGTCCGCGGCGTGTCGACGTCATCTACCGCCGCATTGACGACGAGTTCCTTGACCCGATCACATTCAACCCGACGTCTGTACTGGGCGTCCCGGGATTGATGAACGCCTACAAGGCAGGCAATGTGACGCTGGCCAATGCGGTCGGAACAGGTGTCGCCGACGACAAGGCCATCTACAGCTACATGCCCGAGATCGTGAAGTTCTACCTGGGCGAAGAACCGATCCTGCAGAATGTCCCGACCTGGCGCTGCCGTGAACCAGATGCGCTTCGCTACGTGCTGGATAATATCGCCCAGCTGGTAATCAAGGAGGTCAGCGGTTCGGGTGGCTACGGTATGCTTGTTGGCCCGCATGCCACCAAGGAGGAACTGGAAAAGTTCTCCAACAAGCTGAAGAACAATCCATCCGCCTTCATTGCCCAGCCAACGCTGGCATTGTCGACGGTGCCCTGCTTCGTGGAGAGCGGCATCGCGCCGCGCCACGTCGACCTTCGCCCCTATGTTCTCAGCGGCGCCGACCGCGTACGCTGCGTGCCGGGCGGTCTCACGCGTGTCGCGATGAAGGAAGGATCGCTCGTTGTAAATTCCTCGCAGGGCGGGGGCACCAAGGATACCTGGGTGGTGGAGGTCTAACACCCTATGCTTTCACGCATGGCAGATAGTCTGTACTGGCTTTCGCGCTACGTTGAGCGCGCGGAGAACCTTGCACGTTCGCTCGACACCGCGCAGCGCATGACGGGACTTCCCTCAAGCTACGCGGGCTCGACCAACGAATGGGAATCGGTCGTCATAACGGCCGCCTGCAAGGATTCGTTCGACGAAATCTATTCCGATGCGACCCGCGCCAACGTGCTTGAGTACATCGTTGGCTCCAAGGCCAATCCTTGCTCGGTCCTGGCCTGTATCGCGACGGCAAGAAACAACGCCCGCTCGGTCCGCACGGCATTGACCAGCGAGATGTGGGAAATTCTCAACGATGCCTGGAACGAGACCCGCACGGTAGACCCGCGCAACCTACCGCAGAAGGATCTGTCACGCTTTCTGGCCAGCGTGAAGGAAGCCTCGCTGCGCTTCGACGGTGCCGCATACCGCACGATGCTGCGCACCGACCACTTCTGGTTCCAGCGTCTGGGCACGTTCATCGAACGGGCGGACAGCATGGCCCGCCTTCTCGACGTCAAATACCACCTCCTCCTGCCTGATGACGAGCGTGTCGGCGGCAGCCTCGACTATTTCCAATGGGCGTCGCTGTTGCGCAGCGTCAACGCCTTGACGTCATTCCACTGGGTCTATCGCGAGAGCGTCCAGCCATGGCTGGTGGCGGACTTCTTGATCTTGCGTCCCGAACAGCCGCGCTCGTTGATCTCCTGCTACAAGGAACTCAACGAGTACCTCGACCAGATCGCGGAAGCCTACGGGCGCCAGGGTCCTGCGCAACGCAGGGTGCGCGCCACCCTCTCGCAGTTGTCGAACGCGAAGATAGATGATGTATTCCAATCTGGATTGCATGAGTTCCTGGAGTCGTTCATTGCCCAGAACAATGAACTGGGCCAGGCGATCTCGCAGCAGTATCTCTCGTGACGGCGGGACATGCGGATCAAGATTAAACATGAGACGAGCTACGCCTACGCGAAGCCGGCAACGAGCACCTTGCAGCTTCTGCGCATGACGCCGCGCTCGTCGGCTTGTCAGTTCGTTCGCCGCTGGCGGGTCGAGGTCGACGTCGACGCGCGGCTTGACCGCAGCGAGGACGCCTTTGGCAACATCACTCACATGATATTTGCCCAAGGCCCGATCGAGAATCTGCAGATCGTGGTCGAAGGCGATGTCCACACCCATGATACCGGCGGGCTCGTTAAAGGCACCGTCGAGCGCATACCGGCCAGCTTCTTCCTGCGCGACACGCCGTTGACACGCGCGTCAGCGGAATTGAAGCAATTTGCGCGCGATCAGCTTGCCGCCGAAGGCGGTGACCGGCTGGCGACACTTCACGCGATCAACAACGCCATATTCGACGACATGAAATTTTGCACCGAGTCGACAACAGCGGCCACCACCGCGGCCGAGTCGTTCGCCCATCGCGCCGGCGTCTGCCAGGACTATGCCCACATCATGATCGCCGCCGCCCGCACATTGGGCGCGCCCGCACGTTACGTCAGCGGTTACTACATGCGCACTGACACGGACACGCAGGACGCCGGCCATGCCTGGGCCGAAGCCCATGTCGACGGCCTCGGCTGGATCGGCTTCGACCCCGCACATGGCATGTGCGTGACCGACCAGTACGTCCGCGTCGCAATCGGTGCCGACCACAACGAAGCCGCCCCCGTGCGCGGCTCGCAAATTGGCGGTCAGGACGAGAAGCTCGACGTCAGCATCGTGATGCAGCAAGGCCAGCAAATCATCGAAAGCTGAATGGACCCGGAGCGTGACCGCCGGATCCAGGGCTGAGCGACTGGGTGCAGGCTCTGGAGCGGGCGATGGGAATCGAACCCACGACATACAGCTTGGGAAGCTGTCGTTCTACCACTGAACTACGCCCGCCTGTCCGCTGCTGATCTAGCACATGGCCAGCCAGCCGCAAAGGCCGCCAAACGCTGGAACACGATTAGCTGAAGTATGCAGCGGCTGAGCGTGAAATACATACTCACGACAAAAAAATTGAACATTTTCGTCGGGCATGGGACCGGTCAGAGCACCCCGCTGCACGGCTTGGAGCGGTTTGTATCGGAGTTGACAACCCCATCACGACCGCTTGTCTGGCAGGAGGCAGCGATACTCACGTAGTAACGATGCAGAGCCCGGGACCGAATAGCTTCCTGCATGCACCATAGCGAGGAACCTAATGAGCCTGCTTCTGAGTTCACCGGCCAGCGCCGAGACATTGCCCGGAAAGTTTCAGGATCCGGACATCACCGCCGCCGGCGAAAGGCGCGCGCGGGTGCCGCTGCGGCAGCTCGAGACGCTGTGGATCAACACCGGCTCGCTGTGCAACATCACCTGCGTCAACTGTTACATCGAATCGAGCCCCAGCAACGATCGCCTCGTCTACCTCTCGGCCGCCGAAGTCCGGCAATATCTCGAAGAGGCGAAAAACATGGGAGCCCGCGAGATCGGCTTCACCGGCGGCGAACCGTTTCTCAACAGCGAGTTGCCGGATATGCTCGCGGATACGCTCGGCTTGGGCTTCAGCGCACTTGTCCTGACCAATGCCATGCAGCCGATGCTGCGCCCCAAGGTCAAATCCCGGCTCATGGAACTCAATCGCCAGTATCGCCACGCCCTCACACTACGTGTCAGCTTGGACCATTATACAAAGGCGCTTCACGAGGCCGAACGCGGCAGCAACACCTGGACGAAGACGCTGGAAGGGATCGGCTGGCTCATCGAAAACGGCTTCAAGGTCGCCATCGCCGGTCGAACATGCTGGGGCGAGACCGAAGCCGAGGCACGCGCTGGCTATGCCGAAATGTTTGCCGCGCAGCGCTGGCCCCTGGACGCCAGCGATCCCGACGTCACGGTCCTGTTTCCCGAAATGGATGGTCTCCACGACGTCGCGGAAATCTCTGAAGCATGCTGGACACTGCATGGCATCGACCCCAGCACAATGATGTGTGCGAGCACCCGAATGGTGGTGAAGCGCAAGGGTGCATCTGCTCCCGCCGTCGTTCCCTGCACGCTCCTGCCCTACGCGCCCGAGTTTGAAATGGGCGAGACACTCAGCACCGCCCGAAAAGCGGACGGAGGCATGTTCGATCAAGGCGCCATTAAACTGTGTCACTCCCACTGCGCGAAATTCTGCGTACTGGGCGGCGGCAGCTGTTCTTGAGCCGGAGCTAGAGCGATTCCGCCCAAGGCGGAACATAAAGACCGCGACTGCGGCTCGCTGCCTTGCGCCGCCCCCGCGAAGCAGCCCGAGCGACAGCAAGGGTTGGCTGCGTGAGTTCGGCTGCGTGGGCGATGAAATCCGGATCGTTCCAACGTCAGTCTGAAACGATCTAGCTAATTGCGATACGCACACGTCGCACTGGAGCAGGGCAAAACAAAAGCACCCCACCCTCATGTAAAGGGCGGGGTGCTCGGCTAGCACCGCAATAACGATTGTCCGCGCGTTATCTCTTCAGCGCGTCGCGGATCTCCATGAGCAGCTTGTCCGTGGAGGACGGTTCGGCCGGTGCGGCAGCCTGCTCCTTCTCGAATTTCTTTTTCAGCGTATTGATGGCCTTGACCAGCATGAATACGGCCCATGCAATAATCAAGAAGCTAATCACGTTGTTGAAGAAAGTGCCGATGTTCATCGCAACGGCCTCTTTGCCGTCGGCGGCCGCCTTGAGCGGAATCTTGATGTTCGAGAAATCAACGCCGCCCAGTGCCAGACCAATCGGCGGCATGATGACATCTTCAACGAGCGATTTGACGATGGTTCCGAATGCGCCGCCAATGATGATACCGACGGCCATGTCGATCATGTTGCCCTTGACCGCGAATTCCTTGAATTCCTGTAGCATGCCCATAGCTTGATCCCCGATTGAGTTTGTTCGGCTCGAGATTTCAAGAATGCTCGCGCCCATTGCTTGGCCGGCCTAGCCGATCCCTCAGGCGTCACGCCATCCGAATCAGATCGCATTCTGAAAGTATGTAAAAATTGCGCTTGCAGCAACGGTGACTAAGTCACTGGATATATATGAACTTTCAACGAAAAACGGAGAATTCCGCACACCCCGCTTAACACCTTTACGGCAAAAGAAACTCAGGTAGCAGGCCGCCCTCGCCCGCACGGGTTGCGCATACATAACCCTCGCTTAATCTTGGCTTTTTTTGCCCCCCATGACACTGTATGTTGACCTGCGACAAGGTTGCGCAGGCGGCAGCGGGTGGTGACATCCCGCAGACGTTTGGCCGGCCAGAGCGTAGCGCCGTAGCGGTTTGTAAAATCTGTATGATTGAAGGCTGGGTCATCGTCGGCGTGGCGCTGCTCTATCTGAGCGGCCTGTTCGCCTTGGCGTGGTTCGGGGACCGCACGTTGCGGATGGCCAACTCCCACGTTGGCCGCCCCTATATCTACGCATTATCCCTGGCCGTTTACTGCACGTCTTGGACGTTTTTTGGCAGCGTCGGTCTCGCCGCCACAACGGGCTACGATTTCATACCCGTCTACCTTGGCCCCATCATCCTGTTCACCATCGGCCACCCCTTGCTGCTGCGTATCATTCGCATAGCCAAGGGCCAGAATCTGACCTCGGTCGCCGACTTCATCGCCGCCCGTTACGGCAAGAGCCAATCGGTAGCCGCCATCGTCACCATCGTGGCGATCATTGGATCCCTGCCCTACATCGCCCTGCAACTGAAGGCGATCAGCGTCTCGATCGAAATACTTTTGGGTGCGAATGCATCAACCGGAATAGAGGTGCCGCGCATTGGCTTCGCCGACACGGCCCTGCTCATAACCCTGGCACTGGCCGCTTTCGCGATCCTGTTTGGCACCCGGCACATCGATGCCACGGAGCACCAGGATGGCCTGATGCTCGCCGTGGCTGCCGAATCCGTAATCAAGCTCGTCACATTCATGGCACTCGGTTTCTTCGTCATATTTGGGATGTACGACGGCCTTGGCGGCTTCCTCGATAAGGCTGCCAACAGCGCCGCGGTAACACAGACCTTCGATAAGGGCTTCAACGGCAGCATCTGGCTGACCGTGACTCTGCTCAGCTTCTCAGCCGTCATTCTCCTGCCAAGACAATTTCACGTCGCCGTCGTTGAGAACAATTCCCAGACTGAGATCCGCCGCGCCGCCTGGCTGTTTCCACTCTATCTCGTGCTCATCAATATCTTCGTTGTCCCGATCGCGGCAGTCGGCCTGATGACGCCAAAAGGCGGCGACCCGGACTTCTTCATGCTGACCCTGCCGCTCGCTTCAGGCAACAAGCTGATGACGCTTATCGCGTTCGTGGGCGGCCTGTCGGCAGCCACGGCCATGGTGATCGTGGAATCCGTTGCGCTCGCGATCATGACATGCAACGGCCTCGTCGTGCCTTTGCTGCTTCGCCAGAATGCGATCGCCTCACCCAAGCATGAGGACATTGCCGGCTCACTCCTGCTGATCCGGCGGGTCGTCATCGCCGCATTGCTGCTGCTTGGCTACATCGTGCATCAGACCGTCGGACATTCCCATGGTCTGGCCGCCATCGGCCTGCTCTCGTTTGCAGCCATCGCACAGATTGCACCGGCATTCTTCCTCGGCTTGATCTGGCGTAAGGGCACGGCCACGGGTGCCATCGCCGGCATCCTGGTCGGCACCGTCATCTGGGCCTACACCCTCGTTCTGCCATGGTTTGCGAAGGCAGGCTTCGTACCGCTGTCGTTTGTCACCGATGGTCCCTTCGGAATTGGGCTGCTGCGCCCGCAAATGTTGTTCTATCTCGAGTTCGAACCGTTGACGCACGGCGTGCTGTGGAGCTTGGCTGCCAACGTGCTGACCTACCTGACGGTGTCGCTGCTCCGGCAGCCCGAACCGATCGAACGCATCCAGGCACACCTCTTCATCCAGGACGACCCCGTCCGCCCGGTCTCGCCGTCATCCTCGTTCCGGCTCTGGCGGACCAGCATAACCATGAGCGATCTGGAACGCTGCGTTGGACGCTACGTCGGCGTCGACCGGGCTGCTCGATCCTTCAGCGAATACATTGCCAGCAGGAACATCGCCGCCCAGCGCGAGGCTGAAGCCGACATCCCCGCCGTTCGATTTGCCGAACACCTCCTCTCCAGTTCCATCGGCTCGGCGTCGGCACGTCTCGTTCTCGCCCTGCTGCTGAAACGCGGCAACATGTCGAGCCAGTCTGCCATGAAGCTGCTCGACGACGCCTCCGATGCGCTTCAATACAATCGTGATCTCCTGCAGTCCGCACTCGATCAGGTCCGCCATGGCCTGTCAGTCTTCGACAAGGACATGCGGCTGATCTGCTGGAACCGGCAGTTCCGCGACCTGCTCGAACTGCCGCCGGAAATCGGTCGCGTTGGCGCACCGCTCGATAAGATCCTGCGCCTGGCGGCCGAACGCGGCGACTTCGGACCCGGCGATGTCGATCAACTGGTCGAAAGCCGGCTCTATCGCCTCGCGGTACGCAAGGAAACCTTCCAGGAGCGCATCCTCAACGGCCGCCGGCATATCGAAATCCGCACCAGCCCAATGCCTCAAGGCGGCATCGTCACCACATTCTCCGACATCACGGACCGTGTCGCCGCTGCCAATGCGCTGGCACGCGCCAACGAAACGCTGGAACGCCGCGTGCGCGAGCGCACCGCCGAACTGCTCGAAGTCAACGCAGCTCTCGCCATCGCCAAATCGAAAGCCGACGAAGCTAACCTCGACAAGACAAGGTTCCTGGCCGCGGCAAGCCACGACATCCTCCAGCCGCTCAACGCCGCACGCCTCTACGCCACCAGCTTGTGCGAGCGAAAGTTGCCCACCGGAGAGTTGCAGCTTGCCCGCAACGTCGATGCCTCGCTTCTCGCAGTCGAGGAGATCTTTTCTGCCCTGATCGAGATTTCCCGCATGGATGCCGGGCGCATGGAGCCTGACATCACGGAATTCCCGCTATCCGAGCTTTTCTCCCAGCTCCTCGTGGAATTCGAGCCCATGGCCCAGGGCAAGGGACTGAAGCTCAAGGCGGTAGAGACAAAGCTATGGGTTCGGACGGACCGGCGCTTGTTTCGTCGCGTCCTGCAGAATTTCGTTGCCAACGCCATCAAGTATACGCGAACCGGTCACGTTCTGATCGGCGCACGCCGCACTGGCGACGACATCAACGTCCAGGTTTTCGACACCGGTCCAGGAATACCGCGCGACAAGCAATCGCTCATATTCAAGGAATTCCAGCGTCTGGAGGGTCCTGGCAGCAACGTGCGCGGGCTTGGCCTCGGCCTTTCGATCGTCGAGCGCATCTGTCATATCCTCAATCACCGGATCAGCCTTGCATCCGAGCCGGGGCGCGGGTCGACGTTCAGCGTCCGCGTACCACGAGCGGAAAGCCGTGCAACGACGGCCACAACTCCGCTTATGCATCTGCAGCCCGGCAGTCTCGCAGGCACCGCCATCCTCTGCATCGACAACGAGGCAGCGGTACTTTCGGGAATGGAAGCACTGCTGACCGGTTGGGGATGTTGCGTCAGGACGGCGTCCAGCACAACGGCCGCCGTCGCGTTACTGGAAGAACAGCTGATTGACCCGGATATCGTGCTGGCCGACTACCATCTGGACAGCGGTACCGGCGTCGATGCGGTGCTGAGAATCCGCAAGACGCTTGATCGCCCCGTCCCAGCCGTCATCATCACCGCCGACCATTCGCTCGAAGTGCAGCGCGAAGTACGCTCACACGAGTTCTCGTTGTTGCGAAAACCATTGAAGGCCGCAGCGCTGCGGGCGATCCTGACCCAGCTCACCGTGCGAAGGCAGGCTGCGGCGGAGTAGCGATCTTGAAGGAGCCGCCGTCCATAGGTTCGAATGGGCGCGACCAACCCCAGTTATTGGCACTGTCGCTCAGTTGGCAATCTTCTGCCAGGAGTTGTTGTCGATCTTGTTGACAGCAATGACCGCCTGCGTGCGGCTGTCGACGCCGAGCTTCTGCAGGATTGCGGAAACATGCGCTTTGATGGTCGCCTCGGAAACACCGAGCTTATAGGCGATCTGCTTGTTGAGCAGCCCCTCGCCAAGCATCATCAGGACGCGAACCTGCTGCGGCGTAAGGGAAGCCAGCCGCCCAATGAGATCGCTCGTCTCGTCATCGCCGGCTACGTTGAGATCGACATCCGGCGGCGACCAGATATTGCCGTCGAGCACACTGCGTACTGCTGTTCGGATCTGATCGACAGGCTGCGACTTGGGAACGAAACCGGAAGCACCGCAGTCCAGGCAGCGCCGGATCGTTGCCGGGTCGTCGTTGGCCGAAACGATCGCGACAGGAATTTCGGGATGCTGGCCGCGCAGGAATAACAACCCGGAAACACCTTGCACGCCCGGCATGGTGAGATCGAGCAGGATGAGGTCGACCTCCAACCCTCCTGCCAGCTTCTCCGTCAATTCATCGAGCGAGCCAGCCTCGAGGATTTCTGAAGAATCGAGCGACGAAGACAACGCCTGGTTCAGCGCACCGCGGAACAACGGATGATCATCCACGATCACGATCCGGTAGGACAACATTCCACCTCCTGGTGATCCGCCCGCCCCGAATCGCGCACCCAAAGACCTTCTGGACTGGCAGGCGTGCCGGTCTGAACGCACAACACGCTTAAAGACATGATCGCCTTACGGCGCCGCGTCGCAGTTCTGACACATATGCGAATTTAAGCAAGTGTGTGTGTAGGCATTCAACCTCTGAATACAAGTCGCGGTTGTTAAGTTTACCAGAGCCCGTGCCAGCCCTGGAGGCAGTTTGAAGAGTTGCACTGGATTTCGGCAGCAATCAAAGGCTTGACCGAAGCTACGCAACCGCCTTCCTGCCTGGACTTCGCGCGCCGTTTGTAAAACAAGTGTCCACGACCGCCCCGTGGCATGCCAGATTGTCGTGCATGGAATGGACAGACCAGGGTCGAACACGGAACAATGCTGACCGGAGTGGCTGCGGGAGTGCGCCGGGTTGTAACGCACATCCACATAGGCTGCATGAGGGAGAGACGAGGATATGATCGAGCGGAAAGAGCGCAAGCCCTATTGGCGACACACCAAGGCGCAAATGCTGGTGAGCCTGCTGCCGTTCTTGTTGGTAATCGTTGTGTTGCCGCTCTACAGCGAGCCATTGAACTCCGAACGGTTCTTAGGCTTCCCCATCGGCTATCTGTTGACCGCCCACGGCATCTTCGTCATTGCCGTCGCGACCGTGGCAAGTTTTGTCAACCGTCAGGACGCCATCGACCACTGGCATGGAGCACATGAAGACATGTAGGCTTGCCGCGCCAAAGGCCCATGCCGCTCGCCCCGGGCCATCTCGGGATGGGTGCCGTTACACAACATGGCTGCGCCGCACGCCCGCCTCCACGGCATAAGCAAACCATCCGCGACTTGGGTTCGATCACAGATGACGTTCACGCCCAGAACCCGCTTCGTCAATCCTCGCCTGGGCACCTATTTCGGCATCTTCGCCAGCGCGCTCGCAGCTGTCTTCTTTCTCGCTGCCATCTTCGAGCAGCTGGGCATGGCCGACACCACGATCAGGTGGATAATGATGCTGGGCCCGATCGCGCTCTATGGCGCGGTTGGAATTGCATCGGCGACCGCGCAGCCGCTCGACTACTTTGCCGCCGGCCGCCGCGTGCCAGCAGTGTTTACCGGCTTGGCGCTCGCAGTTTCAGCACTGGGCGCAACCGGCCTCGTCACCCTGACCGGCGTCTTCTTCGTCAGCGGCTTCGATGGTCTGGCGATCACCATCGGCGGCTTGGCGGGCTTTGTCGTCATGGCCATCCTGCTCGCGCCGTTTTTGCGCAAGTTCGGCGCCTATACGGTCCCAACATATCTAGGACGCCGGTTCGAAAGCCGATTGCTACGGCTCCTCTCGGCGTGCTTCCTGGCAGTGCCGATGATGTTACTCATCGCCGCTGAGTTGCGTATCGCGAGCAGTGTCGGCGCGTGGCTGACGATGGTATCGGCAGCGACTCTGATCCCGGCACTAGCCATGTTTGTTCTCGTGACCATTGTTCCGGGAGGCATGCGCTCGCTGTCCTGGTCCAATGCCGCACAAGCGATCACCGTTATCCTGGCATTCCTGGTTCCCGTGGCGATGGTCGCCACCATTGTCACCAAGATCCCGTTGCCCCAGCTCACCTATGGCCCGATTGTCCGCAGCCTCATCCGCCAGGAAGCGGCCCTGGCACTCCCCGCAGTAGCGGCCACCCCCTTCGCGTTCGATTTACCGGGAGAGGGCCTCGCTACCATCGCCAAGCGATTTGCCACCCCGTTTGGCGCCATCGGCCCTGGCGCATTCGTCGTCACGATGCTCACGATGATGGCCGGCCTCGCCTCCGCGCCCTGGCTGCTGCCGCGCGTTTCCGCTACACCGGGCGTTCATGAGGCCCGCAAATCACTTGGCTGGGCAACATTTATTTTCGGAGTACTGGTCCTCACGATGACGTCCGTAGCGGCGTTCATGCGTGCTCCTCTGATGGAACTTGTGCTCTCATCCGAGCCCGGAAACATCCCCACCTGGCTTCGGGATGTCCTCAGCGCCGGCCTCGCTGAAATTACGACCGTCTCGACCCGCATCGCGGTGACGAGCGTTTCCTTCCAGCGTGATGGCGTCTTCCTCGCCCTGCCAATCGCCACAGGACTGCCTTCCGCCTTCATCTATTTGGCAGCCGCCGCTGCGATAGCTGCGGCATTGGCGAGCGCAAGTGCCGCTGCCATGGCGCTCGGCAACCTGCTCTCGGAAGACATCGTCAACGGCCTGTCCTGGGAGCCTCCGAGCGACACCGCCCGCCTTTTGATTGCCCGCGTCATGCTGGCGGCCGCGGTTGGCACGGGCGTCGCGATCGCCATCTTCGCACCGACCGATCCTCTTAAGCTGCTGCTTTGGGCCATCGCCATCACAGGAGCGACGGCCTTTCCTGCCCTGGTTCTCTCCATTTGGTGGAAACGGCTCAACAGCTACGGCGCGCTGGCCGGCTTGGTAGCGGGCTTCGCCGTAGCCGTGACCGCCATCATCGCTGGCGAAGCGGGCTGGATCAGCATTTCCGGTGTCGTTGCTTCCGCCGCAGCCATCCCGGCGAGCACCGCCGCCGCGATGATCGTGTCGGTGCTGACACCCGCACCGACACGGCACGCACTGGAACTCGTCAGGGACATCCGCGTCCCCGGAGGCGAAATCCTCTACGATCGCGAGATGCAACGCCTGCGGCTGAAGCAACGGCGAGGCGGCACATGAAGGCCGCATCCCCGAACCGCTCCCCGAACCGGATTGCGCAGCTTCACGATCACGAACCGATGTAATGCAATGCGATTTCGCGGCGATGCGGCGCACGTCTGTGTTCTGCCAGATAGATGCCCTGCCAGGTGCCGAGCCGCATTCGCCCGTGAGCCACTGGAATGGCAAGCGAGACGGGCATGACCATGGCCTTGATGTGAGCGGGCATGTCGTCGGGCCCCTCGCTGTCATGCCGGTAGTGTGATCCCTCCGGCGCCAGGCGCCGCAGCGCATCCGCCAGATCGCGCTGCACATCAGGATCCGCATTTTCCTGGATCAGCAGCGAAGCCGAAGTGTGCCTCACAAGCAGCGTGACGACGCCTTCGGTGGCGTCGATCCGTTGCAGCCAACCGGCAACCTCGGCGGTAATGTCGCTGAAGCCCGGCCCGCGCGTCGCCACCCGCAACGTCTCCGAAGCCTGAATGAGGCTGCCAGCCACGGCGGAGGGTTTGCCAGCAGCCTCCGTCTCCTGCTGCTTTGACTGGCTCACGCAACCTCCATGAGCAAACGTGGGCGAAGACCTTCGCACCGAACCGCCCCGCAAGTGCAGCTTTTGGGTTGGCCTCTCAGAGAGGCACGGCGCCGCCACCCCTCTTGTCTTCCTCTTCGAGCTTCTTGAGGCGATCCCGGAACTTCTTCAGAATCCCTTCCACATAATCGAAGGCCTTATCGACATCCTTCTCGCTCGGAAGCTTCAGCCCTTGTTCTGGCGGAACCGGCGGCCCGCCATCCTGCGGAGCACCAGGAACCGCTCCAGCGCCGTCCTTCGGCTTGGCATCGGGATTGAGCCCAAGTACGTCCTCAAGCCTCTTGTTCTCGTCGCGTAGAGAGCGGTTCTCTTCCTCAAGCTTCGCGATGCGATCGTTCAGCGACTTCTGATCGTCGGGCATGGCCTTGCAGGCCCATTCGCCTTCCTTGCCCGAGCACAGCGCCATGGCACCGGTCTGCGTATCCAAACGAATGAAGCCGCCGCCATCGGTGGGGGTCATCGAGAACCGTCCGGCCGGCTCCTGTCCACTGGCCTGTCCGGTGGTCAGGAGTATGACGAACGCACCGGCGATACTGGCGCGGCGAAGCGGTGCATGAAGGCGTCGCGGCATCGCAATTCTCCCAATAGTTGCATGCCCTACCTTGCGGCATGGCAGAGCGGCAGTTTGGCAAATCATGATGCCGCGAGATAGCCCCGCGGCACCGATGATTCGCATGAAACGCACCGAATCACTCATACCCTTGAGGGCAACAAGCCATAGTCCCCCCGATATATCGGCAGTACCGGTAGCGTCGACAACCCCCAAAACACGGGGATTATCGATCAATGAGCACATGTTAGCGGGCACTTAACCGAACATTTACTGCCCACTGCGAGCTTCGATCGTGGTGGTTCTAGCTCGTGTCGCGTCCGAACCGGCGTTTATCCCGACACGGCAAAGTCGAACGGACTGGACACGTTCGGCCCTCCCCAGTGGAGCCGCTCCTCGGGACGCCTGAAGCGAGTGATAATGGGGAATATAATGGCGACGCAATTCGGAAGCGGCGCGGGCGGCAGCTCCGACAACTTTTCAAACCAAGTAGATGATGGGGCTTGCAGAGCCGACGATTTGCGTTCGCTGATCGAGCGCATTGCCTCGCAGGTGGCCGAATCGGATGAGCGCCAGACCGCCGCGCTGGAGCGCATGCTCGCACGGGTTGAAACGCTGGGCGCCGAAGCCCGCAGCTATAAGAAGAAGGTGCCCGCGGAATTCCTCGCCGCCTTCGAAAGCATCGAATCCGGCGTCAACATGCTGGCCGACAGGATCTCCTCGGCCCATCGCGAAGAGCAGCCCCAGACTGCACCCGCAAGGTCGGCACCAGCCGCAGCAACTCGGGCAATGTCGATCTTTGCCGAAACCGCCGCTGTAGCCGATGATGCCGCAACCGAGCAGCCCCTCCAGCAAACTGTGCCTGTCACAGTGGCCACGTCCAATCTTGCCCAACTCGCGCATTCCGCGGATTCCGAAGATTCCGTGATCGCCAACGATGAATCGACATGGGACCAGCAGGCGGCTGACGCACTGGCCGCGCATTACGAGCGGGCACTTGGGCCGGTTGCCCAAATGGAGCCGGAGCCACATGTCGAACTCGCTCACGCCGAGCAGGAAGGCCTCGCCTTGCTCCACGCTGCACATACGCATAGCCCAGCGCCCGCTCGCGACATCCGCACGGGCCTTCTCGACACTGAGCGGGAATGGCTCGATGGGCGCTTCGTCGACATCGCTCGCAAGGTTGAGGACGTATTGGGCCACAACAATAGTGACGATGCACTGGTTGCCCTGGCCAACCGCTTCGATCAGCTCGAAGACCGTTTCGCTGAAGCAATTTCGCATGTCGCCACCAGAACGGATCTGGACGGCCTGCAGCAATTCGAAGCTCATCTCGCCGATCTGACCGCGCAGTTCGACGACGCCCGCGCCCAGTTCACACGCCTCGACGGCATCGAGCACGCGCTCTCCACCGTCATGGACCGTCTCGCCGACCCGCGATTAGACGATGCCCTGGATCGCGCTGGCAACCCGCAGGATCTGGAGCCCCTGATCTCTGCCGCCGTCGAGCAGATCTCCAGCCGCATCAATATTCCTCAGCCGGCCCCGGCGCCGCTGCCCGACTTCGCCCGTCTGGCAAATGCGGCGGCTGAAAACGTCGCCTCGCGCTTTGCCGATATCGCCCGTCCCGAAAGCGGGAACGGCGACAACCTCGATGCCATCCGCCAGCTCATCGACCAATTCATCAACGAACGCCGCGAAGGTGACGAACAGACCGCGGCGATGCTCGACACGATGCAGCGCGCGATGATCCGCGTGCTCGACCGCGTCGACGCGCTAGAGACTTCGCACGCCAAGTCGGCACCACAAGAATATGTACGCGAACATGTGCGCTTTGGCGCCGATTCCGATGTTGGAGCCAGCGCCCAGCGCGCGGCCGAAGCTGCCAGCGCCATGGCCGCCCGTGCCCAGTCCGGCTACGAAACAGATCGCTACTCCTCGATCGGCCACGACGTTGAAGACGGCCGCAGTGAGGATGCCGCGCGCCCTTTCGGGGCATCGACACAACAAGCGAGCCGTAATACGTCCGCCGCCGAATCTCGCACGGCGGGCAATCCCCCCGCCTCCATCGAGAGGTTGCGCCAGGACTTCATTGCCGACGCACGTCGCGCCAAGATGAAGGCGGAGCAGAACGCGCCGGCACCAGCCGAAGGAAACGGCGCAGCATCGCGGGTCGCCGTCACCGATCCTGCCCCCGCGCCGATGACGATGCCCAAGCCGCAGCTCAAGGCCACCGAACCCGCAGCCGCGGCGAGCAAGTCGATCGCCAGCCAATTGCGCAAACCGTCACGCAAACTGCTGGTCAGCGCAATCGTGCTCATGATTGCCATACCCGGCGCGCTCATGATCTTGAAGAAGCGGGCCCCCGCGCCTGCGCCAATCGCCCTCGAACAGGTTGATCCCGCCATCCAGCGCGCAGCTGGCGAAACAGCACCGGTGGTGGAAACCCAATCCGAGGTTGCGCCCACGCTTGCCACGCCCGAAAGACCGGCAAGCACGGGTGAACAAGCGCCTGCCCAGCAGCAACAGCCCGCGGAAGCGCCCAAATCGAGCCCATCGTCAAATCTCGAACCCGCTCCAGCTGCACCAGACCAGGACACGCGCGCGCCGGACAAGTCCTCTGAGAACGATCCCCGCCTGCTCAATCGTTCCACACTCCCGGCGAATCCCATCTCCAGCAACGCGCCGCCCGCTGGCATTACCGTTGCCCGCCCAGCGCGCAACCCGACGCTGGCCCAGCTGGCGCGTCTGGAGGAGCGTCGGGCCACCGCCCAGCTTTCCGACCAGCTCGGTGCCGCGCAGGTCCAATCCGTCCCGCCAGCGATGATCCCCAGCTTCATGCGCGCCAATGCCACGGCCGACGCACCAGCCGAGGTCGCCGCACAGCCGTCACTCAGCGACAATCGCCGCCAGCCTTTGAACCTGCCGCCTGCAACAGTCGGCCCGTTGTCGTTGCGGCTGGCTGCGGCCAAGGGCGATCCTTCAGCAGAATTCGAAGTAGGAGCCCGCTTCGCGGAGGGCAAAGGCACGACACAGGATCTCGACGAGGCACTGAGCTGGTATCAGCGCTCGGCCTCGCGCGGTTTTGCCCAGGCTCAATATCGTGTCGCGACCTTTTACGAACGCGGCCTCTCCGTGAAGCAGGACAATGCGCGAGCAAAGAATTGGTATTTGCGCGCCGCCGAGCAGGGCAACGTCAAGGCCATGCACAATCTTGCCGTGCTGAGCGCCGGCAAGACGGCCGCGGTGCCCGATTATGCAGCGGCTGCAAAATGGTTCCAGACTGCGGCAGACCATGGCCTAGCCGACAGCCAATTCAATCTCGCGGTGCTTTACGAAAGCGGCCTGGGCGTTACCAAGGACGAGAAGACGGCCTACAAGTGGCTGGCACTGGCGGCACGCCAGGGCGACCAGGAAGCAAAAAAGCGGCGTGATGAATTGGCGGCAGCAATGAAGCCCGCCGATCTGGAAGCAGCGAAGACCACGGTTGCGAATTGGCGGGTCAAGCAGGCCGACCGCATCGCCAACGACCCGATCGCAGCGGGAGAGGCCTGGAAGTCGCGGGCAGTCGCTGGCGGCGAAATTTGACCCCAGGACCACTTTGAATGACCCTGAACAGGGCTCTGGGCACCCCAGGGCCCTTCTTCATTCCCTCCCCCATCCGCTCTCCGCCCCCGAACGGATGCACATGGTCGCATTGACCCGGAAAGATCCTCGCGCGAAACGTATGCAGGGGAGCAAAGCGTTCTGAGTGAGGTTGACGATCGCAGGTGCGTCGTTCCGCCTTATCATCACGTTAGCGCAAAACCGACAACTGATGAAAAGTACCATGCGCCGATTGGAGCATGTAGGGACGGCTTCATGAATTTCTATCTCCCCATTGCCGAGATGTCCGCGAACATCTTCATATTTCTCGGCATGGGCGCGGCCGTGGGCTTCTTGTCGGGAATGTTCGGCGTCGGCGGCGGCTTCTTGATGACACCGCTTCTGATCTTCTCCGGCATCCCTGCTGCCGTCGCTGTTGGCACGGAAGCGGCTCAGATCGTTGCGTCGTCGGTATCGGGAGCCATTGCCCAGTACAGACGCAAGAACGTCGACATCAAGATGGGCATCGTGCTGCTCACGGGCGGCATCTTTGGTTCAACGATCGGCGTGCAGGTGGTTAAGATCCTCCGCCAGATCGGCCAATTCGAACTGTTCGTCTCACTGAGCTACGTCACCTTCCTCGGCGCGATCGGCACGCTGATGCTGATCGAGTCACTGAGTACGATGCGGAAGGCGCGCGGCGGCAAGGCCGTCAGCTCGCGCCGGCCGGGGCAGCACAGCTGGATCCACGGCCTCCCGTTCAAAATGCGCTTCCACCGCTCCAAGCTCTACATCAGCGCCATTCCGCCGCTGCTGATCGGCGCCTTTGTAGGCTTTCTTGGCGCCATCATGGGTGTCGGTGGCGGCTTTGTCATGGTTCCGGCGATGATCTACCTGCTGCGCGTGCCCACCAATGTCGTGGTTGGAACGTCGCTGTTCCAGATCGTTTTCGTGACCGCAGCGACCACGATCATGCACGCCAAACAGAACCACACAGTCGATATTGTCCTCGCCTTATTGCTGATGATAGGCGGTGTCATCGGAGCACAGTTTGGTGCGGTTGCCGGAGAGAAATTGAAGGGCGAACAACTTCGCGCCCTGCTTGCTGCCCTGGTGCTTCTGGTCTGTTTGAGGATCGCGTACGGACTGGTTGCGACACCGAGCGACCTCTTCTCCATTGGCAGCGTCTTCGGGGGAGGTCATTGAGATGCGAACCCTGATGCGCAAATTTTCAATCGTCGGCGGCCTGGTTGCGATGGGCGTCCTGGGGATCGCCGCGGTGGTGCCGCTGATGACCGGCAATGCGCAGGTGCAGCCGGGATATCCGCCATCCGGATATCAGCAGCCCGGCTATCAACCGATGCAACCGGGCTATGCACCAGCACAACAAGTCGCCCCGCCCCAGCAGCGTGTGAGCCCGGCCCCTGCGGCAGCGCCCCAGCAGCCGCCAGCAGCAGTGGACGCGCAGCCAACTCAGACCGCCGCCCAAAAGCAATCTGAAAGACCACCTGAGAGCGTCGAGGTTGACGTCTCCACGCGCTCAGTCGCGGTCACGTCGAGCTTCACGGGCACCGAAATCGTGGTCTTCGGCACCGTCGAGCACAGCAGGCAGCCGACAGCCGAAGCCGGTTACTATGACGTAGCGATCATTCTCGACGGCACGCCAGCACCGCTCATAGCCCGCCGCAAAGCCCATGTCGCAGGCATCTGGATCAACACGCGATCCGTGCGGTTCGAGGATGTACCGAGCTATTACGCCATCGCCTCGACAAGGCCCGTTGAGGAAATTGCCGACGTCCGCGTGCTCGATCAGCACCGGATTGGCTTCGATAGCGTTCACATGACACCTGCCGCCGATCAGGCTCAGATGACGCCCGAAGAGCGCGATGAGTTTCGCCGCGCGGTCATCCGCCTGAAGCAGAAAGAGAGCCTCTATCAGAAGAGTGATTATGGTGTCGGCTTCATTGGCCGCAGCCTCTTCCGCAGCACAATTTCGCTGCCGGCAAATGTCCCGGTGGGCCCACTGTTCACGCACACCTATCTCTTCAAGGACGGCAAGCTTCTCGCGAAGCACAGCAACCGCGTCATCCTTCAGCGCGAGGGCGTTGAGCGATTCCTGCACAATTTTGCGTTCGGCTACCCGCTTCTTTACGGCGTATTCGCAGTGTTCATCGCCGTCGCATCAGGCCTGCTCGCTTCGGTCATGTTCAAGAAGGGCAGCCACTGATTTCGCCGGTATAGGCCAGCGTTGCCGGCATATCCTGGCAGAGACGGGCGAAGGCTCCGCCTTGCCCATCGACCAGGGCAGGAGACCTGTTCAGTCCCCGCGCAACAGCCGCGGTGCGACAGGATAAAGCCCCTCCTGCCCGAGCAGCCAGATCGCCAGGCCGTCGGCGGGAACAATCGAAGCGAATGCATCGTCCAGCACGTTGAGCCCGCCAGCGTAGGCGCCGAAAGCTGGCAACACGAGTCTCAATCCATTGCCAACAAAACACGGCCTGCGCAGCGTCAGGCCGTTGAGCGAAACCTTTGCCGCTGGATGCAGATGGCCCGCGATTTCATGCGTCGTGTGTCCAGGTCCTGGCAAATGCCTGAACGTGAGCCCCTCGACGGTCAGCTCCTGTCGCACATGCCCGCCCAGATGCCCGGTCTCCGCAGGATCGTGATTCCCGGTAATCCAGATCCATTCGCAATGGTCCTGCATCATCCGCAGCAGCGCCAGGTCATCGGCATGCATCCGCTCCGGCCCAGAAGCGTCGTGGAAGCTGTCCCCCAGCGCGATCACAGTTTCGGCCTGATAACGGTCTATCGCGTGCGCCAGCCGTTCGAGTGTGTCGCGCGTATCATAGGGCGGCAGCATCTGTCCCTTGGCTGCGAAGGACGACCCCTTCTCCAGATGCAGGTCAGCAACGATGAGCGCCCGCTCGGCTGGCCAGAACAGTGCCCCCGACATGTCGCCGCGAAAGACCTTGCCGCACACCACGATCGGCTGTTCGACAAAGTCGTCATGCCCAAGGCGATCCGGCTTGAGTTGCAGCATCACCGATTCTCCCGCGTTCCCGGTGCAAAGGTACCCTGCCCGAAGCGCCGCTGGCGCTGTCAGCGAGCAGCCTCGCGAATCAACATTTCGGCTGCCTCTCTCAATACATCCTCCCTCCCACCTTGCGCGACCGCCTCCCGTCCGATTTCCAGGAGGATCGGCACCGAAAGCGGCGAAACGCGGGACAGCGCCACATGCCGCACACGATGCCGGATGCGTTCTAGAAAATCGCCGAGCCGCGCCACGTCAAGCAAACCGGTCGCCGCCTCCGCCCAGGCTGCTTCCAACAGGATGTGGCCGGGGTCGTGCCGCCGCAGCACATCGTAAACGAGGTCTGTCGAAAACGTGACCTGGCGCCCGCTTTTTTCCCGCCCAGGATGCCGCCGTTCGATGAGCCCCGCCACCACCGCGACCAGCCGGAACGTGCGCTTCATGAGGCTTGATTCCGCAAGCCAGGCGTCAAGATCGTCTCCCAGCATGTCGACATCGAAAAGCCGGGCGAGATCGAGCTTGCCCCTGGCAATCATCTCCGACAGGTCACGCATGCACCAGATCGACAAACCATAGTCGTTGGCAACGAAGCCTGTTGGGCTGGCGCCCGCCCGTTCCAGCCGTCGTGTCAGCAACATGCCGAGCGTCTGATGCGCGAGCCGCCCCTCGAACGGATATGCGACGAGGTGATGCCGCTTGTCACATGGAAACGTCTCCACCAGAACCTCATCCGCGCCTGGAATCTTGGAGCGGGCCCTTTGCAGCTCAAGCCAGTCAAAGACGGGCGCCGGCAGCCTGCTCCAACGGGTCTCGTCTGCCAGGATGCGCCTGACGCGGAGCGCGAGATGCGTCGACAGCGGAAACTTGCCGCCACCATAACTGGGAATCTTCGGATCTTGAGCCGACGCCCGCGAAACGAAGGCATCGGTCTCGCGCAAGCCCTCGAAACGCACCACCTCTCCGGCAAAGACAAAGGTATCACCGGGCACGAGCTGCTCGACGAAACCTTCGTCCACTTCGCCAAGCACGCGCCCGCCAGCGAGCGCCCTCTGCCCGGTAACGCGTTTGGCCGTGCGCGCCCCAACGAGCCGAACGCGGATCAGCGGACTATCGACGATCGTCCCGGCGTTGAGGCGGTACTGTTGCGCAAAACGCGGATGGGCGATGCGGAGCTTTCCCTCCGCATCGGGGCGAAGCTTGGCAAATCGGTCGTAGGATTTGAGCGCATAGCCTCCGGTCGCGACGAAATCGACGACACGATCGAATGTCGCGCGCGTGAGCCCGGCATATGGCGCCGCGCTGCGCACTTCCTCGTAGAGTTCGGTCGGATCGAATGGAGCCGCGCACGCCATGCCCAGCACATGCTGGGCCAGAACGTCGAGCCCCCCGGAACGCGACAGCACGGCATCCTGGGCGCCTTCGTCAGCCGCTTCCAGCGCCGCTCGGCATTCCAGAACTTCAAAGCGGTTGGACGGCACAAGGATCGCGCGTGACGGCTCATCGAGGCGATGATTGGCACGCCCGATCCGCTGCGTGAACCGACTGGCGCCTTTGGGCGCGCCGACATGGACGACAAGGTCGACATCCCCCCAGTCGATGCCAAGATCGAGCGTCGATGTTGCAACAACCGCCCGCAGCGTGCCCGCCGCCATCGCCGCCTCCACCCTGCGGCGCCGCCCGGCTTCAAGCGATCCGTGATGGAGCGCAATCGGCAAGCCATCTTCGTTGACCCGCCACAGTTCCTGAAAAACCAGTTCCGCCTGCATTCGCGTATTGACGAACACGATTGCCAGCCGATGACGTCCAATAGCCTTGTATATCTCCTCCATGGCATAGCGCGCCGAGTGACCCGACCACGGCACCGGCTCATCCAGTTCCAGTATTTTCACTTCCGGACGCGGTCCAGCCCCGGCATCGACGAAATGCGCCAGATCCAGCCGCTCGTCCGGCCGCTCTTGTGGCATGAGAAAGGCACGCAGCTCACTGGGACGCGCCACCGTCGCCGACAGCCCGATCGCCATCAAACCAGCGGTATGCCGACGCAAGCGCGCCAGATCAAGCGCCAGAAGATCGCCCCGCTTGGATGCTGCCAGCGCGTGCAACTCATCGAGAATGACAGTTTCGAGATCCGCAAACAGATGCGGCGCATCTTTGTGGCTCAGCATGAGCGCCAGCTGCTCAGGCGTCGTCAGCAGGATTTGCGGTGGCCGTACCCGCTGCCGCTGGCGGCGCGCCACGCTGGTATCGCCAGTGCGCGTTTCCGTGCGGATACGCAGTTCCATCTCCGCGATGGGCGCTGTCAGATTCCGGGCGACATCACTGGCCAGTGCTTTCAGCGGAGAAATGTAGAGTACGCGCAGCCCCGCACCCTTGATTCGGCCCGCTCCCTTGCCTGAAAGCGAAATAAGGCTGGGCAGAAAGCCAGCCAGCGTTTTGCCCGCACCTGTCGGAGCCACCAGCAGAGTCGACTGCCGCGCTCGCGCGGCATCAATCAACGCCATCTGATGCGGGCGGGGCGTCCATCCTCTCGTGGCAAAGAATGTTGCGAACGGCTCAGGTAGATCTGCCGTCGCTCCCCGGGCAGATGCCTGTTTCGATGCCGGTGTCTGTGACTGCGCCTTGGCCGATGCCGGCGCACCAACAATCGCCACGCCCTCTTTCGCATCAGGCGAATGCCGCGACCTCGATTCGCGTTTGACCGTTTTGGCAGGCCGTTCACCCCGCACCGGTTTTTTCGCGCGACGCGCAGCATCAGGCCTGCCATTGCGCGTCTTCCCGGTCGTCATGCTGGCTTACTCGATCCCTCATCGTGACTGATCCGCTCAGACCTGCGGCCGGCCAGATCTGCTGCTGAGCAGACATCATGCGCGATCCAAGCTGTCATCATTACGCATGCCTTTTCACATCCAGCCGCCGACAGCTCATGCGCGTGTGTTCCCATCGCGCCACCTTGCACCCGTCAGAAGCGTCACCATATCGCCGCAGTACCTCAGCCATGCTAAAGCGGTCGCGGGCATCCCCCAACTCCCAATCCATCGGCCGAGGACCACCAGCCAGCCGGGCGCGCAAAGGAACGACAAGAAATGGATCGCAAAACGATTTTCGGCGGCAACCCTCTAGCCGTCATCGTGCGGCTTTTTCTGTTGTCGGTCGTCGTTGGCGTCGTCCTCTCCGCCCTCGGCATAACGCCGCGCAATTTCCTCTTTAATATCGAGATTTTGTTGCGCCGGATCTACGACCTCGGCTTCAGCACCTTCGATTGGCTCCTCCAGTACCTCCTGCTCGGCGCCATGGTGGTCGTGCCGATCTGGCTGGTCGCTCGCATTATGGGCGCATTCGGCAGTCGAAATTCGCCTGACTGAAGCAGCAAGAGCTAAGCGTCCGCGACGGTTGGCCATCAGGCCAGCTTGGCGGCGTCGGGTTGTTGGGATTGCTCGAACTCAAAACTCACCATCAGTAGCGCCAGCCAGCCAAATCCAATCGAACCGATCAACCACGGCTGCCACAGTCCCCAGCCTGGCCCGATCATCACGAGCGTGCCCGCCGCAAGAGCGATGGCGTAGGGTTGCATGCGCGTCCCTAGGTGCCCGATGCGGCCAAGCAGTAATGTGCCCGCCAAGGCGAACAGCGCCGCACCGATCGCGCCGAGTTCAAGCCACACCTGCAAGTACCCGTTGTGCGGATGCCAGTATTTCCGGGTCTCCGGCTTTTCGGATTTTCTGACAACCTTGTGAGAGGGTAGCGCCGGCCAGAACTTGATCGACTTTGCACCAATCCCAAGGATCGGACTGTTCAATGACAGCGACGCGAGATCGTCCCAGATGATGACCCGCTCTCGAAAGCTGAACGGCAATAGCGCACTTTCATCCAGCTTCAACGCTCGCGGTACCATCGCCAGTGGCACAGCGCCTACAATGAGAATCAGAAAACCGACCTGGAGCAGCCGTCTCGCCCAGTGCGCCGAATAAAGCGCAAAAATGAACAGGACAGCCCCCGCGACAAGAGCCAGCAGCGCGGTCGCCGAGCCGGACTTTTCGCACACCAGAACAAGAACCACGAACGCGGCACTGCCTAGCCAACGCCCCCAGCGCGGCCAAGGCCAGAACAGGAACGCCGCCGCCAGGCCCGGCAACATCATGACCAGCGCCGCCGCAATCCTATTGAAGTAGTCACTCGCCAGTCCGACGGGCACACCGCTGCGTGTGTAGCGAATGACATTCTCGAAACCGTCGAAAATCCACGGCGCCTTGCGTGCAAAAAACAACGTGATGCTATCACCTGTTAGCGCATCCAATAGGAAGTACAGGGCGGCAAAAACGAAGGCCAGCGGCAGCGCACGGGTGAAGCGTGTCTGGCGGCCGCGACCGAGCAGTCGCAGTCTCCGGTCGAGCGCCATGGCAACATACCAGCTGCCTAGGCCGACAAACGCATTCTGGGAAAGACTGACGAAAGTGTAGCCCGGCCGCAACGCCCAGGCACAACTCAGGAACGCAAAGAACATGAACATGATCGCATATAGCGAACCGGCATTGCTCGTCAGGGTCGGCAGGTAGGAATGCAGCCGCTGACCTTCAGCACGATCCTGGGCCAACGTGACGACAACCAGAAGGGCAAGTAGCGTCGGCACACCGAGCGGCGCTATCGCTGCTGAGAATGCGATAATGCCGATGAGACTGCTTTGAATCGTCTCTAGCGGCGGCCACGTCGTTGCTCTAGCGCCCTGATGTTCCACCACCGTCGTTCCTGGCAAGAGCTGATCTATTCTGGCCGGAGGATGGTCCAACGCCCCGCATCTGCAAACGTGACCAAAAAGCCAGCGATAGAACAATCAACGAACGCTAAAGAATGTAGCACTTGGTTCTTTGCCTCCGCACCCGAGCCTCTAGCGGTTGCCGGCGCAATGCTCAAGCAACGACTGGCGAATTGACTTTCGCAAAATGCACACCCAACCAATCACCTCAGGCTTGAGCGTGACTTTTGCACAGGACTTGGCTCGCCATTTGAGCCCATACCATGAGCAAAGGCAGCTCCCGTATGCTAAGGGCTCGGTGTTCGCGTCCCCATTCCGGAGCGACCGAACGATTTGCAATTTCGTTTTCCGGACAGAATATGACGCCACACCTCAATTCCCTCGAAGCCGAAGCCATCCACATCATGCGAGAGGTCGCGGCAGAATTCCGCAATCCCGTGATGCTCTACTCGGTCGGCAAAGACTCCGCCGTGATGCTTCATCTGGCGAAGAAGGCCTTCTTTCCGGGGCACATCCCCTTTCCGCTGTTGCACATCGATACCTCTTGGAAATTCCGCGATGTCGTCGCATTTCGGGATGCAACCGCGGCACAGACCGGCATCAGGATGATCGTCCATACCAACCGCGAGGGGGCTGCTCGGGGCATCGACCCGTTTACGTCCGCCCCAACGCTCTATTTGCGCGTCATGAAGACCGAAGCGCTGAAGCAGGCATTGGAGGCCAACGGATTCGATGCTGCGATCGCGGGCGGCCGTCGCGACGAAGACATGAGCCGCGCCAAGGAGCGCATATTCTCATTTCGCAATGTCCAGCATGCCTGGGATCCCCGCAATCAGCGGCCCGAGTTGTGGCATCTCTACAATACGCGCATTCACGCTGGTGAATCGATCCGCGCATTCCCCCTGTCGAACTGGACGGAAGCCGACATCTGGACCTACATCCAGCGCGAGAACATCCCCGTCGTACCACTCTATTTTGCCGCCGAACGCCCCGTGGTGGAACGCCATGGCACGTTGATCGTGGTCGATGATGAACGCATGCAGCTGCAGCCGGGCGAGCAGCCGCAGATTCGCCGTGTGCGATTTCGCACGCTGGGCTGCTACCCCCTGACCGGCGCCATCGAATCCGCAGCGGGCGACGTCGCAGCCATACTCGATGAAATGCAAGTGGCGCGGCTGTCCGAGCGCCACGGCCGCTTGGCCGAACAGGACGGCTCCTCATCCATGGAAAAGAAGAAACGCGAAGGATACTTCTGATGAGCGACCGTGGAATGCTGCGCATTCTCACATGCGGAGCGGTGGACGATGGCAAATCCACGCTTGTGGGCCGGCTGCTGTTCGAGACCGGCCACATTCTGGACGACGAGATGGCCGCGCTGGAACGCGATTCGCGCATCTATGGAACCGTTGCTGGAGAAATCGACTTTGCACTCGCCGTCGATGGCCTCGTCATCGAGCGCGAACAGTCCATCACTATAGATGTCGCCCACCGCTATTTTTCTACCTCGCGCCGATCGTTCATCGTCGCTGATGCACCGGGCCACGAGCAGTACACGCGCAACATGGCGACCGGCGCCTCCAAGGCGGACCTTGCGATCATCGTCATTGACGCACGCAAGGGCGTTGTCGAGCAGACCGAACGGCACGCCAACATTTGCCACCTGATGGGGATCAGACACGTCGTGTTGGCCATCAGCAAGATTGATCTGGTCGAAGACGCACAATCCGCTTTCCGGAAGATCGCCGAGACTTTCGTGCTGTCAGCCGAGCCGCTCGGCTTTGCTTCCCTCCAGCCGATTCCCGTTTCGGGCGTTACAGGCGACAACGTCACGACACGGTCCGGGCGCACCCCATGGTACACCGGCCCCACCTTGCTCGAGCACCTCGAACAGATCGACGCCGCAACGGACACCAAGGCATTGCCATTCCGCTTTCCCGTCCAGCGCGTTGTCCGCCCGAACCAGGACTTCCGTGGTTACGCCGGCACGATTGCGTCAGGCATCGTGCATGTGGGCGATGCCATCGTCTCGGCACTATCCGGACGCCCCTCCCGCATCAGCCGGATCGTTACCGCCGATGGCGACCTCCAAATGGCATCGATCGGTGACGCGGTGACGCTCGGCCTCTCCGACGAGATCGACGTCGCCCGTGGTGATCTGCTGGTGCCGGCAACGGAGCGCCCTGAGATTTCCGACCAGTTCGCCGCCCAGTTGATCTGGATGGACGAGACCCATCTGCTGCCGGGCCGATCCTACGTCTTGCGCATCGGCAATCGTTGGGTGCCGGCCAGCATCACCGCAATCAAGCACCGCATCGATATTCATACGCGCCAGCATCTTGCCGCCCGCAACCTGGAGCTCAACGAGATCGGTGTCTGCAACCTCGCAACGGCACTTCCGATCGCGTTCGACGCCTACGCCGAAAACCGTGAGACCGGCTCCTTCATCCTTGTCGACCGCATTTCCAACCATACGGTCGCCGCGGGACTGATCTCGTTCGGGTTGCGCCGAGCAACGAACATCCATGTCGAGGAGCTGTTCGTTGACAAGGCCGCGCGGTCAAGCGCCAAGCATCAAAGGGCCACTGTCATCTGGTTTACCGGCCTCTCCGGCTCCGGCAAATCAACGATTGCCAAGCGGCTTGAGAAACGGCTGCACGATTCGGGCAACCACACATACGTTCTCGATGGCGACAACGTCCGCCACGGCCTCAATCACGACCTTGGCTTCACCGACACCGATCGCGTCGAGAACATCCGCCGCATTGGCGAGGTGTCCAAGTTGTTCGCCGACGCCGGACTGATTGTGATGTGCTCGTTCATTTCGCCATTCCGTGCCGAGCGCCGCATGGTGCGCGAGCTGCTGGAGGATGGCGAATTTATCGAAGTGTTCGTCGATGCCTCGCTTGCCGAATGTCAGCGCCGCGATCCAAAGGGGCTTTATGCAAAGGCGCTTGCCGGCAAGGTGAAGAATTTCACCGGCATCGACAGCCCGTATGAGCCACCGGAGCAGGCCGATATCCATCTCGTTACAGAAAACGTCGAGCCCGATGCGCTCGTCGACCAGATCATGGCGCATCTACGCGAGAAGGGGCGGATATGAAAAGTCTCGTTGCCGAACTGGAGTTGATCGCCTGCGATGCCGGCCGCCTGATCGCCGAAATTCGCGCAGGCGGCATCGACGTAACGCAAAAGGGCGACGGCAGCCCCGTTACGATTGCCGATGCGCGGGCCGAGGAGCTGATCCTGGAACGCCTTGCGAAATCATTTCCCGACGTTCGAGTCGTGGCCGAAGAGCTGGCAAGCAACGAGGGCATGCCTGAGGGCGTCACCGGAAACTTCTTCCTTGTCGATCCGTTGGACGGAACCAAGGAGTTCATCAAGGGAACGCCTGACTACACAGTCAACATTGCTTTGATTGAAGACGGCCGCCCCGTTGCGGGCGTCGTTGTGGCGCCTGGTCGCGCTGAGGTCTACAGCGGCCACGCAGGCGGCGCGCGAATGGCACGCATGCCGCAGCAGGGCGCGCCTGAGCCGATCCGCGACATTGCCGTACGTCCCTTGGGCGCCCAGTGGTCAGCCGTCGTCAGCGTCTCCCACATGACCGAGGCGACGCGGACGTTTCTTGATCCCTTGCCCATTGGCGAGCGGGTTTCGGTGGGATCATCGCTCAAGTTCTGCCTCGTGGCGGCGGGCGAAGCCGATATCTATCCCCGCTTTGGACGCACCATGCAGTGGGACACGGCAGCGGGCGATGCGGTCCTACGTGCCGCGGGCGGCTCGATCCTGACAACGAGCGGCGCTGATTTCGTATACGGCCCAAAACCAGGCGATCCGGCAAATCGATTCGAGAATTCGCCGTTCGTGGCCTTCTCCGGCAGCGTCGGGCAATTGCGCGCCATGCTCACCTGACTCCAGGGCGGTTGCGGAGAATGTCCCGCTTGGACAACCTCCAACGACGCCCCTCGCGCACCCGCTCAGACGCTGTATAATTCGGCCCTTACAAACGCAACCAGCGCAGCGAAATGATGGGACGGGACAGGCCGCTATGAGAGGGGATGCGCACACCGCACGCATTGCGGCTGCGACCGTTCTCTTCAATGCCGACCCGCATCTGTTGCGCCAGTTGCTCAAGGCGTTACGCGAAGATCATTGCACCCTTTTCGTCTTCGTCAACGGGCCGGCATCTGATGACATCGAAACCCTGCTCACTCAGATCGACACACGACACATCTATCGATCACGGGAGAATGCCGGGCAAGGCGCAGGCCTCGACAAGGTTATCCGCGCGGCCAGTGACGAGGGCTTCTCACACATCCTGCTGCTCGACCAGGACAGCACGCCACCTCCAGGCCTCGCACGGACATTGCATGGCAGGATGACTGCACTCGAACACGCGGGCATAAATATCGCCGCCGTTGGCCCGCGGCTGGTGCCTCCGGATGGCTCAACCTACTTGCCCATATCATATTGGCGATGGCAGCCGCGCGGCCGCAAACTTTCTGGCGCGGTCGCCTTCCTGCCCACATCGGGTTCGCTGATTTCGATCGACGCTTGGCATCGCATCGGCCCCATGCGCGCCGATTATTTCATCGACGGTATCGACGTCGAATGGGGTTATCGCGCCTGGAACAGCGGCTGGGCCAACATACTCATTGACGATGTGACCATGATTCACCGCTGGGGTGACGAGTTGCCGGACGAGAGCCGGGGCCACGCCTGGCCGGGCCACAAATGGCAAGCCGCACGTCTGCCCCCAGAACGCATCTACTTCTACGTCCGCAATGCGGTACATGGACTGAGGCTCGCTCACATGCCACTGCGCTGGAAGGTCCAACAGGTACTCCGGCTCACGGCGCAGGCAGCCACAGCCTCTCTTGCCAGACGCGATAGAGACTATTGGCGCTGTTTCAGGCGGGCGGTTCGCGATGGCTGGAATGGCCGCCTGGGGCCGCTTCCAGCAGAGCTGAACAGGGGGACCGCAAGTGAGTGACGCGGCGCTGCCAGCAAAACCGCTGGGCAATGCACCAGTCGCGGAAGCGCTGCCGCTGGTTCGTGTCATCATCGTCAATCACAACGGTGGCGCAACGATTGAGCGCTGCCTGTCACACCTCCTGGCGCAGACGGAACACCGATTTGAGGCGATCGTGGTGGACAACGCTTCCACTGACGGGTCGCTCGCATCCCTTCCGGTTGATTCCCGCATCGAAGTCCTGCGCTTGGGAACGAACACAGGGTTCGCAGCCGCCTGCAACGCCGGATTCGCTGGTTGCACCGCGCCATTGGTGGCCATGTTGAACCCCGATGCATTCCCCGCACCGGACTGGCTCGCAAACCTGCTCGCCGCTGCCGGGCGCTATCCGGACTTCGCCATGTTCGGCTCGCTGCAGCGGCGCACCGACGCACCCGGCACTCTCGATGGCGCCGGCGATGTCTATTTCGCAGCCGGAGCCTTCTATCGCGGCGGCTACGGTGATCTCATTCCCACTCCGCCACCCGAAGGCGAGGTCTTCAGTCCTTGCGCCGCCGCCGCGCTCTATCGCAGCGACGCATTTTCAGACGCGGGCGGTTTCGATGAGCGCTACTTCTGTTATGCGGAAGATGTCGATCTGGCATTTCGCATCCGCCTCACGGGAGGCCGGGCATTCCAGGTTGGCAGCGCGGTCGTCGACCACATCGGCAGCGCGACGGCAGGCAGTGGCAGTGAATTCTCAGTCTATCACCTGACTCGCAACCAGATCTGGACATTCGTCAAATGCATGCCCGGGCCGCTGCTTGCCGTGCTCGCGCCCGCACACATCCTTCTCCTCGCCTGGATCTGGTTTCGTTCAAAGCGAACTGGCCAGGATGATGTCGTAGCCCGTGCCATTGGCGATGCTCTGCGCGGCATCGGTCCGATCTGGGGGACACGTCGGCAGGTGCAAGGACATAGACGCGCATCCATGCTCCAACTTGCCAAGGCGATGACTTGGTCGCCGCGCGCGCTCCGTCAGCGCGCCATCGTTGTTTGGCCATGCAGCACCAAATCGAATCGTGAAAGCAGCCAGTAACAATTGCGATCACGACTAAGGCGCCGCCTGTCGCGCATCCCGCTTCAAATGCGGCAAAGACTGGAAGAGCAGCCGGTAGGCTCGCACCAAAGCCGCAAGATCCTGTCGCCGGCCGCCTCCAGAAATGATGTTGATGCCGCGAGCAACCGGCTCGATGAAGAGTGTGGCAGACCACACAACCAGAACACCACCCCATCCGAAATGCTTATTCGCATAGAGCAGACGGCTGCGAAGCAGATAGAACAACCGGGCCGCTTTTGCCGATTGCGTCGTCCCCTGCTCGTCGTGGACGGCTGTCGCATCCGCAAGATACAGCGTTCGCCAACCACGTTGACGCGCCCGTAGACTGAGGTCCACGTCATCGTAATAGACGAAGAAGCGCTCATCGAAGCCGCCGAGCTGCTCGAACACGTCGCGGCGAACCATCAGGAAGGCCCCCATCACCTGATCCACTTCGCGCGTATCAGCGTGATCCCAGTCCGTCGACCGTACGGGAGTGACGAGCCCGATCCGATCGAGCCCCATTGCCTGCCCCGCCATCGCGCCAGGCGTCGGAAACCGCGAACTGCAACGATGGACCGTGCCGTTGCCATCCACCAGCCGCACGCCAACGATGCCAATACTATTCGCCTCACCACGCTCCAACGCCATCGCCGCAGCTTCCACCGCGTCCTGGAGCACCACGACGTCAGGGTTGTGAAACAGTATGAAAGGCGCAACACCGCCAGCCGCGCCTTGATTGCAGGCAGCCGCAAAGCCTTCATTTGCCGAATTGAATTTCATCTCGAGCGGCAGACCAAGCCCGCCGTCTGCGGCCGCCTTCAAAAGTTCGATCTCTTCCGGCCGTGAACCGTTGTCCACAACGATAACGCGCGACAGCACACCCGATAGCTGTGCAGTCTTCGCCAGGGCTTCGAGCGCGCGAATTGTCAATGCGCTCGAATTCCAGCTCACGATGACAATGTCGACCTTACCGACCATCGCTCCACCACAGGCACAGCCCGCCCACCCTTTTACCCAGCCGTTCGCAGTCTTCTAGCGCCCACTGTGTCCCATTAGCGACTATCGATAACGAACCGCATGCCTGACACCTCCCGCCCGATCACGCATTACAATTTCTTCAACAGTGCGCAACGATCCCTGAAGCAGCCTCGCAATTCCCGGCAATCTAGCTTGAAGCCGGCAAATTTTCTCATTTTTCCCCTGTGCACAGCAAGCATCTCGCAAGCAGGGACGAACGCGGTCTTGCAGCCATTTTCGAGGTATGGCAATGGGGTGAAACAGTGGGGCCTCCCGTGGAGGACAAAGATCCCCGCGCAGTGTTCAGCCCGCCTCCAAGCAAGCAAAGGCTCCGCGCGAAGATGCCCAAGAACGTCACGGTAAAGCGCCTGGAGATTCCCGACGTCATACTCATCGCTCCGGCGAAATTCGGTGACGACCGAGGCTTCTTTTCCGAGACCTATAATGCCGCGACATTCCGCGAGGCCGGCATCGACGCGACGTTCGTCCAGGACAACCAATCACTGTCACGGTCCAGCGGCGTCGTCCGCGGCCTGCACTTCCAGAAGCCGCCGCATGCCCAAGGCAAGCTCATCAGGGTGGTGCGCGGCCGGATCTTCGATGTCGCCGTCGATATTCGCACCGGCTCGCCAACATTCGGTCACCACGTAAGAGCCGAACTTTCTGCTGAGAACTGGCAGCAGCTCTGGATACCGCCAGGCTTCGCGCACGCCTTCTGCACGCTCGAACCCGATACCGAGGTCTTCTACAAGGTCACGGACTTTTACGCTCCGGAATGCGACGCTGGCATTCTATGGAACGACCCAGATCTCGAAATCGACTGGCCGATCTCATCGTCCGAGGCGATCCTGTCACCTAAGGACACCAATCTGCCGCGCCTGGCAGACTTGAGCGAGATATTCACGTATTCCGGATGATCCGAAACCGGGCCTATCCCGTTCTGACGGCCAAGATGCAAGAGGGAAAAGACATGCGCGTTCTGGTGACAGGCGGAGCAGGCTTCATCGGCTCCGCACTCTGCCGGTACTTGGCGGCCGATCAGGGCATCGCGGTTCTCAACGTCGATAAGCTGACCTATGCGGCCAACCTGCATTCTCTCGATCCAATCGCCAGCCGGTCGAACTACACGTTTCGGCAAGCCGACATTTGCGATCGCGCCGCGATGGACAAGGCCTTCGCCGACTTCAAGCCCGATTCCGTCATCCATCTGGCGGCCGAGAGTCACGTCGACCGCTCGATCACCGGCGCTGGCGAGTTCATCCATACCAACGTCGTCGGCACCTTCACGCTGCTCGAAGCTGCCCGCGCCTACTGGTCCAGCCTTACCGGCGGCGACAAGGATCGATTCCGTTTCCTGCATGTCTCGACCGACGAGGTCTACGGCTCACTGGGAGCGGACGGCCTCTTCACCGAGAAGACAGCCTACGAGCCAAGCTCACCCTACTCATCCAGCAAGGCCGCGTCGGACCATCTGGTCATCGCCTGGTATCGTACCTATGGGTTCCCCGGCCTCATCTCGAACTGCTCCAACAATTATGGACCCTATCAGTTCCCAGAGAAGCTGATCCCGCTGATGATCCTCAATGCCATGCACGGCCTGTCACTACCGGTCTATGGCAATGGCTCCAACATCCGCGATTGGCTCTATGTCGATGACCATGCGCGCGCGCTCCTCACGATATTGCAGCGTGGCCGGCTGGGCGAAAAGTACAACGTCGGTGGCCGCAACGAGCGCTCCAACATGGATGTAGTGAACCGCATCTGCGCCATACTGGACCAGCGCTTTGCCGCCAATGCCCCGCACGCCTCGCTCATCACCTTCGTGCAGGACCGCCCGGGCCACGATCACCGCTACGCTATCGATGCAACAAAGCTGGAAACTGAGCTTGGCTGGCGCGCCCAGGAGAATTTCGAGAGCGGCATTGAGAAAACCATAGACTGGTACTTGGAGAACCGTTTGTGGTGGGAGCCGCTGCGCAAGAACGTGTATACCGGCGAGCGGCTGGGCCTGCTTCAAAGCCCTGCTGCCAAGAAGGCTTCCTGAGCGCAAGGGAGTGCCTTACGTGAAAATCCTCGTCACGGGTGCGGAGGGACAGCTCGCGCGATCGCTTGTGGAAGCGGCCGGCGGCACCGAGATCACTGTTGCGGCGCTCGGCCGTCCATCACTCGACATCACGATGCCGGACCCGATTGCAGCGCATATGCGCGAAGTGGTTCCCGACCTGGTTGTGAATGCCGCCGCCTACACCGCTGTCGACAAGGCGGAAAGCGAACCTGACCTTGCCCACAGCGTCAATGCATTGGGCGCCGGCCATGTCGCAGCCGCATGCCGCAAAGCCAGTATCCCGATCATACACATCTCCACCGACTACGTGTTCGACGGCAACAAGCAGGCGCCTTACGTCGAAAGCGACGATACCGCGCCTGCCGGCGCCTATGGCCGCTCCAAGCTCGATGGCGAAATAAATGTGCAGGCCCAACAGCCGCAACACATCATTCTGAGGACCGCATGGGTCCACAGCCCATTTGGCAACAACTTCGTCAAGACGATGTTGCGGCTGGCCGAGACGCGCCCCGAGCTGGGCGTCGTCGACGATCAGTTGGGCACGCCAACGTATGCTCCCCACCTTGCCACTGCGATCCTCGACATCTCTCGCCTGATCGCCACAAGAGCGCGCGACGACATGCCTTGGGGCATTTACCACGCAGCAGGGCAGGGCGAAGTAACGTGGTGTGGACTGGCGCGGGCTACCCTCGCTCGCGCAGCCGCACTCGGCGCAAATCCGGTGAAGGTGAACGCGATCACGACCGCGGACTACCCAACGCCGGCCCGCCGGCCAGCGAACTCGCGGCTCGACTGCAGCAAACTCAAAAAGCAGCTTGGCATCTCACTACCGGAGTGGCGTCTCGGCGTCGAAGAATGTGTGGCGCGACTGATGGCATCTAAGTCCGGCTAGACCCACCAAGCCTGGTTGGCAAGAAAGAGGCAAGGATCATGAAGGGCATCATACTGGCGGGCGGTAGTGGCACGCGCCTCTATCCGATGACGCTCGCAGCGTCAAAGCAGATGCTCCCGGTCTACGACAAGCCGCTCATCTACTATCCGCTGTCGGTCCTCATGCTGGGCGGCATCCGCGAAATCCTGGTCATCTCGACACCTCGCGACCTACCGGGATTCCGTGAGTTACTGGGTGACGGATCTCAGTGGGGCATCAGCTTCTCCTACGCCGAGCAGCCAAAGCCAGAAGGACTGGCGCAGGCCTTCATCATCGGCGAACGCTTCATCGGCAACGACTCCTGCACGATGGTCCTCGGCGACAACTTGTTCTACGGCCATGGCCTGGGTGAACTGCTCAAGTCCGCCATGACCGATATGCAAGGCGGCCGCGTCTTTGCCCATCAGGTGAGTGATCCCGAGCGATACGGCGTCGTTGCTTTCGATCGCAGCGGGCGCGCCCTGTCGATCGAGGAAAAACCGGCAAAGCCCAAATCCAACTGGGCCGTCATCGGTCTCTACGTCTACGACAATCAGGTTGTGGAGATCTCAAAGTCCCTGAAGCCCTCGGCGCGAGGCGAGCTTGAAATCACCAGCGTCAACAACGCTTATCTGGATATGGGGCGACTGGCAGTGGAGCGCATGGGCCGTGGCTTCGCCTGGTTCGACACCGGCACGCCAGACAGCCTCCTGGATGCCGCCAATTACGTCGCAACGATCGAGAAGCGGCAAGGTGCCAAGATCGCGAGCCCCGAGGAGATCGCCGTTCGCGAAGGCTTCATCACGCACGAGTCCTTTGAGCGCTTGATCGCCGAGCGCTACGCCAAGAATGACTATGGCCGCTACCTGACCAGCATCCTGGCCGATTTGCGGGACACCTGATCGCGTGTCTACTTCGTCTCGTGCGCGCTGCGCTGATAGATATCGTGCGTACGGACGATGTCATCCTCACCCAGATAGGTGCCGATCTGCACTTCGATGAGTTCCAGCGGCACCTTGCCGGGATTTTCAAGCCGGTGCCATTGCGTCGCCGTGATGTAGACGCTCTCGTTCTCGCGAACGAGTTGTTCGGTATCACCAATCACGACGTTCGCGGTGCCCTGGACAACGATCCAGTGCTCCGACCGATGGTGGTGCATTTGCATGGACAGCTTGCCGCCAGGCTTCACATGCAACAGCTTCACCTGGAAACGTGGGCCGAGCGATAACGTCTCGAAAAAGCCCCAGGGCCGGTAGTTCCGCAAATGCTGCTCGTGCTCCTTGCGGCCGGACTGTTTGAGCCGCTGCACGACCTTGGTGACGTCCTGCGCACGCGCGCGGTCCGCCACGAGAAGGGCATCGGGCGTATCGACGATGACGAGGTTTTCAACGCCGATCGTGGAAATCAGGCCGCGCTCGGAATGGATGTAGCAGTTGCTGGTGTCTTCTAGGATCGCATCGCAGCTTGCAAAATTTCCGCGAGCATCGTGCTCCGCGATGTCCCACAGCGACGACCATGAGCCGACATCGTTCCAGCCGACATCGATTGTGAGCATCGCCGCCCGTTTGGTTTTTTCCATCACGGCATAGTCGACCGAAATCGCCGGCGCTGCAGCAAACGCCGCTTCATCAAGACGCTCGAATCCGAGGTCTTCCGTACGATTTTCGTAGGCTCTCTTGGCCGCGGCGAGAACCGAGGGTGCCAATTGGCCAAGCTCTTCAAGGAACGTCGCCGCGTGCATGACGAAGATGCCGCTGTTCCAGAAGTATTCACCAGTCGCCAGATAGCTCGTCGCCGTGGCGCTGTCAGGTTTCTCCGTAAAGGCCCCGACGGCGAACCCGCCGATCACTTCGCCTTCCAGGGGGGCGCCACGCCGGATGTAGCCATATCCTGTATGGGGCTCCTCCGGCTTGATGCCGAAAAGCACAAGCCGCCCATGAGAGGCAATCTCCGCGGCATGGTGAACAGCTTCAATGAATTTGCGCTCGTCCTTGACGACGTGGTCCGAAGGCATGACCACGATAATCGCGTTCTTGTTTTCCTCAGCGGCAGCGAGCGCTGCCACAGCAATCGCCGGAGCGGTATTGCGCGCCACAGGCTCGAGAATCACCGCCTTCGCTTCCAGTCCCGCGCGCTCCAGCTCGCCCCGCACCAAGAAACGGTGATCGTTGTTGCACAAGAGGATAGGCGCGCCAAAGCCCGCCTCCGGCGCAAGCCGCTTCAGCGTCGTACCCAGAAAGCTCGCACCCGCACCGTTGAAGCTGATGAATTGCTTCGGATACATCGACCGCGACAGGGGCCAGAGCCTCGTACCCGATCCGCCCGACAAGATGACGGGAAAGAGCGTTGTCATGATTAAGAAATCCCCAGCACGAAGCTCTTCGACATCATGGATGCCCTATACAGGAGAAAGCACACCATTTCAGCGTCCCACATCATTTTGTCCCCTGCTCAGCCGGATCCAGGAATAGACAACGGAAGCTCTGCGTTGAAGTACGGAGTGTCTCATTCCGGACGGTGATTAAGCCCACCAACGCTCCGAATTCAGGCAAATGCAACCTTGGTGGCCAGACGCCGCAACCCAGGCCCAAACAGCATTCAATTCTCGTGCCTCCAGCCACTTGCACAATAAGCGGACCAAGTTGTGCAATTGTTGCAGGGCCCACCTTCGCCCCTGAACAGCTGTCCGGACCGCCACCGCCCGTTGCCTCGGCATCACTCCGTCTATACCGGCGGCGGCGCATCACAACACCAGTTTTGGCAAGAACAGCGGAACCGGGAAGAAGATGGGAAATCGAAAAAGCATTAGAAAACGCCCCAATTGCCTGCTGCCATTTCTGTAAACGCACCCTCCAAACCCTTTCACTCCTACCCTTCGAAAATTCCGGAAACTGGCGCCCAGAGCTCGCATCATCGCACGTCACGCGATAAATCGTTTTTCATCTGAACCCGCCATCGGCGAACGAAAATTTTGTGAATTCTCCAACCCCGGCATTTGGCAAATGTGTTTCCATGAAACAGGAACAAAAGCAACGAGGCGAAATGTAATGCACTGATATATATGGCTTTTATGTTGATTCACGAAGGCAGAAACATTGCGTTCGTTCAGATTTCGGAAATCGTCCGAATATCGCAAAGAAATTCGATCAAATTTTATGAACCCATAGATGTCCCGTTAACGGACGTACCCTTAAGGTGGCCGAGGATTGATCTTGCGTGCACAAATGCGCGCGAATCGTAGGGCACGTTATGGCTGACATTCCTGGTAGCACTGCAACGACAACAACCCTGCTTATTGGCGGCAGCGTCACAAGCGCAATTGATACGCTCGGCGACGAGGATTGGATCCGCGTTTCCCTGACGGCAGGAGATCGCGTCACATTCACCGTCAGCAACCCATCTGGCTCTAGCACCCCACTGCCCGATTCTGTGCTGACACTTTATAATGCTGACGGCGTTCAGGTGGCGTTCAACGACGACGCCAATGGGTATCTGTCCGAGATCACATACACCGCCACCCAAACCGGAACCTACTATCTCGCAGTCGGCGCCTACGATAACGCATCGGTGGGATCGTACAAGGTCAGCGCCGCCATCGCACCGCCACCGGTGCCCACTGAATCGATCGATCTGTCCTACGAATTTCCGAACAGCACCGTTCGCGTCTACTTCATCACCGCGGCCGGAACCCACATCGTCGAACCTGACGGCAATTCCTACGATACGTCTGCGGGCTGGACACAGAGTCAGATCAACCAGGCGATGCTCGGCTTCCAGCAGATCTCCAATGTCGCCGACATCAGGTTTGCCCAGACCACTAGCCTGTCCAACGCCGACTTCGTCATGATTCTCGGCCAATCGGATCAGTACCTGGGATACTGGCTGCCAGGCGGCGGCAATCTCACCGTCGGCAACACAACAGTCAATGTTGATGGCTACGGCTTCTTCGCAACCAACGGTACTGGCTGGACATCAAGCGGTTTGCAGCAGGGCGGTTACGGATTCCTGACGCTAATTCACGAGATGGGGCATGGCGTCGGCCTGGCACATCCCCATGACACCGGCGGCGGTTCAACCGTCATGGAAGGCGTCACCGAAGCCTTCGGATCTTATGGCCTGTTCGACATGAACCAGGGCATAAACACCGTAATGACCTACAACGACGGTTGGTCCCTGGCGCCACACGGCCTCCCCACTACTGACGGCTACGGCTGGCAAGGCACCATGATGGCGCTCGACATCGCCGTGCTCCAGCAGAAATATGGCCCCAACTTCGGCTACCATACCGGCAACGACACCTACGTCCTCCCCGACGTCAACGCACCCGGCACCTATTACCAGAGCATCTGGGATGCCGGCGGCATCGACGAGATCGTTCATAACGGCACGTCATCCGCGATCATAGACTTGCGCGCGGCGACACTGCAGTACGACGAGCTGGGCGGCGGCGCGGTCTCTTACGCCCAGGGCATCCACGGCGGCTTTACGATCGCCAACGAAGTCGTCATCGAAAACGCCACCGGCGGTTTCGGAGCAGACACCATCATTGGCAATCAGTTTGCCAACATTCTGTCGGGCCGCTCAGGGGATGACTCAATTTTCGGCGGCGCCGGAAACGACATACTCCACGGCAACGAGAACAACGATCACCTGTGTGGAGACGATGGCAACGACATCCTCATGGGCGATGCGGGAAATGACATCCTCATCGGCGGCCTGGGCGTGGACCAGCTGCTTGGTGGCAGCGGCAATGATATTCTCTACTGGGATCCGCTTGACGATCTTGCTCATGTGCTTGGAGGCAGCGGCACCGACACATTGATGCTGACCGGAAGCGCGATTCCATTCTGGTTCGATCTTACGGCGCATGAGCTGGAACGCGCTGTGGCCGATCTCACCGACACACTGGACCAATACGATTGGTCCCAGCACACGATGACCTACAATGCTCAATGGGCGCCGTTGACTGACATCGGCACGAATGACGACGGCACCGGCTGGTCCACGACATATGACGCGGCAGGCGTGCAATCATGGTCGCACTACCGCGTTAATACGGATGCCAACGGCACCATAACCAGTCAGTTCACTTGGCAGGACGACGGCGGCATCTGGCGTACGTTCTATGATGTGTCGGGTGCCTATACCTGGTCGCACTATCGCGTGTCCTGGGACGCCAACGGCGCTACAACCGGGCAGATCACCTGGATGGATGACGGTGGCATTTCGCGCACATTCTACGATGTGTCCGGCACCCAAACCTGGTCGCACTATCGCGTCTCCTCGGACGCAAACGGCGCTACAACCGGACAGATCACCTGG
>JAGRKV010000081.1 GCA_020442165.1 Hyphomicrobiaceae bacterium | reverse complement strand
TGTCAGGTGTTCCGCCTTGGAACGTAAGAAGAACATGCCACGAATCATTGGGCTTGTCCAGCATCGGTTCGAAATTTGTTCTATTTCGGTTCTTGGTTGAGCGGAACCTGGGTTTTCACGTTAAAAGGCCCGCGCGATGGCCCGCAGATCCGGAAATGCCGTCATTCGAAGAGCCCCATCTGCCCAGTGGCGGGGACGGTGCGCGGGATGCGGCGATAGCCGTAGCTGGTGCGGTCGCGCAGTGCCGGGTGGCGGCGGCGGAATTCGGCTTCGGCCTTGGCGCGGCTCGCAGGGAAGCGCTCCTCCCACCACACTTCGTAGATCCGCCGAGAGTCGCAGCGGTAGCGCGCGACGAGCGCTTTCAGCGGCACCCTTAGCCAGCGCGCAATCCATATTTCAACCGCGTCGGCCTCGCTGAGCCGTGCAGGGCCTGGCAGCGCTGGCGGAAAACGTGACGTGGAAGATGGCTCGTTGCCGGCGGGGGCCGGAAGCTGCTGGCGGGTATCGCGGAAGCTCGGCATGGGATCTTGGCACTCATCACTTGACGCTGACGCTCGAATGCCATTTGTCGCCCGCAATGCGCGCGATCTCAAGGCGGCAGGTTTCGTGGCCCTGAGGCGATACAACTCCAACATCTGGTGGTGCGACGTGATCCTCTTTCCCGCGATTGACCTGAAGGACGGTCAATGTGTGCGCTTGAAGCTCGGCGAGATGAGCGAGGCAACCGTCTTCAACGACGATCCGGCCGCGCAGGCGCGGATCTTCGAGGGGCAGGGCTTTCAGTATCTGCACATCGTCGATCTCAACGGTGCGTTCGAGGGCCGACCGGTCAATGCCAGTGCGGTTGAAGCCATTCTGGCGGCGATCAAGATGCCGGCGCAGCTCGGCGGAGGCATACGCGATCTCAAGACGATCGAGATGTGGCTCGACAAGGGTATTCGCCGCGTCATCCTCGGCACGGTCGCCGTGCGCGAACCCGATCTCGTGCGCGAGGCGTGTGCGAAATTTCCCGGTCGCATTGCTGTCGGCATCGATGCCAAGGGTGGCAAGGTTGCCGTCGAGGGCTGGGCGGAAACGAGCGAGCTGACCGCCATCGCGCTCGCGCGCCGCTTCGAGGATGCCGGTGTCGCCGCCATTATCTACACCGATATCGAGCGTGACGGTGTGTTGAAGGGTCTGAACCTGCCAGCCACAGCGGAGCTTGCAAGTGCCGTGAAGATCCCCGTCATCGCTTCGGGTGGGCTTGCGTCTATTGATGATGTGAAGGCGCTGATGCAGCCCGAGTACGCGATGCTCGAAGGCGCCATCACGGGGCGCGCGCTTTACGATGGCCGGATTGATCCGAAGGAAGCGCTGGCCGTGCTGCGCGGCGAGTGAGTGTTCATATAGTGGCAGTCAAAGTGCGCGCTGGGCGGTCCGCGGATTTCGCTTCGCATCATTCGCATCTCTCGCGCCGAGGAGATTAAGTGCTCCGGCAAGGTTGCCACCAGTCCTCAGGCTGTTAGACTTGAGCAGATCATGGACCGTCGGCCGAATTAGCAAATGCAAAGCTTGGCTGCGGCATCCCACAGGCGCAAGGTTGCTCGTTTATGTTGGAGCGGATGCTGTACTGTCGACTGAGATTGGTTTTGTTGTTCTTCTGCGGCGTTGCCGGCTTGCTTTTCCAAGCAGAGGCACCTCGAGCTGAGACCTTGTCGCGGACACAATGCGCCAAGCTTGTGGCAATCGGGTCGACAACCTCAGGGACGGCCGCGCCATTGATCGTATCCTACAATCAATTCTGCGGAGGCAAGCTGCAGACCAGTGCGATGAAGCAGGAGTGCATCAATCTGTATCGGAAAATTCAATCTCTGAGCGCAGATTACAACAATGCAAAGCGCAGATGGACCAAAGGGAAATGCAAACGTGACGGTGATACCTTCCCGGGGTTTCCGCCGATGCCGGTGCCTCCCGAAACAGCCTTCGAGTGAAACGTCCGCCTTGTTTTGCGGTCTGACCTCACAACCCGTATTCGGAGCGGTTCGCTTTTGGGCTTCGACCTGATTGATGAGCCATTGCGGGCTGCTTGATCACATATGGCGGATGCCGTTGTGGCCTTCCGACAGCGGCTTGATGTGCGCTCGCTGGTCTCCGCGGCTCTATCAGCGCTGTCAAACGGTCTACGGCAAGGCTCTGGGGAATGCGGACTAACCCGGATTGAAGGACTTTCCACCTTCCGCCGACATCTAACCCTGCTTGACTGGCGCAGACGGATTGCGGCAGATCGAATGCGGTATTTTCAGGTGTCGGGTCGTGCGAGGACGGGTGTAATCCGTGACCAACAAGGTGGACCCGTCGCGAGCGATAACCTTCGTCTACGACGGCGATTGTCCGCTCTGCACATCCGCCGCTATGGCGCTCAGGATCAAGCGCGACTACGGCACGCTGCAACTCCTCAATGCGCGGGAGCAACGCGACCACCCCGTGGTGCGCGATCTGACAGGCCGCGGCTTCGATCTCGACGAGGGCATGGCGATCATCGCCGATGGCCATATCCATCATGGGCCGGATGCACTGCGCTTCATGGCGCGATACGGCGATGCACGAAACCCGTTCATGGCTGCAACACGTTCTCTCTACTGGTCGAAGACGCTCGCTGTGATCACCTATCCGTGGCTGCGCGGGGTGCGCAATTGGCTGCTGCGCCGCCGTGGCGTCGATCGCATCGACAACCTCGCCCTCAAGGATCAACCGACCTTCAAACCGATTTTCGGTGAGGATTGGGAGATGCTACCGCCGGTCCTGCGCGCGCACTATGCCAACCGGCCGTACACGACGGACGAAGTGGTGGTCGAAGGCGTGCTCGATGTCGAATGCCACGGCATCATGCGCTTGCTGGCGCCAGTGCTGCGATTGATGCGCCAGATCCCTGCACGCACCGAAAAGTCCGTGCCGGTCACCGTGCGTTTGCGCTCCGACACCGACACCAGAGCCTATCACTTCGACCGCACCTTCCGGTTCGCATCCGGACCCTATCGCTTTCATTCGCGGATGTTCCCCCTCGGCGGTGACGAGGTCGTCGAAGTGATGCGCTTCGGGTTCGGCTGGCGCATGCGATATTTCTGGGACGGTGCAAAGGTGGTGCTGCAGCATCGCGGCTATGCGCTACGCGTGGCCGGACACTACGTTCCGATACCGTTGGGGCTTATGATTGGCGAAGGCTACGCTGAGGAGATCGCCGTCGATGACGAACACTTCGACATGATGACCCATATCACCCACCCGTGGTGGGGCAAGATCTACGGGTACAAGGGCCGGTTCAGACTCACCCGTCGCCTCGACGGCACGTGATTCGGGCGCTCCATGCCCTTCGCACGCTCGCTGCACGTGTCGCCCTCGGAGCGGTCTTGCAAGATATATTCAGACGTCGTCTAATATGCCGGCTCCCCA
>JAGRKV010000012.1 GCA_020442165.1 Hyphomicrobiaceae bacterium | reverse complement strand
GCTGGAGCGAAACGCCTCAGCGTGAGGTGAATCTCCCCGGAGATGTCCTTATGCGACGGAGCGGGTTCACACCAGTTCATTGAGAAGGCACGGTAATCTGGCTGTGGTCATCCCCTCCGGGTGCCTCGCATTCGAGCGTCGAAAGGACGGTGTCGCAGCGGTCCTCGAGCCATACGTCACATGTCTGTGACTACCGACAATTTAGTCCGACGGATGAGAGTATTACCGAGACCGATGAACGCCAACGTCCAGGCAGCGAACGCCACGAACACGAAATAGCGCGGAATGATGTGAAGAAACGGCGCATCCACCGCATTCGCCAGACGGTAGGTACATGCCGTGTACATGCCGAGTGGGAAGACTGCTCCCCAATACAAGGGGTCATATCGAAGCGGGAACCGGCGGATGACATGACGCCAGATTCCGAGGATGATCAACATCGGTATCCACCAGGTTGCCGTGGCCCAGAAGAACAGTGTGAGCCCGGTCGTAAACGGACGGATTCCTTCGAGCACCGTTGAAGCGTCGCTGTACTGAATCAGTACTGTGCCGGCCAGCGTTGAAATCGCCATCGCGCCCATATTGATCCAGTACGGCGGTGCGAGATCGGAAGGCTCGAGCGCGTAGAACATGTATCGATAGAAGATCAGGGCGATGATCCAGACATAGAGCATCCCTCCCCCGAACCACATCGCAAGCGCGAAGAACAGCATGGGTTCGGCGCTACCCGGCCAATCACTGCCTGCAAGCTGCGTGGTGAGCACGGAGACCGATTGTGCAGCAACGACCGCTACAAGCCATCCGCCGTTTATTCCCACATCGAGGGTCGGCTTGACGCGTTTCACCGTGAGAGCCGCAAACAGACCGTATGTCAGCACTGCCCACAACACGATCCCAAGAACCCACAGGCCGATAGCGGCTGGACGGAATGGATACACAATCAACAGCTGCGATCCCAGCACGTTGGTACCGGCCACCATCGTGAAGAACCCGACACACCGGCCATGGTGAAGCAGATCGTCGCGTAAGTGGCGACCGAAACGCATGATCCGCCACCCGGTGAGAAGCCACAATGTGACGTAGAAACTCACATTAAGGGCGAGGAGAGCGCGAGCGACGAGATTCCACCCAAGCAGCCACGCAGCGATCGAGACAATGCCGGTCGCCATGACGAGCGCAAAGTACGCCGGATGCAGCGTCTGCAGCCCTGCAGCTGCCGCCTCCTGGGCCTGATTCGCTTCGTACCGATCCGAAGTCACGCGGCGCGCTCGAGTCTATAAAGGTATCGCAGCAATCCGATGCTGAGCGCCAGACAGAAGAAACTGGCGATCGCGGCCGGCCAGACGACGGAGTCATCGCCTCCGAGAAAGGCATGGACGGTGGCGGTGATCAGCCAGATCTGACAGATCAGGAGCACGAGGATGAAGCTCATCATGCCGTAGACGATGACGAGTCGCTGTTGTCTGGTATAAGGCGTTCGCTCGTTCATGTTTGCAGCTCCACGCCGGTGGCATAGATGACGCCATCCCGCACCTCGAGCATGATGCGTGGAAGCGGACGGCGAGGCGGGCCCGCCAGCGGCTGACCTGTCAGCGCATCGAAATATCCGTGATGGCAGGGGCACACGAACTTGCGATTCGGCAGATCGGGCGTCACGGCGCAGTCAAGATGAGTGCACTTCTGGCCAAATGCGAGCAGCTTTCCATCATCAAGGCGGGCGAGCAGGCACGGCTCGTCGGGATGCGGATAGTCGAACCGGACGACTTGACCGACACCGATTTCATCATCCCGAGCGATCGCGAGTTCCTCCGGCGGCCCTTCATCACGTCGCGCCATGCTCTGCCCGATGATGCAGACCTGGCCGGCTGCCATTGCGCCACTTGTGAGCACGAGGAACTTCGCAAAGTCACGCCGACTGACGTATTCGTCCTGGCCCGTCTCAATCGGGAAGTCCTGACGCCATTTCGGCTGCTCTGGTGTCGGGTTTCCATCAGGATGTTTGTGAGATGTTTCAGACATTGCTCAACTTCCATATCACCCGGTTGCAGGCTCAAAGAGGGCGTCATCCATCACGGCGAGGCGCACCGTACGCGGCTGGTTCGGCTCGTGCATTGACTCAGTGACATCGAGCTGCTCAGTCGGCGTATCGCGTGGCACCATCATGTTGACCTTTGTACTGATGGTCTGTTGCCCAAACTGGAACCGATTCAGCGGTCGCGAGCGCGGCCTGAGCTTCTCGATCTCCTCGCGGGTGCCGAACGTCAGCGCTCCGCTCGGGCAGACGGTGGCGCACATCGGCTTCTTGCCGACTGATGTGCGGTCGTAGCACATGTCGCATTTCATCATCAAGGCCTGATCATCGAGCATCTTCGGAATGCCGAAAGGGCAGGCGAGCACGCAGTTGTTGCAGGCGATGCAGCGCGGCTTGCGGGCGGACTGCACGACGCCGTCTTCGGTCTTCTTGATTGCGTCGGCGGGGCAGACCTCAGCGCACGTCGGTGAGTCGCAGTGCATGCAGACGACCGGTACGGTCTGTGTGGAATGCGACCGCTCAACGTAATCAAGCTGAATCATCGACACGCCCTTGTGCGTGTCGCATTCGGAGCATGCCTGCACACAGGCCTTGCAGCCGATGCAGCGATTCGGATCGATGAAAAACTCGTGTTGTTCAGGTACAGGCATACGCTCCCTGGCATCTGATGATTGCTACTGCTGCGCTTCCAGTTCCGACGCGTACTGCGGCGGACTGTCGGCCTTCTTCACGCGCACCGCACAGACCTTGTATTCGGGAATCTTTGAAATCGGGTCCTGGGCTGAGATTGTGAGCTGGTTGGCGCTCTTTGGACCGGCCCAGTGATACGGAATGAACACCGTGTCCGGACGAATTGTGTTGACCACCATTGCGCGAAGGGTCGCGCTGCCGCGCCGACTCTCGGTGGTGACCCAGTCGCCATCGACCACGCCGAGTTGTTCGGCCAGTCGAGGATGCATCTCGGTGCGCGGCTCGGGGTATTGCTCGACCAACGGGCCGATGCGACGGGTCTGGGTTCCGGAAAGGAACTGGCTGACGACGCGCCCGGTCGTGAGGATGAGTGGATACTCATCGTCAGTGACTTCGGCGGGATCGGTGTAGGGTGCGACGTTGAAGCGAGCTTTGCCATCGGGAAAGTAGAATGGGCCGGCACCATTTGCGACGGGGTTCCACGAGTCCGGCTCGAACAGGCGCGGCGTGCCGGGATGATCGATGGGGTGACCATCCGGGTCTTCGCTGTAGCAGGGCCAGAACACACCGAATTGCCTTTCAATCTTCTCCCAAGTGATGCCCGAGTAGTCGACGATGCCGCCTTTGCTGGCGATGCGCAGTTCCTCGAACATTTCGCGCGGGTTGCGGAAAGTCATGCCGTGCGTGCGGCCGAGCGCCGCGGCGATGTCCTGAATGATTCGCCAGTCTTGCGTGGCATCGCCCGGCGGATCGATGACCTTATTGATTTTGATGACGCGCCCTTCCAACTGGCACACCACGCCTTCATCTTCCTCATGCAGCGAGCCCGGCAGCACAATGTCGGCATAGCGGGCGGTCTCATTCAGGAAGAAGTCGATGGCGACGTAGAAGTCGAGTTTCTCGAGGCAATGAGCGATGAAACTGTTGTCCGGCAGAGAGACCTTGGGATTGAAGCAGATCGACAGCAGACCCTTGATCTCACCCTTGTCGATCTTGCGGAAGATCTCGTAGGCGTCCACACCTTTGTGAGGCATGTCCTCCTCTTTGATCTTCCAGACATCAGCGATGTATCTGCGCGCTTCAGGATCTTCAACATCACGTCCGCCGGGAAGCTGATCGCATTTCTGACCGTGCTCGCGTCCACCCTGCCCGTTGCCCTGACCTGTGATGGTGCCGTATCCGCAGTTGGGTCGCCCGATGCGTCCGGAGGCGAGCACGATGTTGATCGCGCCGAGCACATTCTGAACGCCATGTGTATGGTGTTCAATCCCACGGGCGTGCATCAAGAAGCTCGTCGATGCCGTTCCCCACCATTCCGCCGCCTGATGAATCAATCGCTCCGCGATGCCCGTCACTTCCGCGGTACGCTGCGGCGTCCACTGTTGTACGTGCTCTGCCAGCGCATCGAAGCCAACCGTGTGGTTCCCAATGAATTCGTGATCGAGCCAATCATGCTCGATCATAATGTGCAGGATGCCGTTGAACAGTGCGATGTCGCGGCCGGGCTTGATCGGCATGAACAGATCACAGGTGCGCGCGATCGGCGTGATGCGCGGATCGACGACGATCACCTTCGCGCCCTGCTCACGCGCCTGCCAGACGTAATCGGTTGTAATCGGCGCGCACTCCGCGACGTTTGCGCCGCTGATCCAGACAACATCTGTGCCGATGATGTCCGACCATGGGTTTGCTGCTCGATCGACGCCGAATGCCTTTTTGTTCCCGGCGGCGGCACTGACCATGCACAGCCGCCCGTTGTAGTCGATATTGGCGGTCTTCAGGCAGACGCGGGCGAACTTGCCCATGAGATACGTCTTCTCACTGGTGAGACTCGCCCCGGTAAGCACGGCGAATGCATCGTTCCCGTGCTCGGTCTGGATGCGCTGAATGGAGTCGGCAGTGCGCTGAATGGCCTGGTCATACGGCATCGAACTGAAACCCGCCTCCGCTGCCGAGTCACGTCGCAAGGCAGACGTCAGCCGGTCCGGATGCGCTTGCTGGAGATAACGCTTAGCACCTTTCGGGCAGAGCATTCCCTTGTTGAACGGGAATTCAGTCCACGGCTCAAAGCCGATGATCTCACCTCCGGAAGGCGTATCCTTCGCCTTCAGCTGAATCCCGCATTGCTGCCCACAAAAGCAGCAGTGGGTCTTCACTGTACGATCCGGTTCGACGCCACTGTCGAGCCGCATGCCCTCCGCGAACGCAAGATGCGGTCCGTATCGCTCGATCGTCATGAGCAGTTTGTCCGGCTGACTGGCCATTGAGTCTCCCTCAGCTTTCCGAGCTCCGGTCTAGGCACACCGTCAGAAGCATTGTCGACGCCCGATGGGCATGCACATCGTGTTCCACGCCTGACGCGAGGATCAGCAACTGATTCGTCGGCAGGTCATGCGTCTCACCCTTGGCCGTCACCCGAAGATGACCTTCAATCGTTTGAATTGTCACCACACCCTGAGCGGTGTGCGGCGGCAATCCAGCGCCCTCTTCGAACACGAACAGTGCGATCGTCGCATCTCCGCCTTTGTAGAGCGTCTCCTGTCGGTGCCTGTGTAACGCGGGACGCTGCTCGGTACGCAATGCCTCGGCCGCCTCATGCAGGTCGAAGCGGTGTTGAGCGGGACGAAACCGCTCTTTGGGGGGCGTGCGAAGTCGATCGTCTGGTTTGGTCATTGCTCCTGCCTTCCCTGTAGCGACGATGCCCACAAGCGTCCCTGTGACAGCGCCAGCATCGATCGGCGGCATTTCGGGCAGACGCGCTGGTAATGGCTGGGCCGACCGGCTGCGCTGTCGGTCTCGTAACAATAGCCGAGCTGCTTCTCAACCGCAATCAGATCGTCGATGTGCATCTTCGAGGCGAAGTCCACGCCGCAGCGTTCGCAGTGCGCACGCTCCGCCTCATGGCCAATCTCCTTGTAGAACGTGACGCCAAGTTGCGCCGGTCGTTGGAAGATGTGAAAGAACTTCCCGAACGGTAGCCACAACAGGGTGAGAATTACGGTGATGGCGTGAATGATCGCGAGGAAGGAATAGGCATAGCCGTGCATCCACGTGTAGCTGATCCAGATCAGCAGTCCCGTCACGCTGATCGCAAAAAGCAGCATAAGCGGGAGAATGTCTTCTCCGAAGCGCTGGACCGCCGCGGCACCGTGATCGCGCATCCGCCTGCGAAACGCCAGCATCACGCCTGGAATGACCAGGAACGACGACCACACGAGACCGTGAAAAATCAGAAAGGCAAACCACGATCCGACGCGAAAGCTGACCGTGGGGAAGCCGAAGACATAGACGCGGTAGTGCTCGTAGCTGTCCGGCAAGGTCTGGAAGTGAATCCATCCGAAGACGAGCGGGAACGTGATTGCCGCCGCGAGAATGCAGCCCCACATGATCAGCCAGTGGGCGACACCGCGCTGCCAGCCGCGCTTGAAGATGAAGTCATTGAGCACGAACCGTCGAACGAGCAGCGAAGGGAAACGCAGCAGATTGCGCCCCAGGTGGCGAGGATTGAGAAACACCTGCCAGCCGCGCTTCCAGAACATGGCAGTCGGGGGACGTTGCAGCCACATGCTGTAGCGATAGACGATCGCAAACACCGCGAACAGCGTGGCGAAGAGGTACGCGAACAGCGCCGCGTCAAAGTGATGCAGCTTCCGGGAACCCACGAAGACCAGAACGATCAGAATCCCGGTGGCGATGAGACCGGCGATTGTGGCCTTGATGACTTCGCGCGTAGGCATTCGGTGCTCCGGACGACGCACTCACTGTTTACTGCCGATCGAGGAACTCCCCGAGGATCGGAGCATGTGACTGATTGATGTCCTTCGTGGCAGTCAACAGCGTCAACCGTTTGCGCTTGTCCACACTCGACAGCAGTTCCTGCACAGCAGTCTCCTTCTCTTCGAGTTCCTCCCGGTACTTCCTGACAAACGAACTGCGCTTTGACTGCTCGTGATTGTACCACTTTCGCAACTCAGATGTTGGCGCCAGATCCTTCGCCCACACATCGACTTTGGCATCGCTCTTGCTGACACCGCGCGGCCACAGTCGGTCGATCAGTATGCGGATGCCGTCGTCGCGTGACGGTTCATCGTAAATGCGTTTCATCGCGATGTGCATTGAGCAGTCCGATCAAATGCCTGAGAGTCGAGCAACGAATACCTTCACGAGCTGAGCCAGCCCTGCACGCAGCGGCACCATTCCTGCCGTGACCGAAGACAAGGGTGTAGAGCGGCGAGAGCGAACTTTGTTGAATGGTGATCATGGTATTACGCTCCTATCACTATCGGTGGTTCACGACGAACCGGTTTCAGCTCTTGTTGAACCTGCGGGCCGATTGGTCCACGCAATGCCGATGAGCAGCAGGAGCTTGGCAATTTCCAGGACACCGTAGATGTTGTGCAGGTGTGATGGCTTCGGGTCAGATCCGTTCAAGAGCAGTTCAACACGTTGGTCCAGGGATGGCCGAAGTAGCAACGCCTGGATTGCAACGATCATCAACGCGATGGCAAGAAGCCACGATTGGCGCACACCGTTGGTCAGCACGGCCAGGACTAAGAGAACCGAGGCGCAGCCGATCTCGATCCATCCAAATACGAAGAATGTCTGGCGTCCAACGTCCAGTGCCTGCGGCATGTTGATCGACGGTGCGAGGAACTTGGCCGGGACCGCAATGAACGACACTCCCAGCAGCATACCCGCGTACAGCAGCGCCGATCCGGCCAGCATCCACCGTGGCGGGGACCGGCGCTCCATCAGGGTGCCTGCCGATCCATGGGACTTGGACTGCTGCAGCGCACGGCCATCGAATGAGCCATGCGTGCAGCTGGCACAATGAACAACTCGCGCTGATGAGATGGAACATGTTGTTCGACCGTCTGTCGCCACAGGTTCATCCAGCGGTGGAAGTGTCTCTCTTGCAGGCCGGGTATCCGAAGATGCACTTCAAGCGGCCGACCTGCATAGCGACCTGTGCGGTGGACAATCGTGGACCAGAATTCGTGCATTTTCTTCAGGTGCAGCGACCAGTCAGCAACTCGCTCTGCGAAGATCGGTGACAACAGATCATCCCGCCGAACGGCGTCGTAGAAGGCACTGACAAGTCGCTCGATCAGTACGTCGGCTCCAACCGAACGATCATCGGCAATCTCCGCCAGCGGAAGTCGGCGGTCTGTGCCACCGGAACGAGGCGGTTCGACCTCTTGACGAAGAGCTGTCATCTGCGCTCCTGCTTCGCGTCATTCGCGATTACTTCCAGCGCGATCGCAGAATGCGCGTAGGCAGCGCCCGCGCGCATCTCGGCGGCAATCCAGATTGCCTCCATGATCTCTTCGCGCGCCGCCCCGGCCTCAATGGCCTGGCGCGTATGCCCCTCGATACACCAGGGGCACTGTGTGACGTGCGCCGCCGCGACGGCAATGAGCTGCTTGGTCTTCACGTCCAGCTTGCCCTCAGAGAAGGCCTCCCGGTTGAACGCCCGGAACGATTCGTACGTCTTCGGCACCGCCTCCTTTCTGGCTCGAGCGATTTCGGAACTCACAGGCGGGACTGCAGGATGAGAGCTGACAGGCATAATGGTATCTCCAATACCACTATAGGCATCATCGCGGGTGTTCGTCTATCGCCAACCCGGGAAAGCGAATTCGAGACAGCTCGGCCCGGTGCTCAGTGCGGCTCAGGGGGTGCAGCCCAACTGTTCGTACGCCGTAACGATCTTCTTCAGCGCGACGACGAAAGCAGCGGTCCGGAGATCATCGATCCGGTCATCTTCCTCCATCACCAGCTTCATCTCAAGGTAGGCCTGGCGCATCGTGTCATCCAAACCTGATCGGACGATGTCCAGTTCATCCGGGCCGCGTCGCAAGCGATTCTGAAGCGTGTCGGAGACTCGTCGATCAGTAACGCTGTGCAATGCATCGACCAGGTCGCTGCCGCGCAGCTCGTCGCTGCGGCGGCCCAGTCGCCCGAAGCGGATGTGCGAGATGTTCTTGATCCACTCGAAGTACGACACGACGACACCGCCCGCGTTGAGGTAGATGTCGGGCACGATGATGCATCCACGCCGCCGCAGTATCTCATCAGCGTCTGCGGTCACGGGACCATTGGCCGCTTCCGCAACGATCCGCGCCTTGATCCGGGGAGCGTTCTCGCGGGTGATCTGTTCTTCAAGGGCGGCTGGGATGAGCACATCACACTCCGCCTCCAGCACCTGTGCCCCATTCGAAACATACGTTCCTTCCGGGCACCCGGTCACGCCACCGGCCTTCTTCATGTGAGCGCGGACTGCCTCAACATCCAAGCCGTCATCTGAGACGACCGCACCATCATGCTCGATGATCGCGATGATCCGCGCGCTGTCTTCTTCGGAAAGAAACTTCGCTGCGTGGAAACCGACGTTGCCGAGTCCCTGGATGATGATGCGCTTGTCGCGAAGCGATCCATCAAGCCCGGACCGCTTCATCATCTTCGTATCCCGAAAGATCTCGCGCAGGCCGTACTGCACACCGCGACCCGTCGCCTCGTGCCGGCCGGCGATACCGCCTTGAGTGACGGGCTTGCCGGTCACGCATGCCATGGCGTTGATGTCACTCGGGCACTGGCTTCGATAGACATCAGCGATCCACGCCATTTCGCGCGGTCCGGTTCCCATGTCGGGGGCCGGGACGTTCAGACTCGGGCTGATGAATCCCTTCGCGATCAGTTCTCTCGCGAATCGACGCGTGATTCGTTCGAGCTCGGACGGCGAGTACCGGCTCGGATCGATGGCGAGGCCGCCCTTTGCGCCGCCGAATGGGACATCAACCAGCGCACACTTGAAGGTCATCAGGGCGGCGAGCGCTTCGGTTTCGTGCTGATCAACGATCGGCGCAAAGCGAATGCCTCCCTTGGCCGGCAGTCGATGTTCGCTGTGGACGACGCGCCAGCCGGTGAACACCTTGTACTCATCGCCGAATCGAACCGGAAAGCTCACCTGATAGACCGCGTTGGCTTTCTGGATCTGTTCGAGCAGGCCTGACGGCATAGCAAGAAACGACGCAGCCTGGTTGACCATCCTGCTGACGCTCTGCGCGAAGCTGAGATGGTGGTCCTCCTGTGGCGCAACGATACCGGGTGCTGCGGACGTCGATGTTGGGCGGCCGTCCGCAATTGCTCGACCATTTCCATTGATCAATTGTGGTTCAGTTTCGAATGAGCTTTCGGGTGACATGTGAAATGTTGTCCTTTCGGTCCGGTTGAGACGCCCTTGTTGGAACGGGCAGTTGGCTACGCTTTCAGGTCTTCGAGCATCGAGCCGTAATTGACATGAAACGGCTGGTTCTCGATCACGAGCACGGGTACGGTGCGGACGCCGAGCTGCTCTGCTTCGGGGATGCGGGTTCGCTCGCGGCTGAGATCCACAACCTCGACGTCGAATCGCGCTGGATCGAGCGCGGTCGCTATCTGCCGCTCAACGTCGATGCTCACCGGACAGCCCGCGTGATAGAGCACGACGTGTTTCGTGAGATTGTTCCCGTTCTGAGTTGATCGATGCACCGTGGTTCTCCTTGCGTGGGTCATATGAACATGCAGATAGCAAGGCTCATGCCAGCCGTTGAACCAGCAATGATGGCTGTCAGAAGCCGATTCCAGAAAACAGATGGCGGTGCAGCTTGCCCCAGTGACGCAGAATGCATCGCCGCAGCGGGTCAGCGTCTTCGCCGCGCATCTCGCGACTCCGGCAGACGGCATGAGCGGATGTGCCGAGCTGAAAACTCCCGTACGACCATCAGGAGCACGCGAACGAAACACCCACGCCGCTTATGCCGACGGCTGGAGCACGTGCGTGACGCGCCGCTGCCGAGTTTCGAATAGAATCGATTGCGATGACTGCGGCAGATCACACTGAATCGTCGGACGGTGTCAAGCAGACGCTCGAGGAGCGCGAGAAGGAGTTGCAGTGCATCTACCGCGTCTCGCAGGCACTCGCCCGGGCTGAGAAGAACATCGATGACCGGCTGCAGGCGGTCGCAGACACCTTGCCCATGGGATGGCAGTTCCCAGACGCCGCCGCCGCACGGCTGACGATCGATGGCCGCGCCTACACGTCGTCGGCATGGGCTGATCAGCAGACTCGCCAGGAGGCCCCGATCGTCATCGACGACGCGGTCGTCGGGCAGGTCACGGTCGGCTATCACGCCGGCGTCGCCGACGAACAACTTGATCCGTTCCTGCCGGAAGAGGAACTACTTCTCGGAGAGATCGCCCGACGGGTGGCAGAGTTTCTCAACGCCGAATGGCAGCGAGAGCGCGTCGACCACCTTGCATCTCAACGGGCATCAACTCGCAACCGCACAGTGCCACGCGAGCAGGGGCAGACGCATCACGGGCTGATCGGCGAATCGCCCGGCATGCAGGCCGTCTATCGCGCCATCGAGCGGGCGGCGTCCATCAACGCCACGGTGCTGATTCAGGGTGAAAGTGGTACGGGCAAAGAGCTCGTGGCCCGCGCTATTCACTACGAATCCGATCGCTCCGCCGCACATTTCGTCCCCGTCAACTGTGCTGCGATTCCCGAGGCGCTCGTTGAAAGCGAACTGTTCGGCTTTGTCAAAGGCGCTTTCACCGGGGCCACGACCACCCGTGCCGGTTTCTTCCAGACCGCCGATGGGGGCACGATCTTCCTCGACGAGATCAGCGAGATGAATCCCTCGGTCCAGGCGAAGCTACTGCGCGTACTCCAGGATCAGGAGGTGCGCATGGTCGGCTCGGATAAAACCCGTAGGACGGATGTCCGAATCGTGGCCGCCACCAACAAGGAGCTACCCGCTCTCGTGAGAGCCGGTGAGTTTCGAGCCGACCTGTACTTCCGTCTTCATGTGCTTCCTATTGAAATTCCGCCGCTTCGTGATCGTGAAGGTGACGTTCGGCGTCTGCTCGAGTTCTTCGCAGGCCGGGTGAGCCGAAAGGTTCGAGCTGAGCCGCTGTCCTTCTCCGAACGCGCCCTCCGCGCCCTTGAGCGTTACGAGTGGCCAGGAAACGTGCGGGAACTTGAGAACCTGGTGCAACGTCTGGCGGTGATGGTGGATGACTCCTTCATCGACATCACCGATCTGCCGGAGCACATGCGCACCGCCTCAAAGACCGGGTCGAAATCGACGCCGGACACGGAACTGCGCTCCCTTCAGGACGTGGAGCAGGCGCACATAGCGCGGGTGCTCGATTCGGTCGATGGGAACAGGACTCGCGCGGCGGAGATTCTGGGAATCGACCGGACCACCCTCAGGCGAAAACTCAAGAATCTCGAATCTTGATTGACCGAGTAGACGCCGGTGCGCCATGCGCCACTGGTGCGATCTGCATCGGGTCGGCATCGCATCGCACCCGCGTTACGACCACTGAGGGCGTTCCTGCTTCTGGCATGGTGGTTGCATTGATGTGGGTGCGACGCGACACCGGCACGCGTCATCACACTCACACTCCATCGGCGGCCATGCCGCCTTACGAGGTCACGACATGGAACCAAACAGCATCATCGTTGCTCGCCATGACTATGAGCGGTTGCGCCAGGTGATCGAGGAATCCCGCAATGCACGTACACAGGACGAATCCACTCTCTGCACACTCGAGGCGGAACTTGATCGCGCCACCGTTGTGGAGCCGGAAGAGGTCCCCGCCAACGTGATCACGATGAACTCGACCGTCAGAGTGCAGGCGCGCGGCCGAACGAAAGTGCGCGGCCCCAACGCCGTTCAGACCTGGACGCTCGTGTATCCCGAAGAGGCGGATGTCGAGGAGAACCGCCTTTCGGTCCTCGCCCCGCTTGGAACCGCTCTGCTCGGTTATCGGGTCGGCGACACCTTCGAATGGGACGTACCCGCCGGACGCCGACGGTACAAGATCATGCGCATCATCCACCAGCCTGAAGCGGCGGGAACTGTACAGCGTTCCTGATCGTTCGGAGGCGAACATGCAG
>JAGRKV010000080.1 GCA_020442165.1 Hyphomicrobiaceae bacterium | reverse complement strand
GTTGATCATGGCCGAGGCCGCAGATGGCCCGGCGGCGCTGCAGGCAACCGAACAGTATCAGCCAGACGTGGTGCTCCTCGACATCAGCCTGCCGACGATGTCCGGCTTTGATGTAGCCCGCGCCATCAAGCGGCGGCAGCCGCGAGCGGCAGTGATTATGCTGACGATGCACGAGGACGATGGCCACCTCTTTGCCGCCATCCGCGCCGGGGCCGATGCCTTCGCTGCGAAGGCGATCGAGATGCAGGAGTTGGTGCGCCTGATCCGGCATGTGGCTGGCGCGGACGAGGCAGCGCAGACGCCCAATTTCGTGAACGCGCGCTTGCTGGACGAGGTGCGGAACGGCAGCAAGCGGGGCGTCATCGAGACGGAGGACTACTCGCCGCTGAGCCCGCGCGAGATTGAGATTCTGGGCTTTGTCTCCCAGGGGCTGAGCAACAAGGAGATCGCCAGCATGCTGCTGATCTCCGACCAGACCGTGAAGAACAACATCACCTCGATCCTGCGCAAGCTGCAGGTCAACGACCGCACGCAGGCGGTCATCTACGCCCTGCGCCACGGCTGGATCGACCTGGCCGTGGAGGAGGCGGGGTAACAGAAACCCCTGCCAGGGGATCTCGCGCAAGTCACAAATCAGTACCGGACGGCTTGCACATGCGGCCCGTCCGGTATTGCGTTGTGATGCGAGTCGCCAGATAATCCGATTCTCGGACAAATGATCTGACGGAATCTATGCAGTGGGGGTCCCCGCCGTGCCCACAATTGAAGATCGTTTGCACCAATGGCAGCAGGAACTGCTTGACTTCTCGAATCGCAACCCGCTCCTGAACTTTAAGTACGCCGCAAGGAATCCGACAACCGTCGAACTGGCGGCGCCTGGAGCAGCAGAGATTTTTGACTGGCTCTCCGCTGGAAAGACCTACACCATCGTCGGCAATGATCAACCGAATGTGACTCCAGAGGAAGTCAACACCAGCGACATTGACGAAGGCGCTGTCGAATCACAATCAGGTGACGAGGTTGAAGTTCTTGACCTTATAGCGGATGAACCTGATCCGGAGCTTCTGCCTCTTCGTCCTGGAACCGCGATGTCTCGACTTTCGAGCGAGCGAAGCAACAAGGTTTTGCTGCGATTGGCAACGCGAGCTCGAGCCTCTGAGCTGGAACAAGGCATCAATACGCTTTTTGCCGCATTTGGTCTCCTGAAGTGGACAGAAACGCCTGGTAGTACGAGTAGCCAATTCGCGCCTTTGGTACTTGTGCCAATTCGCGTAGAAGAACTCACTCGCGAGGGGCGATTTCGTATTTCAGCCACTGGTGACGATGCGGAATTCAACCAGACGCTGCTTGAACGCATGCGTCGCGATTTCGGACTGGAGCTTCCGACTGATCTCGACGAAGAGCAGGGACTTGAGAGACTACTCGATGAAGTGCGCGAAGCAGTAGCTGCGCGCAGCGGTTGGGAAGTAGTCGATAGCGTGCATCTTGGACACTTCCAGTTTCATAAGCTCCGTATGTACAAGGACTTGATTGAGCATGCCAGAGTGGCTGCTGAACATGACATCGTGCTGGCTTTGGGGACGGACTACGCGTCCATCGGCGACTTGCCGGACGACGTGCCGGCAGAAGATGAGTTGGATCGTGTTGTTACCCCGGATCAGTCATTCACCTTCCTTGACGCAGACTCCAGCCAGTTGCTCGCGGTGGAAAAGGTAAAGCGGGGCGCCAACCTGATCATCGAGGGTCCTCCAGGGACCGGGAAGAGCCAGACCATCGCGAACATTATCGCGGAGACCATCGCAGCCGGTAAGACCGTTCTGTTCGTCAGCGAGAAGGCCGCAGCAATTGATGTCGTTTATCGTCGCTTACGAGATGAAGGTCTCGGGGAGTTCTGTCTTCCTCTTCATAGCCATAAGGCGAACAAGCAGGAGATTATTCGTGAGTTGGCAGGCAGGCTTGAAAGCGCACCGACCCGCGCGCTTTCTGTCCAGGATCAGCTAGCGCTGGAGGAACTTCAGGACCACCGCCTGAATCTTGATTCCTACGCACAGGCGTTGCATCGACGTCGCGTTCCGCTTCAGGCATCTGTCTACTGGGTGCATGGCGAGTTGGCCCGGCTGCACGATGTGCCGTTGATTCCGGGATTCGCGAATGCATTCGGTGACCTGACGCAGGCTCAACTCGCCAGAGCAAAGCAGCTACTTGATGAGCTGGCCAGACACGCTGAGGTGTTGGAACAAGGCAATAGGCATATCTGGTTTGGGGTGCGGACGCTTTCATTCGCGGAACGCACCGATGTTCGCGAGCTCTTGAATCTTCTACCAGAGCAAATCACGAGACTTCGTGAATTGGCTCGTGTGGTAACCCGGCGCCTGGGGCTCCCTGAACTGGCGACCAAGGAAGATATCGCTCGACTCATCGAGCTTACTAATCAGTTGCCCACCGAGTATGGCTTGCTGGCAGCATGGTTCCAGCCTGAATCTGCCGAGCGCGCCCGAGTTCTGTTGACAGAGGCAAGAGCGCACGCCGCAGCAGTCCGGGATATTGAAGCGCGCCTGGCCGCCGAATATGAGTCAGAGTTCGTTGGCTTCGACGCCAGATCAGCAGTTCCGGCATATGAGGCCGGCCTGATCACCAGGTGGTTCTCCGGGACGTATCGCTCGTCGCGATCACGCCTGCGAAGCCTGACTCGTTCTCGCCAGAATCGTAGTCACCAGGATGAGTTGGCGGCGCTTCACGAACTCGTCAAGTTGCAGGGACACCGGGCCTGGATTCGGGAGAATCAACTCCAGTTGCGCGAACTCCTGGACCTCTCAACCGAAGAAGCAATCCGCCTCGGTGAGGCTTCATGGGAGAGCCTCCATGCGACCCTGTCGAAAGCGCCAGTAATCGCACGCCTCATAGGGCATGGTGCGATGTCACCAGCTTTCCTGTCCAGCGTTCGGGATCCAGTGTCAGTCGAACTACGCACGCAAATTGAAGGGTTTGCCCGAATGGCCGAAGCGCTGCTGGCCGAGATTGCGCGGCTTGAAGGGGCGTTCCGGGCTGACGCCTGCGACGTTGCCGTACCGGGTGACCTTCAGGAGCTCATGGCAATCACCCAGGCGCGCCAGGGCCGCATGCTGGATTTGGACAATTGGCTTCAAGCTCAGCAGGCTCTGAGCGATGCACGGGACGCTGGTCTGGCCCCGGCGGTTCAGGCGATGCGCGACCGAGGCATCCCGGCGGCTCAGTGGGCTACCGCATGGCGCCGGCTCGCTCTGACTTCATGGCTAGACACCGTGATGGGTCAAGAGCCAGTGCTCGCCAGGTTTAGTGGCTCCGCGCACGACCGAAGAGTGTCCGCCTTTGCTAGGCGCGATCGAGAGGTACTTCGGCTTGGGGCCGCGCGTGTTCGCGAGGCCTGGGCTGCACGCAAGGGAACCGTGAGCGCGGTCTTCGGCGGGGAACCCCGCGTACTGCAATTTGAGGCTCAGAAGAAGAAGCGTCACAAGCCGCTGCGCAAACTGTTTGCTGAAACGCCGAACTTGCTACCGACTCTCAAGCCTTGCCTGATGATGAGCCCCCTTTCGGTGGCGTACTACTTGCCTGCAGATCGTTACACATTTGACGTAGTTATCTTTGATGAAGCTTCGCAAGTGCGGCCGCATGATGCTATTGGGGCAATTATGCGGGGCAAGCAACTTGTCGTTGCAGGCGACTCCAAACAGTTGCCTCCGACGAGTTTCTTTGACCGGGCAAGCGATACTGAGACGGAAGACGATAGCCAGGACATCCGCGCGCTTGAAAGTATTCTCGATGCCTTGCAAGCTCGAGGTATGCCCGCATCTCAACTGTTGTGGCACTACCGGAGTCGCCACGAGGACTTGATCGCGTACTCCAATCACCATTTCTATGGCGGTCGGCTCGTCACCTTCCCGTCGCCAGGTGCTGAACGACTACCCGATCTCGGCATCCGGTTTGAGCATGTCGAGGACGGGATTTATGACGATGAACGGGACAGGGTGCTCAAGACGCCGCTGCGCGTGAATCGCGTTGAGGCGCAGCGGGTTGCACGCCTCGTGATGGAACATGCCCGTCTGCGGTCAAATGAGTCGCTGATGGTTGTAACTCTGGGGACCAGTCAGCGCGACGTCGTAGAGGAAGAGATCAAGCAGGCGCGACAGCTGGAAATGGACCTGGAGGAGTTCTTTAGCGAGGACAAGGCTGAGCCGTTCTATGTCAAGGCGCTCGAACAAGTGCAAGGCGACGAGCGCGACGTCGTCATGATTAGCGTTGGCTATGGCAAGAACAGCAAGGGCACGCTCTCCCACAACTTCGGTCCCATCAATCAACAGGGAGGCGAGCGGCGTTTGAATGTACTGGTGACCCGGGCGCGCAAGCAAGTGGTGTTGGTGTCTTCGATTCGTTACACCGACATCGATCCTTACAAAACTTCACACGCGGGGCCAAAGCTCTTGCGCCACTACCTCGAATTCGCGGAGGTCGGGGCCAGCGTTCTTGATCGTGCAGAGAATGGTCTGGGTTTCGACCGCAATTACGAATCACCGTTTGAGGAGCAGGTTGGGGAAGCGCTCATCCGGCAGGGCTACTCGATCAAGACGCAGATCGGATCCTCAGGATTTCGAGTCGATATGGCAGTCATCGATCCCCGCGATCCTGGCCGCTTCCTGCTTGGCATCGAGTGCGATGGCCGTACGTATCACCAGTCAAAGACAGCGCGAGATCGCGACCGACTCCGCCAGGAAAAACTTGAAGATCTGGGGTGGCGTATTCACCGCATCTGGTCGACCGAGTGGATGAAGAACCCCGACCATGAGTTACAGCGCGTCAAGGAGCGCGTGGATGAGTTGCTTGCGCAGCCACTCGATTCTCCGAAAGCTGTGCCCGTGCGGTTACACCCTGCACCAATGGACGAGGCGCCAATACGGCATGAATCGGCATCGCCTAACCTTGGGCAAGCCGTTGAGCCTGTGGTCATTGCGGTCCCATACGAAGTCGCTGATTTTGCGACTCCTTTCACAGAGATTTGGGACACAACGCCGCGCGAGGTGGCGGCGGCAGTAGCTCGGATTGTGGAGACAGAGGGGCCGATTCATCAGGAGCTTCTGCGAAAGAGACTGACAAATCTTTGGGGATACGGACGCAGTGGACGGCGCATTGCTAACGCAATCACGCGTGCGACCGAGGTTGGCATTCAATTGGGACAAATTCGGCAGCAGGGAGACTTTCTTTGGCCTGCGCTGACACGCGAGGTGCATCCGCGAAGTGCCGCTGAAAACGGTGAAATGCGAACAATCGATCAGATTCCGGCAGAGGAAATTGCCTCGGCAGTCCGAACGATCCTCAGCCATGCGTTTTCGCTGGAAACTGACGAACTTCTCTCCCAAACAGCCCGAGTTTTTGGGTTTCAGCGGGTAGGGGCAGACATACGTGCCCGAATCCTGAGTGTGGCCAGGCAACTCTATGTCGATCAAGAGGTTGTGTACAAGGAGGACCGTGTACAGCTACTAAGATAGCGTTCCCATTACTCAGGTGGCACTACCCGAGCGTGGTAGAGGCGGCTAATGCGTCTCCCCGACCGGGACGCGCTCGCGCCAGGCGCCGATGCGGCGGAAGCGCTCGTGGCGAGCGCGGCGCAGGGCGTCAAGGGCGTCGCGGTCGGCGCGGGGGTACGCAGCCAGCAGGTCGTCAAGGTGGCGGGCAACGGCCGCGCCGGCAGCCCGAATGGCCGCGCGCGGGTTCTCGTGGGCGGGCACGGCTTCCGGGATGACCTCGTCCACAATGCCGAAACCGGCCAGGTCGGCGGCCGTGACGCGCATCGTTTCGGCGGCTTCCGGCGCGCGGGCGGCGTCCTTCCAGAGGATGGCTGCGCACGCCTCGGGCGAGGCGACGGCGTAGATGGCGTTCTCCAGCATCAGGATGCGGTCGGCGACGCCAATAGCCAGCGCGCCGCCAGAGCCCCCTTCGCCGATGACGACCGCCACCGAGGGGG
>JAGRKV010000079.1 GCA_020442165.1 Hyphomicrobiaceae bacterium | reverse complement strand
TCGCGCGCCAGGCCGAAGCCGAACGTGAGCGGCGTGCCAAGGTGATTCACGCCGAAGGCGAAAAGCAGGCCGCGCAGGCGCTGATGGAAGCCGCCGCGATGTTGTCACGGGAACCTGCCGCGATGCAGCTCAGGTATCTGCAGACCCTGACCCAGGTCGCCGGCGACCGCTCGTCGACAATCGTTTTCCCGGTGCCGGTGGAAATCATGGACAAGGTCTTCGGGCGAGGGAAGACATCCGGTGGCGGAGATTGACAGGCCTTCGTGACGCCGACCGGCAATCAACCTTCGCAGCATGATCGCGGCGACACGTTCAGGCCGCTGTAGTGTAGATTGAACTTTCCCTTGGTTGCGCTCGACGCCGAGCTCGCCGGCATGCGCCAAAATGCTGCGCCGCGAACACGAAAGCGCGAATCACCCAATCGTCTTGCGTGCGTGGAAGACCGCTGGCGACCCTGAGTTGCCGCTCGCATCGTCGGAGTTCCAACTGCGGGTAACCGAGAGGTGCAGTCGCACAGAGCGACCGGGCGCAGACAGCAAGTCGGCCGGTGCGGCCTTTCTGGCAACGGCCACCGAGCGACCACAATCCGATGGCAAAGCTGGTGTTTAGATTGTAGTCATATGGCATAATACGCGACCCGATATCTTTGTTCTGCACGCAAAGTTTTATTGCATGACTTTGTTTTTGCGGGTTCCTGTGGGCACAGGACTGATCTTCGACCAAGTTCAGATAGCTACGCGCCAGTCCCACTTCGCTTACGATGGTGCCACGCCCCCCTTCTTCAACAGGCGCGCGGCAACGCGGAACAGATCAGGCATATCAAGCCTTCCGTCCCTACGACGAAACATTACGCCAATGCTCTCCATAGCGGCGAATAGGTACTCAGGACCCGAAATGTCGTCGGCAGGAAAAGGTGGCAAGTAGCCGTACCTTTGCGCATCATCCACCAGTGCCTCCACCGTTCCGGCGCTTCGCCAGACACTGTAGACTTCCTCCTCAGGCAGCGGCAGCAACAGCCCATCCAGGGGTGCCAACACGCCTTTAATCCAAGGGAACTCTTGGTGCAATTGGTCAACGCGGGTCTTTGATGCGGCGCGGACGCCGTGCCGAATTCCCTCGGGTGTGATCGCGCGATCTACGGGCGGAGCACCGTACGTAGCGGCCGCCGTCATGAGGCCGAGAAAGCTTCGTGGCGTCACTTCGTTGTAGGCATCAGCTAAATGCGCAAACGGCCAATTATATGTGTTGCCTTTCTTATAGCCATGGGATCCCTTACCCATGTATGGACCAGCTAATAGGTGCATTACCCGTCTCTGGTCGTCAGGGTTAGCCGCAAGCGACCAACTGCGTGTCAGAACCGCCGCCCTGTCGGCACTGCGTAGGCCTAGATTTGCGAGGCCGCTCTCAAATGAGGATCTTGAATCCTGGCCCGGCGCGAGTGCGATGCGCGCAAAAAACAACCCATAAAGATCTGTGACCGACCAGGTCAAGCGCACGGCCCCCGTTCGAAGCTTTGGAAGCTCGATGAAACGTAGCTGATCGTCGCCGATCTGGTCAGGGCGGATGAAGAGCTTAGGCCGCAGTGCTCGGTAAGCGCGGAGAGCCCAAACGACCTCTAGCAGCGCCTCAGTGAGCAACCTTCGGCGTGGCCATGTCCGGGCCAGGGCATCAAGCGCATCGTAGATGATGAGCAGGACAGTATTCGCCTTACGCAGTCGCTCTTCGTGACTGATCAACAATGCCTCACGCTCTTCCCAGTCTCGGGCCTGTTTCAAGAAATCTTTCGGTTTTGCGGTAGCGTTTCCATCGTCCCGTGCGGCCGCGCTGAGCACGGTTGCCCACCAAAACGCCTTCGCGTCCTCAAACCCGGCATCAGCTGCCACTGCTTGGTCGAGTTGTTCCCGGGAGATTCCGTCGGGCCCGCCCACTTCTCCGGTGTAACCGAAGCGGGCCGTGGTCTTATCCAAGGCAAGTCTGGGATACGCGGTTGCTGCGGCATCGCGCGTTTCTCTACGGCCTAGAACACTGGCCCAAAAGCTCTTTCCGCTGCCGCGAGCACCAAGAACTATTGGTGTGTTCGGAGCCAATGCAGCGGCGTGTGTCTCGGGCGCATAGATGTCATCGAGGGCCGCAACGTGGCCACCGACGGCGTCGTTTGAGAGATCCCCAGGGATGCTGGCGATCGCAGCCCGGATATTGCGGAAATGATCAGAATCAGCGTGCACTGGATGCCCCAGCTTGAGATGGTGTGTACGACGCAGCGCTCGCTGGCAAACTGGCTCGAATCATATCAAGCAACGAGCCGAAGGCTGTGTCGTACACCGCTTGGGAAAGGAGGTCGCGGCGCGTGAACGGGTCAAAGCCGCGATAGTTCAGGTCGTCGAGTACGGACACCAACGCGCCAACGGCTTCGAACTCATCGGCAAACAGCTCTTCGTCCGGAACAGAGTCGTCCCAAGGTACATTGCTGAATGTTTCCACCGAACCTGCCGGCCGTGTCCTCGGCTTTTGGCGCGGCGCTAGGCCAACTTCGGCTGCGATGGCTCGGCATCGCTCTGCAAAATCTTCTCGTCGATCGGGCTCCAGCGGTGCCCTGCCTTGGACCAACGTAAGCCTTGACAACCATTCCGGAGACGTTCCGCCAACGTCTACAAAGTGGGCTAGGTGGGCGAACAAAGCCTTAAACCCCTGAATTGTCTGCCGTTCATCCAATCCAAACAACAGCACCTCGGCACCCAAGCCCAAGAACGATGCGGCGGTGGACTCGTGAAGGCCAGCACGGGCATCGACGAGGATGACGTCGTAGCGGGTGGAGTCCGAGAAATGCTGAATCAGATCGGCAACTTGCCCTCGGAATGTGAGAACCCGACCGTCCTTGCCGACATCCTCGGCATAGGCGCGCGCAATCTTTGACAGCACGTCAGACGGGTGGGCCAAGGAGCGCCGACCGAAAGCCGGTATGACATCCACGCGACCGCTTCCGCCTGTGAGGGCCGATGGACCAATTAGGTCGCTCAGAAAAGTTTCATCGAGGCCTGAAAGACCGTTCTCCACCAGAGCATCAAGTGTTCCGAAATCGGGAAGCGTTGCCTCGTCAAGCAACATGGCGCCGAGCCCGGGTGCCTCGAGGTCCAAATCAATGGCCAAGACCCGCAACCCCCGCGAAGCAAGGTCTGATGCGGTGACCGCAAGAGCAGTGGAACGGCCAACTCCGCCCTTAAGGCTCGCGAAGACGAATCGCGGCGGCGGCAGAGATTGTTGTGCGGGAGCCCCCAGCCAGTCGGCGCCTACCAAACGCCGATCCAGAAGACGAACTCGAAAGCCGCCAGCGTCGATCAAGATTCCGTCCTGACTTTCCAAAACGCGTCGCGCGCCAACATCTTTGCAGCCGGCCAATACGCGATCATCCCGAGCGTATGCGCCGAGTTTTCTCTTCAGCAGGCACGATACCCGCTCAACAACGTCGGGCGATAGCGCTTCTGAAGTAAAGAATGCTAGACGACCGGCAGCGTCCCTTAATGCGACTCCACGGGCCAGCGCGTCACCGCCAAGTTCTTCATCGATGATCTTAGCCAAGGCGGGCAGACTGTCGTCGAAGCGGGTTGTCATGGGTTTGCCCCCTCAGGTACCTATCGCACTAACAATGTTTCGGGCTTGCTCCCGCCAGCGGCGCACCCAATCGGCCTGGATTTCTTCACCCCTGCAATAGCGCATATCAGTACTCCATTGGTTCATGAGGTTTGGGTCCTCAATGAATCTCATTAGCGTCGTCGCGGCCCGACCCAGTTGGGAGTCACGCAGGTGAGTCTTCAATTCAGGAAAATGTGCGTAAAAAGGATCATCTCTCCGTCTGTCATTGCCGAGTGGCCGTATACCTGCTTCAAGCATCATCGCCTTTAGCGCACATTCGGTGGCTATACCGTAAAGGTAGCCAGCCACGTCGCGACGCGCCTCGATCTCATAGAGGACATCTGCAGCTACAAGGTGGCGGCGAGCCGAGCCAGGTAGGTTAGGCGTGTAGGCCATGCATGGCGTCCGGCGTCAAGGGGAAAGCCGAATGTATCATGTCGCATCCGCGAAGAACCCAGGTTAGCTCGAATCGCAAGGGCTTAGCCTCGCTCGGCTGCTGGACCCTGCTTGGCAACTTTGATGCTGCTATTGCCTGAAGGTCGGGGGTGGGTCGATAGCTCCAGTTCGATGAACTGAGGACCTGCCGTTCGAAGTCGCTGAACGTCGTACGCCAGCTGACTGCAGCGTTGCTGTCGCTCAGTCGGCGCAGGTTGGCCGTCAGTGATGGCCGACGAGGACTCATAGGCCTTCCGACAGGTTTTGGGGTGGTCCGGTCTTCTGAATGACCGCCCTGGCGGGAAGACGAACGTCGGCAACTGGCCGGCTGCTGCCGAAGCGCAAATGGATTTCGCTGGCTGCCGCAGCGCAGAAAAATGCGGGTGATCGATCGATACGCTTCGTGCAATCCACGGCCGTGGCATCACTTCTGGCGACGAGCGCCGCATACGACGGCAGCCGCCCTGCGGAATGACCACGACCTTCGGCACAGCCTGCGCCGCTCAGCCCCGGCGCCGGAACACGAGATCCCATACGCCGTGGCCAAGCCGCAGGCCGCGTGCCTCGAACTTG
>JAGRKV010000011.1 GCA_020442165.1 Hyphomicrobiaceae bacterium | reverse complement strand
TCGCTGCGGTATGTGGGGCCTCCGCGCTCCGCCCCGTCGCGCAACCGCCTCGCAAGAGGCAAACAGCAAAAGCAACGAGGGCTGATCTCTCAAGCTAAACGTGGTCCGAAGAAATTGGGCAGGTCAGTAGGGCCAGCCTGAGCGTTTGCTTCGGGTGCATGCACTGTTAGCAGGCAGGCGAGCAAGACAGCGATTGAAGCGGCAGCGAGCGGCGAGGGAATCAGCACGATCACGAGACGATGCCAAAGGTTTTGAACGGGGTTTTGCTAGAGGTTATGGCCGCCACATTGCAGCTTTGTGACAGTGCCCCGTGGGCATGCCTTGAAATACAGGCAAGCCTGTTGGCGCCAACACATCCCTGCGGATGAGCCACGTCTGGGCGATTCGGACGAAGCTGCAGATAGAGGGAAAAAAGAGGGACCTTGCCCTTTCAACTTGGCAATCGACAGCAAGTTACGTGGCGGTAACTTCGCCGCCGTCCGCTTCGATGACGTGGCGCTGAGCGGACACGCAATGGGCCGCACGACGATGCGGTAGTGTGCTGCCGCGAGGCCCGCCCGCGTCGCCGGGATTTCTTTGTTAATCCTCGGGAAGAGCTTCTGGTGGATATGGCCGCTCGACTGCGAAGTGAAGACATTGAAAGAAGCTCGAGCGTTCGTCAGCCGCAGGCCCCGCCGAAATCGACGTGATAGTGCTGGTCGTGTCGAACCCAGGCCTTGCCGAGGAAGGACAGTCTCCCCGACAGCTTGGCTCCCTCTCGGGTGGCGAACAGGTGCGGCTGCAGATGGCTGTCGAAAATTACGCGCCGGACCTTCAGACCATATTCGCGCGCAGCATGGTCGAGTTCCACAAGATGCAGAGCCATTGCCTCGAAGTCGATCTGCAGATCGCCGGCACGGCCGGCATTGTCGAAGCCGACGCTGTAGCCGAGCTTGTTGAAAACGGACACCGGCATCTCGGCGACGTCGCCATCGCGCGTGCGCAGCGGTACGAAGAAGTCGACCGAGGTCCCGTTGGCGTGGGTTCTATGCGGCCACAACGAGCCGCCCCAAGGCCAGCTGCCTTCGCCGTAGACGAAACGCAACTCAGGTCGCCTTGTCGCCACCCTCGCGTAGCTGGAGAGGACCGCATCGCGAACGGCTCCGTGCATGAACGTGCGTCCGCTCAGGTAACCCAACAGGCTGTAGGCGCGAAAGTTCTCACCTGAGTACGGCAGGCGGCGACCATGAGTCAGGTAGCCGTTGACGGCGGTGCCGTGGCAACGACTTGGCGGGGCAAACTCACGTCCGAGCCAGGTGATCCAGCCGCAGTAGCCGGCAAGTGCGATCGCCGGCAGGCTCAGCAGGGAGAGCCGCAGCCGTCCTGTCCGAGAACGGGTGGTTCGAAACAAGATCATGGGTCCGATTTCTGCCCTATTTTCGCATGCTCGCCGTGGATTTCCCGTATAGGCACGTAAGCCAATAACTCATAGGATGGCGCCCGATGTGTGGACCACGGGCAGGTTGACGCACGCACGTTTCGGTTGGGTCATGTTTGGGGAGTACGACGACATGCGCGTATTGGGAGCTTTGCTGCTTGCAGCAGGATTGGTCGCCAATCCTAACTTCACTTGCGCCGCAGAGTTCACCTACAGCGAGAGCACCAGCCAGGATATCGCCCGGCGCCTCGATGTCCCCGTCTTCTACACAGTCCCGGAGAGCGCGTGGCTTGAGTTGCCGAAGACCATCAACACGACCGATCAATTGATTGAATTTCGCTACCCGAAGTACAAAGACAATGCTGCACACGTCGGGTTGCGGATCGTGAAAACAAAGCGTGTGGGCTTCAGCAAACGCATCACGCAGAGCGGCCTGATCCAGACGGGCGATATTCTATTGTCCTTCCGGCCGGAATGGGGCGGCGCCGGCACCTATCCCAACATTCAGTTGGGTGTCAGTCATGCGGGCATGGCCTACCTCGCGCCCAACGGGATCATTCGTCATATGGATAATCCCATGGATGTCGAGACGCTCGGACGCGGCGATTTCACAAGCGAGCACTATCGCACCCTCAAGTTCATGCATGTCATTCGTCCGCGGGGACTGACTGAAGCGCAGCGGAAGAATCTTGCTGCCTGGGCACAACAGCTCGCCAATCGCACCAAGCAGGTCTACCCAACGCAAGTGGCCTTCAATAAGGACTACAACAATCCAAAGTACCGGTCTGGAAAGTCGCCTGAATTTGTGAAGACCTTTGGTCAGGCCGCACTGGGTCAATCCACGAGTAGCGGCCAGCCTCTCGACCTGTTCTGTTCCGAGTTTGCCTGGTCGTTGCTTGCGCTCCGTAGCTGCGATCCGGGAGATGGAAGCGTATTCCAAAGCAGTCGGATACCGTCCTGCATCAAGCCTGCGATGACGCCAATGCGGGCGACGGGCAGCTTCATTACCAGCCGATCGCGGTTTACGAAGGCGGGATTGGCGGATGGTCCGTTGCTTGTTGTTGACGCCTTGCAGCTTCCAAACAGCGAGCGTGATGCACTACTCGACTCGGTGTTCATAGAAGACACTTCACGAGCGGCAAAAATGTCCGAAGGGCACCGCCAGGTCGCAAAGGATATGCAACCCAAATTCGAGCCCCTCAAGACGTACTACAAGGCTGTCGAAAAGGGCGGAATGTCCCGCATTCAAGCCTATTTCATCAGCCGCGGGTTCAGACGGAGCATGCCCGACAACTACTCGCCAACATCCTATCTGATCAATACGCTGCTGCCGTCCAACAACACGAGCCGGACAATGGACTACGTAGCGACGATCATGTTCGAGTGAGAGCAGCACTGAAGTGCCGCACAAGATTGCGCACTTTTTCTGCGGGGCCTATCCATGCTGATCAACCGCCGCGCAGTGCTCGCGGCCATGGCTGCGAGCCTTGCGCGCCCGACCGGGCTGCGTGCGGCAGACATGATGCCGATTGCCGACATGCACGCACATCTTTTCTTCATTGGTCCCAATCCAGCCGCGCGACAACCGCTCAGGCGCAATATGGCGAGCGGCGGCGTCACTCTCGTATCGTGGTCTCTGGTCGGCGACATGCCATGGATCCGTCGCTCGGCCACTGGTTTGAAGCAGAACGGAGCCCCCAAGCGTGGCGCGGCAACAGCGTGGTTCCGGGAGGAACTCGAACGAATACATCGGCATCTTGCCGAGCAGAAACTCAAGGTCGTGCGCACGCCTGTCGACATCGAGCGGGCGCTTTCGGGCGAACCGCATGTCGTCCTGTCGGTTGAAGGTGCGACATTTCTCGATGACGGGCTCGCTGGACTTGAGGCTGCGTATGACGGCGGTGTCCGACATCTTCAGCTTGTCCATTATGCGCGCAATACCATCGGCGACTTCCAGACAGAGGCACCGGCGCACGGTGGCCTCACCGCCTTCGGCCGCGACGTTATCCGCGAAGCAAATCGTCTCGGCATCCTGATTGACCTTGCACACGGGACGAAGCCAACGGTGGAGCAGTCCCTTGAGATCTCGCGCTCGCCGGTGGTGTGGTCGCACTCATCGATCGCGCGTGGCGAACCCAACTGGCGGATGCCGGCATGGCGTGCTCGTCAGATCAGCGCCGAGGAGGCGCGCGCGATTGCCGCGAAAGGCGGAGTTGTCGGGCTGTGGGCATTGCCGTCGGATGTCGGTAGCACCATCGAGTCCTACGCCAATCGACTGCTCCAGATGGCGCAGCTGCTCGGCGACGATCACGTCGCATTCGGGACGGACTTGAACGCAATCGCGAACAGTCCAATCAAGAACTACGCCGATCTCCGGCGCGTCGTCACCCATTTGGAGGCGCGAGGCGTCGAGCAGTCTCGCCTACGCAAGATTTCCATCGGCAACTATGCCCGCGTGCTGAGTGCCGCCATGGTCGCCGGAAAGGCATGACGGACGCTGCGGATTGATTGTAACCGTGAGATTGGCGCTGATTGAAGGGGAAAGGCAATTGTGCGGCAAGTTGTTGTTGGCGCCTGTTTCTCTGATCGGCAGCTGGCCCATGGACCGTGCAACGTATGGCGATTGCGAGTGGGATGGGGATGGCGTCCCGCGAAGACCACCGCAAGGTTATTGACCCTTGGGGGACAGGCAACAGCTGCGGACCTTTGCGGTACCCGCGCGCTAAGGCTTCTTGCTCGCCAAGTTGCGGCGGCGGCGCCTTTCGATGGGAGAGGATGCTCGACATCGTGGTATCGCAATCGGTCAAAGGGCGCTTGAAGCAGATCCCAGCAGGCGTCTGGATCCTGGGCTTCGTCTCGATGCTCATGGATATCTCGTCCGAGATGATCCATGCCTTGCTGCCGGTTTATATGGTGACAGTGCTGGGCACCTCGACCTTGGCGGTGGGGATCATCGAGGGCATTGCCGAGGCAACCGCAGCCATCACCAAGATCTTCTCCGGCGCATTGTCCGATAGGATCGGGAAACGCAAAGGACTTGCCGTCCTCGGTTATGGCATGGCGGCCTTCACCAAGCCTATCTTCCCGCTTGCGCCGAGCCTTTCCTGGCTGATTGCGGCCCGCTTCATAGACCGGGTCGGCAAGGGTGTTCGCGGCGCGCCTCGCGACGCGCTCGTGGCCGACTTGGCTCCGCCCGAGTTGCGTGGCGCCAGTTTCGGTCTAAGGCAATCGCTCGATACGATTGGCGCGTTTGTCGGGCCGTTGCTCGTGATCCTGCTGATGCTCTGGACAGCCAACAATTTCCAGGCTGTGTTCTGGGCCGCCGTCATTCCTGCTTTTCTCGCCTTCGGGCTGATCGCCGTTGCCGTCAAGGAGCCCGAGCGACCGGCCGAGCTTCGCACGGTCAAATCACCGCTGAGCCGCGCGGAACTTGCATTGCTGGGCATCGAGTACTGGTGGGTTGTGTGTATCGCGACCGTGTTCACGCTGGCCCGGTTCAGCGAAGCCTTTCTCATTCTGAAGGCACAATTGGTGGGCCTTCCAATCGCGATGGTTCCGGCAGTGATGGTGCTGATGAATTTCGTCTACTCTATTGCCGCCTATCCGGCCGGAGTTCTTTCCGACCGCATGGACCGTCGTTCCATCCTGTTGGCAGGGCTTGCGCTCCTGATCGTTGCCGACATTGTGCTTGCGCTGTCCAGCGGCATTACCGGAGTCGCTGTGGGTGTCATCCTGTGGGGGTTGCACATGGGCTTGACACAGGGCCTGATGGCGGCGCTCGTCGCCGATACTGCGCCGGCGGAGCTACGCGGCACGGCCTACGGCATGTTCAATCTGATGACCGGAATTGCCCTGCTTGCTGCCAGCGTCATCGCTGGCGGACTATGGGACGCCATTGGGCCCAAAGGCACGTTCCTCGCTGGTGCGGCATTCACAACGGTTTCCATCGTCGGGCTGCTGACGCTTCGTCGAAACGGCATCGCTGGTGGCGCGCAGAAGTCGTCATAGCTTGATCAAGCTCGAATGTACGGTTTGCATCATCCGTCGAGATCCGCGCGGAATGTTCGGGATTGATCGATCAGCGCGTTTCACTTCGGTTGATAGGTAACAACGCTTTCCTGTTCGTTGGGATCGGTCCGAGTGACAATCGCGATTGCCGGTTCAGTCGAGCTTAGATTGCGAGGTTGATGCGGGACGTCCGGGGGAATGAAGATGAAGTCGCCTGCTTCGTTCACGACCGACTTCTTCAGTTGCTGCCCGTAACGCGTCTCGACCCGCCCCTGCAACACGTAGATCGCAGTCTCGTATCCCTTATGATAGTGGGCTTCGGCCTGCCCTCCGGGAGGTATGACGACGCGGATCATGGAAATGCCTTCCGCTCCGGCGGTCTTTCCTGAAATCCCTTCGAAGACCCGCAGTCGCTGCTTCGAACTTTGAGCGCTGGTGGGGCGAACAACGACAATTTCTTTATCGCTTATCGTATGTGCAACTTCCCGCATCTCGCGACGCCTCGCAATGTGTGAGATGTAGGCGATGAGGTCATCGAGTTCATCGTCGGGTAGAATGTCGGCAGGGAAGCCCTGCATCTTCTGATCGGGCCATGTGCGGACTGAGGCGGGATCGCGGATCAGCTGCTTCAGGCCCTTTCGAGTCATGTATTCTGTCGGCGCCACAGGCCGCGCAAGATCCGGACCGACATCTGCTTTTCCAGCACCATCAATCTTGTGACATGCAAGGCAGTTCTTGATGAAGGACACGAGTCCGTGCCGCTCCGGTGCGTTTTCTGGCACGTCATCGGCGACGGACATGTTTGGCCAGCGTTTGATCGGCGAGGCAACGGCCTCTATGGACGCTATCGCATAGGGCCATTGCTCTGGGCCGATGCGCGACCGCGCAGGGTGCTGCCAGACCAAGAAAAACGGCCCGGCGCTGATGTTCTTACCTGGCAGTGTGGGCCACGGAGAGTTTGGCATCTCGATGGCAAGCCAAGGTGTTGCCCCACCTGATCTAGCACTCTCGAAAAGCGTTGTCGGAAGTTGCGAGACGAAACCATCCGTCGCGCGTATTTCCAACGTGTCGAACGCTGCAAGATCGGTATCTGGCAAGAGCGCCAGGAAGGGCACGGCCGCATAGGTCATTGTGCGCATGTAGGCCGGATCATTGCTGATCTCGATGGTGGCGAGGTCGTTACGCGCAAGGAGGGCCGACGCTGAGATCGAGCGCGCTTTGCCGAAGCCCTCAATTGCAAGCTGATTTTCGCCGGCGCTCGCGGCTACAGCCACCATCATGATCAGCGCGAGGATGGTGGTGGTGGCAAATATGCGCATCATGCGTTTCTCCTAGCATCTGTCGCGAGTATCGAAGAGCGTCGCATCTCATTCATCGGCCTTCAAGGCCTAGTCCAGGGCTGACGTCGGTCCGGTAGTATTGGTGTTCCCGAATGATGATGGTCTGCAAACTCGAGCAAAGCCGCTTCGCCCATCCGATGACTGTTGCTGTGGCTGCAAGCAGACTCAAGAGGTGCTGATGATCGACGCTTGTCCTGCTGCCTTACTTGCACCGTCACGATAATTCGGCAAAACTCACGGTTTGGGGGTGCTCAAATAATGAAGTGATCCAGCTCGTGCATAACGACAAGGCCGCCACGCATGCCCTGCAAACATCCCTTCAGCCGCTTCAGGCACCGAGAGACCGCTGATGTCTATTCTCAATCTCGTTTCTTCGTTGCCGAGCAGAGTCGATGAAGAGTTCATCGAGAACCTTGTCGTCGGCCGCGGTGTACGGGTGGAGCGCATCGTTTCCTTCGGCCAAGCGTCTCCGAGCGGATTCTGGTACGATCAAAATGAGGCCGAGTTCGTCATTGTTTTGGGTGGCAGGGCGAGACTGGAAATTGAAGGGCGAAAGCAGGAGCATGTTCTTGGGCCAGGCGATGCCATCTATCTGCCGGCACATTGTCGTCATCGTGTGGTCTCGACGGATACGACTGGCCCGACAGTCTGGCTTGCGGTTTTTTTGGATTCTGACCTTTTTCCCGCCCCTGCTGGATTGTTAGCTGACGACGCAAGCCCGCGCACTACATCTGAATAAAATTGATTCTGAACCACACCAACTCGCGGTCAGTCTATCCCTATGACTGGATGGAAGTCGGGCCTCGATTCATGCTGGATAACCGGGTTCTTTGCCCAGGTGCCAATCAACCCGAGAGAAACAAACGACAACCGCCAGCTCCCCATTCCTGGAGTGCCGGCGGTATATTGCGAAGACCTATTTGTGCATCAGCGATCGCACGGTTTCGCGGAAACGGCGCACGTGAACAGGCCCTTCTTGCGCGAGCAACTCTCATGGCGGTCGGAAGCCTTGCTGAGTTGTGCCCACTTGGTGCCGTAGTTCTGGATCACCGCGGCGCGCCACGCGTTGCGCGCAGATATGATGCCACCTGCCTTCGTAAGGGCGCCATACCGGTTGACCGAGACATTCGCCTTGCAGGTCTTGACTGATTTCGAATTGGGTTTCGACGCCGGCTTGGTTGTCGGCGTGTTGACCGGCTTCGTGGCCGGCTTTCCATCGTCGCTAGATGCCTTCTTCGTCGGCGGCTTGCTGCTCGATCCTTGGGTCTTGGTCGTCTTGCGTGGTTTCGGACCGTCGTCTTCCCCGGCCTTTTTGACCGGCGGGGTGGCATCGGAGCCCTTCGTCTTGGTCTCAGACTTTGGCCGCGGCTTCGGTCCGCATTCTGCCTTCAGTGGCACCCAATTAGAAAACTTGCCCGTTCCGGCAACCTCGACCCGATACTTGGTGTCGACGTCGGTCGCGATGGTGATGTTCCGCGTGTGTGTGGCCAAGTAGTTGCCGGCGGCCCCTTTGACCGCGGTTGCGGCGAGGGGTCCGCTCTGGCTGCCGCTTGCGCCATGGATGATAAACTTTACCGACCCCGGACCATCGACGTGCGCCCACGCCTTGAGGGTTGCGTCGCGAGGACACGCCCCGCCCTTTTCTGCGAGGATCCCCAGTTGCACACTGTTGACCTTGAGTGCGTGCGACGGTGCGGCGCCGGCCACGAGGACGGCTACGGCGGCGATTGCCGAATACATCGATTTCATTGGGTAAACCCTTGTCCGAGACGCTGTTCCGAGTGAGGTAACCGAACCGTGCGCTCCCGCGCACGGACCGGCTTCACAGGCTCCGTCGCGGCAAGCCTAGCCTCGGTTCAATTCGAAAAGAAAAGTAATTCTGCCAATCTCCAATAGCCCAATGCGGGGGCCCTCGTTATTTCGGGGGCAGAATTTTACAGTGAACTGTCAGATGGCCGTACGGACCTTTGCCGATATTCCTTTGCCTGCGGACGAATTTGGCGGCGCAAACTGGGGCGCTTTTCCGCAGGGGCGATGACCGCCAATGGGATTGTGATGAAACCGCTTCAATCGTTTGCGCGAGTAGACGCGTGCCGACTTGAGTTTACTTTCCTTGGCCTGCCAAATGTTCCGACGTCGCCCGCACGGCAACACTGCGATCCTTCAAACTCACTCCCGTCAGTTTCATCTCCATGGCTGCCGATATGAGCCAGGAGAGGTTGATCGCGGCAGCTTCGGGCGTAAGACCGTCCGCCCGAATGTTCGAGATGCAATTGCGTTCAGCGTCCGTCCGTCCGGCGCGAGGTGCATACGTGAGATAGACGCTCAGGCTGTCGGCCGCTGAGAGCCCGGGCCGTTCTCCGATCAGTACTGCAACGAGACGGGCACCGAGCGAGACGCCCACCGCGTCTCCGAGCGCGACCCTGGCATTTTGCGCGATTACAACAGCGCCGAGTTTCAATTCCAGTTTTCTCAGAAGTGGCAGCAGCGCACTCATCAGCGGAACTGCGTTTGCGGCAACGGCTGTCGCGGAGAGTCCATCGCCTATCAAGACAACCAGATCGCAACCGTCGCCTCGATGCACCGTCAGGCGGTCTTGAGACGCATGGTCGAGCTGCCTGCCGAGATCGGGGCGGCGCAGATATGTAACGCGATCTCGCGCCATGCTGCTCGCTTCCACGCTCGTCAGCCCGAGCAATTTGAGATCACTCGCCAGCGCAGCCAGATCGAGGCGCGCATGGACCGCATCCCGCGCGCGGGCATGCGCCAAAGCGAACGACAACACTTCACGAGTCGGCAGTGACGCGCCCGCACGGCCTAGTGCAATGCGTGCTGGCGTCCACGTGCCGAGTCGCGCCCAGGGATCTCGCGGTGCTCCAGTCATGGCGCTCCTACTGGTATGGCGTCCTCGATGAGGCGGTGCCCACCTGCAGGAGGCAGGAGACGACCGGAGGGATCAGTGATCCTCATTTCGGCAAGCCATTTTTCGAATTCCGGCGCGCGTCCAAGACCAAAGGCTTCGCGAACAAACATGGCATCGTGGAAGGAGGTCGACTGGTAGCCGAGCATGACGTCGTCCGCTCCTGGTACGCCCATGATGTATGTGACGCCGGATGCCGCAAGCGCGGCGAGCACGACGTCCATGTCGTCCTGATCCGCCTCTGCATGATTGGTGTAGCAGACGTCAATACCCATCGGCAGTCCCATGAGCTTGCCGCAGAAGTGATCCTCCAGTGCCGCGCGCAGAATTTCCTTGCCGTCATAGAGATACTCCGGACCGATGAAGCCGACGACCGAATTAACGAGCAGCGGGTCGAATGCCCGCGCCACGGCATAGGCGCGTGCTTCACACGTTTGCTGGTCGATGCCAAAGTGAGCATCAGCTGAAAGTGCCGAGCCTTGACCTGTTTCGAAATACATCACGTTTTGGCCGATGGTGCCGCGCTTCAGACTTTGCGCTGCATCGCTGGCTTCCCGCAACATATCGAGAGTAATGCCGAAGGAGCGATTGGTCGCTTCTGTGCCTCCGATCGATTGGAAAACGAGATCAACCGGTATGCCAGCAGCCATCAGATCCAGGGTCGTCGATACGTGGCATAATACGCAACCCTGCGTCGGGATCGCATAGCGCTGAATGAAGTTGTCGAGCAGGCGTAATAGCTCCTCGATGCGCGCTGGCTGATCTGTCGCCGGGTTTATGCCGATGACAGCATCGCCACAGCCGTACATCAGACCATCCGCAATCGAGGCAACGATCCCGGCGACATCGTCTGTGGGGTGATTTGGCTGAAGGCGCACAGCCATTGTTCCCGGAAGGCCGATGGTGTTGCGAAACGCGGTCGTCACGTGGCACTTGCGGGCTGCCAGAATGAGGTCCTGGTTGCGCATCAGTTTGCAGACGGCTGCGGCCATCTCGGGCGTGATTGCTTGGGCCAAGCCGGTGAGCACCTTCGCATCGGTATCGTGCGACAGAAGAAACTCACGGAACTCACCGACGGTCATGTTGGAGATCTGTTCGAATGCTCTTGCGTCGTGTGAATCGATGATGAGCCGGGTGACAGCGTCGTCCTCATAGGGAATCAGTGGTTCGGCGAGAATCCTTGAAAGAGGGACGTCGGCGAGCGCCAACTTCGCAGCAACGTTTTCCTCCGCGGTGGCGGCCGCCACGCCGGCAAGCCGATCGCCAGCGCGAGGTGGCGAGGCCTTTGCAAGAAGCGATTTCAGGGTTGGGAACGAGTATCTCGTATTGCCAACGCTCTGGGAGTAAGCCACGCACGACCGTCCTCTAGAAATTGGGTATGCAATGAGGGCGGTTGGCCGTTGTGTTGTCAATAGCCGGACGCTTCAATGGCACGGCAATAATGATTGCCATGTACCCGACAGGGCAGCTGCCCGTGGAGCGAAGACGCACCCTCGCGGAAGATGCGCCAATGTCTGCAAATGTAAGAGTTCTGGCGCATGACGCGGCAATGCCATCGTGTACAACGGCCGCTTCGTTCTCTCAGGAGATACGTCTATGCGCGAACTTGAGCTCAGCAGGGTCTTCACCCTCATCGAGCCAGGTCCTGTTGTCCTGGTGACAACACGAGACGGGAACAAGAACAACATCATGACCATCTCTTGGACCATGGTGGGGGACTTCACACCCACGCTCGCCATCGCTTAAGGGCGTCGATGCCCTCCATTCCAGGCAGGCCGAGATCCATAACAATCGCGCCGAACGCCTGATCCCGTCCCATCGCGTAGCTGCCGGGGCTGGTCGCCGCGCGCTCGACAACAAATCCGGCAGCGGTCAGTCCGTCCACGAGCCGTGCTCAGATCCCATCATCATCCGCGATCAAAAGAACGCGCATGACAGCCTCCTGTAATGATGTGTGTGAGATCCAGTAAGCACGGCCAACCTGAAAGCCGTCAAGGCTGGTGGCAGCGCGTTGTCGCACTGAGATGCCGAACGGAATCCAGGATGACTTCAGCTTGGTGTGGGACTGACGCAGGCGCCGAGATGACGGGGCACGATAGCAGGAGGACAAATTGCCGTATTCTCGTTCTATTTTCGGTATCGCGTGCGTTTTTACTGCGATGCAGGCGACACCCTGCCACAGCAAGGATCTGGCGGTTTCGCCCGATCAGATTCAGCAGCTTGAAGTCCGCCTGGAAGAAGTGCGCCCGGCCGCCCTGGAAGCCGTGGCGCAGCTGCCGGGAACCGTCATCCCCCCGCTCAACCAGCGCGTTGCGGCAGTCGCTCCGTTTGCAGGAACGGTCGTGCAGGTTCACGTGCTGCCTGGCCAACAGGTCAAGAAGGGCGATCCGGTCGTAACCGTTGCAAGCCGCGACCTTTTGGACGCGCAGAGCCAGTTGGCCCAGTCGGAAGCCGAATTTCAGGCAGCCATCGCCGTGGCAAAGCGTAAGCGCGCGCTGTCCGACAAGAACATTGCCAGCCCATTCCTTGCCGATGAAGCCGAGGCTCAAGTCTCCAAGATCCAGGCTGTGAACATGCAGCTGAAGGCGACCGTATCTATCGGGGGCATCAAAGCGAGTGAAGGCGGGCGCTATACGATTTGCGCTCCCGCCGATGGTCAGGTGGCCGAGGCCGAAGCAATGACCGGCGAACCAATTGCAGCGATGGCGTCTGCTGTTTTGATCGATACCAGTGCAGAAGTCTGGCTCGAAGTGCAGCTGCCGGTCTCCCTCGTCGACAGGGTTGAAGTTGGCGACAGTATCGAGGTCGTCGACGGACCCGCGGGAAAAGTGATTTCGATCGGGCGGAACATCGACAAGATGACTCGCTCGGTGCGGCTTCTTGCTGCGGTGCCGGCTGGCTCGGGTCTTCTGCCCGGGCAAATGGTGAAGCTCAATCTGATGCACCCCAGTCCAACTGGTGCATTGCATGTGCCGGCAAGCGCTGTGGTGTGGATCGGGGGGGGATACACGGTCTTTTCCCGCAACGCTGAGGGATTCACTCTCAAGCCGGTCCGCCTGCGAGGGAGGACGCTGGATATCGCCACGATCTCTGGAGATCTATTGGCCGGCGACAAAGTCGCGGCGTCGGGGCTACCGCAACTTGAAGCCATTCTGGTGGGTGATTGAATCATGCTCCGGAAGCTTGTTGAATTCTCCCTGACGCAGCGCGCATTCACCCTGCTGGTCACGCTACTCTTGGCGGGCCTCGGTGCCTATGCGTTCCGCACCATTCCAATCGACGCTTTCCCCAACATCTCGCCCGTCCAGGTGAAGTTGATCATGAAGGCTCCCGGCATGACGCCGGAGGAGGTCGAAACGCGCGTCATCGCCCCCATCGAGATGGAGCTTCTCGGCATTCCGGGGCAGACGATCCTGCGCTCCATGGCCAAGTATGCGGTCGCTGACATAACACTCGACTTTGCCGAAGGCACAGACATCTACTGGGCTCGCCAGCAGGTGGCAGAACGTCTCGCTGGAGTGCGCGGAGATTTGCCCGGCAGTGTAACCGGCGGATTGGCACCCGTATCTACGCCGCTCTCGGACGTCTTCATGTTCACGATCGAAGGAGGCGTGCTCTCGTTGGAGGAACGGCGCAGCCTTCTGGACTGGACGATAAGGCCTGCACTGCGGACCATTGCCGGGGTCGCTGACGTCAATGCGCTCGGTGGCTTCGTCCGCACATTCGAAGTGGTACCTGACGGCGCTGCTTTAGCGGCAAGCGGGCTCAATGTGGCTGCCCTTGCCCAGGCCATCGAGGCCGGTAATCGGAATGACGGTGCTGGCCGAGTCAGCGAAGGCGAGAAGGCGCTCGTCGTCCGCGCAGAGGGTGCCATCCGATCACCGGCCGACGTCGAGCAGATCGTGCTTAAATCCGTTGCCGGTCGGGTTCTTCGGGTCGGCGATGTCGCGAAGGTGAGTATCGGCAGCCTGACGCGTTACGGCGCCGTTACGCGCGACGGCCGGGGAGAAGCAGTGCAGGGTCTGGTCTTGTCTCTGCGCGGCGCAGACGCAAGCGCCATTGTAGCGGATGTGCGCGCGCGTATTGCCGAGTTGCAGCACGGGCTGCCCGAGGGCGTGCGCATCGAGGCTTTCTATGACCGCTCCGACTTGATCCAACGAGCGGTTGGGACTGTTCAAAAGGCCCTCGTCGAGGCGACTATGCTTGTCGTCGTCCTGTTGTTCGCCTTCCTGGGCAATTTGCGCGCGGCACTCGTCGTGGCAGTTACGTTGCCGATGGCGGCCCTCGTCACCCTCGTGATGATGCGGATTTTTGGCATGTCGGCCAACCTGATGAGCCTCGGCGGTCTTGCAATCGCTATCGGTCTCATTGTCGATGCCGCGGTGGTGGTTGTCGAGAACACGGTCGAGCGGCTGCATCATACGAGTGGCAAGTCGCCGATTCCGATGTTGCACCAGGTCTACAGGGCCGCGTCCGAGGTTGCGACGCCGGTTTCTTCGGGAATTCTCATCATCTGCTTTGTCTTCCTTCCGCTCCTGTCGTTGCAGGGTCTGGAGGG